>CAZWQW010000006.1:27415-36655 GCA_964635955.1 uncultured bacterium | reverse complement strand
GCAGCTATCTCAAACGGGCACATGGCGTTGACGCCGGACGCTATGAACTGGTCGAGGAGAACATCCGCGTTCCCGTCGGTGTCGACCCAGACCACGTCGATGCCGCACGATACGATGTGATCGATAAGTGGCGCGTAGTACGGCATCATGAAACGGCGCACGAAGTCAGGCGAGATCAGCGGCCCGGTCTTATGTGCCATATCCTCCCAGAACAGCACGTAGTCGAGGCCGGGGAAGTTCGTCGTTACGATTGTCACGAGGCGTTTGTAAAACGCGAGCCACCATTGCATGATCTCGTGCACGAGGTCGGGGTCGTCGTAGTAGACGTACGCGAGTTTTTCTTCGCCGAAGCAGTTCCGCTGAGTGCCGTATGCTCCACAGATCGTGAGACCGAGCGGGTATTCCCGATTGTCGAATCGCCGATGCAAATCCGCCCAGTCGCCGTAGCGAGATTGTTTGTCCGGATCGAGACGGAAGAGCATTGCTTCCCAATCCGCGCGAGTTTCTACGGGGAATCGAAGCCACTGGGGCATGCTGAGTTCCGCGCGATCGGCTCGCTCTCGCCGTAGTATTCCGTCAGTGCCGCGATAGATAACATGCGATGCGGTTCGCTCGATTTCCTCGCGTTCGAATGCGGGATCCAGCGGTAGTTGCGTAAAACCGCTTCGAATGGGGAAATACGAACGCGGATCCATCTCGAAATACTGCTCGGGATGCACGTCCTCGGGAAGCCCCTCGGTACGCCATCTACGGACCGTTTCGCCCCAGAATCCGAGTGTTTCCCATCGCACTGGACGATCGACACGTTCGAAGTGCATCTGCCTGCGGAATCGTTCGCGTGCGTTCATAGAGCGTAATCCCCTTCTCAGCCTGTTGGAACAGCGTACTTCAACGGGTTTCGATTGCCATTACGCACTGGTAACGTGACTCAGTTCACGGATAACAGCGACCGCCTCATCACTCATCACGGGCGCTTTTGATACACCGGACGCCGCGTATTCACACAGCCGCGTCAGCAAAAGCCGTCCAGCGGGGTAATCTGGGTTGAGATCGAGCGCGCAGAGTAGTACTCCGCCGTGTCCGAGCCGTCGCTCGACGAGATACCCGAGTGAGCGGCCAACAGGGTATGAATGCATGACACGAATGATCGGATCGGCGTCGTTGAGAAAGAGCGGTTCAAGCTCGATGGGCGGCGAATCGGTTATGAGATCGAAAAACTGCAAGTCGGCGAACCCCTCGTGGAGAAGATCATCGAGCGCTGGATGATCGGTGATGATCGTGCCGTCATGACCGTCTTCATACGGTGGATAGTTCGCCGGAGGTGTGAAATAGTAGTGGCCGAGCTTCATTCCGAATTTCGGCGGATACGGACGAACGAGTCCTTCACCGACGGCGATTATCGCCCAACCTCCGTTACGAACGAAACGCTCGGCATCTGAGCCGAACTCCTCGCAGAGAATCACCGGACACGTAATCACGTTCCTGTCGGTCTGCTGCACGGCTGGAACATCGATTCGTTGCAGCCACGTCCGGAACGACTCGCCAACCTTTACCGCGGTATTGATTGGGGTTTGAACATCAGGGAGCACCCAGATATCCCACTGGTTGCTGAATGTCCGCTTTCCATCGGTAATCGTCGCAGCGAATACGCCGCGAGATGGTGACGCGCAATCGTTCGGGAGGACACACGAAACGGTACCAATCGCGGTCGTGCGGTACGGTTCGTGCACAAACGGCATCACTCCGTAGGCTATTCTATTGCCGTCCAGAACGATACGCCATGTGACCTTTGGTGACTCAAGGGCGGGATGAGAGTAATCGGAAACGTTCAACGTTGCGCGAAACGTTGATCCCGGCGAATAGACTCGCTGGTCGAAACCGAGGTTGCAGAGAAGCACAGTATCGCCGTTTACCTCGAGCCATTCCGCAGCCTTCGTGCATTTAGCTTCGAAGAACTCGTCGATGATACCTTGTGGCGATGGCGTCGTGTCCATCGCGTTGAAGTGGCAGATTCCCGCGAGTGTCGGATGATCCATACGACATCGTTCCATCTTGCCCTTCGCTTCGATGTACTGGAGTTGCTGACTGGTACGTGCGGCGAGTTCGAGCACGTGCTCAGTGCCGTGACGACGAGCCGCATCGAAGGCGATTGCCTGCGCGTACGGACGCATGGCACCCGAGTATTTGTCCACGATCGAGATATCGGGGAACGAGCTCCACCACTGGAATTCGTGTTGGATAACAGGAAGCGTCGTCTGGGCGTCGACCTCGGCTGCGTCGTTTACGAAGTCACCGGGAAGCTCTGAGTTCCATCCTCCGTCGGTCCATATGACGAGCGCCGTGGGCTTTACTGCCTTCGTCTCGTGATAACACTGCCATGCGGTACGTGGAAACAGACAGGCGCGTCCGAGTTCGTTACTCATGCAGTAGAGGTTGGCCGAGGGATGATTCGCGTCACGTAGTACCACCGCGCTCCAGTGCCGACGAAGAACGTCGCGGTACTCCGGGGTCGGCTCCGGCCATGTGTACCGGTGCCATTCGGTATGTCCGCCCCATCCGCCGAGCATACCCGGTTCGCTTTGAATGAGTAGACCTACCTCGTCGGCGACATCGAAATACTCCGGAGCCTGTACGTACGACTGGAATCGAACGTAGTTGTAACCGTATTCGCGGAGCTGTCGTAGCTTTTTCCGAAGACGCGACCGGTCGGTGTCGGGCGATCCAACTTCAGGCGAGGCGAGGAACTCTCCCGTGCCGCGCATGTAATACGGTTCATCGTTTATCAGGACGTGCTTACCGCTGACCGCAAGTGACACGAAGCCAGTACGTTCGGAAAGCGCGTCGAGAACAGTGTTGGCGTCGGATCGATCGCCGCTCTCGCGGTTCAGGACGGCGTCGACACGGTAAAGGCAAGGTGTATCGGGACTCCACGCCTTTGGCGAAGGCACGCGCACCGAAAAGGACGTCACGCGCGACGAAATCGGTACCGCGTGCTCGGTATGTCTCCCGACCGATTCCTTCTCGTCACGAATGTTTATCGTCAATCGCGTGTTCGGTTCGATCACGCCCGCGACGACCACTGAGCAGTAAAGCTGCTCGGTCTCGAGGTCGCCACAGAGCCGGAGGTTTTCGATCCACGCCTCACCCGTCTCGACGAGTTCTACGTCGCGATAGAGCCCGGACCAGTTTCCTTGCCATGAAAAGGCAAGACCGAGTGGCCGTGCGTCTTCGAATACGCGGACGACGAGATCGTTTTGTCCACGTCTCCGAACGCTGTCCGTTACGTCAAATCCAAACGGAGCGAACGGAAGATGGTGCTCACCGAGGCGAACACCGTTCAGCCAGACCTCGGCACTGGGATGTACGCCTCCGAATCGGAGATGGACGCGATTGGTTGTACCGCCATCTTGGAGGCTAAACGATCGCGCGTACCAGCCCGTGCCTTTATACGTGGCGCGGAACGTCCTCGCACGTAATCGGAAGTCCCAGACGAAATCCATGCTATCGTCGCCGAAACCCTGTCCCTGCCAGCATCCGGGGACGGTGATCTCCTCATGGATTGTATCTGGTTGGCGGTACCAACGTTCGATGCGACCGCGATCTTCGGGATCAAGGCGGAACCGCCATACGCCTTTGAGTAGCGTGCCGCGTTCGGCATCGTGACGGTGTACAGGGTTTACGCGGACCGGTGTGATGATAAAAGGCGACATCGGCATCCCTCCCCGGTATGCCTATGAACGGCAATTCGATGGAATGAAGATATCGCCGAGTTGTTCGGGACAAACGGACCAGTATCCATACAGAAGAACAGCAGAGGGCTTTGCGCGCGCCGCGATACATGGCTGATTTATTAGGAGCATAACGGTATCTCGCGAGCACGTATACACGGTCTGATCCGCCACGAGGGAGTTGACGCAACATGACGACATCAAACGAAAATGTATCGTACCAGCGCGAAATCCCGGTACGACACACAGTCGACGTTCTGGTCGCGGGCGGCGGTCCTGCGGGAATCGCGGCGGCGCTGGCGGCGGTACGACAAGGCCGGTCGGTACATTTGATCGAAGCTCACAGTTGCTTCGGCGGAATGGGTACCGCGGGTCTGGTGCCGGTGTTCATGCAGTTTACTGATGGGGTTAACTTCCTTGCCGGCGGAGTCGGGAAAGAGGTGCTCGATGCGCTGCGTGCTGCGAACGGTACAGTTCCTCCGGATGGTTATGGCATCCGCGCCGAGACGCTGAAACGGGTCTATGACGACCTCATCACCGCGTCAGCAATTGGATTCACATTCCATACGAAGCTCGTTGACGTGACATTGCGCGACGGTACCGTCAACGAAGCGATCTGCGCGGGGAAGAAGGAGCTTTTCGCGATTCGTGCGAAGGTGTTTATCGACTGCACGGGTGACGGTGATTTGGCCGTATTCGCAGGCGCAGACTACGTAAAAGGTGACGATACCGGTCACATGATGCCCGGGACCCTCTGCAGCCTATGGGCCGATGTCGACTGGGAAGCGGTGCGCGCGAGTGGGCTTGGAACGGGAAACAAGCGGATCGAAGACGCGTTTCGCGACGGAGTCTTTACGCATGAGGATCGTCATCTGCCCGGAATGTGGCGCGTCGGGGAGCACGTCGGCGGCGGAAATATCGGACATACGTTCGGCGTCGATGGCACGGACGAAGAATCGCTGACCGAGGCGTATATCTGGGGTCGGAAGTCGATGCTCGAGTACGAGCGCTACTACAAGGAATACCTCAAAGGCTTCGAGAATATGGAGCTTGTGAGCACCGGCTCGCTACTCGGTGTGCGGGAAACACGACGTATCGCGGGCGACTACGAGCTAAACCTCGACGACTTCACGAGTCGCGCGGTATTCCCCGACGAAATCGGACGCTACTCGTACCCCGTCGACATCCACATCGCGCGTCCGGACAAGCAGAGTTATGACAACTTCCGCAAGGAAATGGCGACGTACCGACTCGGGAAGGGCGAGAGCTACGGCATTCCCTATCGCATACTCACACCGAAAGGTCTGAAGAACGTTCTCGTAGCTGGACGTTGTGTTAGTACCGACAGACAGCTGCAAGCGTCGATTCGAGTCATGCCCGGATGCTACATCACCGGTCAGGCAACCGGCGTTGCAGCGGCGCTTATGGTCGAGGGCGCTACGGATTCGCGGGGGATTGCCGTGAATGAACTCCAGCGGCGACTCGTCGACATGGGTGGGTATCTACCAAACTACGGTAAATAGGTATACGGGTATCGGCCGATGTTCGCCGAAATGAAAAAACGGGAGGCGTTCTCACGCCTCCCGTTCGTGTTCTTACCAGTTCTCGCCAAGCAGCTCGAAGTGGTCCTTTGTGTGTGCGCACGCGACACACACGGCGGGCGGCTCGGTACCTTCGTGCAGGTAACCGCAATTCCGGCATCGCCACACGACCTTCTTCTCACGCTTGAAGACCTTTTCGGTCTCGACATTCTCCGCGAGTTCGACGAACCGCTTCTCGTGTTGCTTTTCCGACACGGCAACGCCTTCGAACGTCTTCGCTATCGCGCCAAAACCCTCTTCGCGCGCGATTTCAGCGAACTCCGGATACATCTCCGTCCACTCGTGCTTTTCACCTGATGCGGCGGCGCGAAGGTTTTCGAGCGTCGTCCCGATCACGCCGGCCGGGAAGCTTGCAGTGATCTCAAGATCGCCACCTTTGAGGAACTTGAAGAAGCGCTTCGCATGCTCTTTTTCATGATTCGCCGTTTCTTCGAAGATATCGGCGATCTGAACGAATCCGTCCTTCTTCGCCTGGCTCGCGTAATACGAATATCGATTTCGCGCCTGTGACTCTCCGGCGAACGCGATCATGAGGTTCTTTTCGGTGCGTGATCCCTTGAGTTCCGGCATCTGCTACCCCTTTCGAACAAAGGTTATCGGTAGACGTGACGTGTGGGGTCGTCGTTCTCGAATTCATGCTCAAACGTACGAACAGCTATCGTTCGGACAAAGGCGCGTAAATCCCCGTCGCACGGTTGGTATGGGCACGTGAAACGCCGTTATGCCTACGGTTTCTTATGTGGAAAGTCCGCGAACGTCGTTGACGGGTCGTCCGAGAGTACGGGCGGTTCGTAGATCTCACGATCCGCGTCAATGAGACGACCGTCGGCAAGCAGATACATATTCCGGTAGCCACGTTTGATTTTGAGTGCATGCTCTCTCGTTAGCTGTTCATCGCGCAGGCGTTCGTCTTCCGCGGCGTCGAAGTCCACTGATTCGGCGACGATCTTGGCGAGTCGTTGCTCTGCGTCTTTCGCGTCGGCTGATGCGTCGGACGCTCCGGCGAGATTGTGTTGCTCGAAGGGATCGCGTTCGAGGTCGATGAGAATCGGCGGCGCTTCCCGAAACGCAACGTACTTCCACTTGCCGTCGCGCACCATGCGCAACTCAGTGCCGGCACCCCAACGTGGCGTCAAAGCATCGCAGTACACAGGTCCGCGCACAAGTTCGTTACCGCCGATAACTACGTTCGAGAGATCGATACCATCGATGTCTTCCGGCGGTTCGACGCCGCACAGTCCGGCGAGCGTCGGAAAGAGATCGGCGAGACTCACGGGCGTGTCGATGCAACGCGGCGCGAGATTACCCGAGCGATGTTCTGGCGTCTGGATGAACCACGGCACCCGAGTCGCCGCTTCATGCCACGAGTTCTTCCACCAGAGTCCGTGTTCGCCGGCAAGTTCGCCGTGATCGGTCGTGTAGACGATGACCGTGTTCTCGAGAAACCCATCGGCATCGAGAAGCGTGAGGAAATCGCGGAGGATCTCGTCAAGGTAGTCGACACACGCGAAGTACGCGGCACGTGCCCGCATTGCCTCGTCGCCACCGATTTCGTCTGTTCGGAAACCGGCACGCATACCTCGCGTCATCGGGTGATCGTGTGTATCACCGGGACCGGTTTTCGGAGGAGTTACGCCGTTTGGCCAGTAGCGTTCGAAGAATCGCCGTGGGGCGGTCAGCGGGAAGTGCGGACGGCTGAAGCTCGCACAGAGAAACCATGGTCTCCCCGCTCGTACGTGTTGGTGTTCACGAAGCCACGTAATAGACTCGCGCACAATGATATGCTCCTGTAGACGACTTTCGGGTATCTCGGTAATTCCCGCGTCGAGCGTCCGCAAGCGCATGCCGTTTGTTTCGCCGCTTTCCCGTTTTCTCGCGTATTCGGATTGATGCCCCGCCGCACCGGTGAGATCACCGTACGGACGGTGCTGGTACCCGTTGAACTGCCGATCACCGCCGAAATGTGCTTTCCCAACAAGACACGTCTCCCATCCGGCATCGGCGAACACTTCGGGTAGCGTCGGGATTCCCGGTTTGAGCCAACTTTCGTTGTCCCATGCGCCGGATCGCCGCTGTTCACGGCTTGTGAGAAAGCACATGCGCGACGGCGTGCAGAGTGGCATCTGGCAGTATGCCTGCCGAAAATTCACTCCGTTGGTCGCGAGTGCGTCGAGCGCTGGTGTGCGTACCGGTTCGCCCTCGCCGTTTGGATCGAGATAGCTGAAGCACCGATAGCTGTGCTCGTCGCTCAGCAGAAACAAGATATTCGGACGCTCCGTCGACATCGGTATCTCCTTCGCAGAGTTCACACGTCAGTCGTCGAGATACTCTTGCACTTGCACGAAGTTGATGGCGATCTCTTCTCCGATCGGACCGAGTGGCTTGCCGTCCTGCCAGTCGGATATGGTCAACCTCGCTTCTTTTTCGGTCGCGCGAAATACGATGCGGTGGGTATTCCACCAATAGAGGTGCTTGCGACTGAAGCCTCGCACTTTCACCGTCGGGTGCTGCCGATGGACGCTCACAAATGACTTCTCTGGGATGATTTCGACACCATCGAGCGTCACTGCGATTCCGTGGCGCTTTTCTTCCGATACACCATCAAGGAAGTGGCGGTAATCGCCAGAAATGAGTCTCACGCTGTATGTGTGACCGGGCTTTAGGTTGCGAATCGGTTGCGAAAACTCATTCGGACGCGCAACGATCCGCTTCATCACGAGCGCCGTATCGCCACACGTTGTCTTGTTCCACCGGCTCTGCAACGCGCTGAAATCGCGATTCGCGACCACCGACGCGGACTTCTCGTTGAGAACCGGGAAGTCCCACCCTTCCCAGAAGTGGCGGAAGTCGCCGTTGTAGATATGATCGGTTTTGTACGCGAATCCGAACTTGTCGCTTAGCGGTTCGGTGTTGCCTTCGATGCCGTAATGGCGGTAGAGCTTTGCGGTCCAGCGTATCGTCTCGTCGTCGGCGTATCCGGAGGTCCATCCGGTAATGCCGTAGAGTCCGTCGAATGGTTCGGCGGTGGCCATCGCGCGGAACTGCATGTCGCGGTACACTTTGATGTCCACGTCGGGATGGATGTCGAGCTGAAACCCCATGTCCATGTAACCCAGCGCGACGATCATGTGCGCCGCTGCGTCGGGGAGCACGTTCCGCCAACGCTGCATGTTCGCGACCATTCTCTCGCCGATGAACGCCTCTGCTATCGCCTCCTCGTGGCGCTCCTGCATGTAGCGTTCCCATGCGACTCGATAGCCCGCGTCAAAGGTCGCACGGTAGAACGGCACGCTGGACTTCGATGTGTCATTCTCGTCATAGATGCCCCAGTCGTCGCGATCGGGATAGTGTGATCCGCAATACGGGTATACCTGCTTATCACGGAAACGCGGGTCTTCAGCAATGCGCTTGATGGCTTTCGAGAACGCGGGGAAACTTGGTTTGTCCCCACTGAAAAACTCATCGAGCAGGATCCCGTCGAAAAGCGGATCGGTGAGGCCGGGTGTGTCGATCCACTTCTCGAAGACGACGTCCGGATCGTGTTCCGCGTCTCGGCTCGTCGGAAGACTGCGCTCGACGATCCATTTGCCGCCGCGCGCTTTCCATTCGTGTGCATGTTCGCGTTCGTCGTCCGCACCACGGCCAATAACGGTATTTATATGCGGGAGAACGTGATGCTGAAGATATGCCCAGTCGTACGTGCCGTATTCTCGGATGAACGGATTGTACCCGTACTTGCAGTACGCGAGTTCGGGAACCGCTCGCACGACGACATCGCGCGCGGATGCTCCTTCGAGCGATACGTCGCCCGCCGAAACGTACAGCATCGCCTCCAGTCGATTGTCGTATGGATGAAACGGAATCGGCTTTCCATTCAACGATGCCGCACCACCCGCTGCGCACGATACATA
>CAZWQW010000006.1:18798-27315 GCA_964635955.1 uncultured bacterium | reverse complement strand
GCTCGCATCGACCGTTCCTGCTCGACAATCGGGAACTTCCACGTATCCCACCAGTCCTCGAAGTCTGCGTTTCGGATGGTATCTGGATTGTACCGCCAACCGAAGCGCGCCGTGTAGAGATCGGTATTCCCTTCAATACAATAGTGCCGGTACAGGCGTGGCGCGAAGCGCACCGATTCCTCGTCGGCGTAACTCGACAGGTACTCGTACACTCCCGCAAGGCCATCGAACTCTTCGTGCGTTGCGAGATATCGAAGCTGCATGTCCATGTAGACTTTGAAATCCACGGAAGGATGGAGATTCACCGATTCGGTGATCGTCAGATATCCAAGCGCGATCATCATCTTCCGCTGTGCTTCGGGATAGAACGCGCGCCACTCACGCATGGAGTTGAGGAATCGGTCGTCCATCGCGTCCGTCGCGTCTTCAACGTGGCGGAATTCGCGGAGGTAGCGCTCCCACGATACCCACCAGTTGGCGCTTCCACATTCGCCATCTGCTGTCGCCGCGTCGAATGTAGCGCGGATGAGGTGTCCGCTGTTGTCCGGTGCGTCGGGTACGCCGACGCGCCAGTCGTCGGTGAGCGGAAAGTGGCCGCCGAAATACGGATAGAGTGCTATGCCGTCGAAACGTCGGTCACTTGCGATGCGACGCGCGGCTTCCGCGTATCCAGCGAACGCGGGCGCATTCCCGCCAGAGAACTCGTCGATAAGTACGCCGTCTGGCCTCGTCGGATCGTTCAAGACATTGTCTGCCATCCACGCGACGATCGCGGCGGGATCAGCGACGTTGCTGAGGCTGACCGGCATTCCGCGCTCGACGATCCACCTATTGCCGCGACGTTTCCATTCAGTCGCGTGGCCAACCTGATCGGCGCCTCCCGAGGCGACCATACTGTTGATGTGCGGATTCACCCAGCGTTCGAGGAATGCCCAATCGTAGTCGCCGAACTCGCGTATATGGGGATTCGCGCCTAACTTGCAGTGCATAAGCTGCGGTACCGCTCGTACCGTGAGGTCGTCGAGATGTCCGTTTTGTGCGCTGACGGTGTGGGTGCCCTTCGCCAGAAAACGCATGACTTCGCGACGTCCGGCGTATTCGCGCGATGGTACCGGTGTGCCGTCAAAACCAATCGCATCGGCGCCGTTCCACGCGATGTATACCCAGCCGGTACGCGGATTGTAGAACGATGATTCGCGCGTGCGGATTGACGTGCAGAGGTCGGTGACGAAACTGTTCCGTCGCATAGCGGTTTTCTCCCCAGTGAAGTGCGCAGACGAAACACCGGTACTCAGATACATGCGTGAGACGAAAACGTACCGTTACAGTGTACTGGTACCATACCCCCGTAGACGGGCGAACGATGGTGTCAGAACGCCACAGCCGCGTAATCCCAAACCAACTTAACACCCGTTGCCAGCACGAAGAAGAGAACGATATATGCGAACTGCTTTCGGGGGATCCGCTTATTCACCGCCACGCCTACGACGGCACCGAGAATCACCGCTGGGATGTAGGCGAGATCTTGAATAAGACTGGCGCGGGTAATGAGGTCGTTCGCGATGTACGCGGGCACTTTCGTCGCGTTGATGAGGAAGAAGACGACCGTAGACGTGGCGACGAACGTCCTGTTTGCAAGGTGTTGTGGGAGAAGGTAGAGTGTGGTAATGAGTCCGCCGAGGTGCGCCAAAGCCGAGATCGTGCCGGTGCCAATACCAGCGAAGAACCCAACCCACAGCTTGCCGCTGACCGCTTCGGTGACGAGGTGCTGCCGGATACCCTGCGCGATGCCGAACACGAGTGCAAGTATGCCGATCACGAGCTTGAATTCTCGATCGGGCAACGCACCCATGAGTTGCATACCGATGAGAATGCCGATGACCGCGCCGGGAAACAGTGCGAGGATATTGCGCCGATCCCATCCGCGCCAATAGAACGAAAGCGTGGCGATGTCGCCGATGAGGAGCAAAGGAAGCATGAGCCCTACGGCTTCACGTGGCGATATGACGAGCACCCAGAGCGGGGTGACGATCATGCCGAGTCCGCCGCCGAAACCGGCTTTCGCGAGCCCAATAATGAATGCACCGAGGTGTAAAATGAAGAATTCCAAGGATGTCTCCAAAACGCGTCGGATGGGAGCGGGTAGCAAACTGTTTGGTCTGTGCGAAGGTTGAAGAATCGCGAACGCGCCGAGTTCCGGCAAGGCGCGCGTCGAAACGAAGGTGATCCGACGAGTGTTGATACTGACGCGGTGAATCCCGTAGCATTGTGTATAGGAAGACAAGCCGACCGAAGGGGGATGGTATGCGTAGCATCCAGAGATTCGTCGTGGTGATCGGTGTGTCGATGCTTGCGCTCGGTTGCGCAGCGATGCGTGCAGCGGAAGAACGTCGACGGGCAGAAATTGAGACCGCGCGATCGGCGGATTACGACGTCGACCGCAACAAGGTTACCGAAGCGGTGCTCAGTTCACTGCTGCAATTGGATTACACTATCGATCGGCAGATCCCGACAAGCGGCTATATCGAGACGAACTTCGTAGAACGACCGCTTTTGGGATCGATGCACCGTGTTCGCATCGCCGCGCAGGTCAGCGAACAACGGCCACACAGTGTCGCAATACAAGCGCAGGTGCTCAGCTCCGAAGAATCCGCGCCGGCAACATTCGAGAACGAAATCTATCTCCTGGTTCATCAAAAGCTGACGCAGCCACGTCGGTAGCGGTCCGCACGGCTCGCTACGACATGAATAGCGCGAGTGCGAAAAGCGGCACCAGTGAGACCACTGCGAGGAGCGCTTCCGCACCAAGAACCCGCCATGCACTCACTTTATGCACCTTCGCGAGCAATAGGATCTCGAGTGCGAGCATCCATATCGTCAGTGCCGATTGGATGAAGTAATCGACAGTGAGAATAAGCTGCGTTCCGCTATCAGCAACATTCGCGATCGCGTCGGGTGAAAAGACCTGTGATCCATACGACAGGTACATGATCGTCCAGAGCGCGACACTTGGAACGCTTGGTGCCAACGCCCACGCCACAGCGGTCCGAGACTCTACCCATGTCGCTGTTCCACCGAGTCGTCGAACGATCAGGTGAAGCAACCTCCCGATCACGAATACGATGATCAGACCGAGAAGCGGACCTCCGAGGAACGCCAGCGCCCGGATCATGTCGTCGGTGAGCGGTTCTTGGAACGGTATCGACGGTATCCGCCCAAGTGTCCGACTCACTCCCCCGAACAGGACGAGGATCCATAGGTACCGTGCTGGATTCGTCGCGAGAATCGCGTCGAGTGTTACCCGCGGTGCGGTCCAGAACGTTACCCATGGATTCGCGACATACTGGGTTTCTTCGGTATCGGGTGGTAAACCATACGGCATGAATCGACTCGTCTATGTGGTATACGGGGATGCGGATAGTTACGTCAAAACAACAAAAAACACTCAGCGCACATCGAATATACCGCTTCGCGTATTCAGCGACAACGGAATGAGTTACAACAAATCACGCGACGATCATGTGACTGGATTGCGCGAATTACACACGCTAATCCGTCATAATGACACGAGCAGCCATATTGGCGCAAGTCGCCCTGTATATCTGGCGGTAATTTGCTGAATACGCACAAGATACGGCGGTAAATCGTAGTGGTACGCATGTTGCATCCCGTTAACGCGCAAGCATCGCGCAGAGACGACAGAGAAGTCAAGGAGTTGTGGGTGAGCAAGGATAAACAGAAAAACAAGCCGGTCGATGAAACTGCGGAGCGTGTCGCGGAGGAGTCCGAGACCGGTAGCACCGAGAACGGAGCTCAGGAGACGGCTGAGGTAACAGTCGAAACGATACTCGCCGAGCTCGAAGCGGCGAAGCAGGAGTCGGAGCAGTTCCGCGACCGTTGGATGCGCAGCGTGGCCGAGTTGGAGAACTTTCGGCGTCGTATCGCGCGTGAGAACGAGGAACGGGTGCTTCGAGCTGGTGAACGTATCATCGGTCAGTTCATCGAGCCTGTTGACAATCTCGCACGCGGGATTCGTTCGGCGAAATCGTCGGTTGACCGGCTCGACGTACCAAACCCTGAGATGAGCGCATTTATCCAGGGCATGGAGCTCGTGTATAACCAGTTTATGGCGATCCTCGAACGGGAACAGGTGAAGGTCATGGAGCCCGTCGGTTCGCCGTTTGATCCGAACCTTCACGAAGCGCTCATGATGACGGAGTCGGCAGATGCGCCACCGAACACCGTGGTAGACGTGGTGGAGCGTGGGTATTGGATTGGCGATAAGGTGCTCAAGCACGCGAAAGTCGTTGTGTGTCGTGCGCCGTCAGTACCGAGTGATGAAGAAGAGTAGGGTGTCGATATACACTGTGAAAATCGTTGGTGAATAGAGAACGGATTCCGCAACGCAGATACAGCGGAATGCATGGAAGGATGAGGGAAAATGAGTAAGGTGATCGGAATCGATTTGGGAACGACGAATAGCTGTGTTGCCGTCATGGAGGGCAATCAGCCAATCGTGATTACCAATACCGAGGGCGCTCGCACGACACCTTCGATGGTGGCGTTTTCCGGCGACGGTGAGCGACTCGTTGGTGCCGCGGCGAAGCGGCAAATGATCACAAACCCTGAGAACACGATCTTTTCCGTGAAACGTTTCATGGGACGGCAGTTCTCGGAGGTTTCCGAAGAGATGAAGACGGTGCCGTATACGGTTCGTGCCGCATCCGACGGTGATCTGGAAATCAAGGCCGGCGGGAAAACATGGGCGCCGCCTCAGATCAGCGCGATGATTCTCGAGTACATGAAGCGCGTAGCGGAAGACTATCTTGGCAGCGAAGTTACGGACGCGGTCGTTACGGTACCCGCGTATTTCAACGATTCGCAGCGTCAGGCGACGAAGGATGCCGGCCAGATTTCCGGATTGAACGTTCGCCGTATCATCAACGAGCCCACTGCCGCAAGTCTTGCGTATGGTCTCGATAAGAAATCGAACGAAAAGATCGCGGTGTTCGATCTTGGTGGCGGAACGTTCGATGTATCGATACTCGAGGTCGGTGATGGCGTATTCGAGGTACTGAGTACGAACGGCGACACGCATCTGGGTGGCGACGACTTCGATAAGCGTCTCGTCGACTGGATGGCGCAGGAGTTCGAGAACGCGGAAGGTATCGATCTGCGCAAGGATCGCACCGCGCTCCAGCGGTTGCGCGACGCAGCCGAAAAGGCAAAGATCGAGCTCTCGAGCAGCACGCAGACGGCGATCAACCTGCCGTTCATCGCTGAAGGTCCGAAGCACCTCGAGCTTTCGCTGAACCGGGCGAAGTTCAACCAGCTTACGGCGGACCTCGTCGAGCGCACGGTTGAACCGTGTCGCGCGGCATTGCGTGATGCGGGAGTCTCGGCGGATGACGTGGATGAAGTGATACTCGTTGGTGGTTCAACGCGTATTCCGGCGGTGCTTGAGAAGGTCAAAGGTCTCTTCAAGAAAGAGCCGAACCGCAGCGTGAACCCGGACGAAGCGGTTGCTATCGGTGCGGCGATTCAAGGCGCCGTTCTTACTGGCGAAGTGAAAGATGTGCTCCTGCTGGACGTGACGCCGCTGACACTCGGTATCGAGACACTCGGCGGTGTGATGACGCCGATTATCGAGCGGAACACGACGATCCCGACGAAGAAGAGTCAGATATTCAGCACTGCGTCGGATAACCAGACGAGCGTGCGTGTACACGTGTTGCAGGGTGAGCGCTCAATGGCGTCGGAAAACCGCACGCTGGCGACGTTTGACCTCGTCGGTATTCCACCGGCGCCGCGTGGCGTTCCGCAGGTCGAAGTGTCGTTCGATATCGATGCAAACGGTATCGTGCACGTGTCGGCGAAAGACAAGGCGACGGGTAAGGAACAGAAGATTCGCGTGGAGGCGTCGAGCGGTCTCAGCAAGGAAGAGATCGACAACATGGTGAAAAACGCCGAAGCGCACCGCGACGAAGATCAGAAGCAGCGTGAGCTTATCGAACTGCGTAATCAGGCCGACTCGATGGCGTACGAGGCCGAGAAGAACCTCAAGGAGTATGGCGAGAAACTGTCCGACTCCGATAAAGAGGCGATCCAGAAGGCCGTCGAAGACGTACGCAGCGTACAACACAGCAGCAACGCCGATGAGATTCGCGCGAAGGTCGACGCGTTGCAGCAGGCGCTCATGAAGCTCGGACAGGCGATGTACGAGCAGACGACCGCCGGCGAGCAGCAGGCAGGACCCGGTCCGCAACCGGGCGGGCAGGCCGGTCCAAAGCAAGGTGGGCAGCCGTCAGGCGATGGCACCGTCGACGCGGAATACGACGTGGTTGACGACGAGAACTCAAAGAAGTAATCGTCGTATTCATAAAGCCCGCCGGTGAATTGACGGGGCGACGCTTGGTGTCTTTCGAGGCAACGGCGCGCCCCGTCGGTGTTGACGCCGGCGAAGGTTGTGAGACAACGACAAATAGTTCATATTTCAAAGGTTGAGCATCGTTAGAACAGACATTCTCCGGATACAGATACGTCAGAGGCATTGAGCACATGGCAACAGCCGCAAAACGAGACTATTACGAGGTTCTGGGCGTAGAGCGCGGAGCGAGTCAGGACGATATCAAAAAAGCGTACCGAAAGCTTGCGCTCAAATATCATCCGGACCGTAACCCGGACGATGCCGAAGCCGAAGGGAAGTTCAAAGAACTTGCCGAGGCCTACGAAGTTCTGGGCGACGAAGAGAAGCGGAAGCGGTACGATCGATTCGGCCACTCGGGCGTCGAAGAGTCGTTTGGTCAGGGCGGCTTCCAATGGCAGGATTTCTCGCACGCAAGCGAGTTCGAGGACATCTTCAGCAGCTTTTTCGGTCGAGGTTTCGAAGACATTTTCGGCGGCGGAACTCGTGTTCATTCACGGAGGCGCCCCGGTAGTGGGTTCGGTGGTATCCCCGGCACCGACGTACGGATAGCACTGAAACTCTCGCTCGAAGAGATCTCCGAAGGCGCGGAAAAGAAAATCCGGTTGAAGCGCGTGCGTGTTCACTGTGGGGAATGCGGCGGCAGTGGTGCGAAGGCCGGCGCAAAGCCAACGACATGCCCACAGTGTAATGGCGCGGGGCAAGTCCGCCGCGCGACCGGTGGCTTTTTCAACCTCGTTACTGTAGCGACGTGTGATCGTTGCGGAGGTACCGGTCAGATCATCGGTGATCCGTGCGGTGCGTGCGCAGGAACTGGCTTGGTTGACGACGCGCGGACCGTATCGGTGAAGGTCCCGGCCGGAGTATCGAGTGGCACGACGATTCGCCTTCGCGGCCAAGGCAATCACGGTCCGAACGGCGGTCCTGCCGGTGATCTATTGATCGACATTCAGGAACAGGAACACCCACAGTTCACTCGGCACGAGGACGACATCCACTACGATCTGCCGATCAGCTTCAGTCAGGCCGCTCTCGGTACCGAGGTAGAGGTTCCCACGCTCGACGGGAAAGTTCGCCTCAAGGTTCCCGACGGAACGCAATCGGGTAAGGTGTTGCGCTTGCGTGGTAAGGGGATTCCGCACCTGAATAACTACGGACGCGGCGATATGCTCGTGCGCATCCACGTGTGGACACCGATGAAGCTGAACAGCGAAGAACGTCAGATATTCGAGAAGCTCGCGAATCTGGAAAAGAAGTCCTCGTCAGCACCACCGGACGGCGGAACGAGTTTCTTCGACAAGATGCGGGATATCTTCCGCGACTAAGTGTTGATGAGTCAAGCGACGGGAAGCGCGTGAGTTGACGGGTAGTCGGCTCGCGCGCTTTGTTTTTCACGCCCAACACTACGGCAAGAGTTCAGTCGAGTTGCGATGAATCGATGTAGCGAGTGCGCGTCCAAACGCGCCTCGAATTCGATACACTCGCGTTGCATTCCCGTGAACCAATGCACCGGATTCGGAAAACCGATTCCGAATATGATCGTCGAAGCCAACGAAGAAGTCGATGCGATTCTCTCTAATCGCGCTCCCGATATCCTCCGCGATGAAGATTCCGTCGTGCTCGCTTCCATTGCAGAGTTGAACGCCGACCGCCGCGGGAACATAGAGAATCGAGCCCAGTTCGATTACCTCAGGATCGACGGCGACAGTTCGGTAGGGAACCAGCGGAACACTCGCGTACCCCTCGCCAAATGGCGCTTCGGTGACTTTGAACCGTATCTCTCCGTCGATGCGAGTATCGTACGTCACGATGCGCCCATCCCGCAGCTTTCCGCATCCCTCGATCATGATCCGGTTGTAGAACGTCGCGCCTACACGTGCGAGTGTATCCGCGTTTCGGTCGCGTATGACGCGTGTATCAGCGCTTACGTCGAACGCTGTGTCGGCTTCGTCGACGATCTGGTAGAATGACGGGACGAACTCGCCAAGGTAGCTTGCCTCGTGTTTGAGGGCGGCGTGATTAAGTGTGTGGAGATGTCCTACCATCCGTTGTGCTTCGGCTTCGGACACGACCGGTTCTTCGCGATACATACG
>CAZWQW010000006.1:13484-18698 GCA_964635955.1 uncultured bacterium | reverse complement strand
CTACCATCCGTTGTGCTTCGGCTTCGGACACGACCGGTTCTTCGCGATACATACGCGGGAGAAGCGCGCATCCAGACAATGAAACGGCGAGTGCGAACCCGAGGACGGCGAATGTGCTGCGAGATCGCTGTGTCATGGGAGTAGTGGAAGGCCAAGTACGACTTGCGTAATCGCGAGAAATAAGGCAATCGCCATGCAAAACACGTGGAGGCTGCGCAACTCAGAATAACGCTCCGTCCTACGTGCTGACGTCGACCGCAAGTGCGAATAGAGGCGGAATCCGAGAACGGCACCGGCTGCGAAGAGCGCAATCGATGCCGTTCCGACCCACGCATGCCACGAACGGAAGACCTGCGCGTAGGGATCTGACGACACGCCCCACAGCCCGTGGATCCATCCAAGAATCAACAGCGTGACTGCGGCTGCTCCGAAGTAGACGTGCCGTCTGAGTAGCGACACGTCAGGAGCTACGCGCTGATGGCTCCGTTGTCTCCGTATCCGCAATCCCCACACGGCGGTAACGATCGCGAGAACAAGCGCGACACACTGCCAAACCGGATGAAGATAATCCGACAACTCGGTCATGATTTGACGCCGCTCCGTCATCCACCGAGGCGCTGACGAAGCTCGCCCGGGATTTCGACCGCATAGACTTGGCCGATGCCGGTGCGGTCGGACGTAAACACGACGTGGTTACCGTCTGGGCTAAACATCGGGTGCGGATGCGTCCACTGCGGATGACCGTATGACGCTCCAGACTGGCAGAGCGGCGCCCATCGTCCGGTATCTACGTTGACGAGCACAATGCCGATATCCGGCCAGTTTGTATCGGATACGACCCACTTCCCGTCCGCGCTTCCCGCCGCATGCCAAAAATGTCCACCGCGCGCGATGATCTCGATCTCACCGTCCGGTGACATCGTCACAATCGATCCGTACGGTTCATTGACCGTCGAGAGGAGTTTCCCGGATGTACCGAAAAACGCGTAATGCCCGGTCGAGTTCTTGAGACTGCAGGGACGGAGGTTCGAGCCGTCGGGTTCGCACAGCCAGAGACCGGTTGTATTGGTGCCGTCGGATGGACCGCCGAAGAGCACCGTGTTTGTGGTGGGATCGAGTTGAAGGTGCGCAATCCATTCGCGCGTAAACACGATCTCCGCGTCGCTACCGTCGGTTGCATACCGTACGATCGCCGTCTCACCGGACTGCATCACGGCGGTCGAGAGGTATTGCGTACCGTCGTTGCTCACGCTTCCGAGAAGCGTCCCCGCGTATGCAACGCCATCGATTCGACCGATTTCGACGGGTTCCGCAGGTGTCATACTCTCACTAATGGGAAACGCGAGTAGCGCTCCGCCGTCCTGCGCGTAGACGGTCGAGCCGTCGGGCGACACGACGAAACCGGCGAGACCTTCGCGCCGAGTTATTGGCCATAGATCCGTGCCGTCGAGATTGACGCGCCACGCGTCCGGCGACGCCCAACGCCCGGGACCGTTATATGTGAGAAATACGAGCGTTCCATCGGGTGTGAAACATGGACAGTGATAGTAGAGCGTGTGGCTGAGAACGGGGAACGACGTCAGTTGCGTGACACGGACGCCGGTCTGCGGGTCCACGCGATGGATTCGTTCCATTCGGTAGTATCGACCGGATTTCGCCGAGCCGCCGACACTACGGTATACGTCAATGAGTCTTGGGTCCATTTTCTGCACCTCATGAAGTCATATACGACTGCGGAACGTGTAAAAGTATGAAAAAACGGTGTGAACTAAAAAACGGCGCGACATTCTTCATATGCCGCGCCGTCGTAAGACACTGGAACTCGATCCCGCTATATCGGGCGTTCGAGGAGATCGACTTCAACCGGCGCCGCACTTGGATTTGTGAGATCGAATGCGAGCGTCTTGATCTCGTGGTGACCGATTGGCACCGATGCCCGAATCCCATGTGTCGGTATTTCGATCGACGCGGTTGTTCCTGTAGCTCCGTGCGCTTCGTACATGCGAACAATGAGTTTGTTGTCGCGCTGTGCGCGTTTGACGACGGTGCACACCACGTTTTCCGGACCGACGCTTACGAATCCACGTCCTTCGGTCGGATTCTCGCCGTTGTGATGTGGCTCTACAAACGCCGTCATCGGTGCTTGGCACTCCTCCGCGATACGCGGAACCGCCACTGTTTGCCAGCCGCCGAGGTGTGGCACGAGTGAAAACTTGAACCGGCTCACGCCGAGGTCGGCGTAATGGTATTGTTCCTTCGCGTTCACCTGTCGACGGGCGTGGAACGCGTAGATTGCCGTTCTCAGGACGCTGGTTCGGATTTCGCCGTCTTTCGCGTCGAACCCGAATCGGCCATCGTTGATCACGGAGATGCCGCCGATTGCGCCGGTCGAAGCATCGACTGTTCCGGTCATGTCGGCCCACTTCTGCCCCGGATCCTCGTCGCCATTCGGCACACGCTGTATGAAGCTGTACGGGATTTCATACATCGGGATTCCGTCCTTCGCTGTCGTCGGGACGCAGAGCTTCAACATACAATGCGGTTCGTGGAAGTCGATTTCGCAATCGACGTCGATACGCGCTATACCGGGGTAGACACTGATTCGCTGAGTGATCTTTGAGTCGTTATACGTGCCCACTACCTCGAGTGTCGCGCGAGTCGGACCGTGTTCGACGAGCTTCACGTTTCCGTTCGCGTAGAAGCGGCCGATCTCGTCACGGTACTGCTTGACGTCGTGACCCCACGTATCGGATGGATCGCGCATGACGGCGAACATTACACCATGATCACCGACGAGTTCTGGTCCATCGGTGACTTTAATACTCGCGATCGCGCCGGTTGTATGATCAACGCGGAGCGACAGGAGGTCATTCGAAAGATTCCCCGCGTCGCACCAGAGCGGCGACCGGGTGAGCTTCGTGTCGTAATTGTCCCGCATCTCGTCGAGCCGAACGCGGAAAACGCGGTAACCGAGTGCGGGAACGTCTGCCGTGAACATAATCGATGCGGTATTGCTATCACCGTGCTTCTCAGTCTTGAGAAGCTGGTTGTGGATTTCGTTGCACTTGTCGTCGGTAACCAATGCCATACGCGGTGCGGTGGCACATGGAACGTCCACTGTCACAATGTCGGTGCGTTTCCATGGATTCGGATTGAAGACGACGACGCTGACTCCCTGTCCGAGCGCCGTATTCCGCGTATCGATATGCCGTGCAATGGCGACTAATGCCTGCGATTTCGCCGTCTCGCCGGTTTCGATTGCGCGCTCATAGAATGCGTACACATCTTCGTACGCATTCGCCAGAGACGTTCCGGATAGGACGTCGTGGAATTGGTTGAAGAGCACGCCACGCCATGCATCGCGAATCTCGATCGCCGGATACGCCGCGCTATACAGTGCGTTCGCTACAGCGGACCAACGCTCGCCGACCATAAGCGACTGTTCAGCGCGACGGTTGTACTTCTTTACCGCGCTGACAACAGAATAGCATCCCGCAGCGTGGTGCTGGAGGTCGTCCTTGACGACAGGGTACTCGACGCCTGCGTTTCGAGCCTTCTCGAAAAAGGCCTTCACGGTGGAAAAGATTGCGACGGAATCGGTCGCCTGTTCGTTGTATTCGCGAATACCTTTGATGTTCTCTTTAGTAGGTCCGCCGCCGTGATTTCCAACGCCGTAGAAACAGAGCACATCGTTGAGCCCTTTGAGCGTGCGAACTTTCGCCTCTTCGATACGCTCAACCATCTCCGTGTGGTCTCTACCGAAACCGTAATAGTGGTACGGCGGTCGACATGCGAGCACACGGCTTCCATCTGGCGCTTCCCACCAGAAAATCTGCGGTAGTTCTTTCGTCGGGCTCTCGTACGCGCGGAACTCGTCCTCGCTCGGACGGAAGAAGATGTAGCTATCGAAGCCGCTCTTAGCGAGAATCTGGGGGAGGTTTCCGTTATGACCGAACGTGTCGACGTTATAGCCAATGGTCGTATCCGTGCCGAACTTTTCCTGAAAATACTCTTTTGCGTAGAGAGCGTGCCGAACAAAGCTCTCGCCACCCGGTACGTTGCAGTCAGGCTGCTCCCACCATCCGTTGACGATCTCCCAACGTCCTTCGGCGATACGTTCGCGTATCTCCTCGAACATCTCCGGATCATCTTCTTCTACCCACAAATACGATGCAGCGGAAGAGCGGCTGAAGATGAAGTCCGGCTCTTCGTTCATGCGGTCGAGCGCAGACCGGCAGGTGTCGAGAACTTCTTTACGCCCTTCATCGATACGCCAGAGCCACACCGGATCGATGTGCCCTTGACCGATCATGTGTACAGTGATCTTCTCTGATGCGTCGTTCGACATGGTGATTGTGGTCCTTTCGGGAAAGCAAAAAGAAATCGTGTTAGAGGCGATATTGAGGTATGCCTAAATGTAGCGTCACACCCGTTGCCGTCCAAGATACACCACTCGCGCCGAAACGGAGCGAGTGGTGCCGTTTACGCTTGATCCGACCTGACGGTCGCTTCGGCTGGTTTACGCACTCCGACGTGACGCAGTAACGATGCAAGGCGGGCTGCGTAGACACGTAAGTCGTCGAATAGGCTGTAGAAAAGCGGTACGACGAACAGCGTCAACATCGTCGCGGTGAGTAGTCCGCCGATCATCGCGCGTCCCATACTCGCGTATTCGATTCCCGCCATAGCACCCCCGCTGAGCGACATCGGGATGAGACAGAAGCTCGTCGTGATGCTCGTCATGAGAATCGGGCGGAATCGGTTACTTCCCGCTTCGAGTATTGCGTCTGTCCGTTCGTTGCCTTCAGCCCGCAGTCGATTGATGAGGTCGACCAATACGATCGCGTTGTTGACGACGACTCCGATGAGCACAATTGTGCCGATCTTCGCCATCATATCGAACGGTGTGTCGGTAATCCAGAGCATCCAGTAGACGCCGAGGAAGCTGAAGGGGATCGCCATGATGACGGAGAATGGAAGGATGAACGACTCGAAGAGAATCCCCATCAGAAGGAATACAAACAACCCTGCCATGATCATTGCCGACTGGAAGTTACTCTCCTGTTGATCGAGTTGTTCGAACTGACCGGATAGCGACCACTGGTAACCTGGAGGCATATTGAAATCAGCGAGAGTCGTTTGTATCAGGTCAGCGAGCGTCTTGAGGTCCTGTTCGGTGCTGACCGCCGATACACGAACGCGTGTTCGCCCGTT
>CAZWQW010000006.1:0-13384 GCA_964635955.1 uncultured bacterium | reverse complement strand
GCGTCGGGTGTCATCTCCGAATAGCGTAACGGCCGCCTGACGCGATCCGCGACGGGAACGATCCACGCTCATCTCAACGCCGGCGAAACGAGGCGCGTTCGCTCGGAAATCGGCAAACGCGGCCTCGCCTTCGAGTCGATGATAGACCGGTCTTCCAAACGCCTTCGTAAGGTTATGCCACGCAATGGTATACCACGCGCGATTATCTGCCTCGATGTGTGCACGGATTCGACCGCCGCCATGCCAATATGCGCCTTCGATGAATCGGATTCCGTACGCGTCGCGTCGCGTGTTCATGAACTCTTCGTATTTTGCGACGATACTATCGGTCTGTTCCGGTGTGTAGTGATCAGGCATGTTGAAATGCACGAATATCTCTGGTGTGAAATCGCCGTGCATGTTAAACGAGCTCGCGACCTTCGACGCGGGAATGGTCACCGACCAGAACACCAAACCAACAATCGCAACCGCTTCGAGCCGATTCGTCATTGTCCAACGCAGCGCGCGACGGTAGAGTGTCGTCGCCAACGCAATGGAGCGCGGGGTTTTCGGCTGTTTCCCGCTCATGAGTCGACTTGTCGCAAGCGGAATGAACAGGAGCGCGACCATCAGACTACCGATCAAAGCGAAGACAACGGGTAGACCAATTCGCGCCATGTAGAACGACATCTGAACGTCTTCCGACATGAAGATCAACGGAAGGAATACCACAATCGTCGTCAACGTGCTTACGGTGATTGCGAGTCCGACTTCGCTTGCGCCGTGTAGCGCTGCGTGGAAAGGATCCTCGCCCTCCAGCCTACGCGCATAGATCGCCTCCACAACGACAATGGAATTATCGACGACCATCCCCACACCGATGATAAGTCCCATCATCGTGACGACGTTGAGCGACCAGTCCATGAAGTACATCATGCCGAGCGAAACGAATACGCTGAGTGGGATAGCGCAGATGATGAAAAACGTCATTCGGATGCGTCGTAGGAAGAAAAACAGTATGAACAGCGCGAAGATCGCGCCCCACATACCGGTCGTCGCGAGCTGATCAAGAGACCCCTTGATGTTGTTTCCCTGATTGAAGACGAAGTGGACAGTATTGATACCCCCGAGCTGCGGTCGGTGAATGAGATCGTTCTGGACGAGATCGAAGACCTTGTCGGTCACTTCGACGGTATTCGCCATCGATTCTTTGTACACACTGACAGTCACCGATCGGTCGCCGTCAATTCGTTGTACCCATCGGCGTTCGCGTGGTCCGTACGTGACGTTTGCGATATCGCGAATGCGGAGGCCGGGATACCCTTCAATCGGCAGGTTTTCGATCTCTTCGAGTGTCGTGAAGCGTGAATCAGAACGCACAAACAGCTTCTGTGCGCCTTCACGAATCCATCCGCTACTGAGAGAGAAATTATCACGCTGAAGCTGCCTGACGATCGAGTAAATGTTGATGCCATGCGCATTTGCACGCTCTTGAACGATCTCTATCTCTGCGCGTGCGGGACGAGCCCCCCAGATTTCGGACCGAGCCACACCGTCGATTTGCTCGATAGGTCGGAGTATCTGCTCTTCGACGAGCGCGTAGAGGTCCGGATACTCGTCGCTAACCGGGAAACTCATAATGAGGACAGGCATCGCCTCATCGTTGCGCTTCATAACCCGTATATCGGTTACGCCTTCGGGAAGCTCCGCAGCGAGGCGATCGATACGGTCTCGAAGGCGATTGTACGCTTCACTGATATCGACAGACTGCCGAAACCGTACCGAAGCGAAACACCCGCCTTGGCTGCTCGACGTGAAAATCCTGTCGACACCGCCGATGGTGCGCAGAATCTCTTCCATCGGCCGCGCAATCTCCTGTTCAACCTCTGCCGGTGCAGCATTGCGATAGCTCACGCGGACTCCCAACCAACGTTCTTCGTTACCGGCGGGGAGTAAGCTGAGTGGCATTCGGGTTGTCGCGATGTATCCAATCACCATCAGTGCAAGGAACACCATGACGACGGTAACCGGTCGACGGAGTGAAATACGTGGGAGTAGAGCTTCTCGCAGGTGTCTAACGGGCATGAATCCCTCGGAAAACTCGGCGACGCAGATATCGAGAGGAACGGTTGCGGTGCACGGATCGCGTATGTCCCCAATATAACATCATCACGGAAAACGCCCGACCGTCATTAGTCGTACGCCGGACTATCCCGTTTGACTGGAACGACGTCGGAGCGATTCTTTGCGTGTACAGAAAGACTCGACAATTTGCTTCAAGGTTGCAGATACCATGCCTCGAAAAACTCGAATAGGCATCGTCGGCGCTGGCACGATGCCGCAACGCGCGCACATTCCGAACCTCCTCGCCGAATCGCAACGCTGCGCGGTTGTCGCGCTTGCCGATGCCCGCGTGAATACCGCGCAACTGGTTGCCGACCGGTATCGCATACCGAATACCTATCCTGACGTGTACGCGTTACTGGCCGATTCGGACGTCGATGCCGTCGTTATCAGCGTGCCGGATCAAGCGCATCGTGACGTTGCGGTCGCGGCGCTGGATGCCGGCAAGCATGTCTTCTTGGAGAAGCCGATCGCGACAAACACTGAAGACGCGTGCGCGATCGTCGAAGCCGTAAGAAATGCTGGGACCGTGTTCCAGATCGGCTTTCAACGCCGATTCGATCCCGCTGCGCAAACAGCGAAGCGTCTCATCGATCAGTGGCGCGACACGGGCGAAATGGGCGCGCTGAAGCTGGTTCGGTACCACAGCGTCGGCGGCGACTGGATTCGCAATGCCGATCCTATAGTCAACGCTGGCGACGCTCCCGTCGTTGAGCTGCCCGCGTATGTTGCGCCGCATGGGTTGACGGATGATCTGCGTCGTGCGTGGCCATGGTTCAACAACTATACGCAACACGTACTTGACTTGTTACGGTACTACTTGGGCGCGCCAACAGCGGTCCTCACGTCGCATCCCGTTCACGATCCGGTAAGTGTTGTGACGCTCGATTGGGCAGGCGCACGTGTCGTTCTCATGGATGGACCAAGCCAGCCGGGGAAGTGGGAGGAATGGATCGAGTTCCACTACGACAAAGGATGGCTCCAATTCCGCACACCGCCGGCATTAGCAGTGCGTGTTACAGGGCAAGTCGAAGTATACCGTGCTGCCGAAGGCCGCTGCGAGACGTACGATTCTCCACCGGAATGGGCGTTTCGCAACGAAATCCGACACTTTCTCCGTGCTGTCGCAGGTGAGATACCACCGTCACCGAACGCCGACGATGCACTTGCGATACAGCATCTCACCGAAGAGATATTCCGTGCCGCGATGGATATGTCGGAACCTCGGCGCCTCGGGAATCAGCCGATGTCGTGATCGTTACGCGAAACACAATTCCCAGTCGAGTCCGTCGCCTTCGACCGTAATTGGTAGAACGATCGATCCGAACGCTCCGGATCGTACCGGCACGTCGCGACCATCTACCTGTGCATGAACTGAGAGCCCGTTCACACCGGCGACAGTGATAGAACCTTGGTCGCCCGAAGGGCGATTTACGCGGCCGGAGAGGCGTTTCGCGGCATAATCCCACCGAACATCGCTCAACTCGAGTCCACAACTCTGGTGAAATCCCGTTCCAACGACCCATGGATGCGAACGGGCAACACGAACCGCCAACAGTTTCACCGTTGGCCCAAAGAAGCTCACCGACAGTGTTTCGGGATCCTGACGCCGGATGGTTGCCTGCATGTCTCCGGGGTGCGCGTACGCCGGAACCGGTGGCGGATCGACCGTCAGACAGCCGTTGTACGATTCCGACCAGAATTCGTAGACAAAAAGATCGTCCTGACTATCAATCTTCAGCTGCTCCAAAGGTAGCTGGTAGGTTTCGAGTTGCGATTCGTTTCGTTCGGAATCACCCGCCGGAGCTTCGTGGCTGAATAAGGCAACAAGCGTCCATGTATCCCATCCCGCGTCTATCGGCATTGTCCATACCGACGCAGGCGGCGCATTTGATCCGGCTACTGCTGCCAATGCGGTGGTCTGGGTACTCGAACTGTAACCTCCGAGCGTCCGACGAATCGGTCGAAAGAGGTCAACCGCTCTCGCTGACTTGATGGGTGGCGGAAGAGTAGCTGTCAGTACGTGCCAACGCTCCTCGGGCAGCTTCGTGAGATCATCGCCGATATCGATCTGTCCGCCGGACATGAATGATGTTGTTGCGCGTACCCTCGCTTCGTCCAATGTCCCGGGTAGTCCGACGCTTGTACATGACGGTTGAATAATACCCCAGCGATGGTTTTTAAAGAGGTGCGTAGCCGTGGTTAACTGAGTTTCTTTGAGGAGCTTCCATCCGACGTAGCCGGTATTCCCAGTATCGACGCACGTATAGAGGAGGTCGGGACGTGATGGACCCGGGAGATCGACTCCGGCGCAGGACAGCATCATCGCCTGCGGGTCAACGCTTGCAAGCGCATCCATAACAGTCTGTGCGTAGATGTGTTTTGTCTCTGTGCCTTCGCCAGATACAATCTCGCTGTTGTAGCGACGTTTTGCCGCTTCGCTCGACAGCATGCCGGCGAAGTCTCCCTTGTAGTAGGAAACGCCGCGTTCTGCGAGTGATCGAACGAACTCGAATAACCACGCGCGTGCATCCGGATGCGTGAGATCGAGCAGATGGATCGTTCCGTGAGGCTCCCAGAACCACTTCCCGAATTCGACTGGCCGATTCTCTCCGTCGCAAATGAGCCAATCCGGGTGATGTTGGAGCATCTCTTCATTGTTTACGATGGAGGTCGGTGACGCCCACGCACCGAGCTTCAACCCGATTCCAGCGAGATCGTCTGCGAGACCACGTAGTCCGCGGGAGAACTCCGGTTTTTCTGATGACTCACTCGGAAGCCATCCGCGCTCCCAGCCGAGGTCCACGAGCATTACGCTCAAACCGAGCGGTTTTAGCCGTTTCGCGCCAATTCGAGCATTTGCCATGACCTTATCATGGGTTACCCCAAGTCGGTGTGGGTACCATGAGCACCATGTTACAGGCGGTGAAGCAACCGGCGGACGCGATTCGCTGCCCGCTGCGAGCTCCGCATATTGGTCGAGGAGGTCCAGCGGGTCTCGACCCGTGAGCACGACGATGTCTTCGAGTTCGACACGCATACCTGCGCGGAGAATCGTGTCGCCGCCCGAAAACCCGATTCGGAACGATCGGATGCTGCGATCGCTCCCACGTGACACCGTTATCTTTCCGTTCCACCGTCGCGCCGTCACAAATCCGACGAGAAGCGCGGCATCACCCTTTGTATCGGAGATAACCGATACGAGATCGCTTGAACCGGCAACGTCTTCGGATGGTGAAAACAGTGGAACAGTGCGTCCCCACGTATCCCCCTGTTCGAGTATTCGGTAGTCGCGAACAGAATCCCATGCGACCGTCTTTCCCGGAGCAAGGTCGAAAAGACTAACTTCGTTGATTTCGACGCCTTTGTCCCTTGACACTGTCAATGCACTTCGAACGACTATGCCGTTGGGAACTTCGTCGAGCGTCTGCACGAGCGACATGGGACAGCTTTCCGTACGAAACTCGATGACGTTAGCGCTACGGAATCCCTGTGTGAATCGGTACATCACTCCGTCGATTGTTACACTCGGAACGAGCGGACCGATTGCCATTCCGTCCCACGGAGTATGGACGAACGCACCATCGGT
Organism: uncultured bacterium; assembly: GCA_964635955.1. Taxonomy (GTDB): domain Bacteria; phylum Latescibacterota; class MWCZ01; order MWCZ01; family MWCZ01; genus CAZWQW01. Next base: position 7,692 of record CAZWQW010000006.1, on the reverse strand, counting down.
GCCGAATGCGAGAAGTGGAGAATCGCTGGGCATGACGTATCTCTCTTCTGACACGGCGAAATGCCTACGCGTCCCAGCCGTATTCGCGAATCACCTCGCGCGTGAGGGCTACCCAACGTGCCGCTCTCTCCGGATGGCCGGAGAATGTGTGGACATCCTTCATCACGAGTTCGATATTGCACCCACGAGCTGCGTCGAGCGTTGTGCGGACGTCATCGCGAATCGCGTCTTCGTCCCATTGCGGTGTGCTCACAAGCGTCGGATTCGGCTTTCGGCTGTATACGTATTTCCGACCGAGTGCTTCGCCCATGTAGGATTCATTCGCCCAAGGCGACACCGATACCGAGCGGAGATTCTCAAACTGTTTGAGCACCTCCCATCGGCTGTGAACCGGTTCGCAGCACCCGTAATACAGTAATCCGTAGCGTTCCGTGACCGCTTTTTGATACGGAAATATGAACTCCGCGAACTGGGTCGGTCCAACACCGACGGTCTCCTGTGATTCCGACAGTACCCAGAGGTCACGAAGCCGCGCTGGTGAACCTGCCGTATATCCATCTCCGGGCAGGCCGCTCGTATACCCACGACTACCAGAGCCGATGTAGTCGCCTTCATTGTTAAGCGTGAGAAGCCCCTCGGATTCGAGCCATTCATCGAGCGCAATCTGATCATCGCGGAGGAACGCCATGATTCGATGAAGTCCGTCTGGATCGTCGTACATGTAGAGCATGAGCTGCTCGAGACCGATGAGATTCACCGCGGTGATTGTCATGCCGGTCGTCCACCAGAAACCACCACGGATACGCACAGGCAGTACGTCGCCGAACACCGACTCGAGATGTGCTTTCCACGCGAGCGTGCTTTCGCGATCGACGGTTGGCTGACGTTGTCGGAGCTTGTCAAAGTCGCGGGCGATGTTCTTGATCGGCGGCTCCCACCGATAACTGCCTTCGACACGGTCCGCTCGTGCACGCGTACCGGAATACTCGGGCTTGCCGCTTACGCCGTAGTCGCCGGTATTTACACGCCAGTTGGTCTCGAAAAACGGATCGTACGCATCGTCGTCGTCGATGTATTCATGATGCGCAATTTTAACGCGCAGCGTTTCTTCAACTCGTCGCGCCCAATCGGCTTCGCACTGAATGGTCTCCTTCGTTACGATCGCATCAGTCGCGGGAAACGACTCGATGAGTATGAGTGGGCGCGATTCGCGGAGATCGTTGTGCGCCGTCCAAAGACGCTTTCGTTCCAGATTTATCGGACTTTCGGCGATCTCGCGGAACCGAGCGGCGAGTTCCCGAAGAATTCGGCGATCGTGTTCCGTTGTCTTCCATATTGGTTCTATCGATGTCACAGTTACACCTCGCGAATGGGCGGTCGGTAATCGCGGACGATCTCGCTGACGAGTCGCACGCGTTCGATATCGGCGTTCGGCGGCATCTCGTCTGAGACACCGAGAATGAGCGAAGGAGAGAAGAGGTCGAGAACGAGCAACGCGAAGTCTTCGACGTCCTTTGCGCTAAACGGCTCGCAGAACATAGATGCCGGAATCCCGTCGATAAGGACATACTCGTGTCCAAGAGCCTCGGCGATTTCGTGGATCGTGACGTCGCCCATCGGTTCTGGAGTCAGCGCCTCGTACCCATCGAATCCCGCCTCTTTGACAAAGAGCAGCAATCCCTTTAGCGCGCCATCCCAGTGTGGGTACGTGAGCATTCCAGCTTCACGGAGTTCCGCTGTGCGTTTCTGGTAGTACGGTAGCGTCCATTTTCGCATGAAGCTCGGTGGAAGCATGTTCGAATCGACGTTATCGCCGAAATTGAGTATGCCGACCGGGCTTTTCTTGACCATGTCATAGAACCGATCGTCCGCCTCTTCGATGAAACGGATAAACTTTTCCATCCGGTCGGGATGCTCGTGCATAAGGACTACAGTGGTTTCGAAACCGATGTATTCGATGAACATGCGCATGAGCGGTGTCCGAAGGTTGAAAATGACGGGTGCGCATCGGTCACCGATGATGGTGTCCATCTTGTGGAACATATCGAGGTTGAAGCGGAAGTGTTCGTTCTCGATCAAGTACTCGATCACCTCGAGATCTTCGATTTGCTTGACATAGAACTCGCTGACCAGCGCCGACTCTTCCGTCCGACTCAAGACCTGCTGAAGCGTTCCCACAGGCGTGTGGAGGAGGTCGACACGTCGTTTCGGGGTGTCCTCGACGATTTCGCCCCGCAGCTCAGGTGGATGAATACGCTCGATTGCCTGATTGTAGTAATCATAGGCGCGGATGCTGCATCCGAGATCGTCGTAGAGTTCGATCAACGACATTCCACGATATCGCTCGGGAATCGTTCCGTACTTCGTATTCACGTGAAACCAATGCTCGAGACGGGGTTGCCACACGACGCGGTCGACGGACTCGTGCGAGAGTATCCGGACCATGCGTTCGCGATCGGTCATTGAATTACTCCGAGAGTAGTTTGTGGGACTCTACGCGGTACGCGCTGTGTTTCGGTGATTCCGTACGGTACCGCTGCGTCGAATACGGCCCAAGGGTTTCCTTTCGCTGCGAAGTCACCGTATCATATCGGTTCGCATTAACGCGACGGATGTCCACTATATCTACACCGCCGGTATGATCTGCACGTATGACCACCGTACTTGGTAACCTCGCCGCGGTTCGCGGACGTGTTTTCGACGTACAATCGTTCAGTATTCACGACGGCCCCGGAATACGCACGACGATTTTCTTCAAAGGCTGCCCACTTCAGTGCCTTTGGTGTCACAATCCCGAATCCGTCGAGGCGCAAAACGACGTCCGTTTTCTACCGGCGCGCTGTATGGTGTGTGGTCGATGTGTTCCTGAATGTGACCACAGCGCACACACAATCGAAGACGGCGTTCATCGATATGACCGAAGCCTTTGCGTGCGGTGTGGGAAGTGCGTCGAGCAATGCCCGACCGGTGCGCTGGAAGTCGCTGGTCGTGATGTTACAGCGGGCGATGTTGTCGAACAGGCATCGCGCGACCGCATGTTTTTCGAGCGGTCGAACGGCGGTGTGACGCTCTCTGGCGGCGAACCGACACTCCAGCCGGAGTTTGCCGTCGCGGTGCTGACACTCCTCCGAGAGCAGGGTCTCCACCGCGCGGTCGACACGTGCGGGTACGTGCCATGGGATATCGGCGCGACAGTATATGGTCTCACGGACCTCGTGCTTTACGATCTCAAAGCGATCGATGACGCCACACATCAGCGACTTACCGGAGCTCCGAACGAACGGATACTCGCGAACTTCGAGAAGCTGCTCGGCCTCGATGCCGGGCCATCGGTATGGGTGCGCTATCCTGTCATTCCGGGATGTAACGACAGCGATGCCGACGTCGAGCGAATGGCTGAGTATCTCGGTCGGTTCGTTTCGAATCCGAAGCTCGAGAAAGTTGAATTGATGCCGTATCATCGGCTCGCCGAAAGTAAATACCAGCAATTCGGCAAGGAATACCCACTCAACGGCACCGAAGCGCCGACTGTGCAGCGTCTTGCAGCGATTCGCGATATCTTCACGTCGCATGGTGTTACCGTGGTGAGCGAGCGATAGGCTCCTTCGCGTAATCTCCTTCTTCGACTTCCCGGGATCGATCTCTATGACCGCACGGTTTCTCATTGAATAACCCGCTATTGTACCTCAATATCCCCTCATACATTCTGACTCGATGATCGGAGGGGTGCGATGATATCGAAGGACCAATGCGAGTTTTACCGCGAGAACGGATACCTCAAAATCGAGGGAGTGTTCGGAGGAGATGAACTCCGAACAATGACCGACGAACTCGAATACATCATGCGGACGTTCGCGAACTGGGATGCTGGGTGGCAGGGTCCGTGGCGAAAGAAGTACCTCGACGCGGAAACCGAGAAAAAGACGCAACTCGTCGCGATTCACGAGTTGCAGCACTACAGCGCGGCATGGAATCGAGCGGTGAGCAAACCAGAACTCGTCGATTCAATCGCGGCGGTTCTTGAGACGGACGAGTTGGAGCTACACCATTCGACACTCCACGCGAAATCGCCGGATGCCGGCGCGCCATTTCCCATGCATCAAGATCTGCCGTTCTACCCACACGTAGATGGGCGATACGTCGATGCACTCGTTCATATCGACGATGCTCCCGAGGAGACGGGTCCAATCCGTTTTCTCGCTGGAAGTCATAAACTCGGTAAGTTGGAACACATTACCGGACCGGATACGTCTCCGCATCTTCCGACTGATCGGTATCGACTTGAGGATGCGGTGAGCGTTCCCGCACGAGCGGGAGACGTGGTGCTTTTCAGTATCTGGACGGTTCACGGCTCGGACGTAAATCGGAGCGGGAAGTGGCGCCGCATTGTTCGACTCGGTTTCCGCGACCCGAGAAATCGGCAGGAGGGCGGGCAAGCGTTTGGTCGCCCGGGATTCATGGTGAAAGGCGTTCGGCCGAAGCTCGATTGGCAAACGATCAAGGTCTATCCGGGCGAGTAACTTAACTGATCAAGCGGCAATTCGCACGTGGGCGACTCGACGTGTATTCAGGTCGTCCACACCGGATACCTCATGCGGAGACCCTGCCCCCTCCCCATTACCTTCCGTAACTTAATTCGATCGTGAAACCGGTTCCGATTTCGTAACCGCGTTGGATGTAGCGACCGTCATCCGGACAGGAGGGACTCGTGTCCGTAAACCCAATCGCGTCCGCCGAAGGCGCCGACATTGTGCAAGGCGAACGCGGTATCGGTCTTTCTCCGCGAATAGAACGTCTCCGCGAGTATATCCTGAATGATGCTGAATACGCCGATTTCTATGCGCCGCGCGCGTGGCTCGTCGCGGAGAGTATGCGCGAGACGGAATCACAGCCGTGGGTACGACGTCAAGCGTGCGCGCTCGCACATGTGATTCGACACTATCCTGTTGTGATTCGTCCGGGTGAATTGATCGTCGGATACCAGCAGCACGAATCGTTTCGCGGCATCGGATGGCTCGAGTTTGAGAATCTTACCAACGCGAACCATCGGGCGTCGATGCACGAACGCGTGGATGGCATCGGTTCCATATCTGGGGAATGGAAGTGTCGCGTTCACAACGCGATCGACTGGTGGGCGGAGCATCCACGGCGAACGGAAGTACAATGGCCATCGCTGAGTGATGCAATTCAACGCGATATGCGCGCCGGTATGTACTTCGGTGGCGGATCGAGTGAAGGTCATACTGTTCCCTCGTACGAGATGGTAGCGCGCGAAGGCTTCGAGCGCATTCGCGATCGCATCGACGAGCAGCTTGCCTCGCTCGAACCGTGGAAACCCGACGACCAGCGCAAACAGGTATGGTTGAGCGCTGTTCGCGAGATCGCCGACGCGGCATGTGGTCTTGGTAAACGGTACGCGGCGACGTTACGCGATCTCGCGAACGCTGAATCCGACGCGGACCAAGCCGATGAATACCGTCGACTGGCGGATATCTGCGAACGCGTCCCCGCGAAGCCTGCGCGGACCTTTCACGAAGCGGTTCAGGCGGTCTGGTTCGCGCACCTCATCATGGGGTGGGAGGACGGGATTAACGCGAACTCGTTCGGGCGATACGACCAGTACCTCTTCCCGTGGTATAAAGCCGACCTCGCCGCGGGCCGCATTACACCGGAAGACGCGCTCGAGCTCGCGGAAGCGTTTCACCTTGCGCTCTACAAGAGTTACGACGTCCAGCAGGCGACGCTTGGCGGACTCAATCGCGATGGCTCCGATGCGACGAACGATCTCACATACCTGTTTCTCGAAGCGGTGTGGCGTGTCAATCTCATCCGCTGCATGAGTGTTCGCGTCCATAAAGGCACTCCACGTGAGCTTCTCGAAGCGGCGTTTCGCATCATCCGTCGCGGGGGTGGTGTGCCGTTTTTCTTCAACGACGAAGCGATCGTCCCGGCGTTGGTGGAAAAAGGTATCCCCGTTGAGGACGCGCGTGAATACGCAATCATCGGCTGCGTCGAGGTAACGATACCCGGTCGGACGAACCCGCACGCGGTCAGCCATATGATGAACGTCGCGAAGTGCTTTGAATTGGCGCTGAACGACGGTAAGGATATCCGAACTAACGAGCAGCTCGGACCGAATACCGGCTGTCTCGCTGATATGACCGATATTGAGGAACTGTGGACCGCATACGCCCGACAGGTGGAGCATTTCGAGCGGCACGCGGTCGAAGTCTCAAATCGTGGCGACGCGTCGCAATATGCGCGCTTTCCGCTTCCCTACACATCGCTTCTTACGGAAGACTGTATCACGCGTGGGCGTGACATTACCGACGGCGGAGCGCGATACCACTATCACTCGACGTGTGCGATCGGGTTGCCGAACGTTGGCGACTCAATGCATGTCGTCGATACGCTCGTATTCCGCGACAAATCCATGTCCGCCGGGACGCTGCTCGACCTGTTGCGAACAAACTGGGAAAACGCAGAAGCGGAACGCCAGTTCGTCATCAATCGTATCCCAAAGTACGGGAACGGCGTTGCCGAAGTCGACCGCTGGGTGAGTCGCGCCGCGCAGCATTACTGCGACCACATGGCTACGTACACTTCGCCGCACGGTGGAAGTTATCACGCGCATCTATTCAGTTTTGTATGGCACCTCGACTGCGGCATATCGACGAATGCAACACCGGACGGGCGCCGCTCGGGCGAACCGCTCGCGTACAGCGTGAGTGCGACACAGGGGCGTGACCGCGACGGGTTTACACCGATGCTGCGGTCGCTCATGGAACTACCGCACGAGCATGCGGCGGGATCGTCGAGCGCCATCATCGAGCTTTCGCCGCGTTTGTTTGACGGAGCCGGTCTTGAAAAGGTGCTCGACGCTGTGCAGACCGCGATCGATACCGGCGTCGGGCAGATGCAATTCAACGTGATCGATGCGGATACGCTGCGGAAAGCTCAGGAGAACCCGCAGGAATATGAGCACATCGCAGTGCGCGTGAGTGGCTTCAGCATGCGGTTCTGCCTCTTGGACAAAACGATGCAGGAGCACATCATTGCGCGAACGAAGCACGAAGTCCTGTAAAACGACGTTTTTTTCGTGAACCCGTTACGAGAGCCGTGATATGCAGCAACCGAATCTGAAAACCGAGCGCATCGGGCGTATCCGCGAGTGGTTGTTTACGACGAAAGGCTGGAACGTCGATCGCGAGATACTATTCAAGCGCGGTATGCGAAGCCACCGCAACGATCCCATCGGCATGCGCTACGGCAAGGCGTTCAACTACATGATGGAACGCATTCCGGTCGATATCGGACCGGATGAGCTCATTGTCGGACGGTGGATACGTCGCGAGCCTACCGAGGCCGAAACCGAAGAACTTAAAGACGAGACCGCGACATTCCGCCCCGAGTTGAATTCGCTTATTCGGTCGCTCATATCCCCCGATGCGCACGAGTCGATAGCCGAATCGCGTCATGTCGCAGGCGCAATGACCGGGCATATGACACCCGATTACGCAACGATTCTGCGTGAGGGGCTGAGTGCCATCGGCGCGAAAATCACAGCGCGACTCAACGCGGCAGAGTCCGATGAGGAGCGAGACGAACTTCGTGGCATGGGGTACGCCATCGCTGGTGCGAAGGCATACGCGCGACGGTATTCGGAAGCGGCGTGGAATCTCGCCATGGAAA
>CAZWQW010000005.1:100854-102843 GCA_964635955.1 uncultured bacterium | reverse complement strand
GCGAACGGTAAGCCGTGCTGGATACCACTCGCCGGTCCGGCGAACAAGCAAGGTCGAATCGCCGGTGCGAACGCTGTGGGCGGGTCACTGAGCATGGGACCGGTGTTTGGCACGTCGATCGTGCGTTTCAACAAGATGACCGCGGCGGTCACGGGCCTAAACGAGCGATTCTGTCAGTTGCAAGAGTACGACTACGGAGTGACGCTCATTCACGCAAACCAACACGCCGGCTACTATCCGGGCGCCGATCTTCTCGCGGTGAAGATCATTTTCGAGCGCAAGACCGGAAAACTCCTTGGCGCGCAAGTCGTCGGTAACGAAGGCGTCGATAAGCGTATTGACGTGTTTGCGACCGCGCTCGCAGCGAACATGACAGCGGAAGACCTTACCAAGCTCGACCTGGCGTATGCGCCTCCGTTCGGTTCCGCACGTGATCCGGTGATTGTTGCTGGATTCGCGGCGCAGAAGCAGGTGAGTGGTCAGATGAAGCCGATTTCGTCGGACGAGCTTCATCAATTGATCGAAGACGGCACAGACGTTGAAATCGTTGACGTGCGTAACAAAGACGAATACGACGAGATGCACTTACCGAATGCGAAGCTCATTCCGCTCGACGAGCTTCGCGGGCGGCTTGATGAGATCGACCACAGCAAACCGGTTGTTGTCTACTGCCGTATCGGATTGCGTGGGTACCTTGCGTGCCGCATCTGCGTGCAGAACGGCATCAAAACACGAAATCTCGCTGGTGGCATACGTGGGTGGCGGTTCGAGCTTATCGGACGTCAGTATGCGAAGGTCGTTGGAAGCACGGGCGACGTGTCAAAAGCTTAGAACTGTAGCTAACACGCGTAGAGTGAAAGAGGGCGAGATCGGCTATCCGATTTCGCCCTCTTCATTTCGTACCGCGCTAATGCGGTATCGTTCGGCATCTTCCGTATCGGTAACGGTGAAACCGCGATTTTCGATGAAGTGGGCAAGATCCGTTGCCGGCGGGAGGATGTCATCGTGGACTTCGCTCGCCGATCTGTGTCGGGAGTTGACCGTATCGCGTGATATGAGGTGGGCAAGGTACAGCAATCCACTCGGTCGAAGGACGCGGCGCCATTCATTGAGTGCTGCATCGCCGTCTTCAATATGCGGCCAGACGTGCAGTGCGAGTATGACGTCAACGGATCGATCAGGAAGAGGTATCTCGGTGGCGGTGCCGCAGATCCAGTGAACTCTGTTGTGACTGCGTTTGCGGTAGCCTTCTCGCAACATACCGCGCGAAAGATCAAGCGCAAACACGCGCTCAGGCGTATCCGCTCGTTCCGCGCACGCAACAGACGATACACCGGTGCCGCATCCGACGTCGAGAATCGATGCGTTTGTGGGTAATAGAAGCGAGCGACACCACGTGCGGATACGTTCCGTTGCCTCTGGACCGTACCGGTCGTCCCATTCGGGGGCCATCGCATCGAAGAATCCGGTGCGCGCACGATCAGTTTGCCGATTCGACGATGCGCCCACGAGCGTCTCTCCGATTTGTCCGAACGCGAATGATTACCGGCGGCACAATGATGAAGAGCAGTGCGATCCCCGGCAAACTCATGAGAAGCGATCCCCAGGTCACCAACTGCGGCGGCAGCCCAAACGCCGAACTCAAGCCCGATGCAAGTACTGCGAGAACCAATCGTTCGGCAAGAACGGCACATGCGAGTATGATCCACATGTTTAGATGAGTTTTTGTTGTAAGTACCGAAATCACTCCGGTAAGCACGACTAATTCGCCGACCATGAGAAACGCAATCGGCGGTGCAAGCGGCGGCATCCCCGTAAGGAGCGCGCTCAGAATCGGTGTTAGGGCACCGGCGAACATCGCGTGTAATGGTCGGAGAAGAAACGCACCGGCCGTCAGCGGTAGAAACATCGGGAGAAACATTCGACCGAGATCGCCGCCACCGGTTAGATGCAGCGCGATAGGGAATCCGATTCCCATCGCGATCACCA
>CAZWQW010000005.1:94418-100754 GCA_964635955.1 uncultured bacterium | reverse complement strand
GTGATACGTACAGCGAACCGTGGAGTCGACGGAGCATCCAGCGCACTTCGGCCTCGACACCGGTATTCGTGAACGAACCGGTGTTTACGAAACGTGGCGGTGGCGGCGGCGGCGCCTTGAGAACGACGATGTTTGTGCCCGTCGTGCGAAATACAGACACTTCGGTTGCGAGCCAGTCGAGCGGTTTCCACTGCGCACCCGCGTCGACGTTCGTGACCTCTTCCGGTTTTACATCGGTATTCGACGCGGGAAACAGGACCATATCGCGCATGGACGGGCTGCGGAATCCGCGACTGGCGGAGCTTCGTACGGTGAACGTTTTTGTGATATGCACCGAAACCCCGGCTTCCGGTGCGAACGTCCATCCGACTTCGCTGTGATTCTGAGCGCGTGCCGCCCCAATAATTGATAGTCGCTCGCCGATGGGCATTACGGCGGAAAGTGTCGCGGCGAACTCACGTGCTTCGTGTGATCCGTAATCGTACACCGGGTCGGCACTGGTGTCTTCGGCTTCGCCTCCGTAGCGACGGTAATCAACGGCGGTCGATATTGTTGCGTCGTCGAATACATGGTAGTCGAAGCGAGCTGTCGCGCCTTCGATATAGTCGGTTGAATGCCATCCGTTCGTGAAGTCGTGTTCGCCCCACGAGCGATAGGCAGACATTTCAGCACCGAACCAAACGCCGTCATATTCGACACCTACCGAACCGCGATTTCGCGTAACGTCGATATCCATTCCCGCGATACCGTACGTCGGCCCCGGATCGCTTCCGTTGAACGGTGTCGTCGCGCCGCTTGTACGAATCGTCCACGCTCCGATATTCCATGCGAGTTCACCGGAGACGTGCGAGCGCTCGAACGCGGCATCATAGCGGTGACCGTCTGTGCGCGTGCGGCTTGCGGAGACGAGATAGTCGATAGCTCCATGTCGGCCAAGTGCTGATATTTCGCCGCTGCGGGTGTTCCACGGTCCGGCATCGGTTCGCAGCGTAACGCGATCGCCCGGTTCGGTCGGGCGACGCGTAATGACGTTGATAACACCGCCCATGGCGCCGCTGCCATACAGCGCTGAAGCGGGCCCGCGGACGATCTCCACACGCTCGATTTCGTTCAATGCATACGCGTCCGGTAGCGGGTGTCCGAATAGGCCGGTGTAATCTGGTTGTCCGTTCACCATGACAAGGACCTGATCGTTCGGTGTTCCTCCGCCGACTCCACGAATTGTAATGCTTCCTGCTGAACCTTCGCCGAGTCCAAATCCAGATGGTCCGTTTTCTGTGATAAACACACCAGGCGAAGCTACGGCAACCGCGGAAAGGACATCGGTAGCACCAGTTGCGAGGAGGCGTTCAGCGGAGAGAACCGTCACGGAACCCGGAACGTTTCGGCGTTCGGTTTCGAAACGCGTAGCCGTGACAAGTATGGGGTCGAGGACGTACGTCGTGTCGCGCATATCGGAAAATGCGACCTGCGCAACCATCAGAATGAGTAACACTGACACGGCAGAATGCTTCATTTGGTGGCTCCGATGGCAGAAAACGTGGCACGTGTAGTAATCCCGCAAGGTAACACGAATACAGAAAGAGTAACACGATTTCGACGTAAGACTCCAACCCCTCAACGGTCGGAAGGAAGAAAAAACGTGGAAGGTATTCCGAGTAATAGACGTGGTATGCTTGGCACAAAGGTTGCAATCTACATGCGTGGAGCTTGCGAGATTCCCCACTCGTACGTTCCGGTATCGTAACACCGATGTCGGTTTCGATTCGTCGTGCGCTGCGAGTACCCCTCCCCGCAATGCTACGAACGGCGAACGTTAACGACATCATCTATGATGAATCACGAAACGCCGCAAATCGGCTGGGTGCTCTGACGAGCCGCCCCCCCAAGCCCCCAAAAGGCTCTAAGCGAACCTGACGTTTGCGGCGTTTCGTGAATTCAATTACCCAGTATTCCCGCGTCGAATATTGACCTCACCTGACTCTCCAGCCAATTTAACCAACACGACTGTACTTTCTTCTGAATCCATCGGTAATCGTGGTGAAGCCAATGAAGCCAATCCTTGCTTTTCTTGCCGGACTGATTCTCGTCATTATCGTTGCGGTAGTGTATGTCCAAGTGTCCGACGTTACGGGCGACAATGCTGGTGAGACCGTATCGGGAGGTACTAACGAGACGGGATCCATACAGGTTGACACTACCCAAGTTGTTACACCCGCAGCCATACCGGAGAGATCTGTCGATCTCACCCCACCCACGCCGATTGAACGCGCTCCTGTAGCGCACGCGGAAATACCTCCAAAAGTTGAGTTACCGTCGCGCACGCAAGCCGATCTTGAGCGAATGATCGGAGCGAATCGTGTTTCGATCGATATGTGCTACTCGCTTGGTGTGATGAGTAATCCATCGCTAAGTGGAACGATCGTTGCGCGGATTACGATCGAAGCGAATGGGCGGGTAAGCGACGTCCAATGGACGACGAACACGTTGCGCGATATGTCGTTTGAGCAGTGTCTACGCGATGAAATCCGCGCATGGCGATTCGAGCCGGCGGCGGACGTATTCGTCGGCGACTATGCGTTTACGTTCTCGCGGTAGCCCTATTACCCCGGTTCCAAGTCGACAAGCGGTGCACGCGGTCGTAACTCGTCGCGCACACCAAGGAACAGCGCGGCGATCAACAACGCCCCGCCGCCGATCTCAGCGACGGTGACGGTTTCGCTCAGAAAGAGTACCGCCGCGATAATCGAGAGTACCGGCTCGGCGACGGTGGCGAGGTTCACGGTGAAGAGCCGCACGTACGGCAGGACGTAGTTCAACGCTGCGTGCCCAATTCCCGTCGTTATCACCACCATCCCGAGAAGCCAGCCGTATGATTCCGTTGGATACGTCGCAATCGGCGCGTCGAAAACGAGCGTCAATGCCAGTGCCCACAACCCCGCCCCGCCATACGCCAGTGTCATCCATGAGCTGAACGAAAGTCGTGGTCGCAAGTTCTTTCCGACGCTGAGGAAACTGATGATGAAGACCGCACCAAGCGCTACCAATGCGTCTCCGATGAGATGGTTTGTCGAAAAGCGTAGGTCATCGTACACGATAAGTGCGAGACCCGCGACTGCTACGAGGAGGCTCACTGCGATGCCGCGAGTAACGCGTTCGCGGAATATGTGTGCGCCAAGTATCGACGCGAAGAGCGGTTGGAGGACGAGAAGGAGCACGGCGCTGGGTAGATCGGTATAGCTGAACGCACCAATCCAGCATGCGAAATGGCCCGTCAATAGCGGCGATGCAAACGCGAGCGTCCGTTTATCGCGGCGCGAGAGGCGTCTCCACTCGGATACGAAGTCGCGTCCGACGAATGCATACAAAATCGCGACACCGAGTAGCCGTCCAGTCGTAAGCGTAAGCGGGTGCATTTCCGCGAGTTTGATGAATGGCGCGGCGGTACTCACCGCGATCGTGCCGACGATAAGAACGCCAAATGTCTTGATTCGATTTGGGGAGGCTTCGGACACGATATCACCGCATTTACGAAGTTACCGAGCTTGCCAACGCGAAGGACCTCGAAATATCAGCCCACCACTCGTACTACGCAACGCAGGCGGTTGACATACAAACGTTGTGTCGCCTATTTCGTACGCCTACCAGTTTCATGTCTATGGGAGACCGTTCGGATGAATTCGCTCGTGCTTGCAGTCATCGCGTTTACCGGGTATATCATCGCGTATCGTGTCTACGGAGGATTCCTCGCGCGACGGGTGTTTTCAATCGACCCGCACGCGGTCACCCCGGCATATTCACAGCGTGACGACCGTGACTATGTGCCGACACGTCGTCAGATCGTGTTCGGCCATCATTTCACATCGATCGCAGGGACAGGACCGATTGTCGGACCAGCGATTGGCATCATCTGGGGTTGGCTTCCTGCGTTTATTTGGGTTTTCCTCGGACCTATTTTCATCGGCGCTGTTCACGACTTCGGCGCTATCGTCATATCAGCACGGAATCGCGGACGAACGATCGGCGACACGGCCGGTCAGGTCATCAATCGGCGTACCCGCATACTGTTCCTGCTCATTATCATGTTCCTCCTGCTGATCGTTATAGCGATTTTCGCGATGATCATCGGGATTCTCTTTACGATGTATCCGGCGTCGGTGTTTCCGATCTGGGCGCAGATTCCCATCGCGGTAGGCCTCGGGTGGGTGATTCGCAACACGAACATACCAACGTTTCGGGCGAGCATCGTTGCAGTGATACTGTTGTACGTGACGATTGGAATTGGCGCGGTAATGCCGCTTACGCTCCCATCGCTGTTTGGGTTCGCACCACTTACGACATGGGTGATCGTTCTGCTCATCTACGCGTATATCGCGAGCGTTCTTCCCGTATGGCGTCTCCTCCAACCGCGCGATTATATCAACGGTCACCAGCTCTACGTCGCGATGGCGGCGCTTGTTCTCGGCATGATCGTGTTGCGTCCCGTCATGGCGGCGCCGGTGCTGGATCTCCATCCTGCCGGTGCGCCGAACCTCATTCCCGGGATCTTCATCATTATCGCGTGCGGCGCGATATCGGGATTTCACAGTCTCGTATCGTCGGGCACGACGTCGAAACAGATTTCAAGCGAAACTGATGCGTTACCGATCGGCTTCGGCGGAATGCTTCTCGAAGGCGCGCTTGCTTTCATCGTGCTCGTTGCCGTAGGCGCTGCCATTGGTGACGCGAGTGTGTGGAGCGCGCACTATTCGTCATGGCAGGCGTCCGATGGACTCGGTGCGAAACTCGGTGCATTCGTCTCGGGTGGAGCGAATATGCTCGCGGCAATTGGGATTCCGCACATGTTCGCAGCCACCGCGATCGGGGTTTTCATCGCGTCGTTCGCTGGGACGACACTCGATAGCGCGACGAGGCTCCAGCGGTATGTCATCGGTGAATTGGCTGACGCAATCAATGTCAAGCCACTCGCGTCGAAGCACGGCGCGACAACAGTTGCAGTGCTCAGCGCGGCGGTACTCGCGCTTGGTCAAGGTGGCGGCACGGGCGGCCTCGTGCTGTGGCCGCTTTTCGGTGCGAGTAACCAGCTACTCGGCGGATTGGCGTTACTCGTCATTACCGTATACCTCATCCGTCAGCGTAGAAATAGCCTTGTCACGGGCATTCCTATGGTATTCATGCTCGTTGTTACCCTATGGGCGATGTTCGAGAACTTCGCTGAGTTCCGTTCGACCGGAGCGTGGCATCTCGTCGCAATGAATGTCGTCATCATTGCACTGGACATCTGGATGATCGTAGAGGCGATTCTTGTCCTACGTAAGCTTCGTGCTGTCGTGCCTGAACATCGGGCATCGTCTGTTGCCGTAAGTGACGCGCGCGACTGAAATCCGGTAAGGTGCCGTCAAGCATTTCCGTATATTCGGTTACACATCATGATGAGTGCGCGATCATTAGCGCTTTGGATCGTTTCGGAACGTACGCAACGATATGAGGGCGGGAAGGCGATATGATGAAGGCGGTCGCGATTTATCAGATGGTGAAGCGCGCGATTCTTCAGTGGAACGAAGACGGGGCATCGCGGTATTCTGCGTCGATCGCGTTCTTCACGATTTTCTCGATCGCGCCGCTCATGACGATTGTCATCATCATTCTCGGCGTGGTGTACGGTGAAAACGCCGCCCGCGGTGCGATTGTCGACCAGATCGAACAACTGACGGGACGTGCCGGCGCCGAGGCGATTCAAACCGTCATTGCGAACGCGCGCTTCGAAACCGGCGGCGGTCTCGCGACGATCATAGCGTCGGTCGTCCTTGTTATCGGTGCAACACGTGTGTTTACTGAGCTTCAGGAGGCGCTGAACGCAATATGGAATGTGGTTGCGGAGCCGCGGAACGCCGTTCTCGGGTTTATCTGGAAACGCACTGTGTCGTTCGGAATGATCCTCGTGATCGGAATGTTGCTTCTCCTTTCGCTCGTGATGAGTGCGATACTCGCGGTTCTACACGGGCAGATCTCGCGTCTGCTCGATGGCAGCTTGTTGGCGATTTTCATACGCGTAGGCGACCTCGTCGTTTCGCTCGGTATAATCACCCTGCTTTTCGGATTGATGTATAAGTTTGTGCCCGACGCAAAAATCCGGTGGCGCGACGTGTGGGTTGGCGCGTTCATTACCGCAATGTTCGTTACGATTGGAAAGTTTCTTATTGGGCTGTATTTAGGCCGTAGCGACACGGCGTCTACCTTCGGCGCTGCTGGGTCATTCCTCATATTCCTTATCTGGATCTATTACTCGCTCATGGTGTTCTTTCTCGGAGCGGAGTTTACTCAGGCGTACTCGGA
>CAZWQW010000005.1:72213-94318 GCA_964635955.1 uncultured bacterium | reverse complement strand
TCACCCGGCATCGACGTGTCGCTTCCCCACATGATATGCTCCGGCCCTACGAAGCTCACGGCGTTCGATAACGCCTGTTTGTGAATGTGGGGCGGTGTTCCGACGGTAATATCCGAGTACGATTGCCACTCCCAGCCACCACGTTCCGCAGCCGCTCGCATTCGTCCCATGACGGCGAGATGCTCTTCGCACCACGGCCACGAAAGATGCGCCATGACGAACTTGATGCGTGGATAGTGCATGAGCTTCTCGAGCCACAGCGGCTGACAGAATCGCGAGCTGTCGTCGTGGGCGTAAAGGATACCGGTATGAAAAAGAATCGGTGCCGCGAGTGCATTCATGCGCTCCCAAAACGGCTCGAGTCTCTCTTCATACGCGAACCAGTGGTCTGGAATCATCTTCACGCCAACGTATCCGAAATCCGTCAACGCTTCCTCGACAAGGTCGGCCATTCCGGGTATTGTTGGTTCGACCCACGCCATCGGACTTATGCGGTCCGGTGCCGCTTTCGCGACCTCGGCGCATGTGAGGATCTTTCGGCGGGTGTCGTAGAACGACAGCCGTTCCCTTTCGGAGAACAGCAGGATGCGATCGACACCGTTCGCGTCCATTCCGCGAAGAAGATCCGACGGATCGCATTTCCCAGAGAGGTGAAAATGACAGTCGGTGATTCGCATTAGAGAACTCCTGCGTAAAACTGCGCTTACTTCACGACTTCCCGGATCGGTATCCCGCGCTCCTTCAATTCCTGCTTGATTTGCGGAATCGAATAGGTGCCGAAGTGAACCATCGACGCAACGATGGCGGCGTCCGCATTACCCTCGGTAAACGCATCGTAGATGTGTGCGGGGGTGCCGGCTCCGCCGGACGCTATTACTGGAATACTGACGGCTACCGCGATTTTGCGCGTCAATTCGATATCATACCCGGTCTTCGCGCCGTCCGCATCGATGCTATTCACAACGAGTTCACCCGCACCAAGGCTCTCACCGCGCTGCGCCCATTCGATCGCGTCCATACCGGTCGCCGTACGTGCGCCGTCGATGTAGATCTCGAATCCCGAGGGGATTTCGGACGACACGGGCACTCGCTTAACCTGCATACTCAGGACAATGCACTGATTGCCGAACGCGTCAGCGCCTTCGTGAAGCACGTCTGGATTCCGAACGGCGCCCGAGTCGATGCTTACCTTTTCCGCGCCGGCGAGTAGCACGCGTCGCATATCGGCAAGCGTGCGGAGTCCACCGCCCACGCTGAACGGAATAAACACCTCGGCGGCTACTTTCTTCACGACATCGATCATGATATCGCGCTTTTCGTTTGACGCGGTAATGTCGTAGAACACGATCTCGTCTGCGCCCTGCTCATTGTAATGGCGCGCCATGGCGACGGGATCGCCGACATCGATGTTACCTTGGAACGCAACGCCTTTTGTTACTTTACCTGCGCGGACGTCGAGACACGGAATGATACGTTTCGTCAACATGATTCAGACCTTTCCATTCCATTTACAGAAATTGTCGAGCATGCGAAGTCCCGCGTCACCACTCTTTTCGAGATGAAACTGCGTTGCTACGAGATTATTCTGCCCGATAACAGAGGGGAAGTCGATCCCATACATTGTGTGCGCAAAAACGACATCATCGTTTACGGGGACAACGTGATAGGAATTGACGAAATAGAACGTTTGTCCATCGGGCACGCCGGTGAATAGCGGATGCTCGCGACGGTACTGGACCTGATTCCAACCTATCTGCGGCACCTTGAGTCGCTCACCATCGACCTCCCTCGGGAACCGTGTAACACTGCCGGACACCAACCCGAGACACTCAGTGTTCTCCTCTTCGCTTCGTTCGAAGATGATTTGAACACCGATGCATATACCGAGAAACGGTGTGCCGCGCGCATAAACGTCGTCGCGTAATACGGTGTCGAGACCGCTCGCGCGGAGAACACGCATCGTTGCTTGCGCTGACCCAACGCCGGGGAAGATCACACGCTCTGCCGATCGAATTGTGTCGTGATCGGACGTAATGACTGCTTTGTGACCGAGGTATTCGAGTGCACGGAGAACACTGGTGAGGTTGCCGCCTTCGTAATCGACGATGGCGATCATAGATGAGAGTCCTTATTGGGAATCGGGTAATTGCGTTTTTACGAAACACTAATACGATTTCAAGAGATCGAAGCGATCGAATAAAGTACGGGAAACGGGGCTCCACGCCAATATGAAGAAGAGTTTTTGATCGTTTGAACCGATGTTTATGGCTTGACGACGGGGTGTCGCCGCCGTACTGTTTAACGTTCTCTGTACGGCTTACCCAGTTCTGCTGTACGGAGTCCCGTGGTGGGGCGTCGTCCAACGGCAGGACACGGGACTTTGGATCCTGGTATGGAGGTTCGAATCCTCCCGCCCCAGCCATTCCGCCGTAGGGTATTCCGGAAGCGGGAACCGTGGACGCGGTTTCCACCGTGACCGAAGTCATCCGGGACGCGTTCGGTTTTGTTCATCCAATGAGGACGTACACACCATGAGTAGTGAAATTACGCTTTCAGTACAACCGCGTACCGGTACCGGTCGAAAAGCGGCGAAGCGGTTGCGCCGCGACGGCTTGGTTCCCGCAGCGCTTTACGGCGGCGAACAGGACCCGATGCCCGTGCAGATAGCCGAGCGCGATATCGAAGATCTCCTTCGACACCATTCACTTACGTCGATTATATCGCTCGAAGTACAAGAGGGCGAGAGTTCCAAGGTACTCGTTCGTGAAGTTCTGCGGCATCCGCTTACCGAAAAGCTCGTTCATCTCGATTTGCTGCGCGTATCGGAACGGTCCCGGGTAACGATCGATGTTCCTATTGTTCTGATCGGTCACGCCGCAGGAATAGAAGAGGGTGGTGTACTCGATCAGGTTCAACATACGGTGAGTATCGAGTGCGCTGCGATGAGCATCCCCGAACACATAACGGTCGACGTCTCAGCTCTTGAGATCGGCGATAATATATCCGTCAGCGATCTCGTCATCCCCGAGGGCGTGCGTATGCTTACCGATCCCGACGCAACAGTTGCAACGGTGAGCATTCCGCAAGAAATCACCGAAGAGGAACCGGCAGAAGGCGAAGAGGAAGAACGCGCCGAACCGGAACTCATCGGTCATGAGGACGATGACGAGGACGACGACGAGGACGAAAAGTAAGCGTTACCGTGAGAATACTTGTCGGGATCGGGAATCCCGGTCCGACATATGCCGCGACACGGCACAATGTCGGTTGGTTTGTACTTGACGCGTTCGCAGCGGACCGCTCCGACAGCGACGAACGATGCGTTCGGTGGGAGCATGGTCCGGGGTCGTTTCTCACCGCACGAATCACAAATGGCGTAAACCAATACGCGCTTGTGAAGCCGCTCACCTTCGTAAATCGCAGCGGCGAAGCGGTGCGAATAGCATGCGACGCCTACGGTGCAGAGTCGACCGATGTGTTGGTGATTGTGGATGATGTGCACCTGCAACCGGGGGATATTCGGCTCCGGGAAGGTGGTTCGTCCGGCGGGCACAACGGCATGATATCGATCATCGAAGCGCTTGGAACTCAAAAGGTGCCGCGCTTACGGATCGGCGTCGGAGCGCCACCTCGATACGGTGCACTGGTTGAGCATGTTTTAACGCCTTTCACGCCGGAAGAAATACCCGTCATTCACCGTGCTGTCGACGATGCGGTCGGTATCGCTGCAGCCTTCGGTAATGGCGGTTTCGCAAAAGCGTCAGACGAATACGGACTCTGGAAGCAGCGGCGCGCCGTTTCCATGGTAGAATCTGACGATACCGCGTAACTCTCCCGTCGTGGTCCACCCGGTCCGCTTCCTCCGACCTTCGGCGGCGGCCACTTCCGAGGACTCTTGGAGCTACCATGGCAGAACTCACTCAGTACGTCTGGCTGCTGGGTATCGTTGGCCTGGCAATCGCCACGCTCATCTACCTCTCCGTCAGTCGGCAGGATCCGGGTAATCAGCGGATGCAGGACATCGCCGAACAGATTCATGTCGGTTCGATGGCCTTCCTTCGTCGTGAGTACACGGTACTTGCAGTCTTCATCATCGTCGTGTTTTTCGCGCTTTTCTTCGGTATCGGTCCGAAAACCTCGTATGCGTTTCTCGCCGGCGCGCTTTGTTCAATGACAGCCGGATTCCTTGGAATGCAGGCCGCCACAAAGGCAAACGTCCGCACGAGCGCAGCCGCGAACAAAAAAGGCCAAGCCGCGGCACTTTCCGTTTCGTTTAACGGCGGTGCGGTCATGGGACTTTCCGTCGCGAGTCTTGGTATCCTCGGTGTCGGCATCTTCTTCGTGATCTATTCCGGTGCTGATGTCGCGGCGATCAACGGTTTCGCCATGGGCGCAAGCTCAATCGCGCTATTCGCGCGTGTTGGTGGCGGTATTTACACCAAGAGCGCCGACGTCGGTGCCGACCTCGTCGGTAAAGTCGAAGCCGGTATCCCGGAAGACGATCCGCGTAACCCGGCAACCATCGCTGACAACGTCGGCGACAACGTTGGCGACACCGCAGGTATGGGCGCCGATATCTTCGAGTCGTATGTCGGCTCGATTATCGCCACCATCGCCATCGCCGCGACGATGCCACTGCTTTCGACCGAACTCCGCCTTGCCTACATGGCCGCGCCGCTGCTTATCGTCGCGTTTGGCCTGATAGCGTCACTCGTTGGTATCGCCACGATTCGCATCTTTGCGAAGGGTAGCCCTGCAGGTGCGCTTCGGTACTCGACCTATGTCGCCGCCGTACTGATGCTCGGCGCTGCGTACTGGGTCATATCGGCGCTCGGTATGCCGGCAAAGGTCTGGTGGGCAGTGCTTTTCGGTAGCCTTGCTGGAATCGTCATCGGTCTGCTTACCGAGTACTATACCTCCTCGAAGCCGATTTACGATATCGCCGAGGCATCGAAGACTGGTCCCGCGACGAACATCATCAACGGCCTTGCGGTCGGTATGATCAGCACGGCACTGCCGGTTATCGTAATCGCTATTGCGATCGCTGTCTCGTTCGCGCTCGGTGGACTTTACGCGATCGGTATCGCGGCCGTCGGTATGCTTGCCACGGTGGGTATCACAATGGCAGTCGACGCGTACGGCCCGATCGCCGATAACGCCGGCGGCATCTCGGAGATGGCCGAACTCGGACCTGAGACGCGTAAGATTACTGACGGCCTCGATTCGCTTGGCAACACGACCGCTGCAATAGGTAAGGGGTTCGCGATTGGTTCGGCTGCGCTTACCGCTCTTGCAATGTTCAGCGCGTATGCAAGCGCCATTACCGTTCACATCCCGACCTTCAAGATCGACCTTACGGATCCCGCGGTTATTATCGGCTTGCTCATTGGCGGTATCGTTCCGTTCGTAGTCGGCGCGATGACCATGACGAGCGTCGGTAACGCTGCCTTCGCGATGGTCGAAGAAGTGCGTCGTCAGTTCCGCGAGATCACCGGCCTCATGGAAGGCAAGGCGAAGCCGGATACGAAGCGCTGCGTCGATATAGCCACGAAGTCGGCCCTTCGCGAAATGGTTGCACCGGGTCTACTCGTTGTGCTGGTTCCGGTAGCAGTCGGGTTCATCCTCGGACAGGAGGCTCTCGGTGGAACACTCGCCGGTGGTCTCGTTACCGGTGTGCTGATGGCGCTCATGATGGCGAATGGCGGTGGCGCGTGGGATAACGCGAAGAAGCTGTTCGAAGCCGGTAAGATCGAAGGTCATCCGAAGGGCTCAGATGCGCACAAAGCCGCCGTCGTTGGCGACACCGTAGGCGATCCGTTCAAGGATACGTCGGGCCCGTCGATGAATATCCTGATTAAGCTTATGTCGATTGTATCGCTCGTGATCGCACCGGTTCTCGCTGTGGTTGAACCGCTGCTCAGTTTCTAAGCGTCGACACTGGCGTAACACGCTACGTTTGGCTATATTCCTTAGGCTAACACGGGAACGGTGTTCGCAACGTTCCCGTGTCGCTTTCAATGCATCGTTCACTCGTCCGCGAGCGATGCGTCGATATGTTGAGCGGACGTAACAATCACTCTCGGCTTTCCGTCGAAAGCCCGACTTCACGTCTGTCCGACGGGAGGATTGTCAATGTCTTGGTACGAGACCGCGTTGGTGCTCGATCCTCGTCTTGAAGAGGAAGGCATCAACCAACGAGTGCAGCGGTATACGGACCTGCTCGCCGCGAATGGCGCGACTGAACTCCGTATCGACCGCCGCGGTATGCGGAAGCTCGCCTACAACATCAAAGGCAAGGATGGCGAGTGGCGCACACAGGCAGATTACACGTTCGTACTCTATCAGGCTCCTCCGACCACATCGAAAGAGGTGGAACGGCAGCTTCGCCTTGATGAGGACGTGCTACGCTACCTGACGGTGCGGTATGAGAAACTACCGCCTTCGGAAAAGCCGCACGACGACGAATCTGACACCGACGATGCCGATGGTTCAGTCGGCGAGGAGGAGTAATATGCCGCGACGTGGACGCCAGCGCCCGAATAAGCTCAAAGAAGCGGGCATTGAATTCATCGACTATAAGGACGAGAAGCTTCTGCGGCGCTTTCTCAGCGACCGTGGGAAGATCGTCCCGCGTCGGATGTCTGGATTGACCGAACGTCAGCAGCGTGCGCTTACTGTTGCAATCAAGCGCGCGCGTCAACTCGCTTTGCTCCCGTACGTGAGCGAATCGTTCAAATAAGACGAGGACTGCGATGAAGATCATTCTGCGAGACGACATCGCATCGCTCGGCGAAGCGGGCGAGGTTGTCGTTGTAAAAGATGGATACGCACGGAATTACCTCATTCCGCGCGGTATGGCATACCCGGCTACCAAGGGTAACCTAAAGGTTTGGGACGACGAGAAAAAGAAGCGGCTCAAGCGGATCGCCGTTGAGACCGAAAAGGCCGAAACTGTCAAGAAGGCAATCGAGTCGATCAGCGTCGTGATAGCGATGCAGGTTGGCGAAGAAGGTCGTCTCTTCGGCTCGGTTACGAACCGCATGATCGCGGAGTACTTCGAAGAAAAGGGACTCCCGGTCAACCATCGCGATATCGTGATCGACGAGCCTATTCGCTCGGTCGGAACGCACGAGGTGAAAGTCGAACTCGGTCACGCGGTTGAAGCAAACGTCGAAGTGAAGGTTATCGCGGAAAACGTTGCGGAACCGGAGACAGCGGAAGCTGCCCCAGCCGAGAAAAACGAGTCGGCCGAGTAGAATCATCCGAGAACATAGTGTACATGGATAGGGGAGCGAACTCAGATGAGACGCTCCCCTATCTCGTGTACCGAATATTGTTGTACCGACGTGATCAGGTTATCCGCGCTCGACGAATCGCATCAATAAGGTCGTGCTTCGAGGCACGCGATATGTCGCGTCCTGAGAGCTCGATGCTCTCTGTTGAACGAGCGATTCGACGTAATTCTCGAACCGGAAGCGCATCAAGATCCTCGCGGGTCTCTGGTGCGTTCGATTTCTTAGCTGCCCGACGTTGCGTCTTCACGGGTTTCGTCGAGTCGTCCGCTGCGCGCAATCCAAGCATGCGCCAGACGGATTCGTCTGGACGCGGAATCACGTGCGCGGAAATGAGTTCACCCACAGTCTGCGCCTCGCGAGAACCGGCATCGACTGCCGCCTGTACCGACGCGACGTCGCCCACAAGCGCGATAAGCACGAGCCCACCAGACGCTCGCTGCACAGACAGCACGTCGACGTGTGCGTATTTCGCGGAAGAGTCGGTGGCCGCGATGAGCGCGGTGTAGCCCCGCGTCTCGATCAGGCCAAGGGCCTTACCGACGGGCAGATCGGACATCGTGGGAAACCGATCAGCTGGCTGCCGGGAGAATCTTCTCGATTTCGCCGTGCGGACGCGGAATCACGTGTACTGAAACGAGTTCACCGACGCGCTGTGCTGCAGCCGCACCAGCTTCCGTCGCGGCCTTTACCGCGCCGACATCGCCGCGGACGAGAACGGTGACGTAACCTCCGCCGATTGTCTCTTTTCCGATGAGCGTTACATTGGCCGCTTTCACCATTGCGTCGGCGGCTTCGATGGAGCCAACAAGTCCCTTGGTTTCCACCATTCCGAGTGCGTCAAGCATTCCTGATCCCTCTGTCAAATCACCGGTTGGTACCCCGAGCACCGCGGCTCGGACGGCGAACATCAATCCGCGATTGTACACGGAAGTGTGAAGGTAGCGGAGCGCCGGTAAGGGGTCAAGGGACGTTGGTAGGAATCGGCGCGTTCCACTCATCAAAGACCGCGATGATATTCTCTTTCGGGTCCTTTACTCCCCATTCACATTGTGCGATCACTCCGCCCGTACTGTCGTCAAGTGCGCGTCGAACACGTCGGACGCCTTCCCGGACCTCGTCTGGAGTACCGAACGGCATGAGATACTGTCGATCGATTTCGCCCCAGAACGTGATTTTTCGGCGGTACTGCTTTGCGAGCCGTTCGATGTCCATACAGAACAGTTGCGAATTCACCGCGTCGACGCCGATCTCGATTAGGTCGGGGTAGATCGCTTCGATGTGCCCATCGGAGTGGAAGAACGCCTTCTTACCGCCACTGTGGATGATCTCTACGTATTCACGGTAGAGCGGCTTGAAAAACTCCCGCCACAGCTTGGGTGAGATCAAGAGGGTGTTCTGTGTGCCCCAATCGTCCATGAATGAGATGCCATCGATGTCGGTTATCGACCACATCAGCAGTTCTTCGCAGAAAAACTCGTGGAGCATGTCGCGCAGTTGATAGATCTCTGCGTCGCCATATGCGAGGTCCATGAAGAGCTGCTCGGATCCGCGTAGGAACTGCATTCGCTCGAACGGACGCGTCTCGGTTCCTGTTCGAACGAACTTGCTCGTTCGCGCCACATGCTCGTTTACGCGACTGAGGTCAGCACCGCGTATCAGTTCCCACGGCGGCTGATACGTCGCAAGATCGCTCCACGAGCGAAGAGGAGGTTCTTTCACTTCGCCGACAACACCGGGTTCGCCCACATGCCAGATACACCCCCACGCGTCTCGATACGTTCCCGTGTCGCCCTGCAATGCAGTTTTGCGTTCGCTTCGTCCGTATGTTGCGTCTGGTCCTTCGAAGTCGCCGGGGAACATATGCACGACTTCATCGAGCTCATTTTTACGGTAACGCTCTACGCCGGGAAGGTACCAGAGGTCCCGCGGTGCCCGGTCCGGTGAACGGAATTCGAGTGCTCGGTACACGCGTTCGCGCGAAGTCATGGGCGCGTTCTCCTGATTGCGTTCGATCCACGAAGTCACAACTACGACGGTTCATGCCATTCCGGTGTTTCAACGGTTATCACCGTTGTAACCGACCACTCCACTCCCGGCTCAAGTGTCACAGACCAATGTGGGAATACCGCCGTGCCTTGGTACGTCTTTTCGTAGCCACCCTCGGACAGAGACACCGTTTCTACGGGGTACCGCCACAGTTCCGCGGCCTTATCAACGGCAATACGAATATCAACACCCTGCCAATGGTCGATCACCGCGACCTCATCGACGCCAGTGTGCGTGCCCGTTTCACCGAGAGTCATTTTACCGTGCCGTTGGCCGTTTACGAGGATGTATCGGTCATCGGCGTCGCCAGCAAGAAGACCGAAGTTCCATTCACTTCCGAATGTACCGGTGTACGGCGTATCCCCCGTGTTTACCAGCGCCCACCGTACAGTCATTCCCGGTGCGTCCTTCGTTATCCGCACCTCCTTCCGGAGGCGAACCGGCCACGATGTAGTACCGCGTCGAAGCCTTCCGTTGCGCTCAAATGAGAGTGTTGCGGTACCGTTTTCTTCCGTGAGTGTGAAAGAGTATGTGGCACTGGCGAAATCGCCTTCGTCGGCGTAGTCGACGCGGGCGAACCTCTGCAGGTCTGTTGCGGCTGCGGGAAACAGATCGATCAGACACCACCGATTATTCCGATCGTATGCGAGCGCATCAGCCAAACCGGCACTTTTCGCTTTTGTCTTCCCAGCGACGTCTGCCGACGTCGCCTGCCCCTCGACGATGGCGTCAGCGATTTTCGTGTGGTAGACCTCTGGCCGTCGCGCCATTGTATCGATGAGATTCGTCGGGAATGCACGCCAGTCCCATTCGCGAAGCGTACCGCCGGAATGCGGAGAAAAAATAAGAGCTTGATGTGAGTTTTCGACGACGACTTCGGGCTGTCCATCGGCATCGAAGTCGATGGCATCGGTTCGCAGTTCTCGTACCGGGTCCGCTGTCGCTTCTCCGGCGAGCATTTCGGCATAGACTGCGTGACGGAGGAAGTTCAAGTACAAGCCGCCGAACACGCCGTGCCAGTACGGACAGTTCGTCTGTGACCGAAGCACGCGCTTCCATGCAGCGTGTCGCGTTTCATCATCGATATCCGCCGAAGCAACGCGGTTGCTCGCGTACACCATGCGTTTGTGCAGATTGTTCGCCTCGGGGTATTTCGCCATGAAGTTGCGCCAGAAGCCCGGTTTGACAAACTCGACCTCATCACGTTTACCAAGTTCCTCGACGAATCGCTCCACTTCTTCACCGATATGTGCCGGCAATGACCATCGCATCATCTCCGGATAGCTTGCAGTCGGAAAATACGCGCGTCCCGAAGGCGGATGAGCACTGAGATACTCGGAGAACATCTTCGTTTCAAGCCAATCGCTGCTTTCTTCGATGCGTCGGAAGAGGTTATCGAACCAGCCTGTCTGTATGACATTCTCGAACGTCTCAGGCCACGAGCCGAATTTTTCTCCGTCGTCGGCGAACGTCCAAGCACGTCCAGGACGCGCGTCATGCTTCTTGCGGAGGTATTCTATTGTCGCTTCGACCGGCTTCCACGGAATGGTATACCGCATCTCGTAATCGATTGGGAACACCGCGAGCGTATTCCCTTGATCCTCGGTCATGTAGTACCCGTGAGCATCGTCAGGTCCGATGCCGCTTGACTGGAAATGCGACTGATCAAGCACCGTATACCTCAATCCACCAGCATCCGCGGCGATTGTCGGTACTGTCGGTTCCCACACCCGCTCTGCGAGCCAGAATCCCTGCGCTTCGTATCCCCACCGCTTACTGACATACTCCGTCATCATGCGAATTTGCTCGATGGCATCGCGCCGAGGCAGAACGGTCAATATCGGTTCGTAGAAACCGCCGGACATGATCTCGGCTTGTCCCCGCTCAACGACGGTTTTTACACGCTCGATGAAGTCCGGACGGTACTCTTCCAGCCATTCAAGCAACGGACCGGTGTAGTGCAGCGTCGCTTTCACCGACGGATGCCGGTCGAGGTGGTCAAGCAGGACCGAATACGCCTGCTCATATGCAAGCGAGAACACCTTGTCGAAGTTGCCCACGGGCTGATGGTTATGGAATCCGAGCATGAGCACGGTTTTCGGAGTCATGTCAACTCTTTTCGTAAGTCTATGGGGATGTCGGCAAACGCGGATTTATCAATGTACGTTTTCGGGCTGGAACTCGCGAGAGTCATAGAAAGACTTATACGCCGACACGGGCGACGCAGAGCAAACGGACCGTTGTTTCCGTCGGATTGCGCATGGACGGATAGGCAACCGATTCTACTCGATTGAAGCCGGCTTGCTGAAGAATGTTCGCTATATCCGACCAATGGTATCCGCGATTGAAGTGTCGCTCGTCAAATCGGCGGTAATGTCCGTCGATTTCAATAAATCCGATAAAATGAACCGACGCGAGTTGTTCGTTCGGGATCCACTTCGTATCGGCGACGATGAAACAGTCCTCTTCGTCGACGGACACCCACGCACGCGTTTCCCAGTCGACAGAAAGCCCGTGAGGAGTGTACAAATCGAAGAGAAACACTCCGCCCGGTACGAGCGAACGGCGTATCCCACGGAACGTCCGTTCGACGTCGTCCTCGGTGAGCAAGTAGTTGACGCTGTTGAACCAGCATGTTGCTACGAGATATTTCTCTGGAAGGGCGATTTCGCGCATATCGTCGCAAATGAACGTTGCGTCGATTTGGGATTGTGAACGGCGGCGCTCAGAGCGCAAACGATCCTCGGCGAGGTCGAGCATGTCTTTGGAGAGATCGATACCGGTCACATGCCATCCGCGCTTCGCCATCCCGACCGCGAACGTTCCTTCGCCACAGGCTACGTCGAGCAGCCGAAGCGACGATGGATCGACGTTATTGGTAATCTGGAATCGCGCATCGAGTTGGGAAAACCTATCGAGGAGACCGACCGCGTGATCACGCCAGTAACGAGTGTAGGCTCGCGCGAAAAGACCCTCGAATGGCGGTGCGGTTTCCGGTTGTCGTTCTACGTTACCGGTATCGGTTTTCGACACGATTCCGTCGCCTCCTCACTCCGAATCTCGTAAGGTCCGTTAGGACGGTCCAACCGTGGATTCGTCGGAAACATTTTGTTGACCTGATTCCGTTAACGTGCTATACTCTGACCTGCTCTGTTTTTCTTCTTAAATCGGTACGGAGTTCATGCCACAGGTACTTATCGTCAGTAACCAGTTAGAGGCGCGTCAGGCGATCGCCGAAGATATCCGTTCGTTCGGGTATCAAGCGGTGTCTGCTGAAGACATGGTGCACGCGCTTGGCATTATATCCGAGCGACAACCGAGTATCGTCCTGCTCGACTTACTCGATCGTACTCTCGGACCCGAGAGTACATGGCGCGTCCAACTACGGCAAGCGCCTCGCGATCTTCCGTTTATCCTTCTCCTTCCCGAAGAAGGCATCCGGAACTTCGCGTTTCCCCCCCAAGCGGTTGATTTCATACTTGTTCCGTTCGGGAAAGCCGAGTTGCACGCGCGCCTACGTCTCGCGCTCGATGAGACGAACATACCGCTCGAAGGCAACGTCGTCGAGTTCGGTGTGCTTCGGATCGACCTCGACCGGTATCAGGTGCGCGTAGCCGGTGAACCGATTGAGCTCACATTGAAGGAGTTTGAGTTACTTCGTTTCCTTGCCGAGCATCCGGGCAAGGTGCATACGCGTGAGTCGCTCATGGCACAGGTTTGGGGATACGACTACTTCGGCGGAACGCGGACCGTCGACGTGCATATCCGTCGAATCAGAGCCAAGCTCGAACCACACGCCGACGAATACATCGATACGGTACGCGGCGTCGGTTACCGTTTCCGCGATTAGAGCGAGTGACATGGCTAACGTCGATATAAGCTATATCATCAAGCAGGCCAAGGAGAACAATGTAAAGTTCATCCGGCTCTGGTTTTCGGATATACTTGGATTTCTCAAGAGCTTCGCGATCGTAGCGGACGAACTGGAAGAAGCGCTCGAAGACGGCATACCCTTCGATGGCTCTTCGATCGAAGGTTTCGCTCGCATTGACGAAAGCGATATGCTCGCCGTGCCGGATCCTGAGACGTTCCAGATCCTCCCGTGGCGTTCGAACGAAAAGAGTGCTGTTGCTCGAATGATTTGCGACATACGGCGTCCCGACGGTACTCCGTATGAAAGTGATCCCCGACAGGTGTTGAAGAAGGCGCTAACGCACGCGCATGATCTCGGGTACATCTTCTATGTCGGGCCGGAACTGGAGTTTTTCTACTTCGCGAACGACGACGCGCCGCCGAAGACACTTGACAAAGGCGGGTATTTCGATCTTACGCCACTCGATATCGCATCCGACTTGCGTCGCGACACGGTGATGATGCTCGAGCAGGTAGGGATCGATGTCGAGTACAGCCATCACGAGGGTGCGCCGTCGCAACACGAGATTGATCTCCGGTACACCGATGCGCTGAGCATGGCCGACAGCATCATGACGACGCGGCTGATCGTAAAAGAGGTCGCAGCGCAACACGGATATTTCGCGAGTTTCATGCCCAAACCGCTGACCGAATTCAATGGCAGTGGAATGCACACGAACATGTCGCTCTTTCGGAACGAGAGCAATGTTTTCTACGACGAGAATAATCCTGACAAGCTGAGCCTTACCGGTCAGCAATTCGTCGCGGGAATACTACGTCACGCGCCGGAACTGACGCTGATTGCGAACCAGTGGGTGAACTCGTACAAGCGACTGACCCCCGGCTTCGAAGCACCGACGCATATTGCGTGGGCGTATCTCAACCGGTCGCATCTGCTCCGGGTTCCCGCGTTGAAACGAGGACGTCAGGAATCGATGCGCGTCGAAATACGTTCACCGGACGTCGCATGCAACCCGTATCTCCTCTTCGCGGTGCTACTCAACGCGGGACTCGAAGGCATCGAGAACGAGTATGAGCCAATTCCGCCGACCGAAGCGATGATGGAGAAACTTTCCGATAGCGATCGCAAGCGACTTGGTGTCGGGCAACTCCCGGTCGATCTCGATCAAGCGATTACCGCGGCGACTGACAGCGACCTGCTCCGCCGGACGCTCGGCGATCATATGTACCATAAGTTACTGGAAAACAAAAAGATCGAATGGCGCAAGTTTATGTCCCGCGTCACTGATTATGAATGGGAACGCTATCTACCAATGCTGTAAGCGTCTTGAGCAGGAAGTTTAGTTTCCGAAAGCCGCTCTCCGAGTGATCGTGGAGCGGCTTTTTGTATACCCCGAAGAGTGGAAAGGGCTTTCGACATTGTGCGGTTTGTCTGTCTGTATTGAGACAGAGTCGCAATTAGATCGTGTGCGTTTTGTGTATAGCGTATCGACTGGGCGATTCGCAGTGAATGTGACGAAAGAAAACTTTTAGACCCGGAGGATTCACATGGTCCAGGTCGGCCAAAAAGCTCCCGATTTCAAAGCCGAAGCAGTAGTAGACAAGCAATTCAAGGACGTTTCACTTGCCGATTACCGCGGAAAGTGGGTAGTTCTGTTCTTCTATCCGCTCGACTTTACCTTCGTCTGTCCGACGGAGATCACCGCGTTCTCCGACGCGATCGATGAGTTCAAAAAGATCAACACGCAGGTGATTGGTGCGAGCGTCGACAGCAAATACAGCCATCTCGCGTGGATCGAGACACCGCGGAACAAGGGCGGAATCGGTGAAACACCATATCCTCTGCTCGCCGACATCACGAAGAAGATCTCGTCGGATTACGGCGTGTTGATCGAGGAAGCGGGCGTAGCGTTACGTGGCCTGTTTATCATCGATCCCGACGGCGTGCTCCGCGTGCAGATCGTAACGGATCTCAACATCGGCCGGAATATCGGTGAGGTACTCCGTCTCGTTCAGGCGGCTCAGTATACCGCTGAACACGGTGAAGTCTGCCCCGCTAATTGGACACCGGGTGGCGATACGATCAAGCCGGGTGTTGATTCTTCGAAGGAATACTTCGCGAAGGTGAAGTAATCTAACGCGATAAACCGCAGAAGACGGGCGTGCACGTATTGTGTGCGCCCGTTTTTCTATGGCATCGTTTTATGTCCAACCTTCGTTGTAGCCCGTTTCGTACATCGTTACGATGTTCTCCGGTGGACTCACGGCTTGGATATTGTGACACGGCGCGAGTATGTATCCACCGCCCGCGCCAAGGATGCGAAGGTTATCCAGCACCTCAACTCTCACGTCTTCAACCGTGCCAAACGGAAGCGTCTGCTGATTATCCATCGCACCGTGAAAAACGAGTCGGTCGCCGAAATCGCGCTTCAGCCCTTCGCGTTCCATTCCGTTACACCGCCACTGTATCGGATTCAGGACGTCGATACCCGTCTCGATCATATCGGGAATAATCGGTCGAACAGCGCCATCGGAGTGGTGAAACACGTATCCGCCACCGTCGTGGACGAGTTTCATCATGCGCTTCATGTGTGGCATGAAGAACTCACGAATCTGTCCCGGTGAAAAGAGAAGCCCCTCCTGTGACCCCATATCCTCCGCAACATAGCTCATCAACACAAGACCGGGAATCGCTTCGTAGATGCGTCGCGTGTTTTCGTATGCGAGATGATAGAGCTTGTCGAGGCAGTAGTGGACTATCTCGGGGTTTTCTACGAGATCGATGAATCCCTGCTCGAGACCTCGTAAGTAACAGTAGCGAAGAAAGGGCTCGGAGCCTCCGCCTGAGATGGGGAGATGTTCTTTCCCCCGTATCGACTCTCGGAGTCCGGAATAGTCCCACCAGTCTGGATCTGGCCAACGGTAGTTTCGTTCGATTTGTTCGACGTTCGTGAATTGCGCGAGTGGATGATTCGCTACCTCGCTATAGGTTCCGGTTTTGTAGTCGATATCGGAATATCGGTTGCCGAAAACGTCCTCACCATCGTGAAGCGTCGGGCCGATGTATCGGCCACCGACGCTATGTGGACGATCGATGTGAAGCTTTTTGAGGAGTTCATCGTTGGAGGAGACGCCGAGATGGCATTTCAGCTTTTCAACCGCTTCGGGCGTCCCCCAGAAATCCATGGGCACACGATCCGGTTTCTGTCGGGTGAGAACTGCTTCCCACCGTTCACGTGGGGACATGGTTTCTTTCGGCATGCTGGTCTCCTCGATTCGCGGTTATTCGGCAACGTACCATCAAAAAGATCAATTTACCGCGATTTCGGGGCAATACACCTTCCAATCTTTCCATGCGAACGGTACCTTATGCGCGTTGACTATTACGAACGAAACACGGGGACGAAAACATGGAAGACATATCAGTTGGAATGGAACGCTCAAATATGCGTGGTATTCCGATTCACGAATTGCCCAAACCGTACACGTTTCGTCCGTATCGCGTTGGTGACGCCGAACGCTGGGTGCATGTCCAGAGAACAGCGAATATCGGCATTGGCGACGTGTCCATGCAGACATGGATCAACGACTTCTCCAAGCACGAAGAACTGATGCCGGAACGAAGCTGGTTCGTAATCAACGGAAAAGGCGAGGATGTCGCGTCGATTTCTGCGTGGTGGCGCGATCGACCCGAAGGTGAGCAGGGATTGATCCACTGGGTTGCGGTGTTGCCGGAATGTCAGGGGAAGGGTATCGGCAAGGCGATCATGACGCGCGCGATGCTCTGGCTCGCCGAAGCGTATGACAGTGCGTATCTCGTAACATCGATCGTGCGAATACCTGCGATCAAGATTTATCTCGATTTCGGATTCGCACCGGATATGAAGCGGGAACGTGCTGAGGAAGCATGGACGCTTGTTCGTGAGAAGCTCCGGCATCCGTTACTCGGGAACGCGTAGAATCACCTCGCGGTTCTCCGCCACCGGTACCGGATACGGACCCACCCGCCGAGGACTACGCCGGTGACTCCGATGACTGTGTAAAGCAGTTCGTAGAGTATCGGCGTTCCGTCCGAATACGAGATCATCGACTTTACCCCGCCGACGAGTACGAACGCAGCAAGCCCAAGCACGTACGTTGATCGATCGAATAGCGCGATGTGCGCTGTGATAAATCCACCGAGTATTGCCGCGAATAACGTTGATGCCGCACTCACGACGAGTAAAACGGTGCGAGGATCAGGCTCAAACAACGGTGCCACGGCGAAGGCTATCGCTCTCGTTGCTGCGTAAAAGGTGACGTAGCCGACGAGAGCGCCGACGATTCCTCGGAGCATGAGGCGATTACCTCCGGGTCACGTACCGTGTCGCGAGAGGCAGGATAATCGACACAAGGGCGATTTTCAGCGCGTCGCCTAAAAGAAACGGCACGACTCCGGCGATAACCGCGTTCTTTGCGCCAACAAACAGTCCGAGCCACGCCGCTCCGACCGCGAAATACACTGCCGCACCAGCTATCATTGCGACTGCCGAGGTAACCGGATGCGCGGTCCAACCTCGTTCAGCGAGCGCACCGACGATCCACGCCGCACCGACGAATCCCACCAGATATCCACCACTCGGTCCGATCAGGTGAGCGATCGTCGCGCCACCGGCCGAAAAGACAGGGAGTCCCGCAGCGCCTTCGGCCAGGTACGCGAGAACGGCCGCGGCACCGAGCTTCGCCCCGAATAGCGCGCCGATAAGAAGCACGGCGAAGGTTTGTCCGGTTACGGGAACCGGGCTGAACGGAAGGAAGAAGGAAATCTGCGCCGAGAGTGCGATGAATATGCTACCGCCGATTACGGCGGTCGCATTGAAGACATGTGCTTGCGTCCTTTCCGCTGGACGTAATGCGTTAACGATGGTCATAGAGTCCTCCATTAGAACCGAACTGAACGGGTTGGAAAATATAGCCCGTCGAGGGTAGTCAGAGAAAGCGTCTGCGGGGTCGAGATCATCAGTGAATCATCATTCGCATTCTGTCGTAAAGTGTACATGTGGGATCTCGTTTCCTTCGGTATCGGTGACGCGGAAGTAGAATCCCCAGCCTCCACGGTAATTACATACCTTGAGGAGCACTTCGTTACGACCGACCTCAAATCGGACAGGTACGGTGTCTTCGTCCGGGAACCCAATTCGTTCAGTATCGACGCCATGGATCCATTTGCCATTGAGACGAATACGTCCAGAATCGTCACTGCCGAATCGTAACACTGCGTCGACTGGCTCCGTGCATTCGATCCATACCAGCGCGTACCCGCAAATGTCGGTCCCACCGGCGATGAGACGGCTTAGGTCAACGTATCCGGAAAACGGCGTGTCAACCGCATTCCACCGTACCGATGAAAACAACCCATCGTACTCCGCAGTGGGATTCGGGTCCGCTTCAGGTCCGAATACTCGTTCGTACCCAACACCGTTCTCATTGGTGAACGGGCCCGTTACCAGCCATTTCCGAGGCATGCCGAGTCCTTCAAGCGTATCGAACGTTGACGAATTCCGTACGGCGGTGTCGATCGACTGGTAAAAGGGTGTGTCGATGATTTTTGGAACACGGACCGTTTCGACGTAGTCGGCGAAATCGTCGGTAAGAGGCAGCGTGGCGATGGATGACCCACCGTACCGAGCGTGTTGTTCCGAAGACATACGCCACCAGACGGGGCCACCGGAGAACACCCATACGTACCGACGGCTCGCCGTACGCGCAGCGGCGTGAGTCTCCGCGAATACTTCAGCGGAGTAGTTCCCGCTCTTGTCTTCTCCCGCTTCAAGTATGCGGTCGCCGAATACTTCGGGACGGCCACCGTAGCCCAGACGACGACCGTTTTCATCACGTATGAAACGCAGGTACCCAAGCGGAGAGAGGCCGAGTCCTATACCGCAACATCGACTCCAATATGCTTTTGCCTTCGACGGTAAGGTATCGATGAGAATGCGGTCGAGACCGTAACCGTACCGTGCAACCCATTCGGCTTGCTGCATGAAATACGTGGATTCGGGTAGTACGTGCATACCGCCCGGAGCTTCTTCTTCAACGAGCACATCGAGGTACCCGTAGAAAAGCTCCTTCGCGAGATCGCCTTCGATTGAGAACGTCTCGGGAAGATGCAACGTGGTCATCGTTGGGAACGTAGATAGCATCGCGTGCTGTATCTCGCGACCACGTTGCCGCGCTTTTCCGCGAATCGCGTCTAACGAGATACCGGACGCTCGATACCCGGGCCAATTTAGGCCAAGTTGATCCTCGATATATTCGTCATCCAACGCCAATCCGGCAAAACCTGCCTCGCGGGCGAATAGTGCTGCGTGTTCGAAGTTGCGTGCAATGCGCGACCATTCTGCGTCATCGAACCAATCGGGTAATTCTTTAGCGAACGGTACGACGATGAAGTTGTCGCGTACGCCAACGTCGTTCAATCGATAAACCATATCGCGAATAGAACGAAATCGTGGATTCTCTTCTCCAACAACGTGTTGTGAGTGTGGATCTTTCGGGTCAAGCGACCACGCATCACATTGCCATCCGGGTATGATGTCGGGTCGAAGAAAACCTCCGAAACCGAGCTCCGACCAGTACTGCGCGGTTTCCGCGACATAATCTATCGGTGGTGTTGCGAACAGAAGCGTTCGGACGCGATCCGGCACCGGATCAGCAGAAAGTGGTAGACGCGTGTCCATATGAATTTCACTCCTGTGGTCAGAGTAACCCGACTCGTCTAACGATGGTAACGGTGATGCTGTTCGATTGCGTGTTCGATGATACGGGAGGCAACATCGGTACCCGTTGTCGACTCGATTGCTTCCAATCCGGGTGAAACGTTCACCTCGAGGACGAGAAATCCGTCTGCGGTTTCGAGCATGTCGACGCCAGCGATATCAAGTCGAACACTCCGTTTCGCGGCAAGCGCGACGCGTTGAAGCTCGCGCGTGATCTTCGCCGGCTCCGCCGTGCCACCTCGATGAATGTTCGCGCGAAAATCGCCCGGAGCGGCATGGCGACGAATCGCCGCAATTACAGAGTCGCCGACTACCAGCGCACGGATGTCGTCACCTCGGGCGTCGCTGACAAACTCCTGTACAAGCACGCTCTGGCCGAGCGTTTGGAACGTATCAAGCGCGGACCGTACTGCGCGTCGATTCTCCGCGAGCATGACACCCATACCCTGTGAGCTGTTTAGTAGCTTGATGACAACGGGAAGTCCGCCAACCGCGCCGATGAGGCGGTCAATGTCGCTCACCTGTGAAGCAAACGCCGTTCGCGGAACACGGATATCCGCCGCGCCAAGCGCTTGAAGACAGCGGAGTTTGTCACGTGCGCGTAAAATCGCGTCGGAACTATTGAGGACGTACGAACCGGAATGCTCAAGGTGACGAACAAGCGCGAGGCCGTGCCCGATCGAGTTTGGACCGATCCGTGGGACTACGATATCGAGATGGGGGAGTCTTACACCGCGCTGCATGACGCACGATTCGCCGTTCGCGACGAGGAGGACACTCTCCGCTGGGTTCAAAACGATCGGGCGGTGACCATGGTCACGCGTTGTTTCGACAAGGCGTCTGGTGCTGTACAACGCTTCGCCACGTGAGATAATCGCAATGTCCATGTAGCGGAATACCTCCGCGGCGCCGGCAACACGACGAACCATCATGTTGCATCACGGGAATGCGAACTGAGATACGATTTGTGCTCGATCTATACGAGTACGACAATCCACATCGCGATACCGCCAGCCACCGGCATGACGAGGTTGTCGTTTATACGTGTTACGAGTCCTTCGGCGAGCGCAGCGGTGACGGCCCCGATCAGAACTGTATTCCACGGGAGCGTCATCCACATCAGTCCGCCCAAGAACGATACGACGAGCGATCCGGTGGTTCCACTCACAGTCTTATTTGGTCGCCATCGTGGTCCACCGATGCTCTTTCCGATTAGCGCGGCGGCGGTGTCGCCGACGATTCCAAACGTCATCGCAACGGGCACAATCTCGCTCGGGAACACAAACGCGATGAACGACTGCGCGAGGATGAATAGCGATGCGCCAGTGAGGCGATGTTCTTCGGTAGCGCGACTCAACGGTGAGAACAGCCGTCCGTACACTCGTCGCGCCGGTGGCCAGTACAAACGAAGGAGATCCAGGCCAATAACAACGACAATGCCGAGAACCATGAGGCGTTTTGCTACAGGCGGGCCAAAATAGACGTATCCCGCAGGCAGTATCAGGCCGAATAAATGAAAAAGCTTTCGCAGAACCTCGCTTCGGAGATCGAGACGCTCTTGGAATCCGAGTGGGTTCCTGCGGCCAGTATGGCGCTCGTTCACGCGACTCGCTCCATGATTGCGGCGAAAAAGCCATCCGTGCCATACTGCTCCGGCGTAAGGGCGAAATACGGGCCGGATGCGACACGAGAGATCACGTGTCGTGAGATGCCGGTTTCCTCGATCGGAATCACGCGGAACAGTCGCCCGAGTTCGTCCGATTCGAGCCACGATTCGACAACGATTTCGTTTTCGTCGCGAAAGATACTACACGTCGCGTAAACCAGCCGACCACCAGGTCTTACGAACGGTGCGTACCCACTAAGTATATCGCGCTGTGTCGCAGCAAGTTCCGAGATTCTGTTCACGTCGATATGTCGAGGTCCATCTGGAATGCGACGCCACGTTCCGCTCCCCGAGCACGGTGCATCGACAAACACTGCATCCGCGAGTCCAACGTGTCGTGTGTTCACCGGCACTCGGTAACTCTGAAGGATCGAACAACCGGCGCGACGCGCCCGACGATCCAGTTGGCGAAGTTTCCTCTTATCGGTATCGAACGCGACGAGATCGCCGCGATTTTCCATCATGGC
>CAZWQW010000005.1:57298-72113 GCA_964635955.1 uncultured bacterium | reverse complement strand
TGCTGGCTCGCTACAAGGAGCGCTCGGGCACGTTCGAAACCGTACTGTGACACGAGTCGGTTGACGATCCAATCGGGATACGATGCTCTAATACCGAGCGCGGCTGCCGATGTCGCTCGTGTCGGATCGAGCGAAAGAAGCACGGTCGCCGTCGCTTCCCGCCATGGTGCGTCGATGGAACCTCGCACGGTCTCGGGTAACGCCGCGTCGATTGTTTCTGGCGAGTATTCGGCAACGCAGAGCAGTAGGGCGCACGCAGCGTACGCTTCCTCGTCGGACGTGAAGAGTGTTTCGTCCGTGACACCGAGCGCGGCCGTTATGCGGCGTTGCCAGCGAACTATCGTGAAGACGAGATCACCGATGATCGCGCGATCAGAGCTCCCAAGTTGCGGACGTTCGCGCATGTAGGCCGCGAGGGTGTGTTCGGCCCAGTAGACAGGATTCTGGAGTTCCCGGAGGACTGCGACGGCGTGATCGATGCTGTGTATGACGGAACGCTCTCGTACCTTTGGAATCGCGTTACGAAGCGGATCGGAGATCTGGTTCATTCCCGGCTCTCCGAGACTACCCGACAAAGACGAAACGCGAAGATGTAACGATCACGATGCAACCATGATTATATGCACGACACCCGGACCGTGAACACCGACAACGAGGCTCAGTTCGATATCCGCCGTTTTCGAAGGGCCGGTAATTACGTTTACGTTGGGCGGCATTCCGTCTGGGAAGAGTTCTTGGAGTCGCGGGACGAGGTCGTAAAGGTCGGCGATGATCTGGTCTTCGCGTACCACCGCGATATGCACGCGACCGAGTAAGCTCAAGCTTCGCCCGCGATCAGATGTGCCTGCGAGCACGAGAGAGCCGGTTTCGGCGATCGCGCAGTCTACGTCGGTAACACCGCATTCCATGCCGAACGCACGCTCGCGTTGCTCATCCGCGGCAGTCGATGCGTCCCACGGTTCCACAACCAACGAATCGTTCGAAGAGATACCGTATCGGTCGATTATCGACGCTTGTATGGTAAGACGCGAAATACCCTCAGCAGCAGCAACTTCCGCGATGGCGGTAGCGACCTTTCCATCCGAATCAACACGGTGGATATGCATGGCGGCGGCCATCGCGCGTTCCTCGAAGATGTCGGCGAGCGGCGCATCTACAGGGAATCGCCCTGCTTCATGGGTAACCATCTCGCTATCGCGTTGATGAGGCGCTACCGGTTGCGCCGTTGCGCGACGGACGCGTCCGAGAAATTCGTCACGAGTCGAACCCGGCATTGTCGCTCCTATCACCTAATCGATGTTTCTTTACACGTCTCGTAGTGCACGGTGGAGGCCATCGCACGAAGTTGCCAACGCGGTCGAACGGTGACGCGAATCAGACGGTGCGAGCTCTGTCGGCCAATTTGGAACTCGTGTCAGAGAGCCGACATAGTCGCGCGCGTTGGAATCGGACGGCATCCAGCCTTTTTCTCTCGGGGAAAGATACAGGAAGACGGTTCGCATACCGAGTCTCTTCGCCGGTGCGATGTCCATGTCGTACCGATTCCCAATCATCACCGCGTCGGTCGCCGGGCATTTCGCCTCGGAAAGCGCGTGTTCAAATATTCCCGGGTCGGGCTTGTTTACACCTACCGTCGCACTGAGCGCTGTGACCGAAAACAAATCTCGTATTCCAAAACGATCCAGCGTACCGAGTGCTGACTCCGGCTGATCCGCTATGATACCCATGCGCCAGTCGTTCGAAAGGTTACGCAATAGATCGATAATTCCGGCGACCGGGATGACGAGTTGACGTCCCTCTCCTTCACCAAATCGCTTTACGAGCTCCGCCCACTGTGTGTATCCCGTGTCGCTGAGACGTTTTCGCGCGATCGCGTAATGGGTGGCGTATACACCGTTCCGGATGAGCTGTTCTCGCTCGGTGAGGAGATCGCGAAATGTACCGGGATACCCCTCCTCGCTGAGTGCGTCGTAGAGAAACCGATAGAATTCGAATCGGAGCGGGTCCTCGTTCAGTATTGTATCACCGAGATCCCAGAAGAGCCACTTCATACGAATCAATCCGCCGGTGCCTGTCGCCGCTTTTGGTTCATCCACTCGGCAAGAATCGTTCCCGCGTCTCGACACGAATCGATCTCGTGCATGAGGCTGGTAGCCATATCGACGGCGTCAGGCACCCATGCGAGATAGTCGGTTTTGCCTCGGTGTGCCGCTGTGTAGATGAACGCTCCGGCGTCATGGAGCTTGCGTTGAATCGCGGCTACCCGCAACAGCAGGTCAAATCGTTCCGAATCGTCGTACAGTCGTGCGCTCGATCGATACACATCGGTAAGTCGATTTCGACGTTCGTCCGATTTCTGCACGTACGAGTCCCAGATGAACGATGCCAGATCGTATTGTCGTAACCCATGTCGCGCGTCTTGGAAGTCGATGATTCCGAGAGAGTCGTCGTCGAGCACCATGAGATTCGTGCTCTGGTAATCGCGGTGCGTGAATACATGCGGTTCCGACGCCAAGGTCTCGCGTATCCATCTATACGCGTTGTCGAGTGTTCCACGCTCGATAGCAGTCGGGGTAGCGGCGAAGTAGTGTGCGATTAGCCACGTATCGACGTGAAACCCGAATTCGTACTGGTACTTCTCGACGTCGAACGCGAGCTCGCGTGCCGGATAGGACAACGTTGGATCGGGTTTCAACGAATGGAGGCGTACGAGTAGATCGATCGCATGGTCGTCGAGTGTCTTTCGTCGTTGGGGACTGGCTTTGATTGCATCAACGAGACGAGTATCTCCGAAGTCTTCGATTAATGCGATGCCGTATTCCGGCCACTGATCGTATACCTTCGGCACCGGAAGGCCTTGTCGCTCAAGGTATTTTTGGTTCGCCAGAAAGCTGTCCAGAATCGACCAAAGCGACACCGGTACGCCGGTGACGATAAGTGAGCTACGCTGGAACCGCTCACAGAGCACCCCGGAAATCCGCGCGTACCATCGGTCGGACGCGCCACCGGCAAGGGGTACGGGATCGTGACCGCTAAAACCGGTTGCTCGCTTGAGGAGCGTTTCGATTTGTTCTCTCGTAATACCTGGGTTACTCACACGAGGTCGTCCATCGGGATGTTAAGCGGCCGGAAGGACTGAAGCGATGCTGGTTGGACTGCGGAGCGAACCTGTTCGTAGCGATCGAGCGTGCCGATGTCTTCCCAGTATCCGTCGAACACGTACCCGTGAACGTGACGGTTCTCACGAATCGCCGGCAGGTAGAAGCCATCGATGACCGATTCCCGCATGGGCATGAGGTAATCGAAAACGTCCGGTCCGAAGATATGGATGCCGGTAAACATCATCGGAAGACTTGACGGACTTTTCGCACCGAGTTCGGACCTAACGTCCACAACATGACGGCTACTCGAGTCCCATTCTACGATCGGGATTACCGATGGATCGGGGTTCTTACGAAGAACCATCGTGGCGATCGCATTATACCGGTGATGGTCTTCGATGACCTTACGAAGATCGATGTCGCAGATGATATCCGCGTTCAGCACGACAAACGTGTCTTCTCCAATAAGATCGGCGGCGCGTGCGATTCCGCCTCCGGTTTCAAGTAGCATCTGTTCATGCGAAAACGTGATGTTCATTCCTTCGCGGGCGCTACCTGCGAGACGCTCCTCAATCAGGTGACCTAAGTGATGAATGTTCACTACGACGTCGGTGATGCCCGCAGATTTCAGCAAACCCAGTGGATATGCGATGATCGGATAGCCGGCAACTGGGAGCAGCGGTTTGGGCAGTCGATCTGTCAACGGTCGCATTCGCGTTCCGAGTCCCGCTGCAAGTATCATTCCGCGCATAAGCGCTGCACCTCCGTATCGTAAACGGCTTTCGTCCGTCCGCAGTCGTTATGTCAAGGTGACGGTGATATCCTCGGCTACCAGTTCAACGACTCTCTCGTCGAGTGGGAAACTGACCTGCACGCCTTTTTTCAACACATCATCGACTGACGAGCCAAAGTACTCGAGGTCGTTCTGATCGTAGTCAAGATCGATCACGATCGTGTACGTGACCCATATGACGTCCTCTTCGCGGTCAATCTCGATTTGTTGTGTCTCGGTGCTTCGGACAAACGCACGTTTTACCGCGTCGATCTCACCCGGTTCGAGGCTCTGCGGATCCCACGTCGCAAGTGGTTTACGGTAGTACGATTCAATCATGCTCGTTGGAGTGCGCGAATCGAGCAGATCATACTCGGCTATTGTGGTCACGGTACACGTTACGTGCATCAGGATTCCTGTATGATTCGTGTGATAATATCGAGTTCAGTATTGCGCCGTGCAATCGGCTGTAATCTCTGGATATCTCGCGGTAGTCACGCGAGTTCGTTTTCGATCATGTTCGCATCGGCGCGACGAAGTCTCGCTCGCAATATAACGTCGTTATGTTCGTACGTTCGGGATAGTACCTCGCCACGGATATGAATTGTCGAGATGAGTTTCCCTTTTGCCTGCGGTACGCGAAACTCAAGTTCGATCATCTCCGCTTCGATGCACGCGGCGAGCTCTTCACGAAGTCGATCGAGTCCCGCGCCAGTCACCGCGCTGATTTCCACGTGCGGCATTCCGGCAGCGAGCTTAGACGGGACCGCGCTCGATTCAGGATCGTCCGTATCGATTTGGTCGATCTTATTCATCACCAGAATCGTATGCGGAG
Organism: uncultured bacterium; assembly: GCA_964635955.1. Classification (GTDB taxonomy): domain Bacteria; phylum Latescibacterota; class MWCZ01; order MWCZ01; family MWCZ01; genus CAZWQW01. The sequence goes on along the minus strand of CAZWQW010000005.1, from coordinate 67,405 downwards.
GCCGGATATCCATCTCCTCCAAAACTTCGCGCACGACGGCAATCTGATCCGCCGCGTTTGGATGGCTCGAATCGACGACATGCAGCACGATATCGGCTTCGCGTGCTTCCGAAAGCGTGCTGCGGAATGACGCGACGAGATGATGTGGCAACTTTCGGATGAATCCGACGGTATCGGTGAGGACGACCGGTTTGTTTGGTGCGAGGTCGAAGGAGCGTGTCGTCGAGTCGAGTGTCGCGAAAAGTTGGTTCTCGATGTACACGTCGGCACCGGTGAGCGCCCGCATCAGTGTTGATTTGCCGGCATTTGTGTATCCCACGAGTGCGACCTTCCACACATCGACGCGTCCAGCGCGTTGTGTCGTGCGGATGCGCTCAACGTGCTCGAGTTCGCGCTTTAGATTCGCTATTCGTGTTCCGACGAGTCGACGGTCGGTTTCGAGCTGTGTTTCGCCCGGTCCGCGCAATCCGATCGGAGCACCGCCTCCGCCGCCACCGCCTGCGGCACCGGCGCCACCTGCACCGGCTTGGCGTTCGAGGTGGGTCCATGCGCGGGTCAGGCGAGGCAGGAGATACTCGAGTTGTGCGAGCTCAACTTGGAGCCGTGCTTCGCGAGTCTTCGCGCGATCTGCGAATATATCGAGAATGAGTCCGCTTCGGTCGAGGACTCTGACTCCCGTTTTCTTTTCGATGTTGCGGGCTTGCGCCGGAGACAACTCGTCGTCGAAGATCACGATATCAGCTTCGGTCTCCTTCACCGTTGCGGCGATCTCGTCGACCTTCCCACTGCCGATAAAATACGTCGGATCGGGTGCGTTCCGTTTCTGCTCGTGTCGCCCGACAACGATCGCGCCTGCGGCTTCCGTGAGTGCCGCAAGCTCGTTCATCGACTCGTTCGTCTCCACATCCGTATGCGAATCGAGTTGAACGCCGAATATGACAGCCCGCTCCGGCGCGAACGCGTCGGACGGATCGTAATAGACATCTTTTCCGTAATTCACGTATATCCCTCTGCAAACAGCGACTGCACCGTTTTCCGATAGTGCATGCTCGTCGACGGTGGTTCTCGCTCGGCGCAAGCAATGTGTATAATTTACCACTGCGCGGGCTGTTGTGGGAATGCTCGTACGAACGCCAGCCACGTGGTGAGATAGCGCGACAGGCATGCGGAGAAAGAACAACCATGATTCGACAGAACGATCCTCCTGTCAGACAGAAAGGTATCCCAACTCGAATCGAAACGGCTGGAGCGCTCGCAGTGCTTACGTTCGTGACGCTGCTTTCCGGACAAAGGGAGAAGAACGTCTATCTCCGTTTACACGCTGTCGTAAGCGCCACACTCGCGTTCGTAACGTCGATTCTCGTTGCCGTGTTTGGATGGCGATCGTGGCTTCGCGGACCGGTGGCGGCTGCATTTATCGCGAGTCTCGTGGCGAATCGCCGCCTTCTGCAAAAGATGGCAAAGACCGAAACTTCGGAACCTTGGTGGAAGAGAACGTGGCTCGTTCGAATGGCTACGAGGTTCGTCACGCAACCGCTGAAACTCTTCTCGCGTTTCCGCAAATGACCGTACCACACTTCCGCGTAGTAACACCTATTCGGGGCAGAGCATGAGCAAAAGGCTTGCATGCATTGTGATTGCACTCGCCGCGTCGGCTACCGTGATGGCATGCACGCAACGGGGGCCGCAGCCTTTTATACCATTTGCGCAACACATTGCAGTAGTGCCTGATAGCCTCGATCGTGCGCTTCTGCAGATGGAACTCTGGCGTACTCGCTACGGGCTTTCCGAATGTCTTGTTGACACGACCGACGACGGGATCGAGGCGCGTGTCGGATTGTTCGCTCTTGATCTATTCATCTCGGCGTACGGATCAGTCGACAGCGTACGCGCGTGGAGTCCGCGTGCCGACGATCGAATGACGACGTGCGTTCGCGACGTTGTGCGTACGTGGATACTCGGTGAACAAGACGCTGCTCGCCGGTACCGCTTTACCCTTCCGATGAGCGCTCGGCTTGCAGACGCGGATCTCGGGGGACCGTTATTCGTGGGAGACGGCGACGGGCGACACGTGATGCGGTCGGTGATGACCATGCTGTGGACATCCGGTCAAACACTTGCCGAGTGCTACGTCATGGCGCGACCCGTTACGTTCCCCGTAGGCGGTAATAACCCCGATGGCGGCGGACTCGTCGTTGTGCGATTCGCGGTAAACGGCGACGGTACGCCACACGACATCTCGGTGGTCGAATCGACGATTCGCGAGCCCGGACTGGATTCGTGCCTTGTGCGCGCGATCGCGAATTGGCGTCTTCCCCGTGGCGAAAGTGGGGTATACGAATTCCCGATCACATTCTCGCCCGAGCAATCACCCGTATCAACGGCTGCCACGTTCTCAGAGCCGTCGCGCAGTTCGAACTGAATGTGCAAACCGAGAAACCCGGAAGGTCGTTCTAATGCACCGCGCGTCGTGTTTACCCTTGCGCGTACGAACCCACGAAATCGATGCTCGCGGATGCGTTCTTCCGGGCACACTGTTGCGATGGTTTCAGGACGCCGCGCTTCACGCATCAGCAGAGAACGGATTCGACAACCAGCGCTACCGGAAGCTTGGAACTACGTGGTTCGTCCGCGAGTACGGTCTCGAGATCGACGGTGAGCTTCGCGAGGGCGAAGACGTGCGCGTCGTAACATGGGCTGCAGATTTCGTGCGTCTGGCGGCGCACCGTCAATACCGACTCGAACGGCTCGACGGGAGCATCATCGCGAAAGGCGAAGCGAACTGGATCTACGTCGACCGAGTAACCGGACGGCCGAAGCGGTTCGACCGCGAGCTTCTCGATGAATTCCCGACCAATCCCGAATACGTTCTTGCTGATCGCGATTGGGCTTGCGATATCGTCGACGCGAAAACGACTCCGGAGCTACCGCACAGTACCGTGCGCGACGTCCGCTGGTCGGAGGTCGACGGTGCGCGACACGTCAACAACGCCGTATACGCTGATTGGGCAGTAGACCATCTCGCACACGTTCGTACCGATGTGGACGGACCCGGATCGATTCGTCGCATGCGGATTCGGTATGATCGGAGTATTCCGAGCGGAGCGACTGTGCGGTGGTCGATTGGCGAGATACGCGAGGGTGTATGGATGCAGACGGTGCGAGACGCGTCGGATGACACACTCTACAGCCGCACGGTGATTCGCGTGACGTAATGCGGAGGGCGGATGAACGTCCGCCCTCCCGGTAACACCTACCTCTTCAACACACCCATCTCATCGAGCAGGGCGCGGGTCTGGCGGATGCCTTCCAACATGAGCTCCGGTGTACCCCAGTGCTCGATACTCGCCGTGCCGTCGAAGCCATCGTCGATCAGCGTCTGAAACACCTCGCGGTAGCTCACCGACGTGTTCGCAACGGTCCGAATCGACTTGTCCTTATCCGGTTTAACGTGTACGTGACGAACGAGGCCCCGTATGTGCGCGTATCCGTCGGGAAGCGGCAGCTCACCGGTATGCGCCGCGTTGTTACAGTCCCACGCGAAACGAAGCACCTCACCGCCTCCGAGTCCGTCAACAATCCGCCGCGTATACTCGCAGTTGCTATTGAGCGTATCCGGTTCTGGCTCGAAGGCGAGCACGACGTTTTCCCGCTCAGCATGCTCGATGATCGGTTCGAACGCCACGCGAAGCTTCGGCATGACAGAGTCGAGGTCGGGGTGAAGTCGTCGTTCCGATTTCCAGTACGTGTTCCAGAACGCAAAAACGCGGATAACATCGGTCTCGAACATATGCGCGAGTTCTGTCATACGCCGGAATCGACGGATATTTAGTTCGACCTCATCCGGTGAATCGAGCGAGACCTTCCCGACGCCGGAACCGATAACACCGACTCGCGCGCCGAACTCCTTGAGGTACCGCTTCAGAGTCACGACCTCGTCGTCGGTAATCGTATTCACGTCGTGCCCGAACATCCGACTGCGGATTTCAAGTGCCGTCGCACCGGCTTCCGTTCCGAGGCGTATCTGCTCACGAACATCCTCGGTGCCGAGTTCGTCGTTGAAATACGAAAGCTCAATCATCGCGTGTACCCGTTCTTCGGAATGAAGGGTTTCGTCAGCGGGAACTTCACCTCAAGACCTGTCTGCGACGATTCGTAAATCCCGTTGAGAATCTCAACCGATTTCCGCCCTTCACGGCCCGTCGTCATCGGCTCGGCGCCGTGGAGAAGCACGGCGACCGCGTCTTCCATAATCGTCGTTGGACCCGGCGGAACTTCGATCGGCGGTGTCGGAACCGTTTTGCCTTCGGCGTCGAGGAGATACCACGTTCCCTCGTCTTCGGAGCTCGACTTCTCACCCTTCGCATACGCGCCGGAATACGATGAGGAAACCGCGATACCTTTGGTGCCGAGAACCTCGAGCTTCGTCATTTCGACGTCACGGATGCTCGTCGTTGAGCCGGTAATGGTGCCGATCGCACCGTTTTTCCAGCGAATGACCGCGACACCTTGGTCTTCGGCCTCGATGTCGTGCTTATAGACGTCCGTGTATGCGAACACCGACTGCGGTTCACCCATCATCCACTGAATCTGGTCGACGAAGTGAACCGTCTGGTTTGCGAGCGAACCGCCGCCGTCGAGGCGCCACGTTCCGCGCCATGCGCCGTTCTCATCGTAATACGCCTGATCTCGGTACCAGCGGAGCTCGGCCTTCGACATGATGAGATCGCCGAACATCCCTTGCTCGATGGCGGCGCGTAGCGCACGAATCGGCGCACCGTACCGCATGCCGAAATCGACCATGAGTCGGAGGCCGGCCTTGTCCGCGGCATTGATCATGTCATCGCAGCGCTGGATGTTGATCTCCATCGGCTTTGTGCAGATAACGTGCTTACCGGCTGCGAAGGCATCCAACGCGATCTCCCGACGGTTTCCCGCAGGAGTGAAGATACCGATGATATCGATATCCTTCCGCTCCAGCATTTCGCGGTAGTTTTCGTAGACGGGCACGCCAAAATCGCGCTCTGCGCGCTCACGTCGGTGCTCGAGCAGATCGCAGATCGCTACTAACTTCATCCCCTCAGCGGCAACCGCCATCTTCGATCTGCTATAGCCAATTCCCTGTCCGATTATTCCAATGCCGATCTCCGCCATGAACCTGCCCTTTCCGGTATTCGGATGCGTTGCGTGCGATGAGATTCCGCGCAGAAGTTCGCGTGGAGTCAAACGTCTGAGTAGAGAGTATTTCGCTCGATCTTTCGGGGCAACGGTGTGACCCACCCGCCTAACGCGTCACCCCTCCCACGGACTCCACGGCAAGCCGAATGCTTCGGCGACGCCCTGATGTACCACGTTGCCTCCGACGATATTCAACCCGCGTCGAATCGCGATGTCATGCCGTGCCGCGGCTTCCCAGCCTTGATTGGCTATTCGCAAGGCATATGGCAGCGTAGCATTGGTGAGTGCGAGCGTGGATGTATGCGGAACGGCGCCGGGCATATTTGCGACGGCGTAATGCACAACGCCATCTACGACGTAAACTGGGTTCTCGTGCGTTGTCGGACGTGAGGTTTCGACGCATCCGCCCTGGTCGACGGCGACATCGACGATGACCGATCGCTCGCGCATGAGTTTCAGCATGTCGCGCGTTATGAGTTTCGGCGCTTTCGCTCCGGGAATCAGTACCGCGCCGATGACGAGATCGACGTGGGGTAGGAGTTCGGAGATCGTATAGTGATTTGACATCACGGTTTTGACATTTTGCGGCATGATTTCGTCGAGTCGGCGAAGTTGTCGCAGGTTGATATCCGCGATAATAACATCTGCACCGATGCCCGCGGCAATCAGCGCCGCGTTCTGTCCAACGACGCCACCACCAAGCACGAGTACATGGGCGGGCGACACGCCCGGCACACCGGGAAGAAGCACGCCACGACCACCCATGGGACGTTCGAGGTATTTCGCTCCCTCCTGCACGGCCATCCTACCGGCGACTTCGCTCATCGGAAGAAGAAGCGGGAGCTCTCTATCGTCTGTCTGGACAGTTTCGTATGCAATAGCGACGACCTTTCGGTCTATCATTGCGAGGGTGAGTCGTTCATCGGCAGCGAAATGAAAATAGGTGAATACGATTTGTCCGGGTCGCATAAGCTCATATTCGGATGGTAGTGGCTCTTTCACCTTCATGATCATATCCGCGTCGGCGAATACCTCGTTGGGAGAATTGACGATCCGCGCACCAGCGTTGCGGTATGCGTCGTCACTATACCCGCTCTCCCGTCCGGCGCTTGCTTCAATTACGACTTCGTGTCCAGCAGTCACCATCTCAAACACACCGGCGGGAACGATTGCGATGCGGCCTTCAGCCGTTTTTATCTCGCGAGGAATACCGACGCGCATAGGAGCTCCTTCCGGCGGATCACCGGTATGACGTTTTCGCATAGTCTGGTCTGTGACGTGTCCGTGAATATAGATGAGACGCACGTTCGTCTCCACCCCGGAACTCCTTGAATACGTGCCGGTTGATCGGTACATTCGCTCAGACGGTTTCCGCAGGCACACAATACCAAGGGCTGACATCACGTTTCATGACGTATCCGACCTCATATCGCATCGCTGACGCACTCCATCACGCCGGTATCGCATTCGAACGCGATGTACCGCTCCGTCGCCATACGACATTTCGCATCGGCGGACCGGCAGAGTTCTTCGTCGATGCGCGCAATGTCGAAACCGTCGCCGGTGTGATTCGCATAGGACGGCAACTCGGAGTTCCGGTACGGTGCATCGGAGGTGGCAGCAATCTGCTCGTATCGGATGAAGGCGTTCGCGGTATCGTCGTCGTAAACCGGATCGCGCATCTCCGCTGGGATGGCGTTGAAGCGTGTGTCGGCGCGGGATACGGATGGGACGAGCTCGTCGCCTCGTCGGTTGATCGCGGAGTAGGTGGAATCGCGGCGATGTCGGGTATCCCGGGTTCTGTTGGTGGTGCGATCTACGGGAATGCCGGCGCGTACGGCGAATGCGTCAGCGATCGTCTCGTCAAGGCGACCGTGGTTGCGCCCGATGGCGAGATTACCACGCGCGCACAGGCCGAACTGCGTTTCGGTTACCGAGGTAGCGCGCTGAAGGATTCTGGTGATGTTGTCGTCGAAGCCACCTTCGCGCTTGACATGGGTGATCGCGTCGAATTATCCGAGCAGCGCGATATGATCCTCAAAACTCGCGCAGAAAAGCATCCGAGACCCGATGAACCGACCGCCGGTTCGTATTTCAAGAACATCGACGATTTCGCGGTGCGTACGCGCTTGATCCGTGAACTCGCCCTACCGGATACCGGTCACAGGATTGCGGCCGGGTTGCTGTTAGACCGGGTCGGTGCGCGTGGTCACCGTGTGGGAGACGCGCAGGTATTCGACAAGCACGCGAACATTATCGTCAATTGTGGCCTCGCCACCGCACTCGACGTCGTTCGACTGAGCGATTGGATGCGCGGCGCTGTTGACGCCGCATTCAACGTGCAACTCGAACCGGAAGTGATATGGCTCGGCGAACCAGTTCGCTCGGAGAATCGATGACGCGGATCCTGCTTACGAATGATGACGGTTATTTCGCGCCCGGTATTCGAGCTGCGAAACGCGCTTTGGAAGCCGTGCCCGATTGGGAAGTGGTCATCGTCGCGCCCGATCGTGAGCAGAGCGCGTCGAGTCATGCGCTTACGCTGCATCGTCCACTTCGTCTCGATCAGGTTGATCGTGACGTGTACAAAGTCGATGGGACGCCGACTGATTGCGCGTTACTCGGGTTACGTGGAGGTCTCGCGATACCTCCGACACTGGTCGTTTCCGGGATCAACGCAGGCGGCAATATGGGCGAGGACGTGACATATTCCGGCACGGTTGCGGCCGCTATGGAGGGCACGATTCTCGGCGTTCCATCGATTTCCGTCAGCTTGGTCGGCGACACGCATTTCGAGACCGCGGCGTACGTCACCGTTCGTATCGTTCGTGAGGTGCTCCAACGTGGGCTTCCGCCGGCGACGTTCCTGAATGTGAATGTGCCAGATTGTCCGCTCGATCAGCTTTTAGGAATCTCGATCACGTCGCAATCGCGCAGGATGTATGAGGACCAGGTGGTGACGAAACGCGATCCGCGTGGCCGCGTGTATTTCTGGATCGCAGGCGACGTTCCGGAATGGATCGCGGATAACAGTTCGGATTATGCGGCCGTAATCTCTGGGCAGGTATCGGTTACACCGCTCCATCTCGACATGACGAATCCACGCGCACTGAGCGAGCTTCGAAAATGGTCACTGTCACTCAATAGTGAACCCTCGAGAGAATAGATGAAGCAGACTCTTGTTTGGATACTCGGTGCGATTACAGCACTGCAGTTCGTTGCCTGCTCGCAGAGTACGGGACCGGCGCCGACACCGGATCGATACGAAGTGTTTGTGAGCCGCCGATTCGATTTCCCTACCACTCCGCCGTATTACTTCCGTTGGGTCGATACGCCGACGTACCTCGGAAGCGGTACAGAAACGGCTGACTTCGAAATGGGAGTAGCCGATACGGTGCGGTACCTCATAATCACCATGAATACCAACGAAGAGCGCTTCGAGAAGACGGGGAAGGATCGGTACGAGGAGCCGGGCGAAGTCTGGTTCGATGCGATTCAAGACCTGCAGACCGGTCGATTTATCGGTCGTGACATCGACGGAAACAATACCGGATATCAGCTTATCAGCGCGTTGACGTATAATGTCATCGACACGACGACCGGGCAACTCGGTCACACCGAAAGCATCGCGAACATCGTCGGACCACCCGACGGGAAATACATCGCGCTCGGTGTCTACGAATCAAGCATGTTCGGAGTAAAGAGCTTCGATGGTGTGTTCGGCGATACTGTTCTAATTGCGAACGGTCCCGGTCCTGACGTCCGCATCTACGCGCGTCGCGCACCCACAGGTATCGTCGCAAGACCGATGTATGCTCATCCAGTTACCCCGGAGATACGCACGTGGGAGCACTCCGCCGGTACGACGCAGTGACGCGCCTCCGATTATCGCGTAAAACGGTACACCACCGTGTCCCACGGATGTATCCGAGCGCGTAAACACCCATCCGAGCCGATGTTGTCGTCCGGGCGCCACGAGCCCGACATCGTAAGTCGCTCGACCTTCCAGAATCCCGTATCACATTGTGCAACTGCATCTTGCGCCGTGTCGTAGGACAGATTCGTGAGCGCGATTACGCGATGTGTATCGTCTTTGCTCGACCAGACAGTTGGATATACGTTCGGTGAACCGGTCACTCGCACCGGAAGATGCCCGCGCGATGCCCAAACCATAAGTGCGTGAAGTTGTTCACTCCGTATGTCGTTGACGATCTGGCTCGCGTCCGGAAGCGCCCACGGGAGCATAACAACGCGACCGCCGCCGGGTAATTCAACCGCTACGATTGCAGGCCCGAGGTCCGATCCGCCGACTCCGAGGAATCGACTCAGCACACGTGCTCCCGGAGATGACGGTTCGGGTATCCACGCGTCGGAGTTTTCGCTTCGTCGCCACGAAAGCATCTGATCGGCGAATCTACCGTTGAGCGTATCACTGGTGAGGCGCTCGTAACCGCACACGCCTGTAGGACGGACCGATTTGAGTCCAAGTAGCCCGCCGATTCCGCGTTGATGGATCCGTGTCAAAGCCGGACCGTCGAGTACAATCCCGTCGGCGGCGAGAGCATGGATGTGCTCCGGTTCGATCACATCGGCCATGCGGTCGGAAATGAAATGCGGGACGCTTGTAGGTTCTCCGAGTGGAAGACCCAGTCGTGCGAGGATCGGCGACCACGTTCGCACGCAGATATAATCAGTTCCTGCCGGTGGTAACAGTGAACCGATCACTTCACGAGCAGCGACTCCGACCCCGACTCGCTTCGTTCCTTCGATCTCGGTCGCGACTGCGTTCAACCACGGTTGTTTCTCAGTGAGAAAGTCCGCGACTCCGTCGTGAGATTCATCGATCGGTTGGAGTGTGCTGAAGAGATTCAGATTCTGATCGGAAAGCCCGGCGAGCGCGTTCAGCGAAAGTTCGAGTCCGAGGATCGT
>CAZWQW010000005.1:41394-57198 GCA_964635955.1 uncultured bacterium | reverse complement strand
CCGAGGTGATCGATCATCGGCTGGAACCCGAGTCGTTCGACGGTATTTGCCGTAGGCGAGCCGTGACCGAGTGTGCTGTGAACGTTGATTTGCACATCGAATCCAGCCTCGAGAAACATCGGAACGACCGTTTTGAGACGCGACGAGCGCTTTTGCACCTCGTCCAACGTAAGCAAACCCGGTTCGGTATCGACGTTAGCCGTGAAGAGTAGAACCCCACTTGCCCGGCATCGATGGCAGAAATCGATCACTCTATGGATTTCTTCATTGTTCGAAAGCGCGATGTATGGGATCCGGATCCAGTAGTGACTCCCCATGTCCAGGTATCCTCCTCGATCGTGTTAGTGTGCTTGATGATGTTAACCGGAAAGCCAAAGATACTACGAGTTCCTGATATGGGAAGACAGTCGCACGTGCGTTCCCGTCGAATATCCGTTGCCACGGCTCTGGCGCGTGGGTACCTTTCTTAGTCCTATCTGTCGTGTTCGCCGGAAATGCCAAGCACAGCCTGTCTGAGCAGCGGCTGATCGTATTCGGATCGATCTCAATGGTTCTCCGCACATGGTGGTACCGTGAGGTCTCGCGTTTTGCGCGAATCGGTTTGCGCGTAACGAGTTACCTCGCCGGACTGAGTCCTAACGCGCTGGTTCTTCTCCTCGCGGCATTCGTCGGAATTGGCGCAGGATTCACGGCGGTATGTTTCGCACTCATGCTCGAGTTTTCGCATGATATGTTTTTCGGTGCACATGAGTGGGCACTCCGAACCGACGCACGCTGGTATTGGCTCCTCCCGATCGTGCCGGCCATCGGTGGATTGATCGTTGGACCGCTCATCTACCATTTCGCGCGCGAGGCAAAAGGGCACGGTGTTCCCGAGGTAATGGACGCGGTCGCGTCGCGTGGCGGACGTATTCGCGGTAGGATTGTGGTGTTCAAGACGCTCGCGTCGGCGATCACCATAGGCTCAGGCGGATCAGCAGGACAAGAGGGACCGATCGTTCAGATTGGTGCCGCTCTTGGCTCTACATTTGGTCGCGTGTTTCGCCTCTCCAGCGACCGATTGAAGGTGCTCGTCGGGTGTGGTGCCGCAGGCGGGATATCCGCGATCTTCAATGCGCCGATTGCCGGAGTTCTCTTCGCACTCGAGGTCATTCTCGGCGATTTTCGTATCCAAACCTTCAGTCCCGTAGTAATCTCCGCCGTACTCGCATCGGTTGTGGCGCAATCGTTTCTTGGATCGGCGCCCGCGTTCGACGTGCCCGAATACACACTAACTGCTCCGTGGGAGCTTGGTAACTACCTCGTTCTCGGTGCGTTAGCGGGTGTCGCCGCAGTAGCGTTTATCCGCACACTCTACTCGTTTGAGGACTTCTTCGATCATCGCGTGAAGATTGCGCCGTGGTTGAAACCAGCAATCGGCGGTCTTCTCGTCGGTTCGATCGCGCTTGTCGATCCGGGCGTACTCGGTGGAGGATATCCGCAAATAGGTGCGGCACTGCATGGTGACATGCTGATATTGTCACTCGGTGCACTCATTCTGCTCAAGCCGATTGCCACATCACTTACGCTCGGTTCCGGTGGCAGCGGCGGCGTATTCGCCCCGTCCTTGTTTCTCGGCGCGATGGTTGGTGGATTCTTCGGGCACGGCGTTGCCGCGGCGTTTCCGGAACTGGGACCGAATTCGGCGATGCTTGTCGGAGCGTACGCCCTGGTCGGAATGGGCGCGGTGGTAGCGGCGACGACCCACGCGTGGATGACGTCCGTCGTGATCGTATTCGAAATGACGGACAACTACAGCATTATCCTGCCGCTTATGTTCGCTACGATTGTGAGCACGATCGTCGCACGAGCGTTGAATCGAGAATCGATCTACACGGAGAAGCTCGTGCGCACAGGACGCCATGTGGGACGAGGACTCGACCTCGGACTCTTGAGTCGTCTGCACGTCGGTGACGCCATGTTCACCGATTACGTGTATCTACGCCCAGACACGTCGTTGAAGGAGATTGTCAGTACCGCGCGTCGAGCCCGGTCTTACGATTTCCCGGTTGTTGCATCTGGCGGTAACCTTATCGGCATGATTAGCTTACCCGATGTTGCTTCCGCGAGCGAAACTGACGTACCCGAGCTTCTTGTGGCTGCTGATCTCGTTTCGGTGAGTTACACGCCGCTCTATCCGGATGAAACTCTCGAGTCGGCCATGAATAAGTTCGATCTCTACGACCGCCCGACGTTGCCGGTTGTTGACAGAGAAGACCCGTCGAAAATCGTCGGCATGTTAGACCGCCGACAAATCCTCAATCTGCACGAACGTGTAAGTCTGCTTGGCCATCCTGAACGTGAAAAACGAGAGGTGTGGCGCCAGCTACCCTGACGCACCGCTATCTTTATACCCATATTATTACAGACACATCGCATTTTTCCCGTACTTTTGGGATTATTCCATTCGACTCGCTACCGAGAGAGACGTTTCATGGAACTTGGTATTACCGGACTACCGCTTACAGGAAAAACTACTCTATTCAACGCACTTACCGGCGAATCGGTGGAAACCGGCGGATGGTCGCAGAGCGCTGATCCGCACCTCGCGGTCGTGAAAGTTCCCGATGACCGCGTTACGAAACTCTCTGCGATGTATGAGCCGAAAAAGACAACGTACGCGACAGTTCAGTATGCAGACGTCGCAGGCCTCGCCCGTGGAAGCGGTTCACGTGCGCAGCACCTTTCCGCGCTTCGTACAGTCGACGCACTGATACACGTTGTGCGCGCGTTCGAGAATGAAGCGGTGCCGATTCCAGACGGCGGAATCGATCCTGAACGCGATATAGCGGACTTCGACCTCGAGTTGGTTCTCGCCGACCTCGAAGTCATCGAGCGGCGTATCGATCGGCTGCGTCGTGAAGTTCAAGCCGGTCGGAAAGAAGGCGAAGCGGAACTGCACGTACTCCAACGGTGCAACGAGGCGCTCTCCGATGAAAAACCACTGCGAACGGTCGAGTTTTCACCAGACGAACGTCGACTGATCCGTGGATACCAGTTCCTCACGCTCAAACCGATTATCATCGTCGTGAATATCGACGATCACCGACTGAGCGAGCGCGACTCGATCGCGGAATCTCTCGAGCGCTTTCGACAGGCTCGCGATACGGAACTTGTCGTTCTGTGTGCGGAAATCGAGATGGAGATCTCTCAGCTCGACGCAGAAGATCAGCGGCCGTTTCTCGATGACCTTGGTATCGACGAACCAGCCCTTTCGCGTCTGATTCGCGTATCGTACGGATTGCTTGATGTGATAAGCTTCTTCACCGTCGGCAAAGACGAAGTTCGCGCGTGGACCATTCGACGTGGTTCTGCCGCACCGGAGGCAGCCGGAACGATACATAGTGACCTTGAACGCGGCTTTATTCGTGCGGAAGTGGTGACGTACGACGATCTCATGCGAACGGGTTCACATGCTGCTGCGCGAGATGCTGGTGTATTGCGATTAGAGGGAAAGAGTTATATCGTGCAAGATGGGGATATTCTGAATATTCGATTCAATGTATAACGTACGTTGGGGGACGGAGTTATGCCGAAACGCCCGGTCGTAATCGGGGTTGATCTCGGAGGAACGAAGCTACTTGCCGCGGTCATCGACAGCGATGGCAACGTCATCGATTCGAAGAAGGTTACCTCTCCGAAATCAAACAGCGACGAGATCGTCGCGCGAATTGTCACGGTCATTGAGACGCTTCGTACCAAACACGCGGAGAACGGTGTCGAAATTACCGCGATCGGACTTGGGGTACCGGGTGTTGTCGAACGCGCGACTGGAACCGTTATCGCCGCACCGAATCTGCCGCTTGAAGGAGTCGAACTCGGTCGCATCATATCCGGCGCATGCGGATTGCCAACGGAAGTCGGCAACGACGTTACTCTCGCGACCATGGGCGAGGCATGGTTTGGCGCAGCGCGCGGTGTAGGAAACGTTCTCGGCGTGTTCGTTGGAACCGGAATCGGTGCCGGCATCGTTGTCGATGGGAAAATGTACCTTGGTGCACATGGCGGCTCTGGCGAAATCGGGCATGTGCTGATGCAACGTGATGGCCCGGAGTGCGGATGTGGCCGTCGTGGGTGTCTCGAAGCGCTCGCAAGCCGTACGGCAATCGAGCGTGATATTCGGTTAGAGGTCGAGGATGGACGCATGTCTGTACTCGGCGATAGGATTCGCGCGGGGAAACGACTGCGTAGTGGTCGCATTCTCGCCGCGCTCGAAGAAGGTGACTCGCTCACAACGGAGATCGTGAACCGCGCTTCATCCACGCTCGGCATGGCAATCGGTAGCGTCGTAAACGTGCTGGATCCCGACCTCGTCGTTCTCGGTGGCGGACTTATCGAAGCGTGCGGATTGTTCATGATGCCGGTCGTCAACGAGGCGGCGAACGCGCGGATGATGCCCGTACCCGGCGGTCCGGTGCCGATCGTTCCGTCGCAGCTTGGTGACAACGCCGGGATACTCGGAGCAGCGGCGCTCGCATTCGAAGCGCTGAATGTGCGAAAACCGGGTGGTGCCACGGCGTACGCGCCGGTTGTCGAGTGGGTGGCGGATGGCGAAGTTATCGTAAACGGCGAGCGTCGCGTGGACGATTTCTTCATCCGTACCGATGGTAAAGTGCGTAAACGGAAACGTCGTCTCTCACGTGCTGAACTCGGAACAGATCGCGGACTAAGTGCGGCGGAAGCGCAGTTCGTCTGCCAGGACCGGCCAAGCGTGTTGATCGTCGGTGCCGGCGAACGCGGTCAACTTCAGATATCGAACGACGCGCGAAGCTGGTTGGAATCTCAAGGAATACGACTCGTCAACGCACCAACTCGCGCGGCAATTACTGAGTACCGTGTCCGGAAAGGACCTCGCACGCTTCTCTTGTATCTACGCGATTCGTGAGGCTCGCTATGAGCGGTGCGTCGATACTGGCACTTCGCGGACGTCACGGTAGCGACACCGATCACATGGATCATGTCTGCCAACTTGCGACGACAGTTTTCGTGCAGACTCTTAGTATTCATCGGATCAGTGCACGCTATTTACCGCTTCTAAACGCGGCCGCACTCGTCCACGACATTGGCGTCCCTTCAGATCAAGCGCACCATGACGAACGTGGCCGCGATATCGTCATGGCGGAAGGGCTCCGCGGATATAGCGACGTCGAACGCGCTGTCATTGCGTGCATCATTCGGTTTCATCGCGGGATCGTGGCTCCTGCAGACGAACCGATATGGATGGCGTTGCCACACGAGATGCAGTCGGTTGCCCTCGGTCTCGCAGCGATCATGCGCATCGCTGACGGACTCGACTACTGTCACACGCAACAGGCGCGTATCGTGCGAAAGGCGGATGAACCGATACCGTGCATCCTCGTACGAGAAAACTATAACGACGTCGGCATCGATATCAAGCGCGCGAAACAAAAGGCTGATTTGTGGGAGCAGCTGTACGGTCAATCGGTCCGTATTCAAACTACCTCGAAACGTCTGCAGACGTGGGTTCCACCTGTTCGCCCTCGCATGTCGGTCGAGCGGTCTGCCGGCAAAGTGTTGCGAGACTATCACGCACAAGCGTATGCGAACACTCTGGGACTGGGTGCTTTCGACGGGATCGATCCGCGACACGATTTCCGTGTGGCTATTCGTCGACTCCGGCGAGCACTCCAGCTGTACCGAGATTTGTGGGACATTGACGCGATAGATACGTTACGAGGTAAACTCGGCGAGTTGAGTAACATGATAGGCGCGGTGCGCGATGCCGAACTCGCGGTCGAGTGGCTGCGTGATGCGGAGAAAGGTGCTCCGAAATCCGCACGAACCGAGATGCGTCGGATTCGCCATGATATTGAGCGAACACGGCGCACGGCACTCGGTAAGCTCGTGCAGCAAATACGTTCCGGCGAATTGCGTTCAGTGATGGAGATCACTGCAGACTGGGTTGAAACGTGCGATAGCTATGCCGAGACGAGTGTGTCGGACGATTGTCGGCTCGTCGATGAGATCCCGCGTGAGCTTGCAAAGCACGCGAAACGTATCCGCGCGTTCGATGGGACAATCCGCGAAGACGATTCTCTTCGTTTGCACGTGCTTCGGAAGCAATGCCGACGGATGCGGTACGTTGTCGAAGCATGGTACGCAGCGCTCGGTCCTGGTCGGCGGAAGCTTGCCATCCAATTGAAGAACGTGCAGGACGCGCTCGGCGACATCCATGACGCTGACGTTCGGTCCGAGCATTGGACAAAAGAAGGCGGTCGGAAGGGCAACGTCTGGCTCGCCGAGCGATGTCGGTATGACCGTAATTCGGCGTGGGATCGCTTCGAGACAGAGTGGCCGAAGCTTGTGAAGTTGCTGGGAAAGAAAAGCATTGGAAAGGTTGCGCAACACGAATGACAGAGTCGGTACCGCTCGCCGTAGCGCGTCGTCACGATCCGGCCAGGATCGCGCGGCGCTCGACGGTTCTTGCGTTTGGTCGCGAGTGTTTATATCACGCGGGGCACGCAGCGCAGGTTTCACGTTTAGCAAAAGTGTTATATAGGCAACTGGTCGCCACCGAACGAATCAGCACGCATACATTACGACCAGGTCCGGTGGGGGAGTGGCTGGAGTATGCAGCGCTTCTGCACGACATTGGGTATATTGTTGATGAAAAAAAACACCATCGACACGCCGAGCGCTTGATACGCGAAGCGTCATTGCCGGGGTTTCTCGCGCACGAGATAGAGATCGTCGCGCTTACGGCTCGATTCCACAGAAAACGGTGGCCGGGACCGGATCACAAAGCGTTTACGGGACTTGGACGCGCGGATTACGAGACGGTCAAAACGTTGTCCGCTGTGCTACGTGTTGCCGACGGACTCGACAGAACACATCGGCACGTGGTGCGAAACATCGTAGTCGGAAAGACAGAGCCACAGCTCGAGATCGGTATCGTCGTGGCGGACGTTCCCGATCTCGAAATACAAGCCGCCACGAAAAAGTCTGACTTACTCGGCGAGCTTATCGGCGCGCGCGTGGTGATTCAACCGCTCGCATTCGACGGTCAGCTTCTCAGGGACAGGTGACATGGCAGAACTCGATGTCAAACACAATTTACCCGGTCGGCTCATTATTGTCGAAGGTATCGACGGTTCGGGCAAGACCACGCAAGCGTCCCTGCTCCGAAACTGGCTTTCGGCGCAAGGGGTACCGGTGTTTTGGACCGAGTGGAACTCGTCCATTCTTGTGAAATCAACGACGAAAAAAGCAAAAAAACAGGATTCGCTCACTCCGACAACGTTTAGCCTGCTTCACGCCACCGATTTCGCTGACCGGCTGTCGTTCAAGATCATTCCGCCTCTCAAAGCCGGCATGGTTGTTATCGCGGATCGCTACTCGTTTACGGCGTTCGCGCGTGACGTCGCGCGTGGCGTAGATCGTGAATGGGTGCGGTCGCTCTATAGCTTCGCGCTGAAGCCGGATATCGCGTTCTACTTCAAAGTGCCGATCAAGGTATCGTTGAAACGACTCCTGAGCGTTCGCCAGAAGCTCAAGTTCTACGAAGCCGGCATGGATACGGGTATGAGCAACGACCCGGTAGAGTCGTTTGAGCTGTTCCAAAGCCGCGTGCTTGACGAGTACGATCGGATGGCGGAGGAATACGGCTTCCATGTAATGGACGCGGTCGCGCCGATACAGGTGCAGCAAAAACAGGTGCGTGCTGTGGTTGAACGAGAACTGCACGACTACCTTGCACCGTATATCGCGAAGAAAAACGCCGCCGCAGTTACCGCAAACGCTCGCTGAGGAATCGTGACATGGCTACACGGCAATATATGGGCAACGGACTTCCCTACATCGATCTGAGCGAGACGACCGGTCACCTGATCGTGGTTGAGGGTTCAGACGGCGTTGGGCGCACGACGCAGCTTACGCTCCTGCGTTCATGGCTCGAGGTGCAAGGATACGGCGTTATCGAAACGGGCTGGACCCGCTCGCAGCTCATGAGTAAGACGATTGATCTGGCGAAGGCGGGAAACACGGTAAACGCGTTGACGTTCAACCTTCTCTATGCAACGGATTACGCCGATCGTCTTGAGAACGAGATCATTCCCGCGCTGCGAAGTGGCTTCATCGTGTTGGCGGATCGCTACGTGTACACGGCGTTTGCCCGCGCGATTGTGCGGGGCGCCGATCCCGAGTGGATTCGTCAGCTCTACGGTTTCGCGCTGAACCCGGACTTGGTTTTGTACCTGCATGTGGACGTCAATACGTTGATCCGACGTGTGTTGCTTGCCGACAGCCTCGATCACTGGGAGGCCGGTATGGATCACAACACTGGGCTCGATCCCTATGACAGCTTCATGAAGTATCAAGGTCGTGTGATTCGCGAATACGATCGGATGGCTGAGGAATACAACTTCGTGACGATCGACGCAACGCGTACCGTCGAGGAGATTCAGGTGGATCTCCGCGAGGCGATAGCGAAAGAGATTGACATACCGCACGACCTCGGTTTGGATCGAGTCGAGATCGCTCCGCACATGGCGTGAGTACCAGCGATTCGTGTCTGATTACGTAGAGCTTCACTAATACATTCGGGGGAGGACGTCATGACCGACGAACGGACGAGCAGCAGGGAGTACCGATACCTTGCCGATCTTCCCGGTATCGGACCGACAAAAGCGGCGTGGATAGCTGAGGCCGGTATGGAATCGGTTGATGCGGTGCGTCGAGCGTCGGTGGACGACCTCGCTCATGTTCGTGGTGTGGGGTATGTTCTCGCTCGTCGCATCAAGGACGTTCTCGCGACTTCGGAAATCGTGCCTGAGTCGAGCGCTACCGACGAACTCAGTGCCGCTCAGCGAGTTTGGCGCGAACGAACGGCTGCGCTTCGTGTCGATCTCGGCGGCCGGGTTGACGCGTTGGTTGCTAATGCGAAGCGTTTGGGACTAAAGCCGAAGTTCGTACAAGAATTGCAGCGCGTACGCGGTGTCCTTGACCGTGTACCGATTGAGAATCCCCCGGAAGACGAGGAGCAGCGTCGGAAAATCGCGAAGCACGAGCAAGCGCTGCTGACACTCGTCGAGAGCGCAGAAGAGATTGATCCGCGGAGTGGTAATTATCAGAAAACGCTCCGTAAGCGTATTAAATCGCGACGGAAAAAGCTCAACAAGTGGAACTAAGAAAACACTGCACGACGAAGGCAACCGCTGACATCAACCGTGGTTGCCTTCGTATCGTTAACAACACCGACAATGTGCGAAACCGTAAAAATGAGGAATGTTTGTCTCTCACATACTCTGTAGAATAGAGCGTTACTTGGCGTCGGCACTGTCTCATCAAAGGAGTATGTCTCACAATGAAATCGATTACCTACGGAATAGACGGCATGAGTTGCGGCCACTGTGTAAAAGCGGTTGAGCGTGCGCTTCGAGGTGTCACCGGTGTGCATAGCGTCGAAGTAAGTCTGACCGATAGACTCGCTCGAGTCACCGTTGATCTCGCGATATTTCAGGACAGTGTAGCGCGCGACGCTATAGCCTCCGAAGGCTATACAATCCGCAGCGCGACGTAAGCGGTTTGATTATCCACACGAATCACGAAAAATAATCGATGACACCCCTTGACACATCTATTCCTCGCGAGTATCATCTATGCGTAATCGATACCCTATGATAGACTATGAAGGGTTTCGTGATGGATAGTAGTGACTGGGAGGATTTCGTGATGGCGGCTAACATGCATGCAGTAGCGAGGGCGCAGCGGCGCGCCGAGTGGATTCGCGAAAGCGTTCTGCCAATGATCGGACGTGTAATCGCGTGCGCAGCCGGTGTTGGTATCGGCTACCTCATCGCGACGATCTAACACTGCTGACAATCAGCTCTGACTTCTGACATACCGAACCGTCGGACGGTGCTGCTCTCAGCGCACGTCGGTCCGACGGTATTTCTTTTCCAAAAAACCTCCGCATAGATCGCTTTCTACCTTGACGTCTCCCGATAGATGGTTCACCTTATGTACACGCACAGTCTAATCGTGCGACGTTCGTGACAATTATCCGTCGAATCACACACGCGTATGTGCGCGAGCGAATGTAGCTGCGCCAACCTTCCGGACCGTTGCAAGAGCAGAGACGTCCGTTATCAACAAGACACGGACACGCCATCTGCGTCGCTTCCGACGACGATATTACCGGCCGAACGCATCCGTGCGGACGCTCTCTGTACGATTTGTGAAAAAAAGCGTGAAATGTGATCTGACACAATACCGTGCGTGTGGGATTCCGTATACTTGATACGAGTCACTTACTTCGACAACTGGCACACGACGATCCTGTTTAGTGTATATGATAGATCGATTCGAGTCTACGCCGAACTCGAACGACTCGAGGGCGATTGGCGATGTTGAAGATCACGAAAAAGCAACGCGATCAGAGTAAACGTTTGGGTGAACTATCCACTGCTGAGCCTGACGAGGAGCTGAAGGAACACCTGACGCTTCTCAATGCAGAAGACCGGAGTGCGGTCGATCGACTCACTCGCGAAGTGGATTCGAAAATCATTGAAGCCTCAAAGGAGACCGTTAAAGAGGCAAAGATGATCGAGGAGGGGCATTGCCCTTCCTGCGGAAAGAAGACGCGTTCATTCCTCTTCACGACGGTATGCGAGAGCTGTGGATGGTCGAAGTTCCGTGCGCCGAAAACCGGTCGCACCATTGTCCACATGCACAACGGATCGTCGCTTGTCTGCGCCGAGACCTTCTACACTCCCGACGAGGTTCTGCTCGTTACGGACAACGTCGTACGGCAGCGCGTTCCACGACAGAATGTGGCGTTCATCGAGTTCGATTTTTCGGACGACGAGATCGAGCGACGTCGCAAGGACGTTCGTGAGGAGGAAACGATACGGTGCGCGTGGACTGGTAAACCGGTTCGGCTTGGAGACGAAGACACGCGAGTTACGTTTGCTGCGTTCGGCGCGTACCAGGAACGATTCGTTTTTGTCGACGAAAAAGCGCAGGAAGCATTCCAGAAGCAGTATCCGACGAGGATTCATCGCGACTGCTACCACCGCGATTGCTCCAAGTGTAATGAGTGCATCAAGCGGTACGATGACACCTCGTACGAGACCTATCTGGAAGAAGAGTTCGTCCATTGATCGTATGCGCGGATGATCTCGATCCGCGCACAACGACACCCCTGTACGACAGCTTCCCCGTTGCGATATCTCCCCCAAACTGCGACATTTATCAGCGTATAATCGAGGTGAATTGTGCCCGTTTGTCGGTTTTTGCACCGACAACGGGACACGATGCGTGTGCTCCTGATGCGACGGATAACGAACCGAAAGAGGGGTAGCATATGGCAACGAAAGCGTACAGCCTACTCGCCGAGGACCTGTCGGCACGCGGAATAAACGTCCGCCTTCTCGAACAGGCGCTCCATAAGTTCACGATCGAGACGCCGTCATGGGGGTATGGTAATTCCGGAACGCGCTTTGGTGTATTCAAGGAGCCGGGTGCCGCTCGTGACATCCACGAACGTCTGAGCGATGCTGCTCAGGTGCACAAGATGACCGGTGCAACGCCGAAAGTCGCGATCCACATTCCGTGGGATAAAGTCGACGACTGGGACGCTCTCAAGCAGGAAGCGAAGGAGCTTGGTGTCGAAATCGGGGCGGTAAATCCAAACGTATTCCAGGACAAGGACTACAAGTACGGAAGTTTGACCAATGTCGATCCAAAGATCCGAAAAAAGGCTTTGGACCAGATCCTCGAATGTGTCGAGATCATGAAGAAGGTTGACAGTGATATCCTGAGCCTGTGGTTTGCCGACGGTTCGAACTATCCCGGGCAGGTAAACATGCGTCAGCGGAAACGGTGGATGCAGGAAGGTCTCAAGACGATTCACGATGCGCTACCGAATGACTCCCGTATGCTCGTCGAGTACAAACTGTTCGAGCCGGGTTTCTATCATACGGATATTCAGGATTGGGGAATGTCGCTCCTCATGAGTCGGTCAGCCGGCGAAAACGCACAGGTACTCGTCGATACCGGACACCATGCGCAAGGCGTAAACGTTGAGCACATCGTCGCGACACTCATGGACGAGGGGATGCTCGGCGGTTTCCATTTCAACAATCGCAAGAGTGCCGACGACGATCTTACGGTCGGATCGATCAATCCGTATGAGATATTTCTCATCTTCGTCGAGATTCTCGCTGGCGAGCGTGATGGACTTCAGGCGAAAACGCCGATTGCCTATATGATTGATCAAAGCCACATCGTCAAGAAAAAGATCGAAGCGATGATCCAGTCGGTGATGAACATTCAAACACTCTACGCAAAAGCGCTCCTCGTCGATGTGGGAGCACTCGAGGACGCGCGGAAACGGAACGACGCGGTCGACGCCGAGCGTGTTCTCCAAAAGGCGTACCTCACCGATGTCACACCGCTTCTCGAAAAAGTTCGCTCTGATAACGGCGTCCCAATTGATCCGATCGAAGGACACCGGAAGAGCGGGTACTACGAAAAGATAGCCGCTGAACGCGTTGGCGAGCTGAAAGGCGCCGGTAGCTGGGGCTGATCCTCGTTGAACATACTACCGCACAGACACGGGTCGCGTACTTCGGTGCGCGACCCGTATCCGTTGGATCAGCGTCGTCGCGTACCTACGCTCCAATGTCGTTACGTGATTTCCGCAGGAGGAGTGTATGTCCGGAGCGCTGCCGTTTGATTTCCACATCCCAACCCGCATCGTATTCCGCATCGGCGCTATCAATGAACTCGTACGTTTGGACGAGGTGCGCGGACGACGCTGCATGTTGTTCACGTATGCCGGCTTCGCGCGTTCGGATATTGTCGAGACACTCAGAAACGCGGCGTCAGAGATCCTTGTCGTCGATGAGTTCGAGGAAAATCCGAGTGATGAATTAGCCCGGCGTCTGGTTGGCCGCGCGCGTGAGTTCGGCGCAGAAACCATGGTCGCTATCGGCGGCGGAAGCAGCATCGATCTCGCAAAGGCGGTTGCATGGTTTGATGCGAATCCGACGTTTGCATCGGGTCAGACCGCTCCGCCGAATCCAGCATCCATATCAGTCATCGCGGTTCCAACAACGGCTGGCACCGGAAGCGAAGTATCGCCCTTCACCGTGCTCACAGATAGCGCGACTCACGAGAAGTGGTTCGTCAAGCATACCTCGATTGTTCCACGTGTCGCGCTCCTCGATCCCGAACTCACTCTTACGGTCCCGCGCAGAGTGACAGCGCATACCGGTATCGACGCTCTCTCCCATGCCGTCGAGGGCTATCTGACGACGCTGGCTGGAGGATTTCTCGAACCGCTCGCACTTGACGCCTGCCGACGTGTTCGCATTGACCTACCGCGCGTGTTCGAGACACCGGATGATGTCGAAGCACGTGCTTCGCTCCTCCTTGCGTCTCTTGAGGGTGGGATTCTCCTCGCGACGTGCGGCACGGTGGTTGTCCACGCACTTGGATACCAACTTACAAAGGCATTTGGATACCGTCACGGTGAAGTTAACGCGCTCATGCTCGGTGCGTTTGTCGAGCGACTCGCGCAACGTGGATCCGACCGCGCGCATTTGATACTCGACGTATTCGATGGTGATCTGACTGGTTTTGTCCGGTCGTGCGGAATCGAGCCGGATCGATCCTTCGAATCTGTCGCGTCATCCGATCTCGCGTCGTGGATCGATGCCGGTTGGAACGCGTATGGCCGGCGTAATGCGGTCGTACCGCTTGATCGCGACGATATCCGGACAATACTGCACTCCGCATTTCGGTGAGTCACCATGCTCGTAGAAACATCGTTGTCCGAATTACCGCGTCATAATGCGTCGTACCTCCGGCGTGCGCTCCGCGGTAACGTCCTCTGGCTCGGCGTTGTGAGTCTATTCACTGACGTATCGAGTGAAATGATCTATCCGCTGTTACCAGCTTTCTTCGCTGGACTTGTTTCAGTACCGAGCGCGGCTCTTTGGATCGGAGTCATGGACGGAATCGCGGAAACAGTGTCCGCTTTTCTCAAGCTGTACGCCGGTCGTTTGAGTGATCGTCTTGGTAAACGAAAAGCGCTTACCGTCGGCGGATACGCGATCTCAACGTTCGCCAGACCAATCGTCGCGATTGCGACGGCTCCTTGGCACGTAGTTGGTCTGCGTTTTCTCGATCGTGTCGGCAAAGGTATACGTACAGCCCCGCGTGATGCGCTTATCGGCGATTCGGTCGATTCCGACGTGCGAGGCGTCGCGTTCAGTTTTCATCGTCTCATGGACCATACCGGCGCGGTTATCGGACCAGTTGTCGCGGGTATCATGTTGTTTGCGTTCCTCGGTTCGGCGATGCTCTGGCAGCGCGGCAATGCGGACGTCACTCAGCCAGAGATGCATGCGTTGCGAATCGTGTTTCTCCTGTCTGCGATTCCGGGAATCATCGCGTTGATTGCGCTTACACTGGGTGTACGCGACACGAAGTCAAATCTCCAACAGCAGCGGGTGCAAACTGATTCTGCTCGTCAAACACAGAATCGACTACCTGGTCGGCTTGTAACGTTCATTGTGGCTGCAGGCTTGTTTTCATTGGGGAATAGCACAGATCTCTTTCTTGTGCTTTACGTTCAAACGACTTACGGGCTCGGACTCGGTCACGTCGTCGCACTTTGGATATCACTACATATCGCGAAAATTGCTCTCAGTATTCCCGGAGGCCGGTTTTCGGACCGGGTCGGCCGATTTACCGCCATTTTCTCCGGGTGGGCGATATATGTAGTCGTTTATGCGAGTTTGCCGTTTGCTTCGAATGTCATTGTGGCATGGGCGTTGATTGTCGTATATGGTGTTTATTATGGACTTACCGAAGGCGCGGAACGTGCGCTTGTAACCGACTGGACCTCGTCGGAAGATCGTGGACGCGCCTTCGGGCTCTACCACGGCGTAATCGGATTCACCGTACTTCCGGCGAATCTCGCTTTCGGATTCCTTTGGACCGCATTCGGCGCGCAATGGGCGTTTTTCTTTGGAGCCGGGCTCGCTACCGCGGCGGCTATCGTACTGGGAACGCTCGCCCTAAGCACCCGAGGTCGCCGTCTGCAAATGATATAGACGATTCCAAGCAAGGAGACACAGATGAGAATCTACGGAGCGGGATCGCTTGACGACATCAAGGCGTGCAGCGACTTGGGAGTCACGGGTATCCTCACGAATCCGCAGGGGTTCGATCAATACTACCGCGGCGAGATGACACTCGAAGAGATCACTGTGGCGATTGCCGAGACGACCGATTTACCCGCGTTCATTCAGATACACGGACCGACGACTGAGGTTCTTGTAGAACGCGCTCGGAAGCTGAACGCAATCGCTCCCGACCGGATCGGGTTCAAGGTTATCGCCGATCCAAAGGGCTTTCGCGCGATTCGCGTACTCCAATTGGAGGGAATCGACTGCATCGCCACCGCTTTGTTCAGTGTCGCTCAGGCGTCTATCGCGTCTACGGTCGGCGCGTTCGGCATATGTCCGTTCGTTTCGCGTGCGCGTAGCATTGGCTTGGATCCACACGTGATCATCTCCGATATCCGTGCCGGGTACGACCGACTCATCGCGGCGGGTATCGATGCGCCGGAGATCATCGCGGTTAGCCTTCATGGCGTCGAGGACGTTGAGTTATCCATTCGTGCCGGCGCTGACGCTGTTGCAATGCGGTATCCGCTCATTGAGGAGATGATGAAGCATTCGCTCAGCGACAAGGCCGAAGCACTCTTCGCGAAGAATTGGGCGAACGTCAGAG
>CAZWQW010000005.1:37012-41294 GCA_964635955.1 uncultured bacterium | reverse complement strand
CGCGATGCTGATTCATGCTCGCCATTCAACGTAGCCGTCTATGCGGAAAAACGACGTGTCGGCGGTTTTCTGCTCCCGAATAGCCTGAGCACATTATCCGGAGACGAAATCCAGCTGCTGGCAGACGAGGTTGCCCAGAACGACTTCGTCATCGTCGAGATTGGCGAGATACCTCTCGATTTAACCGCTGCGTTCTGTAACGCGGTTCGCGACCGTGGTGCCCGTGTTGTCGTCGATGTCGATCTTGATCCGATACGACAGTGTGTCGGTCCGACCGATGCCGTCGAGCAGATACTCCGATTGGCGGACCTGCTGGTACCGAACGCCGCGGCGATGGTGTCAATCCTCCCAGGAAAAACACCCGTTGAACTTGTCAAATCGGTTGTTGAAACGTACGAGCGAACGACCGTGGTTACTGCCGGCGCGGATGGTGTTTACTGGTGCGAGCCAAATGGATGCGTACGGCACTGTGCCGCGATTCCAGTCGCTATTGTGGATACCGTCGGGGCAGGCGACGCTTTTCACGGCGGGATGGTATTCGGGCTGGCTACTGGAATGACCCTATCCGAGGCGATTAGACTGGGTGTGCGCTGCGGCGCGGCGGCGTGCACAGCGTTCGGTGCTCGTACGGGAATGTTGCAGCAATCAGACCTCAGATAACTCTGTTTCTCCTGCGCCCCGTTGCCCGTTCGACCGCTTCTGCCCTACTTTTATTAAGTTTTGATGAGTATTCAATTCCGTGACTTTGAGCCGGAAGGGACGATACCGATGGCGCGGTCGATTCTCTCATTATTTGCGCGCTCTCCGTGGGGCGCAATACAGGAACACGCACGGCATGCTACCGAGTGTGTCGAGTTACTCGATCCGCTCATGGATGCGGTGCTTTCGGGCGATCATAATCAGACGTTCGAAATAGCCGCGAAAATCTCAAAAGCGGAGAATGCTGCGGACGAAGTAAAGAACACCTTACGCGACCATCTCCCGCGGAGCATCTTTCTTCCCGTTGCACGCGAAGACCTGCTCGACATTCTTCACGTTCAGGACGGAATTGCCGACGCGGCCGAAGATGTCGGCGTTGTATCGACGATGCGATCGATGGAATCGCAGCCGAAGCTCGTGCAACCGATCAAGAATCTCGTTAAGGTATCGACCGAAGCATGCACGCAGTACGCTGCGATTGTTCAGCAACTCGACTCACTGGTCGAAGCGTCGTTTACCGGTGCTGAAGCTACACGGGTTATGAAGATGATCCACGAAGTTGCCCGCCTGGAGCACGAAGCTGATCTCGCGCAGGCGGAAGCCTCCCGAACGCTCTTTGAAATCGATACAGAAGTCGGTATGCGCGCAGGTGCGCTCTACGTGTGGATCGGTATATTGCAGAGCCTCGGCGACGTCTCTAACAAGGCGGAGAAGGCGGCGAACCGGTTGCGGATGTTCCTTGCAACGTGATGAAGCAATTCGAAAAAGAGAGAACGCACCTGCGCTGCGATGTCCTTTTCTTTCATCATTCCATGACGAAACCCACGCATTGATGGGGTTATTGTGCCCGAGTTGAGCCTGTTTATCGTTTTTGGACTCGCCGCCGGCCTCTATATGGCGTGGACGATCGGCGCGAACGACGTCGCGAACGCTATGGGAACTTCCGTAGGTTCGAAGGCGCTCACATTGACATCGGCAGTCGTAGTCGCCGCTGTTTTCGAGTTCTCCGGAGCATTCTTCGCCGGTGGTCGCGTCGCTGGAACAATCAAGGGTGACGTCGTCAACCTATCCGCATTCGCCGCTGACAATCACGTTGTTGCTGTCGGAATGCTTTCCGCGCTTATCGCCGCGGCAATGTGGCTACACATCGCTACCTGGCGCGGATGGCCCGTATCCACAACGCATTCAATCGTTGGCGCTGTCGCCGGATTCGGCTTGATCGCTGGCGGATTCGGCACCGTACGGTGGCTCGTTATCGGAAAGATCGTCGTCAGTTGGGTGATATCACCGGTAATCGGCGGCGCGATGGCG
This sequence comes from uncultured bacterium, assembly GCA_964635955.1. Taxonomy (GTDB): domain Bacteria; phylum Latescibacterota; class MWCZ01; order MWCZ01; family MWCZ01; genus CAZWQW01. The sequence goes on along the minus strand of CAZWQW010000005.1, from coordinate 39,284 downwards.
TGGCTGCTCTTCAGTATCATGCGGCGCGCCGTGTTTCGATCCGACAGTCCTGCGGCGCGCGCGCGAGTGGTAACTCCGATCTTCATCGGCGCCGTCGGGTTCGTGCTTACGCTCTCGATGATTTATAAAGGTCTCCAAAACCTCAATCTCGATCTCCCCTTCTTCTCTGCTCTTTTGTACGCGATCCTCGTCGGAATCGTCGCGTATGGACTCGGCGCTCTAATACTTTCGCTTCGCCCAATCGCGCGTGGCACAATCGAAAGCGAGCGCGCGGCTATTGAAGGGCAGTTCCGCTATTTGCAGATCATTACCGCGTGCTATGTGGCGTTCGCACACGGCTCGAACGATGCGGCGAATGCCGTGGGACCCATGGCCGCAGTGCTAACGTCGCATCAAACCATCGCCGTCTCTGACGTCGTGGAGATTCCGGTCTGGGTGATGGCGCTTGGTGGTTTCGGGATCGTACTCGGACTCGCGACGTACGGCTACCGGGTTATCCATACCATCGGAAGCAAAATCACCGAAGTAACGCCGAGCCGTGGCTTTGTGATGGAATTCGCAACTGCAACAACGGTGTTGCTCGGATCGAAGCTCGGGCTTCCGGTATCCACCACTCACATACTGATCGGTGCGGTGATTGGTGTCGGAATGGCGCGCGGTATGGCCGCGCTAAATATGTCGATGGTAAAACAGATTGCATCATCGTGGGTGATAACCGTACCGGTGTCAGCTGTTCTCGCGGCGATTGTCTTCCGGGTATTGATTCTGTTCCTCTGATCTGGATTTCTCTTTTGCATCCGAAACTTCGTCCTGCTCTACGCTACGTCCTTCCGAGGACACATTAGCGGATTCCCGCCGTCGCTTGAGCGCTTCCTCCGCCCAATCGCTAAGCGTGACCTTTGGTGCGCCAAAAAGCTTGCTGGTTTCGTCCGGATTACCTGTCTCGGGGCTATTCGCGAGGAATCGCATAAGCGGGATCACCTGTTTTATCGCTGGCTTTTTCGCGACAGTCGCGAGGAGACGTACCTTCCATACCGGTATGACCTTAACATCGATTTCTGGATCAAAAGCGAGTCGGTACCGTTCGAGTGCTTCCGGCAGCGTGTACCCCTGCGGTCCGAACACCGCGAGACTCCTTCCAACTGCGTTTGGTGACTCCAGTGCCGCCAAAGCTATCCGGCCAAAGTCTGATGCCGCGACCCAGTGCCACGGATGACGGAACTTTCCGAAGACATGGGCTTTGTTATTGTGAACGAAACGCGGTAACGCTTCCATGAACCAGGATGGCCGAAGGATCGTCCACGGGACACCTGACTCTCGGACGACCCTTTCAGCGTCAAGAAGCGCTTTCACTGGTGTAAATCGCGCGTAGCGCTCATCGACGACACTCGACGATATGTAGCATAGACGTCGAACGCCGTTTCTCCGTGCCGCTTCAACAACGGTGTTTACGAGACGCTGCTCTGCTTCCCCTGTTGTTTCGAATCCGAGTGGTGGGGGGCATACCGCAATGATATCGCAGTTATCGGCGGCGGCGGAAAGTGTTTCAATGTCATGGGCGTCTCCGCACGCTACATCGAATCCCGCAGGCAGCGCGTTGATGACCGCGCTTGGTTCTATTCGAAGGACGCGACCTGAACGACCTGTATCACCCATTTCTTTCGCAAGCGCCGCACCGGCAAGACTTGCGGCACCAATGATGAGTACGCGATGTTGGTCGGTCATGCTCTCTTTGTCCCCTGTTTCGTCGCGAATGCGATGACTACCTTATCAACATACTGAGCTGTGATTCCCAACGCCAGTAAGATGTTGATAGATACGCGCGCGAGTCGGCAATGAGGATCTTCATGATATATCGAATAAGCATCGTGGTGACGGTAGCAACGCTAATCGTCTCTTGCCAATCGGCAACGCGTCGAGCTGACACGTCGCCACCTGCAGAGAGTGAATGGAATAACGAGGCGGTCATCCATCTCCTTGCAGCGAAACGTGCTGAGCGCACGGGACGCAAACTCGATGCGATGATGAGTTGGGAGGCGGCAGTCCGCGCGGACGACGCTTCTCCGGCCCTGCGAATCGGGTATGCCGAAGCACTACTCGGTGTCGGCGCCGACAGTATGGCGCTCGAACAAGCGAAGGTTGCGCTTTCTCTCGATACAACGTTTGTCGATGCTCATCGGTTTTTCGCAGCGTATTATCACGATCGCGAACGGTTTGGCGAATCGCTTCCGCATCTCGAATCGCTTTACCGTTACGATCCGAGCGAAGAGGT
>CAZWQW010000005.1:0-36912 GCA_964635955.1 uncultured bacterium | reverse complement strand
GCGAATCGCTTCCGCATCTCGAATCGCTTTACCGTTACGATCCGAGCGAAGAGGTCGCGTGGCGACTCGTCCATCTGTACCGGTCACTCAACCGATCGGACGACGCGCAATTCATTATCAACGATCTCGCGACACGCCCGCTAACCAACTCGCTTGATCTCCTTCGATGGGCGCATATCGCAAAGAATCTCGATTATCCCGAGTCAGCGGAAATCATCTATCGCCGTCTACTCGAGCGATGGCCGAACGACGCGCAAGGCACCGCTGCGTATGCGGACCTTCTCGACGACCAAGGTCGTGTAGAAGAGGCGGAAGCGCTCTATCGTGCTGGCTTGCGAGCGAACCCATCGTCCGTCGACCTCTCCGAACGACTTGCGTGGATGCTCACAGGTCAGAGCCGCTGGGCCGAGGCAGACACGGTCATCTCACGTGTGCCGATTGTTACCGACCGCGACCAGCTTCAACGGAAAGCGTGGTTGTCGCTTCTTCTCAAGGCCGAACAATTCGAGATTGTTACCCAACATATCGAACGGGTATACGATACAACCAATACAGACTCGGAACAGTATCTCATGCTCGGTCAGTCATATATCGCGCTCGACGAGTATGAGCGCGCTGCAGCGGCGTTTTCTCACGCACTGCAGCGCGACACGACCGTTCAAGCGTTCTCCGGTCTGGCGATTGCGCAGCTGCAACTTCGAAGACTTGCAGACGCAGAGAATACCGCACAAAACGCCCTTCATCGCTTTCCCGACGACACCAGAGTGCGCTTTCTCTACGGGATGACGTTGCGCGCTCGTGGACGATGGGATCGGGCGGCTGTGGAGTTCGAACGACTCGTCGAAACAGACGGCACGAACACGCTCTGGATGTTCAATTGGGCAAGCTCGCTTGAACGTGCGGGTCGATTCGATGAGTCAGTGATCGTCTTCAGACGGTTGCTTGCGGTCGATACGAATAACGCAATAGGTCTGAATTACCTCGGATACATGTTCGCAGAGCGCGGTATTCACCTTGATGAAGCTCTGGAGATGATTTCCCGCGCAGTAGCGCTTGAGCCAGAAAACTCATCATTTCTCGACAGCATGGGGTGGGTGCTCTACCAACTCGGGCGACACAAAGAGGCGAAGCAGTACCTCGAAGATGCGATTCGGATCGATGGTTCCAGCGCTCTCATGCACGCGCACCTTGGCGATATCAACGTCGCGCTCGGCGAATTCATAGCGGCGCGAACAGCCTATGAACGTGCACTCGAGCTCGAACCGCGAAACGTACAGGTTCGCGAAAAAATCGAACGTCTTCCGATTCGATAGCGAGACAACCCTCCGAGCCGCTGTCGCCGTGCCTTTTGTCGGAGATGCGGGGAAGTCAATGTTGGTACGTGGCGTTAGCGATTTCCCGGACATTCGAACGGTTGGTGTCGCACCGTGAACGGCGAACTTTCGCGAACCTCCCACGTATCCTTGGTTACTCTCCGATTCCTTGCCGTAGCACTGGTCCTCGTTGTTTCGTCCCCAGCGGTAATCGGCGCTGAGACTGTTCGTGTCGGGTGGTTCACGCATACTCATACCATCGAATCCGACGGAGAAACGGTCGTCCAACTGCCGACTCGCCTCCTTGTACGCGATTCGTTATACGTCTTTGTCGACGATCTCCGACTCATCCCCAATCACGATTACACAGTCGATTTTACGACGCGCACTGTTCGCCTAACGAACACATGGCCTATTGGATCAACAATACGTATCGAATACCGAGCGCTTCCGGTAGATTGGCCACTGACATACCGCTGGATGACAGCGGTCGAGCTACCTTCCGACACCGCCGACGTGACCTCACGGACCTTTGTTACCGATCGCGAACGCCGGAGTGAGCCGGCGGGTGATCTTCGTATCGGCGGAGTGAAAACGTTCGCAATCCAAGTTGGATCGAATCGAGATCTGACACTTGAGCAGTCCCTGAGAGTGAGCATTAGTGGCACCGTCGGTGACGATGTCTACGTGACCGCTGAGCTCAGCGACCAGAACCTGCCTATTCAACCTGAGGGAACAACCGAAGATATCCGTGAGATCGACAAAGTGCTCGTCGAGGTCGAAAGTCCACACTATCGTGCTGTACTCGGCAGCTACGACTTTCTTTACCGCCGCGGCGAATTCGGTGCGTATGACCGCCGACTCGAGGGAGCGCTCCTTCAAGCACGGTACGACCGCTGGTCGGCGACGGGTGGCGTCGCGTCGGCGCGTGGACGTTACCGATCGTACGAGCTTCCTGTCATCGACGGTATTCAAGGACCGTACCGACTCGTCGACGATATGGGGAACGACAATGTCATTGTAATCGCTGGATCGGAACGCGTCTGGCTTAACGGACAAGCTCTTCGTCGAGGACAGAACAACGACTATGTGATGGATTACGGCGCGGGCGAAATCATGTTTACCCGCTCGCGACTCGTTACCGACGACATGCGCATTGTTGTCGATTACGAATACGCGGGAGAAGACTACGGGCGATCGAGCGCGCTCATGACCGGCGAGTTGAACGGCGAGAACGAGCGGTGGCGCGTAGCGGTGTTCTTCGCGCAAGAAGGCGACAACGTCGATGATCCGCTGGCACTCCCCCTCGACGACAGCGCCCTCGACGCGATACGCGCGGCTGGTGACGATCCAATGGGCGCCGCTCGACCGGGTTGGACACAGGACTCCACCGGTGCGTACCGTGTCGTTGACCTATCGGCAGCACATTTCGAACGCGTCGGCGACGCTATGGTACCGGCTGACGATCGGTATAGTGTGCAGTTCAGTCGTGTCGCTCCGGGCGAGGGAACATACAACCGCGTCGAAGGCTACTTTGTAAACGAATATCGATGGGTTGGACCGGGACTCGGCAACTACGTGCCATACATCCTATTCCCACTGCCGAACAGAACCAGACTCACAACTGTTTACACGCAAGCTGTCCCGATACAAGGCATAACTACCGAGATAGAAGTCGCGTTGAGTGACCGCGATGAAAACACGCTATCCTCTCTCGACGACGGCGACAATCGTCACTGGGCAGGTCGAGCAACGATTCGCACAGATGAACTTTCACTCGGCGATGCCGGAACCGTAACCGTTACGGCAACAGGCCGACGTGTCGATGAGGGATTCACCGCGCTTTCTCGCACGACTTCTTCCGAGGACAACCGCCGATGGGGGCTACCACTCTCAGCCAACCGCGATCAGGAGCGTACGGGCGAAATATCAGCAGTGTATTCACCCGCTCGCGACCACAAGCTCGTCGTCGACGCCGGCTGGTTTGATCGTGACTCATCGGCAACGTCGACTGCGCATACAGCTCGCCGCGCTGGCGTCGGTTGGACAAGCACCGGAAGAGAATCTCCGGAAATCCGCACGTATACTGAGGCGATACAGGCCGAATCAGACGGTGTGTCAGGGTCGCCGGTGGAAACGCAAATCTACCGCGGGAACGGGTTCCTCCGGCACACAATCGGATATACCCGTCCGAGTATGCGAGTCGAAGGCGAGCTCGATCAGTCTGAAGAATCGGGGTCGCGTGTGCGCGGCGCACGCTTTGGCGAGTATGTCGCGGAATTGTCGTCGGCGGGAAGCGAGCAATTCGCTGCATCGGTATCCGTTGGGCAACGCGCGGAACAATTGTGGGATACGACACTTACGAGTTGGGAAGATCGTCAGCGTTCGATCACGCATACATGGCGCGGCGCCGTGCGTACATGGCGTGGAGTGAGCGCGAATGCCGAATACTCCTGGCGACGCCGTACGGGACCCGCTGTCGGTGGTGCAAACGTGTCCGACCTTGCAGACGTGAATCTCACGTACGATCCGTGGGATGGCCTGATGCGACACGATGTTCGTTACCAAGTATCATCAACAAGGACAGCAGAGCGCGAAGCGGTCTATCTGTTTGCAGGTGAGGGTCGCGGCGACTATCGTGCGCTCGATCCTAACGAGGAACGCGCGATTCTCAGTGAAACCGAAGTGGAACCGGTCACACCGGGTGATCCCGAAGGTGCGTATGTGCTTCGGTACAGATCGACAGACAATTTCCGACCGACTGTTTCGCTCGATGCGTCTTACCGATTGAATCTCAGTCCGGATCGCGCATGGCGTGGCGCGATCGATCCTCGTAGCCCGGTGCAACGACCCCTGTGGCAGCGTGTGCTACGGAATATCCGCACAGAGACGCAGTTGCAAGTCAGTGAAATCGATACTTCGCGGTCGTTCGAACTCTACTCCGTGCAATTCTGGAAGTTTCGTCAACCGGGGAAATCACCGACGCTGCGTGGTTCTTGGAGTCTCTTGCAGGATGTTCTGCTCTGGCCGACGGGAAGACTCGGTGATATTCGATTACGCGTCCGATCGTCGGAGTCCTACGACGCGACCCTGCTTGGTTCGTCGAGCACAACGAGCGCGTCACCGAGTGTAACTGAGCGACGTGAATATAGCGTTCGCGCGCGGCGTCGGCTTCCCTCGCTCGATATGGATTGGACCGGTAACGTTTCCCGCGAACGTGAAAAGCGAGTCGGAAGCACGTTCGATTACCGTGCGAATCGGTGGCTACTCGATCAGACGTGGTCATACCATCCTACGTTTCTCACCGAACTCGCCGTGAGAAACGAACTCGGTGTCGGCAGCGATCCAACGCCGACCGCATCCGTCGCCGCTAAAGTAGATGATCCCGTCCGCGCATACCTCGTATCGTTCGAACCGATATGGCGACGCGCGTGGGGTAATCGCGGGATGATTCGACTCTCCGCGCAGTGGTCCGGAGTCTATTCGGAGAATCTCGCACAATTCGCTACACTACCTATTGAACTACTCGGTGGACGAGACGCCGGAAACAACTTCCGATGGACGGCCATCGCGAATTACCGCCTATCATCGCTCATTACCGCATCGCTAACCTATACCGGGAGGAAATCACCGAAGCGCGATACGATTCATTCCGGACGTATGGAGATGCGCGCGGTGTTTTGATACACCTTGCCCCGAATTCGTTTTCCGCTTCTGTTGATTGAGTGGCAAACGAAATAACCTTCGGAGGATTCATCATGACATCCAAAGAACGGATGATGCTCGCGTTGAATCGTGAGAAGCCGGATCGACTTCCCGTTACGATTCACCAATGGCAAGGTTGGCACCTCGAACGGTACATGAACGGAATTGACGATCTTACGGCATTCCGTGAGACCGGAATGGATGCGGCGATTCAGTATTTCGCCGCGATGGGTCAATTCTGGATACCGGATGCCGAAAAGCATATTGTCCAAACCGATCAATGGCGCGAAGATATCGACGTTGTGAGCGGTGACCCCGACAATAAGATCCTTCATCATACGATTCACACACCGAGCGGAACACTTACCTACAAAACGGGTGGTAACCGCAAGACGACGTGGATTACCGAGTATCTCATCAAACGCGACGATGATCTTGACATTATCGAGCGATATATGCCCGTTGCACGCCTTGATAGAAAAGCGGTGGAATCCGAGTATGAGCGGGTTGGCGACGAGGGGATCTTGCGCGGATTTGTTTGGGGAGATCAAGCCGGTTGTTGGCAACACGCTGCCTGTTTGATGAACATTCAGGACCTCATCCTCAAAGCGTTAGACGATCCGACGTGGGTACACCGGCTCCTTCGTTCACTTCTCAACCGTAAACTCCAGTTCATCGACGAATCACTGCGCGGAGCGAAGTTTGACTTAATCGAAACCGGTGGTGGCTCCGCGAGCGATACCGTGATATCGCCAGCATTGCATGCGGAGTTCTGTCTCCCCTACGACAGAGCGCTCCACGATGCCCTCCATGTCGCAGGACATCGCGTCGTGTATCACACCTGTGGTGGTATGCTGCACATCCTCGATCATATCCGCGAAAACGGCGCCGACGCGTCTGAAACGCTTGCGCCACCGGGTGTCGGCGGGAATATCGAGGAACCGGCAGTCGTGCGGGACGCGTTTGCCGGAAGGCTCGCGATGATCGGCGGAATGGACCAATTCAACGTTCTCACAAACGGTGATTTGACATCGATTCGTAAAGAGGTCGAGCGGCTGTTCACCGGCTTCGGCCCGGATGGCGGATACATCATGGCCGCTTCCGACCATTTTTTCGACGCGCCGGTAAGAAATCTTCGCGCGTACGCTGAAGCTGCGAAATCTTGCGTCTACTGATGACTCTACGCCCTATAAACGGGTGTGCGTGGTCATACACAGATCGCTTCGGTATATTCCGATGCCGAAGGCGTGGTATCACGTCTCTTTTGAGCTCAGCTTCCGTATCATGCAACCGTTTCCACGCATACTCCAAATTGTACCGTGCGACACTCTACCGAACAGATACACGTTCTCGGAGCAGGACCGGCAGGACTCGCGGCGGCAATCACACTCGCTCGCGTTGGACGCAGCGTTCGCGTGACCGAGCAGCGCGCGGACGTCGGTGGGCGCTTTTCCGGCAATCTCCAGATGCTCACGAATTACACCGATGCCAACGACGCACGTACGGAACTACTCGAACTCGTTGGTTCGGTGGAGCCGACGCTTATTCCGCAACACGAAGCGTCGCTATTTGGACCCAGTGGTCGTCGTTGCATTGCGAGGAGTCGTGAACCGTTCGGATATCTGCTCCAACGTGGTCCGGGAGTAGTAATGCTCGATGGTGCGCTTCGACGAGCGGCGGAAGAGGCAGGCGTTGAGTTCGTTTTCGGAGTCCGTGGCGAAACCGAGAGCGCGGATATCGTAGCAACGGGTGGGAAGCGTGTTCAAGGTGTTGCGCGCGAATGGCACGGGACGGTGGAACTGCCAGATGGATTTCACGTCCGTTTCGATCATCGAGTAACGCCGGGTGGCTACGGCTATTTACTCGTTGCGGAAGGACGGGCAGTACTCGGTGCGGCGGTGGTGACGAATCACAAGCGAATCGCGCGTGCGTTTCGCGAAACTGTCGACTGGTTCAGCGGTGTATTTCCGCTACCAAAAATCGATTCCTTCAGTCTCGTTGGTTCGGTAGATCTCTTTCCTATTCGAACCGCAGCGGGAGCGGACGGCGAGCTCTATGTCGGTGAGGCAGGCGGATTCTGCGACGGTCTGTTCGGATTTGGTATTCGCGCTGCGCTACAGTCAGGACGTATCGCAGCCGAAGCGTTGCTTACGGGAGCGAAGTTCGACGAACGTTGGCGCGCGGCGCTCGGTAATCGCCTCGAGACGTCGATTGTGAATCGATGGTTGTACGAAACTGGCGGCAACTTCGGCGTTCGTTTGTTTACGCGAATCGCACCGAAGTTCGATTTCCGCACAGTCGGTCGCAAGCTCTCCGCACGGTCGCATCTGCGACGCCGACTGCTCCCGCTGGTAAAGCACACGTGGTCTCTCGATCCAGAGTCGCCACACAGCGACCGCGCACTTTGGCACCGAATAGCGAAGTGAGGATACATGTCCACCGAGAAGCAAGCACTTCCCGATCTTTCCGATATTAACGCGTGCTACGATTACTGCCGCGCCGTCACGCATCGACACGGACCAAACTTTTCCGTTGGATTTCGTTTCCTGCCACCGGCGAAGCGACGCGCGGTTTACGCGACCTATGCGTTCTGCCGATTCGCCGACGATATGGCCGATGAGGTCGGACGAGGGGATCCTGCACGACTCCTCGACACGTGGGAACGCGCGTTGGAGCACTGCTACGTAGGCGTCGCCGACCATCCGATTCTCGTCGCACTATCCGACGCTGCAGGTCGGTTCAACATCCCAAGAGAGCCGTTCCACCGACTCATCGATGGATGCCGAATGGACCTCGTACGAGACCGGTACGATACGTTTGACGAGCTTCTGGTCTACTGCGACCACGTGGCAACGACGATTAGCGAGCTTTCACTCAGCATATTCGGCTGGACGGATCAGCGTACACCGGAATGGGGACGCAACCTGAGTACTGCGCTGCAACTTACCAACATCATCCGTGACGTTGCTGAGGACTTGGCGCGGGGTCGAGTCTACCTTCCGCAGGAGGATTTCAAGCGGTTCACTATGACCGAGAACGATCTCACACCCGACGGCGATCGAGAGAAGTTCCGTGCGCTGATGACGTTTCAAGTAGGTCGAGCGGTTGACTACTTCGCAAACGCGCGAGAGGTTGTAGGCGCAGTCGAACAGGACTCGCGTCTTGCCGTCGGACTCATGGGAGGCGTGTATTACGAGATTGTCCGGCGTATCGGTAAGAACGTCGATGCGGTACTCGAGAGACGCGTTGCACTTTCGTCGTTTGAAAAGGTCTCGCTCGCAACGAGGATGAGTGTTCGAGCGCGTCTGCATCGCGCGGGATTTACGTCGCCACCTTCATGGTAAGTGGCTTGGAATACGAGGGATAGATGAGCACCGTTGATGAGAAATCGCACGTTGCGTTGGTTACTGGCGCGAGCAGAGGTATCGGGCGAGGGATCGCGTTGGAAATCGCGCGCGCTGGGTACGACGTCGCCGTGAACTACGCGAGCAACCGCCAGGCGGCTGTTGAGGTATGTGCGGAAATAGAGACGCTCGGCCGACGCGCGGTTCCCGTCGGTGGAAACATTGGCGACGCGACCGATCGTACCCGTATCCTCGACGAAACTACCAGCAAGCTCGGGCCGATCTCGCTGCTCGTCAACAACGCCGGGATAGCACCGCGAGTTCGTGCCGACATCCTCGACGCGACAGAAGAGAGCTTCGACGATGTCGTCGGGACGAATCTGCGCGGGCCGTACTTTCTTACACAGCAATGCGCGCGTCGGATGCTCGAGTGGAAACGCGCGAGCGATATCAAACGTGCGAGGATCGTGTTTATCACATCGATGAGCGCATATACGGCGTCGACAAACCGTGGTGACTACTGCATCAGCAAAGCAGGACTGTCAATGGCGGTCAAACTGTTCGCCGCACGTCTGGCGGCTGACGGTATCGGAGTATATGAGATTCAACCGGGGATCATCCGGACCGACATGACGGCGAAGGTGACCGAGAAGTACGATCGACTCATCAACGACGACGGTATACTACCGGTACCTCGTTGGGGAACGCCGGAAGACGTCGGCCTCGCGGTGCGAGCTGTCGCCGAAGGGCGCTTTGACTACTCTACGGGAATCGTCATACCGGTTGATGGCGGGTTCCATCTGCGTGTGCTCTGATATGTCGGGTCTCGATTACTGCGATGGGGGTTCACAATGATTCGTCTCGGACAGATCGGCGTTGGCTATTGGGGGAAAAACCTTCTCAGAAACTTCACGGAACTTCATGACTGCGAGGTGACATGGATCTGCGACATCGCGGAGGATGTACGTGATCGCGTCCGAGCGAGCCACCCGAATGCCCATGTTACGGCCGAGGCAGCCGATCTTTTCGCCGATCCGGACCTCGACGCCGTCGTGATTGCGACCCCCGCGACGACGCATGCAGCCATCGCCCGTGACGCGCTCGCAGCGGGGAAGCACGTCTTTGTCGAAAAGCCGATGGCGCTCACCGTCCAAGACGCGCAGAGCCTCGTCGACGCCGCCGAAAAAGCGAACCGGATCCTCATGGTCGGTCACCTGCTCGAGTACCATCCTGCGTTCACCTGTGTGAAGGACATGATCGATCGAGGTGACCTCGGCGATATCTACTACCTCTACTCTACTCGAGTAAATCTCGGACGTGTGCGTGAAGACGAGAACGCCATGTGGAGTCTCGCACCCCACGACATTTCGATTGCGTTGATGATGGTGCCTGATGAACCCGTCAGTGTCGTAGCAAACGGTCATGCGTATCTCCAACCGGGAATTGAAGATGTTGCGTTTGTGAGTCTACGGTTCGCCGGTGGAAAAATCGCGCACATGCATGTCAGTTGGCTCGATCCCCATAAAGTGAGACAGATTACCGTCGTCGGTTCGAAAAAGATGGCGGTGATTGACGATCAGGAGCCGTCTGAAAAAGTGCGGATCTACGACAAAGGCGTGAACTGGACAGGGCAATACCGCACGTACGGCGAAGCGCTCACTTTGCGTACTGGCGACATCTTCATTCCACAGATCGAGATGACCGAACCTTTGCGGGTCGAATGTCAGACATATCTCGACGCAATAGCGACCGGTAAGCAACCGCGAAGCGACGGAAGAGATGGACTACGCGTCGTGAAAGTGCTTGCGGCGGCCGAAGAATCATTGAAAAACGGAGGGACTCCCGTCGCGATCTCGTGAGGGGACGCTAATCGATCGAAGATATCGTGAGAGGTTACGGAACGATCCAATCGACATGACTCGCTTCACCGGCGCGTACGATTTGGACGCGGTAGCGGCTGCCACTTCGTAACGGAGGCGCATTCCCTTCGGGTACCAGATTTACGCCGCCCGCGATGATCTCCCCGTACCGAACTGGCGGCGCGATTTCGGTGTTTGTGTATCCCCACAGTATTTGATCAACTTGCCCACTTATACCGAAACTCATCACGCGAATGGTCTGCACGGTAATCCCTGTCGTCCAGCGAAACACGGGCTCCGTCGACTTCGTAATCTCGATTGTGATCGAACCTTCGGACGCGATCGGACTAATAATAGCGTCGGATCCGCCACCGCATCCGACGACCATCGACAGTAGCGCGACGAACACGAAGACCGTCGGTAACCGACGCATTACGATGGGAATCGTCATCTGGTATCCCTTGCCAGCCATTCGCACATAGAACGAAATCGCACTGCGTCGTTCGCCGATCATAAAACCGTAAAACTCACTCAGACGGTACGTGTCGGATACGGAAAGAACAACCTACTCCGCGGAGACGCTCAGGTTCAAACGGTGACGTCGCGGGTGATGGTGAATATGTTGTTTGACGTTTCCTGGACCATAAGTTCGATGTGATACTCGATCTCACGGTTGGGGTACTGCTGCTGAATTACGTCGACCGCTTTATCCATGCAGTAATACGCAATATTCTCGACGCTCGGATTATTCCCCGGTATCACGATGATGCCTTCGGGATCGAAGCCATTTTTTTCAACAAACGCGGTGTCAGTCTCGCTGACGAGCATTTTGTGATCCATATGGCGGAAGACCGCCTTGAGATCACCGAAGTCGATCGACATATCGAGGTCGTTTCTCGGAAACTTCTCCGTCGTAATCGTAATCGTTCCGTGCCACGTATGACCGTGAATGAACCGGCACTTGCCAGGGTATTGAAGCTGCCTGTGTGCCGTGTGAAAATCGCTGTGGGCGACAAGCTTTTCCATGGTGATCTCCCCGATGCTATCGCGATGCGTATTTATTATTCGGTGACTGCGTAGAATATACCGTATTTACGGTCGAAAGGTTCCGATCACCGAATTACGTAAGGCAGACCGCGCGCGCGAAACATGCGTTACCGACTGGTGAAGGCAGGGTCTTTGGTTGCCGGAATGTACACTATGAGGAATCGTGTAACTTGCGCTGGACGCGATCAGCCGTTAACTTGCGTACTGGGGTGGGCGACGACCGTTGTCGTAACCTACAGGTGTCTGCGAGGTCAACGAGTGCACGAAACGATCGAGTCCCACGACGTAAGCGAACTGCGAGTACTGCAGGATACGGTTGCTCATCTTCGAGAAAAACTCTGGTTCGCCGAGCAACAGATCGAAGAGTTCCGGTCTCTTGAAGCGCAACTCCTCATGGCACAGGTTCAAGTTGTTGAGGCGATTGTCGGTGCGATCGAAGCGAAAGATGAGTATACCAGCGGCCATTCCCGACGCGTCAGGGAACTGAGCTTGCTCATCGGCGCCGTACTAGGTTTGTCAACCGATCGTATGTGGAAGTTGAATATCGCGGCGCTGCTTCATGACGTCGGCAAGATCGGTGTCTACGATTCGTCACTGCGAAAGACGACGCGACTCAACAGTGAAGAGCTCCTACAGCTCAAAGAGCACCCGGTCATCGGCGAAGGTATTATCAACCGAATCGACTTCTTCCGAGATGTGTCACGGCTCGTGCGTTCCCATCACGAACGGTTCGACGGGAGCGGGTACCCAGATCAGCTCTGCGGCGAAGAGATTCCACTCGAATCAAAGATCATCTGCATTGCCGACGCGTATGACGCGATTACGAGCAAGCGAACGTACAACAAGCCGCTCAGTCCCATGAAGGCAGTCGAGGAGATCGAACGGAATACCGGCACGCAGTTTGATCCCGAGGTTGTTCAGGCGCTCAGGCGTGCACTCGAGCCAAACGATCTACCTACGGTCCAACTCAACGATGATGACTTCGACGATTTCGAGATTCCGAATGAGTCGGAGCGGGATTAACTTCGTCTCGACCAACGAACGCCTTTTTTGTTTCCGATATGAAAGGATAGGTACCGCATGGCGCGTGCCGTTTTCGGATTAAGTACCGCGCATATCGCGCATAATACTGTTGCGGAAGCGATTGATCGGTGTGTTGATCTCGGAACCGACGCCGTCGAGTTCTTTACGAAAGAGTATAATGCGGATGAGTGCCGCGAGATTCGTGAACGCGCGCGCGACGCCTCTCTTCTCGTCGATTATCATGCGCCGTGGCACGATGAGCACGATCTCGGCTTTTCCGCGCGCGATACGGCGTTCCGTTCGCTCGAACAGTCGATCGCTCGTGCGCAGCTCATGTCCGCCCGCCACCTTATCTGCCATCTTGGGCGCTACGATCTGGACGACCCAACCGGACGAGATCGCGCGATTGATCAGGTAATCGACGTCACACATGCTGTCGAGGATGCGCTCGAGGATTCCGGTCTCGTTCTCGTGTACGAAGACAACACGCTTGTGCACGATCCGAACCCGCTCGGCGACAATCCCCGTGATTTCCAACGGCTGTTCGACGCGATTGACCATCCGAACGTTGGGATGATACTGGATACCGGGCACGCTCACATCACGGGATACACCCGCGCGTACCTCGAGCAGTTCGGCGCGCGTATCCGTTATATCCATCTCGATGACAACGGTGGAATTGGCGACGACCATATACCGCCGAGCGCAGGCACCATCGATTGGGAGCAGGAATTCGAGTGGTTCGCGTACTACGGAATTGAACCGAATTTCGCAATCGAGTTCAACGAGAGTTACGTGGCTGGCGAACTCCCGATCTTCCGCGAGTTGGCCGCGCGACATAAATGGGAACGTTAGAACAGAGATTCGAATAGCCGGCATCTCTAAGTCGAACGCGCCTTTCGTACCGTATAGCGAGAGGCGCGTTTTCTATCTGGTAAGCCGTGTCTGCAGAGACGAACGATCTGAGATCTGCTTCGAGTCAGAGTAAACCTACGAAGAACGACGGCGTGAGCGGGTGGAGAACGCCTTGTACCGGAATCTGTTGTCTCATTTTTGACAATCGTAGAGCGAATGTGTTATCTTCTCTATTCAACGAGTACACGTGTGAATACTCCACACTATAACCACGCCAAATGTTGGAAACCTTTCCGACATGCCGCATATGCAACGTAACTCCGACGGCCGTAACCGCTTTCACCGCTCGGGTACGAGTCGGCAGACAGGAGTCAACACGCTGAATTCAGACTTTCCAGTGAATTCGGTCCGTCGTATCGTGCGGTAATTCCGTTATCAGGAGGACACCAGTGGCGTCGAATTCGGTCGTTCTGATCAATCCCGATCGCGAGAAACCACTTATTGCACCGATGCCGCTCGATTATCTCGCCGCGGCCCTTGTAGAAGCCGGTTTTGAGCCGGAATTACTCGATCTCGCGTTTGAGAGTGATTGGTACGCTGCGACGAATCAGGCGGTTGCCAAACGAGATTTGCTCGCAATCATTATCCTTGTACGACACCTTGATGACGGACTGTATAACAGCCAGACGTATTTCCTTCCGAAGTCGAAAACACTCGTCGAGTATCTTCGCAGCAAGACAAAAGCTCCGATTATTCTCATCGGCGGCGCGTATTCCCTTGTGCCTGAGCAGATTCTCCGATTCTGTCGCGCCGATTTCGGTGTAGCGGGAGATGCCGAAGAGGCGGCGCCGAAGCTTCTCGAAGTACTGCGAGATGGGGGAGATCTCGAAAGTGTACCCAATATCGGTTGGGTAGATAATCGGAGTTTTCATCAACAGCCGGTTCGACCAGCGAATCTCAAGCGCGAATGGACCGTGCGTCGCGGATTCATCGACAACGCACGGTATTTCAGCGAAGGCGGCGTAACACGTTTCGAAACGAAACGTGGCTGCGCGCTTCGTGAGATATACTCGACTGAAGGCATCACGAGAGGTACGGGTGTTCGTTTTCGTGACCCGGAGCACGTCGCGCAAGAAATCGAGAATCTGGTCGAAGAGGGCATCTACAGTCTCGCGGCTGACGACGTGCATTTCAATGAGCCGCGTGACCATGCGCTTGCCGTTTGCGCCGCGCTAACCGATCGAGGAATGCGCGACCGTGTTCGATGGTATGCGAACTGCACGCCTCGTGGTTTTGACGACGAACTCGCCGAAAGTATGTCAGCAGCGGGCTGTCAAGGCGTCTTTGTTCGCGTCGACTCGGGCGATTCGGAGCAACTCGAACGACTTGGCCATCTCCACACGCCGGACGACGTCCTCGCGCTTACGGAAACAGCCCGACGGGCGGACATTCTCACGTTGCTTGAGGTGGTGATCGGCGGACCGGGAGAATCACGCGAGTCCATTCTCCGAACGATCAATATGGTGAAGGCGGCGAATCCCGACATGGTAAGCGTCCAGTACGGTCTTCGCGTGTATCCAAACACCCCACTCGGCAACCTCGTCGCTCAGATCACTCCGCTTCGAGACAATTACCACCTGCGCGGCGCCATTTATAACAACGAGAACCTACTTCGTCCTGTATTCTACATCGAGTCTCTGCTCGGTCGCGGTATTGAGGAATACATCGAGGAGCTCATCGATCACGATCCCAAATACCTCTTCCCATTCCGCAAGGATATGGACAAGACATATAACTACAACGACCCGACGATACTCACCGAAGCGATTCTTCACGAGGGACACCGTGGCGCACATTGGGATATCTGGCGGCGTCTCATTCACAAGCTCGGTCCGCTGACACTCAACGGAGATCGTCCAACACGCGGTCGACGTCGCGTACGCCGTGTGACGAAAACGAATGCACAGTTAGAAACCGTGTAATAACGCATCGTAGTCGAGGGAATGAGGAGCGCGGTTTTTCGCATTGACGGGCGTGATCTTTCGCGCCCGTTGCGTGTACGGTAGTTTGGATTCCATACTACGGAGCGAGGCATGCCGGAAGTCGTTATCGCGCTGACCGACCGCTCGTGGCGGAGACTGGTTCAACATGCGTTCGCCGTGGCTGGATGGTCTACTGAAGTGACCCATTCGCCTGTCGATGCGCTCGCAATGGCGTTCAACTGCGAAGCGGACCTCATCGTCACGGGAAACGATACGATGGCGATCGAGCTGCTTCGCGACCTCGAAAGGGACCCGGTTCTATCCGCAACACCCTGCGCTCTTGTTACTTCCGGTACCGTATCCCCACCAAGCACGTCTCTTGAGTCACTTACGGCGTTTCGCCAGCCGTGCGATCCGTATTGGATCGTCTACCACGCGGACAGCCATCTCGGACGCGAGACGCCGACCGGTCTCGGTCGTCGTCCCTTCTCCGATGACGACTGTGATCTCATGCTCCATCAATGGTGGTGGTCGCTCGCAGCTGCGGACCTAATCCGTCAGACATTCGAACTCGTCGAAGCTGATCCTCCTCAGGACGTGGTAGCCGAGATTGCGGAACGTCTCGCTCGACGCGTCGGCGCAACAGCCATTATTCGCGAGAAGTGCGGAGGTAGTGCTCCGTACAAACTCTGCGACGGCTATTGCTGGCGAGTTGAATCGGAAGAGCCGCTGTCCGCACCGACATGCGCATGCATTGACGCTGTTGCCGGTGTGGTCAGGGGGTGTTTGCAGTTGCGACGATGATGTGATCTACCCAATACGCGCACCGCAGTAGATTACGTCGTGACGGTTGTAGTCGAACGCGAAGTGAATCCACTCGGCGCTGCTATCCATCTCGCCGTCCGGATACGCAAGCATTCCGGGGAAATCGGTTAACACACGTTGTACGCTCCATGTGTGGATGTCGTCGTCGCTGATCCAGAGTGCGAGCGGATTTCGGTTGCAGAGTGCGTGGTGTTTCGAATTTGGGTGGTTCGTATTCGGATTCGGGTTGTGTATCAACGCGATTCGGCCATCCGGCAAACGCCACAGGCGGAACTTGCTCCCAGGATTCGGAATATTCGACCGGACGAGATCGGACCATGTCGCCCCTGCATCGCGGCTCTCGCTGCGCCAAAGGCATCCCGTACCGTCAGCGCGAACGAGCATGACGAGTCGTCCATCCGAGAGCTCGGCGACGTTATTCTCGGCCCATTGGTTTATCGGACCGACAATATTTGACTTTTGCCACGTTCGGCCTTCGTTGTCGCTTACGAGTGTGCCGGCATACGCGGCTTTTCTCGAACCGTCATCAGTAATCGATATATCGGGATCGCCCTTCGTCGGATACGTTTGGTACGGAAGAACCCACCTACCGGACGTCATGATAAACCGATTACGAACGAACGTTCTCCTTGGCAATGGCTCGAACGGTACCGGCTCTGACCATGTATGTCCACGATCAGTGCTTTCTATCGTCCAAACCTCCCAGTGATCGAAGCGCCCACCATGCGTCGTTACAAACACCACAAGTCGCCCATCGTGAAGGTATACTTCCGAAACGAGTGTCGCGCGATCGTCGTACCGGATTACCGGCTCCGCTTGCGTCCACGTATATCCAGCGTCGAACGAGCGGCAGATGGCGATGTAGTTTTCGCGCATCGGCTCACCGGCGCCACCAGTTCCAAATATCACGACGAACTCATCCGGCGTTCCCGGTTCCGATGCCGGGAGAATACGTAGCGCTTGATCGACGCAGTTGATGTCAGGTGGCGCGCCACGGTGAATGAGTGCAAACCGGTCGCTCGTTGAATCTCTCCACGACATGGGACTGAACCCTTCTGAAACTTCTTGGGTGCGAACGGCTTACGATGTCTGTAATAACACGCGATACGATTGAATTTTCCGTGTTCAACGGCGAATGCTACTCTGTATACAATGTCTCGCGTGTTACGCGAGCGATCGTTGGGCCGTCGAACTCGACCGTACGGATGTCAACGTAGTGCGCCGCGCCGCATTGGTGTCCGTTGACCGTGACACACGTGCCCCAGATCGCCGCGTCGTGAACGAAAGGCTCCCATTGATCCGAGTGTTTGACAGTCCACATGGTCCCGTCTTCCGCAACGATTCCGTTGCGATGTCCGTACTTGTCACACTCCGAACTTACTCCCCACTGTTGGGCTACAGCGCAATCGATACACTGGATCTTGCCGGTAATCACGACGGAGTTCCGGACCGCTGGCGTGTTGGCTTTGACTCCAGCCGAACTCACAGCTGATACGACGGCGATGGCCGTGACAGCGATCAGCGCGATACTCGGAGCCGGACCGAGTCGAAACGCGCTCAACCACTCACGAATAATGCTTCGTAAACCGGTTGGCGTTGACGCGATTCGGTCCAAAACTCGGTTCTTGAGGTATAATGGAGCGTGAGGAGGTTCAGCCTTAGTGGAGAGCGTGTGCCGGAGACTTTTCTGCGTTTCGATAAACGAGCGAGCTTCGGGATGATCGTTCAGGTACTCCGTTACTGACGCCGCGTCGGGTTCGGAGAGCTCTCCATCGGCGTACGCTGTAAGCTGTGATTCGATATCTCTCATGTCCATACACACTCCTCCACGCGGCGTCTTACATCAACCGCGACGACATCGTTGCACGCTATTACCCGCACTGATCCTGCAACAACGTCAGTTCTCGGATTAGTTCCGATGACACCATCCTGCGTGGGTATTTTACGAACCGCCGTCGGCACGGCGCTGATCACGTGTCGGATTCGTTGGATTTCGCGCGATCCCAGAGCGCATCCATCTCAGCGAGATTGGACTCGCTTGGCGACCTCCCTTGCGCATCGAGTTCGCGTTCGATGTACTGGAAACGCCGAATGAACTTGTCTACTGTGCGGCGTAGCGAGTCCTCCGGATCGACGTCGAGATACCGCGCGAGATTAACCAACGCGAAGAAAACATCGCCGAGTTCGTCTTCGATCCGATCGCGATCGTCGCTCTCGCACGCTTCCCGAAACTCCGCCAACTCCTCAGAAACCTTCTCCTCCACTTCGCGGATATTTTCCCAATCAAAGCCAACGCGCGCCACCTTCTCCTGAACACGTTTCGCTTTCCGCAGCGCTGGAAGATGCTTCGGCACGCCGTCGAGCATCGATTTACGGCCATCCTGCTTTCGTTCGTGCCGCTTTATCTCTTCCCAGTTTCGCAACACTTCGTCAGATCCGCTCACCGCAGTTTCGCCATAGATATGCGGGTGTCGCGACTTGAGCTTCGCAACATTCGCTGCAGCGACATCGTAGATGTCCCAGTTGCCGGCCTCTTCTTCGATTCGTGAGTGGAAGAGCACCTGAAGCAGGACGTCGCCCAGTTCCTTTTTCAACTCATCGAGATCGCCGTTTTCAATCGCCTCAATTGCCTCATACGCTTCTTCGATCATGTAAGGCGTCAGCGATTGATGCGTCTGTTGGCGGTCCCACGGGCAGCCATTCGGAGAGCGCAGTGTCGCCATCACTTCAATGAGTTCGCGCAGAGAATCTGCTCTATCGGTCATAGTTCCTTCGCGTGGTGAGAGTGAAAAATGGATACAATACTCTGAGTACATAGCGATATCGGATCGCCGTCGCAACGCATATGACATACTCAGGGCGTCGGAATCATGGTTATATTCACCACGCTACCTTATCGGCAAACACAAAACGGAGTCTTCAGGAGACGTACATGGACGCATTCCGAATTCGTGGGGGTAGACCACTTATCGGCGAGATCGAAATCGACGGCATGAAAAACAGTATCCTACCGATGATGGCTGCGTCAATACTCGCGTCAGACGGCGAACTCGTCATTGAGAACGTTCCCGATTTGAGCGATGTTCGTGTTATGCTCCGTATCCTCGAGACGCTCGGCGTCAAAACGCAGTTTGATACCGAGACGCATGTCCTCACGCTCGATGCAACCGGCGATATCCAAGACACCGCGCCGTATGAGCTCGTGCGACAGATGCGCGCGTCATTTCTCGTATCCGGTGCGCTCCTCGGGCGTCTTGGACACTGTAGCGTTTCCATGCCCGGTGGTTGCGCAATCGGCTCTCGTCCCGTGACCGATCAGGTGCGCGCGTTCGTTGCGCTCGGTAGTGTGATGACTGAGGAGGAAGGATACCTTCGTCTCGATGGGCGGAAGCTTAGCGGAAAGCTCGTGACGCTCGATTATCCCGCTGCAACGGGTACAGAGAATATCATGCTCGCGGCTGTGCTTGCAGATGGGGTGACAACCATAGAGAACGCCGCATGTGATCCTGAAGTCGTCGATTTCGGAGAGTGTCTCCAAAAGATGGGTGCGCAGATCGACGGACTCGGCACGAACACGATTCGCATTACCGGCGTCAAGTCGCTCCATGGAGCGCGGCATCGCGCAGCACCCGATCGTATCGATGCTGCCACTTTCGCTGTGGCTGCCGCGATAACGCGCGGTCGTCTCTTTCTTCAAGGTGCAAACGCGGATCACTTCGAAATCGTGCTAACGAAGCTCGAAGACGCGGGGGCGTCAGTGGAGCGTCGACCGGACGGTGTCGAGGTATCGGCTTCGCAGCGCCTTCGCGCGGTCAACATCCGCACGTTGCCCTATCCCGCGTTTCCAACCGACGTACAAGCACCGTTTATGGCGGCGATGAGCGTGGCCGACGGTGCGAGTCTGATCTGGGAGCAGGTCTACGACAATCGATTCACGCAGGGGCCGGAGCTGCGTCGGATGGGTGCTAATATCACCATTGCCGGTGACAAAGCAGTGATAGTTGGTGTGCCGAGGCTGTTTGGAGCGCCGGTAATGGCGAGCGATATCCGTGCAGGCGGCGCCCTCGTATTAGCCGGTCTCGTTGCGGAAGGTGTGACGACCGTGTCGCGCGTGTATCATATCGACCGTGGATACGAACGAATCGAACGGCGTCTTCAAGCTGTCGGTGCTGATATTGAGCGATTCTCGGAGTAACGCGGAGTACTTACGAAGGAGCGCGGATGAGTTCAACGCGAGTAAGCGGCACAGTTGTTCGTCAACATCGTTCTCACTTCGTTGTCGAAGGAGATGACGGAACGGAGTATCTCTGTGGCGTGTCGAGCAAGCTGCGGAAAGCTCTCGAGTATCCCGAAGCTGACAGTGCATCTCGACGCCGCCGCGTGCAAAACGTCAATGAGATCGCCGCGACCTCACCTGTTGTTGTCGGCGACCGCGTCGAAGTCGAGTTGGGTGATGAAATACACCTCATCATGACCGTCGGACCGCGTAAAAGTATCCTTTCACGTGAATCACCCGGTAAACGGAACGTCCAACAGATCATCGCAGCGAACATCGATCAGGTTCTCGCCGTTACCAGTGTGCAAGCGCCCGCGTTCAATGCCGACCTGCTCAACCGTGTTCTCGCCGGTGCTGAATTCCAGGGCATTCCGCCGGTTATCTGCGTGACGAAAATCGATCTGGGGATTCCCGAGGACGCGCGAGAAGCGATCGAAGGATATCCGAGCGAGTATACCGTCGTCTTTACCAGTGCGAAAACCGGTGAAGGTCTGGGAAAACTCAACGAACTGCTGCGTAACCGGAACTCTGTAGCGATTGGGCTCTCCGGTGTCGGGAAGACCTCGCTTATCAACGCGATTGAGCCGAACCTCGATCTGCGAGTACAGCCGGTCAACCGCAAAACCGGTCAGGGGCGCCATACGACCACACACATCGAACTTGTGCGGCTTTCGAACGGAGGTCACTTGGTTGATGCGCCGGGATTGCGGGAATTGAGTCTATGGTCAGCGGCGCCTGAGGATATCGAGCAGCTATTTCCCGAATTCGCACCGTTTCGTGGAAAGTGCCGATTCGGTTCAAGCTGTGTTCATGATCGAGAACCTGGTTGTGCCATAAAAGAAGCGATTGAGCAAAACACCATTGCGCCGCATCGCTTCGAAACGTATCTCACGCTTCGGAAGCAGGCTGAACAGACCGCGTCGGACTATCGGGATCGGCGGCGTCCTCGTCCGACTGACTAACCTCAACCAGCTGCCCGATCTTCACGTGCGACGTCAAAAGCATGACGAAGCCGACGCATATCTCGACGAGATACCAGAACATCCTACTGATGAGCGCAAACGCGATCGCCGCGCCAGCAGATACGCCATAGATCTCCAGCGACTTGAGTACGAAGAACTCGTAGGTACCGACGTATCCGGGTGATGAGGGTACGAGAAGACCGAGGTTGACCAGCGCAATCGTGGTGATTGCCGCGCTGAACGGTACTTCGAAACCAAGACCGAGGAAGATCAGATAGTACCCGACCGTCATCCCACCCCAGATTGTGAGCGCCATCAGGAGAACCGCAGCTAAGCGGATCGGATTCCGTAGCACCTCGAGCCCGCGCGAAAAATCGTCGAACTTCCCCGCAAGCTTACACGCGTTTTCCTTCGAAAGAACACAACCAAAGAGTTTCTCGAGTAATGCTACGAATCGCGTTCGGAACAAAACCAGAACAATCATGCCCAGGATGAGCCCACTCAGTGCGATGAAAGCGAACTCCTCGACGCTGTTTACGGTCGCCATGATCGATGAGTCGGGCAGTTGTGACAGCGCAACGAGCATAAGCGCGAGGAGAATCGCGAGATCGGTCACGCGGTCGACCAGAATCGTACCAAATGCGAAACTCTTCGTGACGTTCGCCTCGCGACGGAGGAAGAATGCCCGCACGATTTCACCTGCGCGCGCAGGGAGCACGTTATTCGAGAACAATCCGATCATTTCGATGCGGAACGCGGTGAAATACGGCACTCTGTAACGCGCGCGGATGATCGTGTGCCAACGAAGGGCGCGGATCGTGTATAGGCCGGTGATGAGCACGAAAGCCGCTATCATCGGACCGGGTTTAGCCTGCCGAAGTGTGGAGACGAATTCAGCGAATTCGATATCTCGTAGAGCGATATACAGGAATACGACACTGACAATGAGGCCGAACCAGAAGAGGATTTTCCGTTTCACGAAGCTTCCGTCGCGCGGAGTTACCGTCGGTGTTCGCAGCCGCGATCCGACATAAGGACATGTTTGTTACGACGATCTCGTGGTCTACGATCTCGTGCGGTATACATGATACACCGATGCCGTTCAGACGCCAAGGCGGGATTACCGACACTCGATCGTCACGCGGGTCAGACCGTCACGCGCAACCCCTGATGCGCGGCCTCGATTCCGAGTGTCGACGGTGCGCGTTTCTTCACCGCTGCGATCAATCGAGCGACGTCCTTGTCGGTATGCCACGGCGCGAAGTGAGTGAAAAGAAGCCGCTTCACTCCGGTGCGTTCGGCAAGTTGGAGCGCAAGGTGGCTGTCAACGGACGCGAGGTCGAGTTCGCCGGCGTCGTGAATCAGCAGGTCGGCACCAGATGCAAACGCGACGATATCATCCGGTATACTGCCGTCGGTGTACTCGAGATCACCAAGGAATGCGACGTCACGCTTGCCGTCCGAAATTCGAAATCCCAGTGACGCCGTTCCTTTGTGGGGGAGGAGTATCGTCTTCATTGTGAACGAGCCAAACTCGACCGGCGAGCTACCGATCTCGTTTACTGTAATCGTCGATCCCATGTTCTTCAGCGCGAAGATCGGATTGTATTCCGCTCGCATCTGACCTTCCAGGAGATCAGAAACCGAACGATCCGATACGGCACGCCCCCAGAACGTAACGCGATTGCCCGGAATAAACGCGGGTATGAAATACGGAAACCCCTGGATGTGGTCCCAGTGCGTGTGCGTAAGAAATATGTGGATATCGCCGCTACCTTTTCCTGCGGGACCCGCAAGTAGACTGCGACCGAGGTGCGTGATACCAGTGCCGGCGTCGAGAACCGCGCGACACGTCGCATTACCATCGCAGTCGCTGTCAGTGATGTCGAGACAGACTGTGTCACCACCGATGCCAGTTGTTTTCGGTCCCGGTACTGGTATACCGCCGCGTACGCCCCAGAACGTTAGTTCCATTTCAATTCATCCTCCTCGTCCAGCCTCTGATCAACGTACGGGTACCGTTGCGAGTTCGGCAGCGGCGAAGACTTCAACACCGACCGAGGAACCTTGCACTCGATACTTCTCTTGCAATCCGTCCATCTTCTCGTCAGTTACATCGGGAGCGTGATGGAAGAGCGCGAGTCGTTTTGCTCCAGCGTCACGGCAGTTCTCGATTGCGTGCACCGGTGTACTGTGACCCCAGTGAGGACGTTGTGCATACCCTTCGGGCTCGAAGAACGTGTCGTATACGACGAGGTCAGCCCCGCGCATCAACTCGAGAACTGCGTCGTGCAGCCGTGTCATTTCGGCTCGTTTTGGACTACCAGCAGGTGGCGTAACGGCGTCTGGACTTTTCGCGAATTCGGTCTCGAGCAGGACGTCGGGGAATGGCGACGTATCAGTGACGTACACAACCGACGATCCGTCGGCTTCAATCCGGTATCCGAGAGCGTGACAGGGGTGATTTAAGCGTGCTGTTGCGACCGACGCTGAACCCACGTCGAATGTATCACCTTCTACGATCTCGTTGAATTCGAAGGTTGCGGGGAAATCGTCAAATGTTCTGTCGCTATAATCCCTCGTCTGCTGGCCGCGAAACACCTCTTCAAGAGAAACCTTTTCGCATTCCTTCCGCCGACCCGATACGCGGAATCGGTTTCCTGCGACCGTCGCTGGCGCGAAAAAAGGTATACCCATGATGTGGTCCCAGTGCGTATGCGTGAGTAAAATCGTCGCGTCGCCCTCGCCTTTACGAAATCCGTCAGAAGAATCCGAAGCCATGAGATCGGCACCGAGCGAAAGGATTCCGCTGCCAGCATCGAGGATGATGAGCGTACCGTCGTCAAGACGCACCTCAACGCACGAAGTATTCCCCCCGTAACGAACGGTACCCGGTCCGGCGACCGGATACGATCCACGCGTACCTCGGAACGTGACACGCATGTGTAGTTCTCCCCCCTATACACGGTAATTGCGATCTAAACGTCCTCGAGTATCACCAATCCGCAACAGCTCCGTCGCTATGGAAGAGCAGCGGTACGTCTTGCGGTTCGTAGACACGTGCGCGGACAGCGTCTTCGTCAACATCGATACCAAGCCCGGGACCTTCTGGTGGTACGACGTTCCCGTCGACGAGTTTGAGCGGATTACGAAAGATTCCTTCTCCCAAACTCACGTGTTCCTGAATCACGAAATTCGGTGTGCACGCATCGAGTTGCAGCGAAGCCGCCGTTAGGACCGGGCCGTAGGGATCGTGCGGCCCTACCCCCACCCCGTACGCATCCGCCATCGCAGCGATCTTCTTCCCCTCGGTAAGACCTCCGCAGATGCTGAGATCCGGTTGGATCATTCCGACGCCACCAGCTTCAAGTATCGGGCGGAATCCGTATTTTGTAAAGATGCGCTCGCCCGTTGCTATTGGAACACTCGTAGTCGCGGCGATTCGCGGTATTTCGTGTGAGTGCTCCGGGAGCACCGGTTCTTCGATGAACATCGGATGCCACGGCTCGACAGCTTTCGCGAATACAATCGCCATTGCGGGGCTGAGTCGTCCGTGGAAATCAAGTAGTACGTCGACATCGTCGCCGACGGAACCGCGGACTGCTTCTATTTGCTCCGCCGCGGACTTCGGACCGCGCATTCCGGCGAGTGGTTCGGTGGCGGATACCGGACACCATTTCACTGCGGTGAATCCACGCGCGATAGCCTTCTTCGCCGCGTCGGCCACGGCGTCCGGCGTACCGCCTCCGATGCCCGTGTAGAATCGTACACGTTCACGTGTTTTTCCACCCATAAGCTGCCATATCGGCGCGTCGAGACGCTTTCCGAGGATATCCCACAGCGCAATATCAACACCACTGATCGCTGCGTTAAGAATCGGACCGCCGCGCCAGAATGCGCCACGATACATTGCCTGCCAATGATGCTCGATTCGCAACGGATCTTTTCCAACGAGATATCGCTTGAGTTCGACGATCGCCTGCGCGATTGTCTGCGCGCGGTCGCCGAGCGATTCGCCCCATCCGACCGTGCCATCGTCGCACGTGACCTTTACGAATAACCAGCGTGGCGCCAGCGGAATCGGTTCAACGTCCGCGATCTTCATCGTATCCACCTTTCGGTGTAGAGATGCATATGCGTCAGTACCACATGAGTCTTGATGCGCAATCGATAACGAAAAGGAAGAATGATACCGGGAGAAGGACCAAGGGAGGTAGGAAACGTACAGAGCGCCGGAACATCGAATTGATGTCCCGGCGCTCTTAGAACAACGTTACTTCGCTGTGGCGTAAAGGAACCGTTTGATCTTCTTCGTCGATGTTTTTTCAAACTCGTCCCGCCGAATATCGACGCGTCGGGGGCGTTTATACTCGGCAACATCGGCAAGAGCTGTCTGCACTTCGGACATCACCATGCTGTCGATCTCTGCCTGTTCAAAGGGCTTCTCACGAAGCGCTCCCTGTTCCTCGAACCAGACAGGATCGGGAACGACATACGCGCGAACCTCTTCGCCGCCAACCGTAGGTGTACCATACACCATGCTCTCGAGCACCGTTGGGCACTGGTTGATCACGTGCTCGATTTCCTCTGGATATACATTCTTCCCACTGGGCGTCACGAGAACGTTCTTCATACGGCCGCTGATGTATACAAATCCTTTTTTGTCGATACAACCGATATCGCCGGTGTGGAGCCAACCGTCTTCGTCTATCACTTCGCGGGTCGCCTCGTCATTCCGGTAATATCCCATCATAACAATCGGCCCGCGCACGCAGATCTCGCCGTGACCTTCATCGTCAGGATTGTCGATACGGACCTCGACTTCGGGTATCGCAGGTCCTACCGATGCGGGATTATCGAACTTCGCCGGAGGAACGCACACAATCGGAGAGGTTTCGGACAAACCGTACCCCTGCGAAAGATCGAATCCGAGGCTGCTGAACCACGATGCTACATACTCAGGAAGCGCGGCGCCACCCGCGATGAGTGTCGTAAGTGTGCCGAGTCCGGCCTTTTCGCGTAAGCTGTGGAAGAGCTTTCCACCAAGTCTTAGGCCGACCTTCCGACCGAGTCGTTCAATTCCGAACAGGGTGCGGATGAGCACCTTCTTTGATGTTGGCTGCTGGTCGAGTTTGCGTTGGATTCCCTGCATCATCTTTTCGAACAGAAGCGGCACACCGAGTAGGTACGTGGCGCCCGTGTTCCGAGCGTCGTCGATAATGTCACGGGATTTCAGACTCCGCGCATACGTAATCGAAGCGCCCCAGTACATCGGTACGAGAAATCCCGCGGTGCACTCGAATGTATGGTGCAGGGGAAGCACGGAAAGAAAATTGTCACCCGGTCCAAGAATGAGCACCTGTCCCGAAAGGGCAACATCGGACATAATGTTCCGTTGCGACAGCATGACGCCTTTCGCCTTACCCGTCGTGCCCGAGGTGTAAATAAGTGCTGCGAGATCATCGAGCGTGACTTCCGGTAAAACAGGCGTTTCGCCATCGGCACGCCGCGAAACCGCATCCATGCCGAGTACACTCGGCGAATCCTTCGAAGCTGCGACGGTGTCGTCCATGCAGATGACTGTTTCGAGTGTGTCGACACCCTTTTTCAGTTCAAGGATATCGTCGACGAATCGCGGTGACACGATGATTACACTGACTGCGCTATCGATAAGGAGGGGACGCAGTTCCCGTGGTGTAAGGAGGCTATCGAGCGGAACAACCGTTGCTCCGGCACGATGGATACCGAGATACCCGATCGCCCATTCCGGACGGTTCTCACCAAGCAGCGCGACGAGGTTTTTCGGACGGACGCCTAACGATATCAGTCCCAATGCAAGCGCGTCTACGCGATCGGATAATTCAGTCCGAGTGATCTCCTGATATGCTCCGTCGCGCCATACGCGCAACGCAACATGGTCGCCCCAGTTCGCAGCGCCGTAGGCTACCGCTTCGGGAGTCGTGAGAATGCCATGGTGTTCACGGGCTGCGTAACCGGTCATACGCTGCCTCCCTATGTGAGTAAGGGTTAAGTGGAAAAACGTGTGTAATCGGTATCTGAAGTCGAGGTACACACAACGACGCAACCGAAGTTTTACCGGTTGCGTCGTTGGTATGATCAGTAGGATTCATGTCAGTGAGAACGTTTCCCACCGCTTTTCCCATTCTCATCAACACTAATGGGCTTTTGTTTGTAGAGGAAGCGTTTGACTTTCTTCGTTGACGTCTTCTCGAATTCTTCCGAACGAATCTCGAACTGCTTCGGCCTTTTGTATTCGGCAATGTTATCGATAGCAGCTCGGACTTCATCTCGAACGATCTTCTCGATTTCTTCCGTGGTGTATTCCTTGCCGCGCTCGGTGCCCTGCTCGTCGAAATACTCATAATGCGGCACGATCATCGCGTATACGTCTTCGCTGGTTGTGCCAACGATCGGTCGGCCGATAACGAGCGACTCAAGCACATACGGACTCTGGTTGATGTGGTGCTCGACCTCTTCCGGATAAACGTTTTTCCCGCTCGGCGTGACGATAACGTTCTTTTTCCGTCCGCTGATGAAGAGGCGCTCTATTTCGTCTACGTAGCCAATGTCACCCGTATGGAACCAGCCCTCTTCGTCGATGACTTCGCGCGTCGCCTCTTCATTTTTATAATAGCCGATCATGACCATCGGACCGCGCACGCAGATCTCACCATGCCCGTCGATAGCATCGATGATCTTCACTTCGCAGGCGGGCAAAGGTTGCCCCACAGACGAGTGAACGATGCAATCGAGTCGGTTGATGTTAGTGACCGGTGAGGTTTCCGTGAGGCCATACCCTTGGAAGAGCAGGAAGCCAAGACTGTTGAACCACTCGGCCACATGAGGTGGAAGCGCCGCGCCTCCAGAGATGAGCAACCGCAAACTCGCAAGGCCTGCCTTGTCGCGCAAACTGTGGAACAGCTTCCCACCGAGTTTAAGCCCGACCTTTCGCCCTGCTTTTTCGATACCAAACAGAGTCGAGATAAGGGCTCGTTTCGTCGCGGGTTGTTGCGCGAGCTTTCGCTGGATGCCTTCCATCATCTTTTCGAAGAGAAGGGGCACACCAAGCATGATCGTCGCATTGGTATTCTTCACATCTTCGATAATATCTCGTGACTTGAGGCTTCTCGCGTAGGTGATCGAGGAGCTACCGTAGACAGCGAGGAGAAATCCTCCGGTGCATTCAAAGGTGTGGTGCAACGGCAACACCGAAAGGAAGTTGTCGTTTTCACCGAAGAAGATCGTTTGATAGCTATACGCAGCGTCGGAGCCAAGATTCATCTGACTCAACATGACGCCCTTTGATTGCCCCGTTGTTCCACTCGTGTAGATGATAGCCGCGAGATTATCCAGAGTCACTTCCGGCCACGCTTCAGGCAGCTCGTCGGACATAACGGCGCCCATGGAGAGGATATTCTCGTCGGCGTCAGCTCGATCGTCGTCCATGCAGATAATCGTCGTCGGCTCACCGATCGCGTCACGCACTTCAAGGATATCCGCGAGGAATTTCGACGATACGATGACCGTCTTCACGCCAGCGTCACCGATGATGTGCCGGAATTCACCTGCTTTCAACAGCGAATCCAGCGGAACGACAACGGCTCCAGCGCGGTGAATCGCCATATAGGCGATTGCCCACTCCGGGCGGTTCTCGCCGAGTACGCTTACGTGGTCTCCGGGTTCAATGCCGAGTCGAAGGAGTCCGGCAGCGAGTTTATCAACTCGCTCGGCGAACTCGCGATACGTGATTTCTTCGTACTGTCCATTCCGGAAGATCCTGAGCGCAACGTTATTCGGTACTTTGTTGGCGCTGTACTGGAGAATCTCAACAGTAGTCTGAAGGCCGTGATGCTCACGAACTGATGGTCCTGGCATGTGTGACCCTCCTGGCGCGCTCGAATAGTCGGCGGCCTGTGGGGGTGAGGTCAGACGATGAGCGCCGCGATACGAAAGCTATCGGGCACAATGTCATGAACCGAGAGAAGACGCCGTAGTATACCGAATCTATCTGAATACGACCGACGGGTAAGTATACGGAATTATGAGCGCCAAGTCACCTGAGGGTGATTCGGCATAAACAACGCTATTCTCACGGTCATACCGCGCGATGGCGTATCATGTACACGCAAAACGGCCCAGCGATTCAATCGACGAGCCGTGTACAATGTGCGTATGAACGCGTGTGCATGTCAACCGAGGCTTGCGAAGACCAATGCGAGCGCGACAATTGCCACGAGCATGAGCAGGAGTCTCAATCCGCCGCTGAACATCCCGCCCTTTCCGGACAGACTCGTTCTGCTGTCACCAGCCTTTGGGAGTTCTATGCGCGGGCGGTACTCTTCGCCTTCTTTCTCAGCTAACTGCTTCTGTCTACGTTCAGGTGGTCGATACTGAAACTGGCGAGGTTTTTGTAGAGCCATATGTATCCCCCTTCCCGTCTACGTTTGTCCTCACACGTATAAACATTTCGCGTGAGCGCCGCGTTCCCGTATCAGCCTAACGCTGCGATTCTGCTCGCGTCGATATCGACAACACGCTGCTCTTCCATGGCGCGATCAGCGCTGAATCCAATCAGATGACCGCTTACGGAGTCTTCAATATGTGTTGTAGAAAGCGAAGGTCGCTCTCCGCGCACGACCCTGACGAAGTCGGCCACGAGTCGCTCGTCACCACCACCGTGACCGCCGAACGCGCCATGCATATCTCCACTGACGGTGAGGTCGACAACTTCGTCGGTGTAGTTCTCCGGACGCATCGGTGCGATACGCCGAACAACGAATTTTGAGTCTTCGAACACACCCTGAATCTCGCCGTGTGTTCCGATGAGGTGGATACTCCGCACCGGTTTCGCCGTACCACCGATCATGTTGTGCGTTGCCGTCGCACCATCGGAGAATTCGATTACTACCGACTGATGGTCGACCATCTCTGTGTTGGTTTTCCACACGCACCGACCATGCGGATTGTTAGTCTTGAGGCTTTCGATTTTCTGCTCGATTGTCGGATTCTCGACACCTTCGAAGCATTCCCAAACGTAGAAACTCCAACGGTTGGGATGATCGAGGTATATTTTACGAGCTGAGTACAGGCAGTCCGGCTCAATCCGACAATCAACAAGACACCGTTCGCCGGCACCGTCAGGAGCGTCTTCGGGCTTGAATTGATAATTCCCACCGAAACTCGCAACGCGTACCGGGAACGTGCCGCTTTTCATCCACGCAATGATATCGAGATCATGACAGCATTTCGCCATGAGCATCGACGAACCTGACACACTCTTCCGTGCCCACTTTCCGCGAACGAACGCAACGTCCATGTGGTGCGAGCTTACGTGTTCCACCGTCTGGACGTTGAGAACCCGTCCGATCGATCCTTCGATAACTTTCTACCGTATTGCCGCGTAGAATGGTGCGTACCGCAGAACGTGACAGATCATTACTGTGCGCTTGTGTTCTCGAGCAGCTTCGACGAGTTCCCACATCTCCGCTTCATGCACCGCAAACGGCTTCTCGAGGAGAATGTCGTAGCCAGCGCGAATCAACGGCAGCGAAGTAGCCACGTGCTGATGGTCCATCGTACCGTTGATTGCGACGTCCGCGAACTTCGGGACCTTTGCGAGGTCCTCTGCTGTACGAAACTGGCGTTTCAACGGTATGCCGAACTCGTCGGCGATCATCTCGCGACGTTGATCGCGCGGGTCCGCGATGCCGACGATACCGATCGAATCGCGTCCTTTTCGCGCGTACCCAACGGCACGGTGACCTGCACCAATGATGACTGCCGTTAGTTGGTTCGTCATTCGCTTATTTCCCCAACAACGTTCGGCGCATTTCCTCACGCACCTGAGCCGCGACACCTTCGTCGTGACCGCTGTCTACCACGCGACGAATACACTCGTCGCGGAACGACTCCAATTCTTTCGCACGAATCGGGTCACCGTCTACTCGTGCTGTTTTCGCGGCTTCGGTGAAAAGTTCCAGCCGCATCCGGTCCTCGATGCCAATGCGGAGCCCCTGCCACCGGTGGCTCGGGACGACCGTTCCGTCTCCCGGATACACCAACTCCCAATCACATCCGTACGATACCGGTCCTTGCCACATATCGATCGTCCGACCGGCATAGGACCAGAACCCAATACCCGTGATGCCGAGTTGGGCACCGCGCCAGATCGGTGCCCAGTAGTATTCCATGCGGCGTCGGTCTTTCGCGCCTTCACCACACGCGTACGTCCAGACAATCGGAGCGGTTTCGACGATGTGCCGTACGTGCGCGTACTCGCCAGGATACTGCCATATCGGATCAAGGATCGTCGAATAAGCGAGCAGGCGATCGATGTGTGAGTCCGTCGCGCCACCGGCAGGATTCGCAAACATTTGTATGTTCGGATCAACTGAATGATACAGTTTCGCCGTGTTTTCGTGAATATCGACGCGTTCGCCACCCATGATTCCCGGCTCATCGATGATGTAGTTCGCGTGCCGATCGTACCCGACACCGCGTTCCTGCAGATGTTCGATCAGCGTTCGAACGAACATCTCGAACGCTCGTCGCCACGCCGGTTCTCCAACTGGAGGTGCACCTTCCAACGGTTGCACGACCGTATCGCGTCCCGTCCACAGGAAGAACGAGTCCGATGCGACCCGTTCAATCGCGCTATCGGTACGCGTCCAGTCGATCGGTTGGAGAACGCCGTCCGCGTCGTACTTCGCAGCGGGCAACGGAAGGTCGTACACGTTCACGTAGTGTTCCGCGAGGTCGCGGTATACAGCGTCAGTGAACGGTATTCCCCTGCTTTCGTACGCCCACATGTGGAACTTAAGCGGCGATTCTTTCGGCAATGTCAGCGACGACACTTCCCACGTCAATGCGATCGTTTCGACGTGACCCGGTACCGTCAGCGCGCGAACATGTAATGCTGCTTGATACGCGCCCGGAGTCGCATCACCAGTATTCCAATCGATCCACACACGCACGCTTTCGCCAGCGGCTATCGGCACAATACCTGCCTCGTTCAACCGTGGAAGTGCGTCCGGAGCCATGTTTTCGCGCGCCGTTGCGACGAATACCTGCTGTCGCACGTCGACACCTGTCGGTAGCTCTGCGTTTTCATCACCCGTCCATGGGTCGAGCCAAATCCGCGCGTTGAGTGTCTTCGCGGTCGCATTGGCGATTTCCACCACTGTCGCCTCATGTCCGCCACGATCCGTAACGACCCGTATTTCGCTGAGCTTTGGCACTGATGGGGTATCGTACAACGGGTCGAATGAGACCCACGGATGCTCCGGTTGCCAGACGAGGAATTCGACAGCACTCCCGGTCGATTCGCGATGCTGTTGCGCCAACTCTGCGACGCGAAGCATGCGTTCTGCGCGGCGGAGAAAGTCGCGAACGTCCTCGACGAGCGCAGGCGTGGTCGAAGTGCCATTCATACGGCTTGTAATCGCGCTCCATTCATACCGAATCCGATCGATCTGGATACGTAGATCATCGGCGGCAGTGGAGTCGGTCGCGTGCACTCGGTCGACCAACGAATCCATACTCCCGAGAAGCGATTTACCGTGCCGTTGTTCTGGTTCGAACGGAACTATCGGAATGATCTCGTCATGGCTGCCGACGCAGTTGCCTTCCGCATCAAGGACAGACGCCGCCAGTCGATACGATCCGGACGTGTCTGCACCGATACGGCCATGCACTGCGTCGGAAACGAGGCGTGGGAAGATATGGCGTACCGAATCCGGTCCGACAACGATGGTTTCGATGATCTCGCCGGAATCTACGGACCAAACAATCGTCTGTTCTCCGGTGCGGACCTCGCTCGGTTCAGAACGCGAGATGCTCGCACTTTCGGAGCTTTGACGTTCCGCTCGATTTTGCGGCTTCGAACCTGCCTGTTCCAAGCTTCCTCTACCATCAAATGCCCCGCGCGTCGACGGCCACGGAATAACACCGCCGGGTGCCGCTTCTTTCACCCTGTACGCATCGCATCGCCCTGTCGCACGATTTACAACCACCAATTCGGGAACACCGTCGTTATCAATATCTCCGATCACGGGTGATCCATCCATTGGACTATCGATACTGAGTTGCGCTTTTTCGTCGCCGTTGACATCAAGGACACGAACGATTTTTGTATCGCGCCGCAGAAACAGGAGCTCGAGCTCACCGTCTCCGTCGATATCTGCAACCGAGGGGCTGACAGCCCCACTTCCGCCCGCGTACCACCGAGACCACACCATTTCACCGTCTGTTGTCACGAGGAACTGACCGGATTTGTCTTGAATGACCAGAATGTGCCATACACCGTCGATCAGTACCGGTGATATGCCCGAATGAACGCCGATGGCTCCGCCGGTGTTGATTGCCCAGATCTCCGAACCGTTCGCATCGAGACAACGGATACGGCCCTGACGATCGCCAATCATGAGTACACGGGGACCTTCGCCCCAGTCCATGATGAACGGCGAATGGTATCCACCTTCCGCACGCATCACATCGGTGCGCCACCGGTAACCGCCGTCTGATCCGATACAGTACGCGCGGCCGTCATATGCGCTCACAACAATCTCGTCGAAACCGTCACCGTCGAGGTCCGCAACTGCGGGTTTGCCGATACATTGAAAGTCACCCGGTTCGGTTGTATGAACTTGCCACACGAGTTTACCGTCTGCGCTCAGCGCACTGACCTGTCCAGCTTTATCCGTAACGACGAGATTCGCGTCGCGGCCATTGAACTGCGCGATGCCGGTCCACGGCGTGATTCCGCTATTGAAGAGGAGCGCGCGTTCGAGATCTCCGACGCTCGTACGCCAACGTGAAGAACCGTCGATACCGTACGCGTGGACCGTACCAGCGTTGTCACCGATGACGAATCCGTCCTTGGTTTCTATCGGCCATCCGTGGAGAACCGCGCCGACGGTGTCGCGCCATTGTTCACGTCCCGCGCTGTCGAGGCATATGACGGTTCCTTTGTCTGTTCCGAGGACGACACGTGGTCCCTCGGTGGTGGCGATTACTGCGGGTGTGCCTGATACGGGGCTCTCGGACTCGTACGTCCAGATTCGTTCGAACTGCATGGTGTCCTCCGTCGGTATATGACGGTGTCGAGGGGATTTCAAGAGTAGGTTGGGCGCTATCGTATGATAACGCCGTCAGTAATCGCCTTAACCTGTGGCACTGGTGGTACGCTACCGAAGACACATCAGTTGTCGTCAGGTGGTTATTCGCGCTTACCAGCCCATGCGCTCTCGCAGATTCGTAATGTGACCAGTATGGTGCCGACCGTGCCACGCATAGAATTCGACGAGTCGGTCTACCGAGGTCAGGATTCCTTCTGAATCGTTGATCTTACGAACGAAGTCTTCCGGCGGAAGTTCCTTGAGGATACACGTCCATCGCGCATGAAGCAGCTCCAGAAGCGCAATCGAATTGTCGATTGGTCCGCATTTGCAGTCTTGAAGCTCCGCCCACTCGTTCCGTTCAAACGATTGAATGGTGGGAGCGTCTTCTGTGATCGCGCGCTTGAAACGCACATATCCAATCATATGACTGTCAGCGAGGTGGTGTACAACCTGTCGTGGGCTCCATCCGCCGAGGCGATAGGGTGTGTCGAGTTGCGATTTCTCCAATCCGTCAACTGCAAGCTTCAGTTTGCTCGGCATCACGGATATGAAGTCGATCCAACGTTTGTGCGAATCGGCGGTCGGCTCGGCTTCCGGTGTAAACGGTCCAATCGGATGCTTTACGTCTGTCTGCATCAATTCGTGTCCTTTGGGGGGCGAACGAAAACGCAACGATTGATAACAAGATACACAGCTTCCCAACGGGTGGGGAGGCGTCGGGTTCCCTAATCGTATGCCCGTACGTCGTCTGGTGTTCCCTTACCCGATACATGATTCCGCACGCGCTTGCGGTACACCCGGTAGGCAATACTCGCCGCAACGACGGCGATCACAGCGGCCAGCAACGCGGGACCGCCCATATGTACGGCAAATCGTCCCGCTGCGATTGCGAGTCCGACAGCAACTGCCACGATCAACAGCGCCGCCAAGACGATCGGCGTCGCCACGATCAGGCGACCGAGCAGTTCGAAAAACGCACGCACAAGATTCCTCGTCAGCGAACGAACCGATCCGCCGCGTCCATCCAGCGTTCCCAGTCATACGGCAGGACGTCGTGCGAACCGTACCGTATGTGATACCCGATGATACTCTGTACCGGCGTGAGTGGCTCCGGAAACTCGTCAGCATCGCAGCCGCCCGTGCCGAGTAGTCGGTATACCGGCTCCGCACTCTTTGCCGCGATGAACTCGCCACGTGGATCGGCCCATTTATCTTCCACTGCGCTCGTGACGTACACCGCACGCGGCGCAACAAGCGCAATAAGCTCGTGCTGATCGACCGGTAACGCGTCCTCGTTGTTGGTATATGCGTTAAAGCTCCGGCAGAACCAGTGTGGAAACGCGCGATTCAGATGCTCGATTGTCTCTCCGAAGTTGCGACGGAAAATCTTCGCGCCGCCGCAGCCTGATCCGCTCGATATCGTCAATGCAAACCGCTCGTCCTGCGCACCGGCCCAGAGCGCCGTCTTTCCGAGGCGCGAGTGTCCCATTACGGCAACGCGACCCGCGTCGATATCGTCATCGGTTTCGAAGTAATCGACAGCCCGACTCAAGCTCCATGCCCACGCGCCAATCGCGCCCCAATGGGTATCGGTACGCTGTCCGCCATCGAATAGCGGATGCACGCCGTTCTCGAAGCCATCGTCAAAGTCCGGGTCGATGTCGCCGTAGTAGATCGTCGCGAGCCCGTAGCCGCGTTCCAATATCCGCGTCACCGGCCAACAGTGCGCATTCGCACCGCGTGACGCTTCGGTGGATTGGTGGTTGAGCGTCGCGAACGACGCGTTTTCCCGAACCCACGAATCGGTAATACGAATCGCCGGATCCGGCGCTATTGTATGGTTTCCGTAAAAGTTCAATCCGAGGAACACGGGAACGGGTCGCGGTGCCGCGTTCGGAAGGTAAATGAGCAGGTCGAACCCGTGCGAGCGACCCGCATTCCGGACTGTTACGCGCACCTGCCGACGCGTAGCCATACCGCCGAGCACGCTCGACGATTCCTCGAACACGCGAATTGAGATATTTTCCGGTGCTCCCGGCGAGACACCGTAGACATGCTCCGAAAACAGCTTCAACAGCTCCGGGCGACGATGCTCGCGCCACGTCTCGGCGCTGTCCACAGGTGTTCCATCCGCGAGTACGAGCGCGTCTGGTAATGTGAACGGCGCAACCGACGACTCATCGTAGTTGATTTCTCGCATGGGCTTTTCGGTGTCCGTCATCGTTTCTCCTCAGGGTGTGTAGATTCCTATGCGAATGAATAGAACGCCGATGCGCCGGAACCTCAACCCACCGATACAAAAAACGGATCGACAGCCGAAGCCGTCGATCCGTTCTGTTTGCGTTTGCATGGTTCTTACACGAGGTCACAGGCCTCGGCCGGCATCCAATGCGCGTCCTTGCCATCCCACTTCACGTTGCATCCGATTGGGTTCGTCATCGGTACGCTCACAGGCTTACCGGCGACGAGCTCTTCAAGCGCGCGATCGAGATCGTTAACGCGTGCCTTACCTGCTTCACGCGGGTTGTCCACGCCGCGACCCGTATAGACGAGCTTCCGGTCCTTGTCGAACACGTAGAAAT
>CAZWQW010000004.1:88472-105398 GCA_964635955.1 uncultured bacterium | reverse complement strand
TGCGGCGACCATTACGCGCGCAGCATGTCAAGTTGGATGTTGCTCGAAGCTGCGAGCGGATATCGGTACGACGCGGCAACGGGTGTCGTTCGTTTCGCCCCGGTCGTAACACCTGAGGCATTCCGCGCGCCATTTATCGCTGCGGAAGGGTGGGGTACGTTCGATCAGCGCGTGGACGAAACAACGTTCACAGCTTCGATCGGGATCGTGTCTGGTAATTTGCGACTTCAAACATTGGAGCTGGGAAACGACGTCGCTTCGAATACCGTCCAAACGGTAGTTGGAGACACCGTTGTATCCGCTCGTCTCGAAACGCGCGATGATACCGTTCGTGTTGTGTTCGATTCGCCAATCACGTTGACTGTGGGACAGGCGCTGGTCGTTACACTGTCGGCGTGATTGTCACACTACATCTGGTTCGCATTCGGGCCGTCTCCGCCTTGCTCTCGCGGAGGTCGGCCCGTTTATTTACGGTGACGTTCGTACGCCGAGCTTTCGCTCCGCGTCTTCGCCGTTCACCAGAAATACGGAGTTATACCCGACCATGGGTGACGCACTTGGAATGATCGAAACACGCGGCCTCGTCGCCGCGATCGAAGCCGCCGACGCTGCGGTGAAAGCTGCGAATGTTACACTCGTCGGCGCGGAAAAGGTTGGCGGTGGTCTCGTGACCGTGCTCTTCCGCGGCGATGTTGCCGCCGTG
Organism: uncultured bacterium; assembly: GCA_964635955.1. Lineage (GTDB taxonomy): Bacteria > Latescibacterota > MWCZ01 > MWCZ01 > MWCZ01 > CAZWQW01. The sequence continues at coordinate 104,695 of CAZWQW010000004.1, read as the reverse complement.
AAGGCTGCAGTCGATGCTGGCGCGTCGGCGGCACAGCGTGTCGGCGAAATGCTCAGCGTGCACGTGATTCCGCGTCCGCACGAGAGCATCGACAAGATCGCCCCGAAAGGGTAATTCGACATGATACTCGGACGTGTCGTCGGGAGTGTTGTCGCGACGCAAAAGGACGAAAAGCTTCGTTCTTCGAAGTTGCTCGTCGTCGAGACGCTTGATCCGCTGACAGGGCAGGGTAAGAAAAGCTACGTCGTCGCGGTCGACGCTGTAGGCGCTGGAGACGGAGAGGTCGTACTCTGCGCGAGTGGAAGTTCGGCTCGGCTCACACCGGCTACAGACGGCCGTCCCGTCGATACAGTGATTATGGCGATCGTCGACACATACGATATCGACGGCACCGTGATGTTTCGGAAGAACGAGTAGCACACGCATATCAGCGCGGTGCGTAGACGACCAGCCCGCAGGAGGGCGGTATCGTGAATATTAACGAGGCACAAGTTCGTGCGATCGTCGAGCAGGTGGTAAAGTCCATCGGTTCGACAAACGGCTCGAAAGACCGTCCAGCGGCTCCGTCGGTGGACGGCTCCGGCGTAAAGCCCGCGCCGGTCGGAATCGGTAACGGCGTATTCCGCACCATCGGCGAGTGTATCGCCGCGACGAAAGCGGCGCAGAGGGAATGGATTGCGCTCCCGATTGAAAAGCGGAAGGTCGCTGTGGAAGCGATTCGTCGTGCCGGTGTCGAAAACGCCGAGATGTTCGCGCGCCAGACGGTCGCTGAGACGAACATCGGTCGCGTCGCTGATAAAATCATCAAGCATCATCTCGCCAGCTCGAAAACGCCCGGATTCGAAGATCTCGATACGAAGGCGTGGTCTGGCGACGGTGGCCTCACGATCGAAGAAATGGCGCCGTATGGTGTCGTCGGCGCGGTCACTCCGCTGACACATCCCGTGCCCACAATGATCAACAACTCGATCTGCAACCTTGTCGCCGGGAACGGCATCGTCTTCAACGGTCACCCGGGCGCGAAACGCGTGTTTGCGCAGGCTGTTCAGATCGTGAACCAATACATCGTAAAGGCAGGTGGTCCGGCCAACCTCGTTACGACAACACCCGAACCGACGATCGAAAGCGCGAACGAGCTCTTCACGCATCCCGATGTCCGCATGTTGCTCGTAACCGGTGGTGGCGGAGTCGTGAAAGCGGCGATGGGATCCGGAAAGAAGGTTATCGCTGCCGGGCCCGGTAATCCGCCCGTCGTCGTTGACGAAACCGCCGATATCGCAAACGCGGCGAAAAGCATCGTTGACGGCGCTTCTTTCGACTGTAACGTGCTCTGTACGGCAGAGAAGGAAATATTCGTTGTCGATCTCGTTGCCGACGAACTCAAACGGCGCATGGTCGAGAACGGTGCGTATGAGTTGACTACTTCGCAGATCGAAAAGCTCGCCGACTACGTCTTCAGCGGCGACGCCGGTTGCGCGCATCCGGTGCTCAATCGTGCCGCGGTCGGGAAAGACGCTGAGACACTCGCGCAGCAGATCGGTGTGTCCGTACCATCGACCACGCGGCTGCTCATCGGTGAGACACCCAATGACAACGCGTTCGTCCAGCATGAGCAGATGACGTCGTTCGTTCCCATCGTACGATGTTCCGATGTCAACCAGGCGATCGATCGCGCTGTGGCGGCCGAGCACAGATTCCGGCATACGTTCATCATGCACTCGACGAATCTCGACAACCTCGACCGTATGGCGCGGCTCTGCGACGCGACGGTTTTTGTGAAAAACGGACCGTCCGGAGCGGGTATAGGTAACGGAGGCGAAGGGACGCTTTCCTTCTCTATTGCGGGACCGACCGGCGAAGGCATTACCACGCCTCGCACGTTCACCAGACGGCGCCGTTGCGCACTCGTCGACTACTTCCGTATCACATAACATTTCGCGGCGAAACATGCTGCGATTAGCGAGGCCCGATGCAGCTCGGTCGTATCAGAGGAAGTATCGTTGCTACCCGGAAGCTCGATCGGTTGAGCGGCGTCCGGCTTGTGATGATGGAACCTCTCGACTCTGAGCTGCGCGTTACCGGGCCGCCGGTCGCCGCGATCGACGTTGTTCACGCGAGGCTGAACGATGTGGTCTACTGGGTCGGTTCGCGCGAAGCCGCGTTTGCGATTCCGGAACCGCATGCCGCAGTCGACGTCGCCATTGTCGGAATTGTGGACAGTGTAAACATCCTGCCTGAGCGCAATTCGTCATTTCGAAAGGTGACGAAATGACGATTGGGCGGGTTGTTGGAAATATCGTTTCGACGATAAAACACCCTGCGTACAATCGCACAAAGCTGCTCCTCGTTCAGCCGTTGAATATGGATGGCGAACCGGACGGCGCAACGATGGTTGCAGTCGATACAGTCGGCGCGGGTTCCGGTGAGCTTGTTCTTGTGTGTAAGGAAGGTTCGGCGGCGCGAATGGTGCTCGGACTTCCGAACCCGCCCGTACGGTCGCTGATTATTGGAATCATAGACGAAGTGAAGCTTGCAGAGGGTATCTCGCTCAAAGGATAGCGGAAAATGGCAGCGATTTTTCAGTTGAAGCAGCAGATGGTCGATATTTGCCATCGGATCTACAACAAAGGCTGGGTTGCGTCGAACGACGGTAACCTGAGCTTTCGGATCGACAAAGACCGCGTCCTCTGCACGCCGACGGGTATGAGCAAAGGCCTGATCGCCGCTGACGATCTTGTTGTGATCGATATGAAGGCGAACAAGCTCGAAGGTCGACCAGATCGTCGTCCATCCTCGGAGATGAAGGTTCACCTCATGTGCTACGAGGAACGGAACGACGTCAACGCGGTGATCCATGCGCATCCACCGTACGCGACGGGATACGCACTCGCCGGAATGGACCTCGGCGAGTGTAAGCTACCCGAAGTCGTGATATCACTCGGCACGATTCCGCTCACGAAATACGGAACGCCCGGAACAGACGAACTCCCGGACAAGATGCGCGAGTGGATTCACCAGTCCGATGCGCTATTGATGGAGCTTCACGGCGTAGTTACGGTCGGCACCGATTTGTGGAACGCCTTCTTCAAGATGGAGACCACGGAACACTTCGCGAAGATCGACTTCATCGCGCGGAGCCTCGGTGGAGCGAAGGTCTTTTCGAAGGAACGCGCTGAGGAACTACTGGCCGCGCGTCAACGGTATGGTGTCACGACGCCGAATATCGGGTGTCGCGCAGAGGACGGCTACGCGCTTCCACCGAATATGGCACTCGACGATGTGCCGGCGGAGCTTCGTCACGCTGCCGACAGCCCTCGCTCGACTCGCCAATTGAGCGAGGCCGAGCTTGTCGAGGAAGTCACACGCCGGGTTATGCAGGCGCTGCGCACTTCATGAGTCTCTGCGCGGACTCGCTCCGACGTTTGTGATATCCCGACCGACGGCCCTCTCGCCATGAGAGACGCCGGCAACCGATCGTATCCGTCGCGAGGTCGCTCAATATGAATATCCTCATTGTAAATGTCGGTAGCACGTCGTTCAAGTACAAGCTCTTCGATATGCCTTCCGAAAGTACCCTCGCCGAAGGACGACTTGAGCGCATCGGTTCGGATGAGTCGCCGGTTGCGATTCGCATCGGCGACCACGAAGAAACCGGCGTCGCCAAACTCTCAGACTTTTCGACTGCAATCCGCCGGATGATGGCTGATCTCACCTCTGAACATAGCCCACTACGGTCACTCGAAGATGTCGGCGCGGTCGGATTTAAGGCGGTTGTTCTCGAAGGCGAACCCGGCTGCTATCGTATCGACGACGACGTTCTCGCGCGAATGGAGGCGATGAATTCCATCGCTCCGACGCACAGCCCACCGTACGTGAATGCGATTCGCCAGATGCGCGCCACGTTTCCGGGTCTTCCGTTGGTAGCACTCTTCGAACCACACTTCCACGTCACCATGCCCGATTACGCGCGTACCTACGGCGTTCCGGAGAGGTGGGAACGTGATCACAGCGTACGTAGGTACGGCTTCCACGGAGCCTCGCACCGGTATGTATCGGTACGCGGGCCAGAAGTCGCCGGACTCGATGCGGGGCATTGTCGTATGGTATCGGCGCATCTCGGTGGTTCGTCGTCGCTCTGTGCGATTCGTGACGGGAAGTCGGTCGATACATCCATGGGTATGTCTCCGCAAAGCGGTGTCGAGCATTCGACCCGAAACGGCGAGCTCGACGTTTTCGCTGTTCTGCATGTCATGGACCGTGAAAAGCTGAGCACCGACGATGTTCGGAAAATCCTCTGTAAGTCAGCAGGACTTGCCGGTGTGAGTGGCACATCAGGCGACGTACGTGACCTTGAGGCCGCGGTAAAAGAGGGGAACGATCGAGCACGCCTTGCACTCGACATGTTCGCGTACAACGTCAAGAAGACGATCGGTGCGTACGCAGCGGCGCTCGGAGGATTGGACCTGATTGCGTTCGCTGGTGGCATCGGTGAACGCGGTGTCGCGATGCGCTCCCGGATTCTTGATGGGTTGGAGTTTCTCGGGGTTCACCTTGATCCGGAACGGAATGCTCAGCACACGGGGCAGGAAGGCGTAATCAGCGCTGCCGATTCAGCTGTTGCCGTCGTTGTCGTGCAGACGAACGAGGAGATCGTTGTCGCGCGCGATACCTACCACCTTATCGACGCCGAATCACACCACTGAGCCAAGCGCACGATGATTCCGATTCGCGACAGCAATCCTTCGGGTACGGCACCGATTGTCACCGTCGCGCTCATCGCGGCAAACGTAATCGCGTTCCTTCACCAAGTCAGCCTCGGACCCGATGTTCACGAGTTCGTTCTTCGCTGGGGACTCGTGCCGGGCATCGTCAGCGGGGCGTACATCGTACCCGGATGGACGCCGCTCGATACAGCGATGCGTTTCGTATCGTCGATCTTCCTCCACGGTGGATGGCTGCATCTCATTGGCAATATGTGGTATCTCTGGATCTTCGGCGACAACATCGAGGATCGCTTCGGCCACGTCGGTTTTCTTGCTTTCTACCTGATCTGTGGTGTCGTTGCGTCGATGGTTCATGTGCTTGCGAACGTTGACTCGTTGATTCCAACGGTCGGTGCGAGCGGAGCCATCGCGGGTGTCCTTGGAGCGTACCTCATCTGTTTCCCGGGCGCACGGATCACGATGCTCGTTCCGGTGTTCTTTCTGCCTCTATTCATCCAGTTCCCGGCAGTTATCGTACTCGGCATCTGGTTTCTCACGCAGCTATCGTACGGTAGCCTTTCGCTCGATCCTGCGCTTGCGGAATCCGGTGGCGTTGCATGGTGGGCGCATGTCGGCGGCTTCGTCGTCGGAATGATTCTGGTACGCTACATTCCACCGCGGAAAAAGCGCCGGCAGCATGTCTACCATCCGTCGTTCGATCGGTAGCCTATTTCCGCTCGAAACGACGCACTTCCACTTCGTCAAGCTCGACACCGATTCCCGGCGCATCCGGTGCGTGAATGATGCCGTGCTCGATCTTGACAGCGTCCCAGCCCGGACCATCACCAAGGAACTGTCCGGGACCGTTCAGATCGGCGTATTCGACGCCAAACGCTGAATAGAGCTGAATACTCGCCATGAATCCGAGCGGGCTTTCCGTCAAACCACTTCCGATGACGCCGATTCCGGCGGCTTGTGCGATTTCGATACACTGCCGCGCGCGATGGAATCCAGCCATTTTCGAGAGCTTGACAACAAGTGTATCGACCGCTTCAGCGCGGATCGCGTTGATCAGATCGCGCGGACTCCACACGCTTTCATCGAGCGCGATTGGAACGTCCGAGTATTTGATAAGCCGTCGGTGACCGTCGAGATCGTTTGCCGGGAGCAGCTGTTCGATGAGATTGGCACCGAGGTCCGACGCGGTGCGAATGACGCGGCGAGCGTCGGCAACACAGTACGCCTGGTTCGCATCGGCCCAGAGATATACATCGGGCGCGGTTTCCTTAACTGCACGTAGAATGTCGGCGTCGCGCTCGGGTGAGAAGCCGATCTTCACCTTCACGCCACGGTACCCCTTCGATACCGCCTCGCTCGCCATACGCGCGGCGCCTTCGGGAGTCTGATCGCTTACGATCCACGTGAGTTTCACGTCGGCGTGCTGAGAACTTCCGAAGAGCGATTGCACGTTGACTCCGTACGCGTGCGCGCGAAGATCGTGAAGCGCTATGTCAATTGCGCATTTGGCGATGGGCTGGCCATGCGTCATTCCCGGTGCGATCTCGACGTCCATGAGCCGGTGTATTCCGTCGACATCCGCTATATCGTGTCCGATCAACGCCGGAGCGAGGTAGCTCCGGATCGTGCTGATTACAGACTCCTCCGTCTCATAGCTCCACCGATGTGATGGTCGTGCTTCACCCCATCCGACAACACCGTTATCGGCCGTAATTCGGACGAAAACATGTGGCGCACCGACGTCAGGATTGCCGACGGAGCCGCGTGCGATCTTGAAATCACTCTTGAATGGGAGTCTCGTCGGAAAAACATCGACCTTGCTAACTTTCATCGCTTTCTCCGGGATGAAGGGGATCGTACAGAAGTCGGGCACGGTATGACCGTGCCCGATGTGCGTAAGGTAGGATGTTACGAATCAAACGGGAAGTGTCGGCTATTGGACTCGGTAGTTCGGTGCTTCTTTCGTGATCGAAATATCGTGCGGATGACTCTCCTTCAAGCCGGCGAGTGTCACTTTGACAAACTGCGCCTTTTGATGGAGCTCGGTAATGGTTCGTGCTCCGACGTATCCCATTCCCGACCGAACGCCGCCGACCATTTGGTAGACGTAACCACTCAGCGACCCCTTATACGGCACCCGACCTTCGATGCCTTCGGGAACGAGTTTGTCTTCCGTGGTTTCGTTCTGCATATAACGCTCGGCAGACCCTTCGACCATCGCGCCAATACTTCCCATGCCACGGTAGACCTTGAACGTCCGCCCTTGGTAGATAATCGTTTCGCCCGGTGCTTCATCCGTTCCGGCGAAGAGTGACCCGATCATGACCGCGTTCGCACCAGCGGCAAGAGCTTTCGTAATATCGCCTGTGTGCTTGATTCCGCCGTCGGCGATGATACTGACATTTGTATCGCGGGCTGCACGCGCGGCTTCCATGACCGCCGTGATCTGTGGTACTCCGACCCCGGCAACGATGCGCGTCGTGCAGATTGAGCCGGGTCCGACTCCGACCTTCACGCCGTCCGCTCCCGCATCGATCAGCGCTTTCGCGCCGTCATACGTGGCGATGTTACCTGCGATGAGTGAGGTGTTTGCAAAGCGTTTCTTGAACTCTCGAATAACGGAACTTACGCGCTTCGCATGTCCCCGTGCGGTGTCAATTACGACAAGATCGACCTCTTTTTCAACGAGCTTATCCGCACGTTCTTCCCAGCCGGGGCTCGAGCCTATTGCAGCGCCGACGCGAAGGCGACCGAGCGAATCAACACTGGCGTTCGGATACTGAATCTTCTTCTCGATATCCTTTACGGTGATCAGTCCGCGTAAAACACCTTCGCTATCAACTACAGGTAGCTTTTCGATCCGGTGCCGATGGAGTATCTGTTGCGCGTCTTCGAGTGAAACACCGACCGGCGCGGTGACGAGGTTCTCGCTCGTCATGACCTTTCGGATTTTCTGATCGAGATTCTGTTCGAAACGCAAGTCGCGGTTCGTAAGGATGCCGATGAGCTTATGTGAACCGTCAACAACGGGAACACCGGATATGTGTAGGTCCGCCATGATGTGCAGCGCGTCGCGAAGTGTTTTGTCCGGACCGATCGTAACCGGGTCGACGATCATGCCGCTTTCTGATCGTTTGACTTTCGCGACTTCGCTTACCTGCTGTTCGACAGGGCAATTACGGTGAACGATGCCGAGACCGCCTTCACGCGCGATTGCTATTGCGAGACGTGCCTCGGTTACCGTGTCCATTGCAGCGCTGAGGAGAGGAATACTCAAGATGATGTCGGATGTGATGCGGGTCGAGACATCCACTTCGTACGGGGCGATATCGGATTCGCCGGGGACGAGCAGGACGTCATCGAACGTCAGACCTTCGCGCATCGTTTTTGCCATGCGGGCGTCTCCTTGCTCGGGGTTCACGAAACGTACGCCGGGAGTCCCGCAGTCCCGTTCGGTGGGGGCATACGAGATTGTACCGCGCGAGCGTATATATTGGGCTGAATATCTAAAGTATCGAAACCTATGTCAAGTGAACACACCTCTCCGAAAAATCGTCGATCACACCTGTTCATTTCCCGCTCGTTTCGACGTATCTTACGGACAGCTGTAGAAGATACGCGGTTCCATCGATTCGTTCGGTTCATGTATGAGCCGACGAGCAAGTCGAAACGGGGGATCTTGTGAAACCACGCAGAATCGCGTATATCGTCGCACTGGTAGGTATAGTGCTTGCGTCTATCGTCACGACTTCGTGCCAACGCGGTCCGGAATTCGAGACACGACGTGAAGCGCACGCCCTACTGGACAGCGTAGCGGCGCTGCCGCACGTTGTGCAGTATGCATCGGCACGACTTGATTCGGCGCACGCAATGATCGCATCTGCCGATAGCTTGATGCGTCTCGATCAAGGTCCTCTCGCACGGATTTATTACGCAGAGGGGATGATCCATTCGCTTCTCGCGGTGATTGATGCGGAGGAAGCACAGAGCGAAGCACGATCGGTTCCGGATGAAACGGAGCGATTACCGTCAGATCGTTGAAAATTCGTAGTGCGACGGTTGCGGAGTTTTCCGTGAACTGGTATACTACTGGTGTCCGCGAGTCGATTGGATAGTGTGTGCGGGAAAAAATGGCGATGAGCCCCGTCGCCGTGGTAATTGATCAATCGCAAAGCCTTGGTTAATAGCGTATCACCGTTCACCGACAGAATTGAGGAGGAACGACCCCATGACACGTGTGTTTCGTAGTGTGAAAATGCTCGGGGTGATCGCGTTGTTCACGGGTACAATGGTACTCGTTGGGTGCGGTGCGAAAGCGCCGGAGGAAGAGATCGCTGGAGCACAGGCAACGATCGATTCGGTAAAAGCGTTGAGCGTTGTTCAGCAATACGGACAGACCGAGATTCGTCAGGTCGAATCGCAACTCGCACGTGCGCGGCAGCTCGTGACCGAGAAGCGTAACGAAGACGCACTCGCGGCAGCGCTCCAGGCGCAGCAGCAGGCGCGTGCCGTTGTGACGGCGGCCGGGCGGAATCGTGACGCCGCCATGCGCGACGCCGAGCAAGCAGTTGCCGATGCGAAGGCCGCGATTGAAGAAGCACGCCAGGCGATCCCCAAGGCGCCGCGTTGGGGTAAAGGTGCGATTCGGGACATCGCCGCTCTTGAAGCGGCCGTAACCGAGGCCGCGAGCCAGGTTGCCACCGCCGAGCAGGATCTTGCCGATGCGGCGTATCGCGACGCAGCAGCAGCCGCTCGTTCCGCAGCGCAAGCAGCACGCGCCGTGACGCAGACCGTTGTTGACGCGATTGAATTGCGGGAGAGCGCCCGTACGCGCTAATCGGCACGCACACGCATGAAATACCTGAAGAAGATCGCTCTGTTTTTGGCGATGGTAGCCGTCGCACCGTTTGTTGGAGCAGGTCTGTTCGGGTTCCTCTCTCAGGGGGCGCAGCACACCGAGCGCCCCCCGAGTTTTTTCGACACGGACGACACCTCTGAGTCCGTCGTCGACATCGCCTCGCACCGTGAACCATCGAACGCCGCGTTTCCCGCGGATGATCTTGCCGCTTTCGGTCCTCACGAGCCCGCGTTCTCCCTGAAGTCGCTTCCTCCGCGTCCCGCGAATCCGCCTAAGAACCAGCCGTATATCGTGATCTCCAACGAGCACAATCGTCTGTGGCTCATGCAGGACGATGAAGTCATTCGTGTCGCCGTATGCGCAACGGGGAAGGGAGATACGCTCGTGTGGGAAGAGAAGGGGAAGGTGTGGGTTTTCAACACACCGACTGGTGAGTTCACTGTTCAGCACAAGACACGAAATCCGAGGTGGGTTCCGCCGGAGTGGCATTATGTCGAGCAGGGCGAAACGCCGCCCGATTGGCTGGGACGTGCGAAAGAAGCGGACTACGATATGCTCGGCGATGCGGCGATCAACTTCGGGAACGACTACAACATCCACGGTACGTTGTTCGAGGGGCTCCTCGGGAACAACATTACCCACGGATGTGTTCGTGTCGGTGCGCGCGACCTCGATTTCATCTACTCACGTGTAAACCGTGGCACGAAGATCTATATCTACTAGGTTACGGTACGGCAACAGCTCTATGACCGAGCAGCTTCCCTTTGATTACGATTTGATTCAATCGAATTGGAAGATCAGTCCGGTTCCAGTTTTCGAACGACTCGGAGGCCGGCTTGCTGACGTCTTTGCGTTCACCGACCGTGATACGGGTCGGAAGTTCGCGTTGCGGGTTTGTCCAGAACAAAGGGTCGATCGGAAAACAATCCGTAATGTTTACCAGTTTTTGAGGCGTATTGACTCGGAACTCATCGAAAGCGGAAGTAATGTACGCGTATTGAGTCCCATCTCGACGCGTACAGAAGATGCTTTTGTGAAGCTTGAGTCGCCTTCGCGTATCGCGGAGCTATATCCGTTTATTTCTGGTTGTCACCCGAGAGTAGGTGACGTTGACGACCTAAAGGTCGTTGCTCGAGCTCTTGCGACATTCCACGCAACGGGTCTGAAACAAACCTTTCTGGCATTGTTACCTGATGCGGAGTCGGTCTCGCATAACCATGCCGGTTTGGGGAACGTAGAGAGACAGGCTATAGAAGCATTAGAGACCGCCAACCGCATGGGACTCCGCAAACCATTCGCACGGTATTACGATTACCTTGAACAGACCCTCAAGGAATTAGAGCAACTGTTACCGTATATTGCCGTTACCTGTCTTCATCTCGACACTGGACCGGCGAATATCATCATTAGAGATGACGGTGAGACGTGGTTTATCGACTGCGGTCACACGGTACGCGGTCGTCGAACATTCGAGGTGTTCGTGACGATGTACTACTTCGACCGTTGTGCGTCAGCTTCAATCGGGGATTCGCTTCGCTATAAACGTATCGACTCGACGACGTGGCAGACGTTTCGAGATGAATACGCACGACACGCGGTTCCTCGATGGTGTGATACAGACGAACACGCACTCGAATTGGAGTACCGATTACTGATTATTCAAGGCATGTGTTACACCATTACGACGAAAGATCGTGAAACGGCGAGAATCGAACTCGAGAGTTATAAACCACTCTGGGATCGACTCATACGTAAGGTATAGAGTCACACCACGTTTTTATTAACGCAGATTCTATGACGCATATTGCTTCGCCTTTCGCGACAGTTGCGACCACGGACTATTACGTTTCGTCTATTCGCTCACTTCCGCGCGTCATTAAGGTCAGGCCAGCGGAGCATTTCGCCCACAAGCTCGACGAGGTTGGCAGTGATACCGTCGAGAAGTCTCGTTCCCTTTGCTTCGGTGCTGAGCTCGGGGCTTCCGAGTGCACCGTTAGCACTGCGCGCGTGGAACGGCGCGGCAACGCTCACGTTCGACGCACGGCTCGCATCCGGCGTGAATCGCGTGTTCTCCCAACGGACATCGAGGGCCTTCGCGCGACTCATGTCGACGAGTTCGCCGCGTGTCGCAAGCATCATTGATGTTTCGTACTCGCATGAATGCGTAAGCTGTTTCGTTTCAAGCCCCGCTGATGACATCGCTTTCTCCGCTGCAGTCCAGTAACTCGAAAACGCGATCACGACGTCCGGACGGTTGCGGTATTTCCACGAAAGTTCGCTGAGAGCGGAGTTTCCCGGGTGAATGTTTCCGCCGTGACCGTTTAGCATGAAGATGCGCTTCACCTTACCCTTCGCACACACCGGCCCTTCGACGATTCCGCCGATGACCTCTTGCAGAATGGTGCTGTACGCGCTTTCGGGTAGACTAATCGTGCCGGGGAACGCGCGATGGTGATGCGATGCGCCGAGCCACAGTGTCGGCAGCAAGACGACGGTATCGGGTAGTGCGCGTTCGATTCGCTCGGCGATTTCCGTTACGAGATAGGTGTCGGTGCCGACTGGCAGGTGATAACCGTGCTGTTCGCACGAAGCGAGTGGCCAAAGGAGAAGGGTATCCGGTCCTGTCTTTTCGAAATCGGGCCATTTCATGTCGATCCAACGCATCGTATAACTCCTCTAATGAAGCTCGGGGAAACCCACCTCGGATACTATTCGTCCTGCTCGCGTTCGACAGTCGATTCCTGTGAGAAATACCGTTCATAGAGCATAGTCTGCAGCACGACGATTGCCGGAAGAAAGACGAGTGTCAGGCCGCGCGTGACGACTTCCCTCATGACTGATTCGTCGAGCGTCTGGTGCAACACTACGATTCCGGCCTGCGGCAGCGTAACCACAGCGAGCGCCCCAACGGTGATCGGGATCGCCGTACGAACAAGCTCGATCGAACGACTGATCGCATTGAAGAACGTTTTCTCTTCGACGATAACGACAGGATCGACGACCAGTGTCATCCAGCCCCAGATCAGGCCGATGCTGTAGAATACGATCACTCCACCACCCGCGAAAAACATATGTATGCTTACAACGAGAAGACTGGTTCCGAGCAGGCGCAGTGTTTCTTCCGAATTCGTTCCGAGTAACGCGTCTGTAGATGATAGTTCGATTCCACTCGTTGCTGCCCAGACGTACCGGATAATCGCGGCAATCGCGGGAACGAGGATCGCTGTTTCGATGAGTGCCTGCATCCCTGGATCGGCGATGGGAAGCAGTTTCATGAGTACGTAGAATGGAAGCACTCGTACGATAACGATGAGGAAAAGCACCATAGCGCGACTCGCCGAAAAGCGGAGCGCGTCGCGGGTGAGTTCGATAAGGGCGGGAAATGGACGCACAATATGCCTAAAGAAAACACGCGGAAACGAAAGACGTGAGCCGCTCCATTACGTTCGGAGCGGCTCGGCGATTACTGGAATACCGAGATGCCAATAAGCATCTGCCGCCATGTGCGATCCGAAACGCCGGCGGGAACACCCGACGGGTTGATCCACCGGTAATCGACGCGCAAGCCTGCGTTCGCTACGAGCATATACTTCGCGCCGAAGCCATACTGGAGGAAGCGCTGACTCCACTTCGATGTGACTTTGTCAATGGGTGCCGGGTAGACTGCGCTGGTCCACATTCGTGTGTATCCGTACCCGACAAGTCCGAACGCGCTGAGTCGTTCCGAGAGTAGCGGAATATTCATGATGGCGTTTCCCGCGATGCTCCACGACTGTCCAGTGCTATCCTTGATATCGTTGTGGAAGCGCGTATAGCCAGTCTCCGCTTCAAGTTGCAGACCGAATCCGAGTGAATATGCGTACCTACCCGACACGACGAAGTTGCTGTAATCGGTCGAATCGGTCATCGGAGTCAGCGTATACATACCACTCACGCCGTATTCGCGCGAAGCAACACCGAGAACGGGTACGAATCGTTCCTGTGCGTCGGCAATTCCAATCGCTCCAATGAGCAGAAGCGCCAGTCCCCAGGTGAATCGCATTTCTCAGGCTCCTTTCGATTCCACCGCGCGCGCTTGCTCCACGTCGCTCGGGGTGAAATGTATACATCGATTTCGTCCGCGGTGTTTCGCTTCGTACACTGCCATATCAGCGGCTTCTATCAACGCGCGTTCATTGGGAAAGTCATGGGTTCCCGGTTGCAACGTCGAGGTCCCGATACTCACTGTCACACTCAGCTCTTTCTTCTCGTTATCGGATTCGATCGGCACTTTCATCTGCTCAATGTCGTAACGGATACGTTCGGCGAGGATCATGATACCGTCGGCACCCGTTTCCGGTGCGATGAGTACCATCTCCTCACCACCGTAACGCGCTACGATATCGATACCTTGCCGCATGTTATCAGAAAGCCGTGACGCGACCCTACGAAGAACCGTGTCGCCCGCCTGATGCCCGTGAGTATCGTTAAACCGCTTGAAATGATCGATATCGAGGAACAACAACGACAATGGTCGACCGTAACGTTTCGACCGACGGAAGTTTTCGTTGATTGACCGGTCGAAATAGCCGCGGTTGTAGAGCTGTGTCAGTCCGTCACGATTCGCAGTTTCCTCGATTTGCGAGTAAAGCATCGCATTTGAGATCACCGGGGCAAGGTACGCAGCAGCGAGGACTGCGATGTTGATGTACTCCTGTATGCGCTCTTCGGAACGAAAATCGTTCAGGTTGAGCACGCCGATCGGGCGATCTTCCACTTTCAACGGAAGGCAGACCGAATGGTGCTTACGGTAGCTCCGTTGTTTTGCTTTTTCGTCCGGGAGGAGACCCGATTTCTCCACATCATCGATAAACAGAACTTGCTGGGTGCGGAGCGCCTTCTGCATGATCGGGCTGTTGTCTTCTTTGACGACAATGTGTTCGCGCGGATCGAGATTCGGACGATTCGTTATCGCAAGGCGAAACTCACGCGACTCACCGTGATAGAGAAACAGGCTAAACGTGTCGAAATTGACGAGGTCCGGCAGTCGTTCGTAGGTAAGGTCGAGTATTGCGTCGAGCCGAAGGTGTTCGTTCACGACGCGGCTAAAATTCACCAGTTCACGAACCTGATCAATCTGGAACGACTTGAGGGTAAGTTCCGCTTCGAGATTCCGTTTAGTCGATGAAAGCTCGCTGGTCAGATGTCGGAATCGCTTACGTTCAACGGCGTTTCGTACTGTCTGGTTGACTTCGAGCAGGTTGAACGGTTTTTCAATGAAGTCAAACGCGCCGAGTTTCATCGCGCGGACGGCCTTCTCCGCGGTACCTTCGCCTGTTACGATGATCACTTCGGAATCGGGACAGATCTTGATCAGCTCAGTAAACAGAGCGAAGCCGTCTTCATCGGGAAGATGAATGTCGAGGACGAGTACGTCGATTTCGGAACATCGCTCACTCACCTTTATTCGCGCTTCGGCAGCCGATGTCGCTGAGATAAGCTCGAAATCTTTCGAGTCCAACGTTTCGCGGAACAGATCGCTGATCTGTGGGTCGTCATCGACGACCAATACGAGATTCTCCGCGGCCATTACTGTCCCTGTGAGTACACGTTATGCGGTGAGTGACTGTCCCCCTGACCGAGGAACCGCGAAAGAATCGCAGCCGACGGTGACACGAAAGTACGGTGTAGTACGATATATAGTCAAGACTACGACCATTTCTCTACATATATTTGCGCGTACTTGACTCAACCGATGTTCGGATTGTACACTTACAAGTTCGCAGCGCCATCTCTCGGGTGTTTGACGCTGCCGAACCTCACTTAGCCTCGTTGAGCGTCACACGATACTCGAACGCCGCAAACCGAGAGCTACGCTCGCTTCGCGATCTCCAGCAATCGGCGATTCCGTAGCGGGATGAACCGCAGAACGAAAGATGCAGCATGTCAAAACCGGTAAATATCGGACTGGTCGGTCTCGGCACAATCGGCACCGGCGTCGCGAGCCTTTTCTATGAGAAATCCGCTACATTCGCCGCGCGTACCGCCGCGCCGGTGCGTCTCACGCAGATTGCCGACAAGGACCTCTCGGAACGCGACGTGTCGATACCAGACGGCGTGCTCTCAAGCGACGTCGACGGACTACTGAGTAATCCGGATATCGACATTGTCATCGAGTTGGTTGGCGGCACCGGCTTCGCACGCACCGTCGTGCTCAAAGCGATAGAAAACGGGAAACACGTCGTCACGGCGAATAAGGCGCTTCTGGCTGCGCACGGCGAGGAGATCTTCCGTGCGGCGCACGACAAATGCGTCGATGTCGCTTTCGAAGCGGCGGTTGGTGGAAGTATCCCGATTCTCAAAGCGCTTCGTGAGAGTCTATCGACGAGTCGTATCGATTCGGTCTACGGAATTGTGAACGGAACGACGAACTACATTCTCACACGCATGGCCAACGAAGGCGCGCCGTACGACGAGCTTCTACGCAGCGCGCAAGATGCGGGTTTCGCCGAACGCGACCCGAGCGCTGACGTCAAAGGGTGGGACTCGCAGCAGAAGCTTGCAATCCTCATGCGGCTCGCGTTTGGTACCGTTGTTCGCGCCGATGACATACTGTGCGAAGGCATCGAACATATTACTCCACTCGATATCGACTACGCACGTGA
>CAZWQW010000004.1:83039-88372 GCA_964635955.1 uncultured bacterium | reverse complement strand
TGGAGCGCCGTGTTCTCGGGTCCGCGAGATTATCGACCGGCAGGATGCACCAACGCTCGTTCCACCCGATGGACTTTCGATGCGTCATTACGTGCGCCTCGAAGTCAAAGATCACGCCGGTGTGCTCGAAGATATCGCGCATGTGTTTGCGAGCGAGAACATCAGCATCGAATCGGTTGTTCAGAAGGGTCGCGCAACAGCGGAGACTGTTCCGCTGGTGATCATGACCCATGAAGCGAAAGAGGCTGCGGTCTCGAGCGCGGTGCGGCAACTCGAAGAACTCGACGCAGTTCGTCCGCCAGTTCAAAGGATACGAATCGAGGATCTTCCATGAGCATGCAGAACCGTACCAAGCCGTGGCGCGGAGTTATTGAGCAATATCGCGAGTATCTGCCGGTTACCGACGCGACGCCGGTCGTAACCTTGCTCGAGGGAAACACGCCGCTCATTCCGGCAGTGCAGCTTCCGAACGCCATCGGTGTCGATATCGAACTATATCTCAAGTTCGAGGGTATGAATCCCACCGGTTCGTTCAAGGACCGCGGAATGACACTCGCGATCTCAAAGGCGAAGGAATCGGGCGCCGAGATCGTTGTCTGCGCGTCAACGGGTAACACGAGCGCTTCAGCGGCCGCCTATGCAGCCCGGTCCGGAATGATTCCCGCGGTTTTTATTCCGCGTGGGAACATCGCGCAGGGAAAACTCGCGCAGGCGATGATGCACGGCGCTGTCGTCATGGAAATCGACGGAAACTTCGACGACTGCCTGCGCCTCGTGCGCGAAGTCGCGGATGCGCGACCAGTGGCGGTGGTGAACTCGATCAATCCATTCCGAATCGAAGGACAGAAAACCGGCGCGTTCGAGATCTGTGACCAGCTTGGTGGAAGTCCGCCGGACTACCACGTGCTTCCGGTCGGCAATGCGGGCAACATTACGGCGTACTGGAAAGGTTATGTCGAGTACCACGAGCGCGGCGAGATCGACCGCAAACCGGTGATGCTTGGGTTTCAAGCGGCGGGTTCGGCACCGATCGTGGAGAATCGACGCATCGACAAGCCGCAAACAATCGCAACGGCTATCAAAATCGGCGATCCGGCGAGTTGGAAGGGCGCAGTCAACGCGCGAGACGAGTCGGGTGGACGAATCGAAGCGGTTACCGACGAGGAGATCACCGACGCGCAGAAGCTCATGGCGCGTTTAGAAGGCGTGTTCGCAGAACCGGCAAGCGCCGCGAGTTTCGCCGGCGTGATCAAGCTTGCGAAGCGTGGATTCTTCAAGGGTGGTGAACGCGTCGTGTGTATCCTTACCGGTCATGGTTTAAAAGATCCGGACCGCGCGATTGCCGTCACGGAACCACCGGTACGTGTGGAATCAAAGCTCAGCGCGGTTGTCGATATGTTGGATCGCGCGGCGGATGAACGTCGGGCAAACGCGGGCGCGTAGAGCGCATTCACCCCTCACGAACACGGGAGAAGCACAGGCAGCCGATGGGTTTGATCGTAATGAAATTCGGAGGCACGTCCGTCGCGACACCGGAGCTGATACTCCGCGTCGCTCGACGTGTCGCGTCCGTGAAAAAGCAGGGCAACGACGTGGTCGTCGTGCTCTCGGCGATGGGCGATACGACTGATGAGATCGAGGATCTCGCGCGGAAGGTCTCGCAGACGCCGAATGAGCGCGATATGGCGTTTCTCATGATTACCGGTGAGCGGATTTCCAACGCGCTGCTCTCCATCGCGCTGAACGATATGGGGCACCCGGCGCGCGTATTCACTGGATGGCAGGCCGGTTTCATCACCGAGGATATCTCGCCGCTTCGTTCGAAGGTAAAGCGTGTTGAAGCGACTCGCGTTCGTGAAGCGCTCGACGCGGGGATGATTCCCGTTGTGACCGGTTACCAAGGGATCACAGAGAGTGGTGACGAGACGGCGCTTGGACGTGGTGGTAGCGACCTTACGGCGGTCGCACTTGCGTGTGCGCTGAAGGCAGATGAGTGCGAAATCTACACCGACGTCGATGGCGTGTATACGGCTGACCCGCGCGTAGTACCGGATGCGCGAAAGCTGAAAGACGTTACGCACGATGAGATGCTCGAATTGGCGAGCCTTGGCGCGCGGGTGATGCAAGCACGATCAGTGGAATACGCGAAGAAGCACGGCGCGGTTATCCACGTGCGGTCCAGTTTTAGTGAGGCAACAGGAACATTGATCCGGGAGGCTGATGTGAATATGGAGGACGTTCTCGTTCGTGGTGTCGCACATGACATGGGCGAGGCGAAGATTACACTGCGGGGCGTCCCCGATCGCCCCGGTATTGCTGCGGCACTTTTCCGTCGTATGGCGGATGCTGACATCAACGTCGATATGATCGTGCAGAATATCTCGTACGCTGGCGTTACCGACCTTTCGTTTACCGTTCCGAACGCTGACCTTCGCAAGGCGATGGATGCCTGCCTGATTATTCAGCGCGAAATCGGAGCGGTTGAGATCGTGTCGGACGAGGATATCGCGAAGGTGTCATTGGTGGGTATCGGGATGCGGTCGCATTCTGGTGTTGCCGCGAAGATGTTCCAGACGCTCGCCGATAATGGTATTAATATCGAGATGATCAGCACCTCAGAGATCAAGATTTCGTGTGTCGTGCGCGAAGCTCAGGCGGAAGAAGCGGTTCGGGTACTGCATGAAGCATTCGAGCTTGAACTGGAGCCGGTACAGTAGAGCACCGTTTGGTACCACTGCAATTGAACGAAGCGGGACACGTCGAGTGCGCGTCCCGCTTTCGTGTACATGGGTGGATACCCGCCGACGCTTCCCGTATTATCTCCACGATACGTACGACACAATCTATCTCGAACCGCCGAAACTCGCTGTTAGATCTCTTAGGTGACAATCCAAACGGAGAGACCTCCATGAGAACGCTGATTCGCCGTCTCGGAAAGATCGGAAGCGTTGTGGCTGCGGCTACGCTACTCGGGTGCTTCGCATGCTCAGGGTCGCCGAACCTTGAGAAAGACGCCCGCGATACGCTTCGTCGCGTAACAGCGTTTTACCACGACTCGGTGGCGGTTCGCGGTGGATTCCTCTGGCGTTATGCTGCTGATCTGTCCGACCAATGGGGCGAAGTCCACGCGAAACGATCGGAAGTCTGGGTGCAGCCACCAGGGACGCCGCGTGTTGGCCGGACTTTTCTCGAGTTGTGGCGTACGACCGGAGATAACACGTATCTCGAATACGCGAAAAATGCGGCGGACGCACTGATCGAAGGGCAACTGGCGTCGGGTGGTTGGGATTATCGCATCGATTTCGACGCCGAAGGACGAACTCGGTGGTACTATCGCGTGGACTCCCTCGCCGGCGAACCACGGAATGGCCGTCGGAGTATCTCGACCTTCGACGATAATACTACGCAAGAGGCAACGCGTCTGTTGATCGAAGTAGACGCGGCGATCGGGTTTTCGGACGAGCGAATCCACGATGCGGCACTCGCGGCTCTCGCACTCCACATGGACGCGCAGTTCCCGAACGGTGCGTGGCCTCAGCGATATCCGCTATCCAGCGGGTACGGTGGCTATTACACGTTCAACGACAACACGATCAACGATTGTATCGACGTGATGTTGCTGGCGTGGGAGACATACGAAGACGAGAGCTATCTCGCAAGCGTTCTCGCCGGTGGCGACTTCATTATCCTTTCGCAGATCGATCCACCGCAGGCGGGATGGGCGCAGCAATACGATCACGAACTTTCGCCGGCATGGGCGAGGGCATTCGAACCGCGCGCCGTGTGCTCATCGGTCACGTTGCGGAACATCGCGACGTTGATCGACCTCTACACGCGTACGAATGAGTCGCGGTTCTTGGATCCGATTCCCGCGGCGATGGAGTGGTTGAACGGAAGCGTCGTCGAGGTGCCCGAGGAATACTTCGCGATTCGCAAAATACCGTCATACGAACGCGGTTGGGCACGATTCTACGAAATCGGTACGAATCAGCCACTTTTCGGCGACCGCGACGGCGAGGTGCACTATACGTTCGCCGAGATTAGCGAAGAGCGTCAGCGTGGATACTCGTGGTACCGTCCGGCAACCACGAACGTGTTCGAAAAGTACGCGCGTGCTCGGGATATTGGTGCGGCGGCCTATCGCGCAGAATCACACGCCGACCTTACTACCGACGCGAAGTTGGAGCGTATCGCGAGCCTCGAGCCGCGCGTACGCGAGGTCATTGCGTCGCTGGATGAACGCGGATGCTGGGTAGAAAACGGCGAGATTCAGATGCGTACGTTTGTGAGCAACGTCCGTGTTCTTGAGGAGTATCTCCGTCTGCATCAAGATTAGGCGGTCATAAGTCGAAGCGTGAGAAATCCCGTGACGGTGGGAATTATATCGCGTCGGATGTACTTTTAGTCGTAGTCTGTGACGCTCCATCTATCGGAAGGATACGAGATGAAACTCGGCACCTGCGCGTACTCATACCGCGAGCTGCTCACGTCGAACAAGATGACGCTCGAGCAGTTTCTCGACATCGCTGTCGGACTCAACTTCGACGGCGTCGAACTCACGTCATACTACTTTCCCGAGGAGACGAAGGAATACCTCGTTTCGATCAAACGGGAGTGTTTCGTACGCGGTCTCGACATCAGCGGAACGGCCGTCGGTGGTAACTTCTCGAACGAAGACCCAGAGAAGCGGAAGGCGCAGATAGCGCACGTAAAGGACTGGATCACCAAATCGGCGACCCTCGGGTCATCGGTGCTTCGTGTATTCGCGGGTGGTCAACCGGAAGGTGTGGATCGAGAGACCGCGGAGAATTGGGTACGCGATGGCTTGGCCGAGTGTGAGCCACTCGCTCGGCAGGAAGGGGTGATTCTCGCCCTGGAAAACCACGGTGGACTGACCTCCGATGCGGCGGGAACACTTGCGCTCGTCAAACCGATCGACAGCCCATGGGTGCGGATCAATCTCGACTATGGAAACTTCACCGGCGACGTGTACGAGCAGTTTGCCAAATGTGCGCCATACACGGTAACCACGCACGCGAAGAAGACACACCGTCAAGGCGAAGAACGTGTCCTCGTCGACTATCGGAAGGTTGTTCGTACGATGCGCGACGCGGGATACAACGGCTACATCAGCATCGAGTATGAAGAAAAGGAACCACCCCTTACCGGTGTCGATCGTTTTGCGGCATACATTCGCGGCTGCATGGTTGACGCATAAGCAAACGATCTCGTCGACTCCTTCAACGGTGATATGACATGGATACTTCGGCACGGATCGGTGTGTGCGCGGCTCGGGGATTTCGGGCCGCGGTAGCGGAAGCGGGATTGAAAGT
>CAZWQW010000004.1:68909-82939 GCA_964635955.1 uncultured bacterium | reverse complement strand
GGTCCTTGTGGCGTCGACGGGTGTCATTGGAAGACCCTTGCCGGTCGACCGCGTGACTCGTGCAATCGTGTCGGCGGTTGCAGGATTGTCTCAGGAAAATGGCGAAGCGGCGGCGCGCGCGATTATGACTACGGACACCGTGCAAAAGGTCAGTGCGCGGACGCTCGAGGTGAACGGCGCCACCGTCACCGTGGGGGGCATGGCGAAAGGCTCGGGTATGATCGCGCCGAAACTCGCCACCATGCTCGCGTTCATTACGACCGACGCTGAGATACCGTCGTACGCGTTGCAGGTCCTCCTGCGAGACGCTGTGAATCAGACCTTCAATCGGGTAACAGTGGACGGCGATACATCGACAAGCGACATGGTCGTCGTGCTGGCAAACGGTGCCGCGAAGGCCGGACCGCTGGTGCCCGGATCGGCTGACTACAACGCGTTCGCCGACGCATTACGCGAGGTGTGCTCGGATCTCGCGCGGGCGATTGCTGAGGATGGCGAGGGTGCGACGAAGTTCGTCACGGTGCATATTACCGGCGCGCCGAGTAGCGACGACGCTGAGAAAGCGGCGCGGACGGTCGCCGAGTCTCCGCTCTGCAAGACCGCGATCTTTGGTGGTGATCCGAACTGGGGTAGAATTGCGGCAGCGCTCGGTCGCTCCGGGGTAACGTTCAATCCGAATCGACTGCGAATCTGGGTCGACGACCTGCTTCTCTTTGAGAACGGGACGCCGGCATCCTTCGAGCTAAAAGATGCCGAGAAGCGGTTCGCCGAAAAAGCTATCACGATCCGCGCGGATCTCGGAGCGGGTCGTGCCGAGTCAGAAATGTACACGTGCGACTTTTCCCACGAGTACATCAGTATCAACGCTGACTACACGACGTAGACCGGATTAGTCGGACACCTTCAAGGTAACGGTGATCTCGTTCAACCCCTGAATAACGGGCTCGCACAAGAACACGATGGCGTTCTTTGTATGCCACACCGTGACCTCTTTCCCATCAGTATCGATACCTGATACGCGACCGGTTCGCAGGTTCGGTACGTTCTGATTCCACGCCGCGATGGGTAAAGAACCGACTCGTTCGGCGGACGAAAACGTCAGACGAAGGTGTAGTTCGTTCCCGCGTCGCTCTTGTCGGAAGCCAGCGTTACTGATACTTGGAATTGGCTCGGTCGGATACTCGCCATCCTCGACAAATGGGTACTCGTCGGATTTCCGGTAGTCGTAATAGATTTTCGGTGCGGCGGATCCTTCCGCAATGATCCACATCGAATCAGTGCCGTAGTACGCAGCGTGCGGTGGATTCGCCCGACCGTCGGCGCCCCACACCATGTTCTCGGCGAAGCGCCGCGGAATGTCTCCCGCCATCGACGCGCGTTTCATTTCCGCGTGGCACGTGAGCGGATCGTTCATCTCAATAAGCTGATAGGGGTGCTGTTCCGGCGCGTATCGACGATTGAGCCATGCGGTGATTTCGTCCATCGTCGCGAATGTCTCTACATCTTGCACCTGATCGACGAAGTTCTCAAGGACTCGGTTGCTATCGTGGATGTGCGAGTCGTGGTCCTCTTGATGGACGAGAAACACGTTTACGTCGTGGTTGCCGATATTCCGCCGATATTCTTCGAGAAGGCGCGCATAGTAGTCATCCTGAAAGCGTGGTATGCCGTTGTATTTGATATCGTCAGCATCGGTGCTGAATGTTGTTGAACCAACGCGCGGTCGGAAATATGACGTGTTGAGGATATCGCGCGTCGTCCACTGGAATAGCCACATTGAACCGCCGGTGCCCGGGACTCGGAAGTTCCCCGCGCGTGGTTTGTACACGTCCCATGGGGTGCCTTTGTGATACATACTCGTATCGCACGTGTCGTGATCGTAGCCTATTCCCCACAGTCCTTCGAAGCCGAGTGCGTCGGCCGCCTCAACGAATCGCGTTCCCGGCGAACCGACCCACTGATCAGCTCCCATCGTGCGGCAATACATCGGCCAACCGTGCTCGGCAAACGCGTTTTCGAGTGCGCGAATCTGTGGCTGAAGAACATCTATCAATTCGTCGGTCGAGTTGGTGAGGTTGTAGTTTCGTTTGTTGAAGTAGAAATACGATTGCGGAAGGAACGCGACGGCATCGCCGTATTCGCGGTGCCAATCCCTGATTTGTACGGCCTGCTCTTGGGCTACTGCGTCATCGATGAGCCACGTAATCGGGGTGCCGTGTTTGTGGAAGATGTGCTCGAGTTTGCGCGCGTGCACCCACGCATGGTTTCCGTTCGTGTCGCCCGGATACATCACGAGTTCGCCGTCGTCGCGGCGGTAATACTGCGCCATTGGGCGGGGATCCCAGCCGATGTGGACGTTACTCGACTGAACGAGGCATATAAAGCTCATACGCGGTCCCCAGACCTTTGTCGGGATCGCGACCTCTTCCGACTCGTCGGTTACTGTGTTCGTCACTCGTATCCGCGTTGTCCCTGATCCGACGCGTTTCTGCGCGGTCAGTTCGAGTGACACCTTGCCTTCACCGATTGCCTCGGCGGTGCGTGGCCGCATTCCATCTGGCGCGTCAAGGACTTCGAGGCGGATCGGGTCCTTCGAACGGACAACCAGTGTCGCGCCCTTCCCAATCACGCCAATAATGCTTTGTGGATAGGAAACGTTTTGCATGTACTGCCACCTTAAGAGCCAGACGGCCGTAGTCTTCCGTCGAACAGGTTATTTGGGATTGCGTCACTGTGGAAGGTGTCAGACAGAATGTAGGGAAACAGCGCCCTGTTTCCCTACCCGGTCAGATGTCAAATCAGCTTAGAGTACGTCCTTGCGCCCGCTTGCCTCGAGGTACTGCACGACCTCGCGCACTCGCTGGGCTTGATCCTTCGTGCAGACAAGGACGGCGTCCGGTGTTTCGATAATCACGAGGTTTTCAACGCCAAGTGTCGCGATCAGGCGGCCGTTCGAGCGGATGATGCAGTCTTTCGTGTCGATACCGACATGCTCGCCTGTTATGAGGTTTCCATTGGTATCAACTTCGCTGATTTGCGCGAGCGACGGCCACGTTCCCACGTCCGACCAGCCAAACGTGCCCGGAATCACGTACACACTTTCTGCTTTCTCCATGATGCCGTAGTCGATGGATATCGGCTTCATTTCGTCGTAGGCGGATACCGTCACCTCACGTTCGTTTGGAGTGCCGGTTGCACCGCGAATCTTCGAAAGCTGCTCGAAGTGGTCCGGTAGATACCGCTCGAATAAATCCAGCGCGTAGCGCGCACGCAGGATGAACATTCCCGAGTTCCATAGGTAACTGCCTGCTTCGATATACCGTCGTGCAGTCTCTTCGTCTGGCTTTTCTTTGAACTCTTCGACCGCATACGCGGTGCGGCCGTCAGCGACACGCGTACGCAGACCATGGCGAATGTATCCGAAGCCCGTTTCGGGCCGCGTGGGAACCAGCCCAATCGTCACGACGGCGTCCTCTTCGCTGGCGATCGCGATCGCAGCGGCAAGGTCGGCGCGGAATGTTTCCTCATCGATGATAACGTGGTCGGCCGTTACAACCGCCATCACACTGTCAGGATCGTTCTCGAGTGTTTTGACTGCCGCCCAACCGACACACGGCGCGGTATTTTTACCGACCGGTTCCGCAAGGATGTTTGCGCGCGGAAAATCGGGTAGTGCCGCGGCGATCATGTCAACATAATCCGTCGTTGTGACGATCAGCTGTCGCTCAACGGGAATAAGTGGTGTGAGGCGGCTGACAGCAACCTCGATCAGGGTGCGGTTGCCAGTGATCTTAAGCAGTTGCTTCGGAAGACCATTGCGTCCCTCCGGCCACAGTCGCGTCCCTTTGCCGCCCGCCATGATGATGCCGTATACCACCCGTTGCTCCTTCGACTGCTACGATTGCTGAATGAGAAAACGGCGCGTGTGTGACCTTGCTCGCCTCACGCGCCGTTACCATGTGTCTATCGTTGATATATAATCTACCGCATCGCGGCCGCTTCGTCATCGGTCGGCAAAACAGTAACCGGACCGAAATCGGCGAGCGATTCACGAAGCTGCTCGGGAGGCCCGACAACGAGTATACGTAAGTCTTCGGGATTCATATATTTCTGCGCCGCAGCGTAAACGTCTTCGCGCGTCACATCCTGAATCTTGTCGATATAGGTATCGAGGTAATCGGCCGGGTACCCGAGATAGTCCATCCACATTTTCTGGCCGACGATTTTCGTTGGGCTCGCATATTCGAACACGAACGATTGGACAATCTGGTCCTTCGAAGACGTGAGCTCTTCATCGGTAATCGGCGCGGTGTCCATCTGGTCGATGATGTTTTGCATCACCTCAATCGTCTCATGCGCCCTATCTACACGCGTTCCGGCCAAGGCGATAAGCATGCCCTGTCGCGGATCAGGGTCGCTGAAGATGGTGCCGTAGACGTAGTATGCGAGACCTCGGTTCGACCGCACCTCGGTGCCAAGCCGCGACGTAAACGTTCCCGCGCCGAATATCCGATTGAGCACCTCGACGGCGTACTGGTCCGGGCTGTGTCGTTCCATACCCGTTGACCCAAGTCGAATCGCGGCTTGCGACACGTCTTTCGGGTAGATATACACTCCCTTTGCCATACCCGGCACCACCGGCGGAAGCTCGATTTCCGGTACAGGCCTTTGTTGCCAATCGCCGAACGCAGACTCAAGCTTCGTAATGATCTCGCTACGATCGACGTCGCCTGAGATCGCCATGGCTGTGATATTCGGACGGAACCAGACATCATGGAACTCTCTGAGATCTTCTCGCGTGATTCGCTCGATGTCGACAAGCTCGAGTTGCCGCGCCCACGGATTCTCGTTGCCGTAAACCACTTGCCGGAACTTCCGTCGCGATATCTCGGCAGGATTTTCATCGCGCCGACGTATCTGTTCTGACCTAATTCGCTTCAGTTCTTCGATTTTGTCCTGTGGGAACACCGGATTTATCAGCACGTCTGCGAAGATCTCGAGTCCGACGTCGAGATGCTCGGTGAGCACGTTGAGGTTCGCCGTCGCGGCTTCTACCGACATACCGACAGAGATGTTTGCACCGAGGAAGTCGAGTGTATCGTCGAGCGCGTCGCCTGTGAAACGTTGACCGCCGCCTCGCCGCATGATGTCGGCAGTGAAGCCGGCCGTTCCGAACTCCTCCGGCGATTCGGCGCGCGAGCCGTTCGCGACAATCACGTCGATGTTAACCAACGGTAGCTCATGGTTCTCGAGAATGTAGAGCTTGATACCGTTGGAAAGCGTCGTCGTGTATGGCGTCGGCGGATCGAACTCCAACGGGGATGGTTCCGGAAGCTCTTCCGGACGCGTTGGGATATCGGCGGATAGAGAAGTTGCGCCGGGAGTGGTGGGTGGGGATTTCGGCGCACACGAAGCGATCATCAGTGCCGAACCGGCGAATGCGATAAGTATCGCGTTCAGCGAACGATTGGTGAGACGGTGTATCACGATCGACTCCTTGTATCTGATTCGTTTTGTTTGTCTCAGGTTGCGTATCGAGATACGTGTCACTACTCGATGCCATTCGGTCGGACAAGCGTTCCAACCGTCCGATTTTTCGCACGGAAGTAGGTTTCGGCCGCTTGCCGGACGTCTTCTGCAGTTACTTGCTCGATGACGTCGGTGTGTTCAACAAGTACCCGCCAATTGCCGCTGATAAGTTGCGCGTGCGCGAGTGACTGAGCGAGATCTTCCATGTCGGTGAGACCACGCACGTACCGCGCTTGAATCTGGTTTTTCGCCTTCCGCAGTTCCAGTTCGGTTGGCCCGTTTACGGCGAGATCGTCGAGAATGCGGTAGATCTCGCGCTCGACGTCCGCAGTCGTGTGCGGTGCAATTGGGCTCGCTTGGATCAGGAATACATTCGGGTACCGCTGTCCCGGGATCTCCTCGTATACCCAGACGTCGCTCGCGATTCCGGTTTTCACCAGTTCTTGATAAAAGCGAGAGGAGTTGCCCACGTCGCGCAGGATATTCGCGATGACGCGGAACGCATAGCCTTCGGGACTGGGGTAATTCGGCTTGTGGAAACCGATCATCACCTGCGGCTCAGCGTCAAACTCAACGTCGATACGACGTTCACCCGCCTGCGGAGGTTCAACCGTGCGGATCTCCGGCACCGGCTCGACAGCGGCGGGAATCCGTCCAAAATACTGCGTGACAAGCTGCTTCGCTTCGTCGACGTCGAAATTGCCGACGAGAACGCCGACCGAGTTTTCCGGAACGTAATAACGGTTACGGAACTCAAGCGCTTCCTGCGCTGTCGCTTGCTCGATATCGCTCCGCCAACCGATAATCGGGCGAGCGTATGGATGGGCGATCATCGCCGAAGCCATGAAGTTCTCATACAACTTCCCATCCGGGTCGTCGTCGGAGCGCATGCGCCGCTCTTCAATGACCACGTCGCGTTCGCTGTAGAACTCGCGCATCACCGGATACATGAATCGCTGCGATTCGAGAAGCATCCATAGTTCGAGACGGTTCGCCGGGAACGATTCATAGTAAATCGTGTAGTCCTTGCCGGTGCCGGCGTTGAATCCAACACCGCCGTTCACCATGACGATCTGCGAAAACTCGTCTTTGATGCCGAATTCACGATGCTCTTCGTTGAGTTCTGCAAGCTCTGCCGATAGCTCTTTGGCGCGAATGTAGGTGTCGAGGTGCGGATACTTCCGCAGACCGGCGACTTCCAACGTCTCCGCGAGTGCGCTATTCACCGCGAACGCAGGATCAAGGTCATCTGACGCATCTACGCGAACCGCTTCGAGAGTCCTGCGCTCAAGTGCTCCGAGGACTTCTCTCTGATCCATCGGGATCGAAGCCATCAGCCGCGTGTAGATGACCGCCACGCTGTCGATCTGCTCAAGCAGCAACCGTTCCGAGTCGTAATCGGTCGTGCCGATCCACGGTGTTCCCTTGAACGCCATGTGCTCAAACATGTGCGCGAGCCCGGTTTGTCCGATCTGTTCGTCGACGCCGCCGACTTTAACCATGACGACACCGGAAAAGACCGGTGCTTGATTCGGCATCGGAACGAGCAGAAACAACATGCCGTTATCGAGTCGGTACTCGATCACTCGGTCTTCGAGTGATTGCGCGCGAATTACCGTGGGCGCATATCCGATCGTGAATACGGTCACGATAAGCGCCCAGAAAACGCCTCGTTTTGGGATTCTATACACGATGTTTCTCCCCGGTAATTCGTCGGATGCAAAAGGAGATCCTCCAACATGCAGTCAGACGAACCACACTCGTAGATTGTTTCGCTTGCTCTTCAGAATAACTACCAAACACATCTACCGCTTAGAAAGTTTCTATTCTATGATGCGCGCTTGGAGCTGTCCGCACGCTGCAGCGATATCGTCGCCCTTGCTCCAACGCACCGTTGCGGTCAGATTCCGATCGATCAGGAGTTCATGAAATCGCCTGATGCGTTCAGCCGACGGTCGTCGGTAGGGACGATCGGGCACCGGATTGAACGGTATGAGATTGATTTTGCACGGAAAACGCGATACCAGACGTACCAGTCGTCGTGCATCGTCGTCGCTGTCGTTCACGCCGGCGATTAGTGCGTACTCGATTGTTACCCGTCGACGCGCGGCCCGTTCGGACATGTAGTGTGCGGCATCCATGAGCTCAGTGATGGGCCAACGCGTGTTGATTGGCATCAGCTCGTTGCGAACCTCGTCGGTGGTCGCGTTGAGTGATATCGCAAGACCCACTCGCGGCATGTCGTCGGCGAGTCGGCGGATCTGGGGTACAAGCCCGACGGTGCTGATCGTCACCCGTTGTACGGATATCGCCAACCCCATTTCGAGCCCCATGAGGCGAACGGCTCGTATGACGTTGTCGTAGTTGTGCAACGGTTCGCCCATACCCATCATGACGACGTTAGAGATAGGGTATTCCGTGTTCCCTGCGACACGAAAGATATCGGCGGCGTGACAAAGCTGATCGATGATCTCGCCGGTTGTCAAGTTGCGTCTGAGCCCGAGTTGCCCCGTCGCACAAAAGTCGCATCCGAGCGCACAACCGACCTGCGACGAGACGCAAACCGTTCTGCGTTTCCCGTCGTGCATCGCGACGGTTTCAATACGATTCCCGTCTGAGAGTTCGAGGAGAAGTTTGACCGTCAGACCGTCGTCTGATACGACGCGAGTCACTTCGCGAAGACGCTCGATTCGCGCGATCGTTTCGAGTTCCGCTCGAAAGTGCTTCGAGAGATCTGTCATCTCGCTGAAGTCGGATACGCCGCGTCCGTGGATCCAGCGAAGAAGCTGATTCGCGCGGAACTTCTCCTTACCGGACTTTGCGATAAATGCCCGCAGTTCGTTCGGTAGAAGGCTTTTCAAATCAACGCGCGAGTCGTTTCTGGTTGGAACGGAATCTATCCGATTGTCTATACGTTCTATTACATCAAGAAAGGTCATACAAATAAAGGTACCGTTTCGTGCTGTTTCCGTGCAAGTTCGACAGCGAGGCGTAACGAACTCCTCGCTGACCGGACGGGTGTACCGAGCTTGACCGGTTGAAACGTGCTCGTGTATACTTCGTGCGGTTCAGCCGGAGACGACCCGAATATTGAGGCGGTGTACATGCGTTTTTCGAAGGTATCCCTAATCGCTACGTCGATTTTTGTTGTCGTAGTTTATGCGATTTCCGGCTGTTCGCCGAAAGGTAAGATCGAGGTCATCGAAAGCCGCTCGGTGCCGTATCCGCTCGCAACCAGCGGTGCATCGATCGCAAACGACAGCCTCGTGGCGATCAACTGGCTCACTCGCGCACTGATTCCGGATCCTCTCGCAGGTGGCGATGAAGGGCCGAAAATGATCGTCGAGGCAGTGCTTTACGGCAACGACTTGATAGACGCCGAAATTGCACGGAAGTGCGGCATGGACACGGCACGCGTGACGCCATGTTATGAAGACGAGCGGGACGCATACACTGCGAAGCACCGTCCGGATTCGCTCGTACGCATTCAGCTACGCCTTCGGTCGGAGTTCAGTATCAACAGTCTCGATACGAAGTTCTGGGATATTTACTTGCGTTGCCCAGAAGGAATCATGCTTGAGCCGACAACGATCGTCATGGATGAGCCTGTCGTCGTGCAACGCGATTCTATAGGCGCGCCGGGGCGTCCACCGATACGCACGGGACTATACACAAGAGCGATAAACCTCTATTTCCCGATAGCGACACGATTCGGTACGACCGTCGTCGGGCCCGAAACGGACCAGATTGTTCTCGTCATGTCGAAGCGTCGCCGCGACCTTGCCGTGTTTACATGGCGGATCGACGGCGACGACACAGTCGTTCGTCGAGATGCGCGTCGCCGTGAAGCGAAGCGATATGAGATCAACTTCTAAACGAAAAGCGTGACAAGGTCTTTACCTACGAGAGCGGTATGGGAAAACGCATGAAGAATAACGAACTCGCACAGCGTGTAGAGGAGCTTGCCGAGCAAGACGGACGGTACCGAAAGGAAGCGTTCTTCTTCGTCTTCGAGGCGTTACAATACACGGTTGAATCTGTTGAGCGAACGGGGAAAACGCGTCATGTAACGGGGAAAGAGCTGCTGCAAGGCGTTTCCGAATACGGTCGCGAGCAGTTCGGTCCGATGACAAAAACAGTTTTCGAACACTGGGGTCTCAGCGAAACACGCGACTTTGGCGAGATTGTCTTCCTTCTCGTCGATGCAGGTCTCATGGGGAAGACCGACGAAGACAGTATCGACGATTTCATCGACATATATGACTTCGAGGTCGAATTCGACTGGCACCGATCCATTGGCCAGAAATTCCGCGACGACGAATAGGGTCCAGACGAATAGAACCGCGTAATCTGCGCAATAACCGAGGAGTACCCTCCCGTGCAACGTATACGGATCGCAAGTTGCTCGATCATGCCGAAAAAGTGGGATAAGCCCGCGAACTGTGAGAAAATGCTTGATTTCTTCGAGCGCTCACTCGCGGGCAACCCCGATTTGATCATGACACCGGAAGGCTGCCTCGAAGGTTACGTAATCAACGAAGCGATCAGCGAGAACCGTGGCGACGATTTGATTAGAATCGCCGAGCCGATTGATGGTCCGTATATGCTTCGATTCCGGGAGTTCTGCCGAACGCATCGTGTCAACGCCCTCGTCGGAACGGCGGAACGTGTCGGCGACGCAGTATTCAATTCCGCTGTTTGGATCGATCGCGATGGCGAGGTCGCGGGAAAGTACTCGAAGACACACTTTCAGGAAGGTATCCGGGAAGACCGACCGTATAATCGTCCGGGAGAAGCGATTCGCGGATTCGATACGGAAATCGGACGCGTCGGTGTGATGATTTGCTACGACCGGCGCGTTCCGGAGGTTGCGCGGTCACTGATGCTCGACGGTGCGCGCGTGCTCCTCGTTCCCTCATATGGCTTCTACCGCGGTGTCAACGACGCGGTGCTTATGACGCGCGCTCATGAAAACGATTTGCCGCTCGTATTTTGTCATCCGCAGAAAACCGTTGCTATTCGCGCAGGTGGGGAGATGCATTTCCTCCGCGAAGACGAAGACGTGATTAGTCACGTCGTCATAGAACTCACCGAAACTCATCCAGAAAACGGTATGCGTTCACGGCGTCGTCCGGAGATCTACGGAGCGTTGACCGACTCCGCCGGGTGACGTTACGGCGTGACGTCTCGAAAACGCCTGCCACTGGGATTCGCGTAACAGTACACGCAGTCGTACCCACATGGTTGCTGTTCGTAGTCACCGATATCCACTGACTTCGTGCACCCACATCCCTCGCGCGTAGACCCACTCGCGACGCTCACGCGTTCGCCGCCGAGTCGCGTCAGAAGCTCACCGTCGATACATCGCGCCTGTTCTACACCGGAGACGCTGAGAAGGTCCGGTGTACAACAGGCTCGGAGCTCGATACCATACGCGCACGCGATATCGCGTAATCCGCAAACCAACACGCGTCGAGCGTCGCTCGAAAGCTCAACCGGCACGACTCCCGCACGCGCCATTCGCATCACCGTTTTCCGATACAGCGCTGCGATACTAACGGTGCATGTAGTCACACCCATCGCGCCGAGTTCACGGCAGAGTCGCGTAAATGCCGCTTCGTCGTGGTTCGTGCGCACGCTGTCCGCGTCGCGCCAGTAGATGATCGGGTCGTACCGCCAGAAGAATCGTTCGGGGCCGAAGTGTGTCACGAGCGACTCGGCTTGTGCGATTGCGACCTCCACCTTCGGCACACCCGGTTCAGTAAACTCGTTCGCTGCCGTGATCGTGAAATGGAACGCACAACGATAGTCCGCGAATTGTTCACGATTCCGCAGCCAAACGGCGTAATTGCGTGACCAAAACACGAACCACGCGACGTCATCCGGCCGAAGACTGACGATTTTCGTCTGCGCTCGATTCAGTGGATTTGCGACTCTGACTGAACCAGAGTGGATACCGTCGAGCAACCATGGGAGGTAGAAAGCCGGAATGTCGGTCCGTCGGCTTGCGGATATTACGGAGCGCATGATCGGGTTACTCCGTCATACGGTCAATCGCGAAAACCTGCAACCGGTCGTTTCCGGTATCTGCGACCCAGAGACGTCCGCTTCGGTCGAAGGCGACACCGCGCGGCTCTCGAAACTCTCCCGGAAACATTCCTTGCCCACTGATTTCGCCGATCTGTCTGCCGAGTCGATTGAGGAATACAACACGATGGTTTCCCGTGTCGGCGATTACGATGTCGCCGAAGCGCGAAACGGCAACTCCGCCGGGTCGAGTGAGAATGCCACTTCCCCACGTGCGGAGATAAGTGCCGAACATATCGAAAAGGACTATTCGGTCGTTCTCGGTATCCGCGACGACAATCGTGCCGTCGGGGCCAATCGCGAGAGCGGATGGATTAGCCAGTTCGGTGACGCCTATTCTGTCGGCTGGACGATCCGTCGTTTCCGAAAACGGCGAAAGACGGCGCAGCCGATCGGTATCGCGATCAGTGTACCAGAGCATGCCCTCATCACTCTCGACGACATCGGTCGGAAAGCCGAGATCGCGTGATTCGGTACCAATAGTCTCGCGTTCGACAATGCCAAGCCAATTCAGCCGACTGTCGAGATGGACGATCCGTCTGTTCTGTGTATCGGCAACCCACACGTCGAGACTGGCCGCAGCGCTGATTCCCGTGGGTGCGTTGAATTGATGTGCGCTCCATCCGAATCCGCCGATCTCGGCGAGAAACTCACCGGATGGCGAAAACATTTGGATGCGGTCGTTACCGGTATCGCACACGAACACCTGTCCGAGCGCATTCGAGGAGATATCTGACGGTTGTACGAACATCCCCGGACCAGTTCCGCGCGATCCGATTACTTCGAGGTGTGTTGCGCTCATTGCGACGGCGGGCGGCCCGGCCGCACGACTTGCACGGAGACTCAGCGCATCGCCGGCGCATCCCACGAGTGACGCTGCAACCGTTATGAACAGTGCCGAACGACGTATGGTAGGAAAAAACCTCATCACCGGCCTCGTTGGGCGGCTTCGTCGAGCCCGCGTCGCCATGCTGAAGCGATCACGTAATCGAACGCTCGCATCGGCCATGGAGCTTTCGGCCATCGGGTTATTGCCGAGCAAAGCCAATCAGGCAGCGGTCTACGAGTTAGCGCGCGTATTATCACGCGTCGAAGGGAGTGTTCGGTGATAAGCGGTCCGAGAACGTCGGCGTGAAGCTCACGAATAAGCTCAGGGTGCTTTTCGAAGAGAATCGGCATGGAATCCCGGGCGAACTGCGTGGAGATATCCCATACGCGTGGCAGGTCGCGACGATGTGCGTGTAACGCCTTTGCTTCGGGTACCCGTACGAATACCCCGCCCTCTTTTTCGAGACGAAGCGCAAGCTCGAGATCCTCACCGCCCCACGCGCGCAGTCGTTCATCGAAACTTCCGACCGCGCGAAGGAGATGCGTTGGGACTGCGCTGTTATAGGTGAGGAAATACCGATACGGAATTGGCTCGTCACCCGAGAGTTTTGCGATCCCGCGTGTCTCAAGGTATCGCGTGAGCGCGTCACGCTGGATATCCGGGTGGAAGACGACGTGTCCGAGTCCGACGGTTGTCCCGTGTGGATCGACGTATTCTTGCCATGCGCGTATGTAACCCGGCTCAACTCGCATATCGTCGTCGATGAATACGGTTAGCGGTGTTTCCACGACTGCGATACCGGCATTCCTCGCAGCGGCTCGACCTCGGTTCTCGGGTAATCTTACGAGCTTGACCGGGTACGGATAATCTTGCCTGACAATCGATATCGCCGGCTCTGACCCGTCGTCTACCACCACCACCGCGAACGGTACATCGGGCTCAAACTGCACCGCGAGCGCATCGAGTGCAGCCGCTAACTGCTCCTGACGATTATATGTAGGGATGACGACGGTGGATATCACGACTGAGGTTCCGGTCGCAAAGGGAGTTTCGCGTAGGCATCGAGCAGGCGCACGGCATCAGTCTCCCACACAAGCTCTTCGGCGGCTTTCCGGCAATTCGCGACGTAGTGGTCTCGATTCGCGAGAACCTCGCGCACCGCTCCGGCAATCTGCTCCGGTGTCGAATCCGGCGGTACGACTTTACCCACATCGTAATGGCGCACAATCGCGGTTTGATCCGGCCAATCGGTAATCACCGGGGGTACATACGCGGCGATGTATTCAAACAGCTTGTTCGGCAACGCGAACTGCAGATTCAACCCTGCTGACGAGCCGAGATAGAGCCCAATGTCGCAGGCGGTCGTAACCGGTTTCAACTCGGCAAACGGCACGGGCGCGAGGAGGTGTACCCGATCTCGCGAAGCGGATTGCTCGACGTGCCGCGCGATTTCGTTACGGAGAGGACCTCCGCCGATGATGACGAGATGCGCTTCGGGGAGGAAATCCATCGCGTCGACGGCGCGCTCGATGCCGAGGCCGGGCAACAGCCCCCCTTGGTAGATAACGATCGGCGCACCTTCGGG
>CAZWQW010000004.1:62440-68809 GCA_964635955.1 uncultured bacterium | reverse complement strand
TGCCGAGGCCGGGCAACAGCCCCCCTTGGTAGATAACGATCGGCGCACCTTCGGGTATCGCGAGACGATTACGAAGAGGTGCCGGTTCGACCGGGCCACTACGCGTTGGTAGATTCCGCACAACGACCGGATCGACGCCGTACCGCCGTCGTAGTTCTCCAGCAACGCCATCCGAGACCGTTATCACCACATCGCATTGTGGGATGAGTGCGTGAGCGAGTAGGGACCAGATCGTTCGGATGTGCCAGCGCCCAACAAGCGATGGGAGCTCGACCCAGAGTTCGTGTGCGTCGTGAAGAAGCGGAACACGAAGCTTGCGCGCTGCGAGCCAACATGGAGCAAGAACGTCCAAATCGTTGGGGTGTATCACATCCGGCGCGTCTTCAAGAAGGAGGCGGTATACCGCGCGCCAGAATCGCGCGTACCGTACGCGAAGTGAACGCCGCGCACCAACATCGAGGCGACTAACACGGATGCCGTCCCACTCACCAATCGACTTCGACTCTGGTGCCACCATACCAATGACGTGCACATCGTATCCGGCATCACGGACTGTCGACGCCGTCTTGAATACGCGCGCATCGTGGACGAGATCGTTGTAGACAACCATCGCTACGCGGATGCGCCTCTGGTGGTTGGTCATAGAAACCACCTCGTTACTCGACTTTTCAGTCGCGGAGCGCCTGTTGCGACCCAGCGGTCGAAACTCGATCGCGACCACGAGACCGCGTTGTACCGCACGAGTTCACCGCCGAATCCGCGTTTGAATTTCGCGATACTCTCCATGTTCGCGCCGGCAAAATCGAATTCACGAACTCGCTGCCGCGCTTCGAGAAATGCCTGCCATACAACGTATACACCGGCGCCGGTTTCCATCCCGCGGGGTGTTGTACCTGCGAGCAGTTCATACGCACGGTTGCCGTCGTAACCGACGATCATCGAGGCAAGGGGTTCGTCACCATCGACGACGCCGAGAACCTGCACACTCGGTAACGCGACCAATGACCGAAGCCATTCGTGCCACCGGTCTGGTCGTACCGGAAGGCGTTCGCTCTGCCGCGCGAACGTCGGCGAAATCGTCATGTCAGCGGTCGCGACTGCGAGCTCTCCCTTAGGGCGGATTAGTTGCAGGTTCGCATCGGTCGCTGATCGCACCCACCTCCGCACACTCTGCCGCATGGAGTCGAGCGATAGTCCGTCGCCAAGCGTCACTCGGTAGGTGTACCGGGGTTCCGCCGTCCATCCGCGCCAGAGAAACGGACGCAAGTCAGCCACTTCCGGTGGCAGAATCACGCGGACGAAGTCCGCGCGCGCTTCCGCCCAGTCGATGAACTCACCGAGGACGTCGTGGAGTCGTCCTTCACGGCGTTCGTCGGAAAGGTCTGCGGGGAACGCTTCGGCCCATCCCGAATACGCCGCAACCGCTGGTGTTACAAGCAGTTCGCGACCGAATCGCCGCCGTCGAGCGAGAGCTACGCGCAGCGCGTCGGTACCGCGGTTATTTACGGCGATGTACTGTGGTTCGAGACCAAGTGCGGCGCACGTTGGCTCGAGCCAATCGGCGTGGCCGTATATACCCGGATCGACCTCCGCCGATAGCTTGCTCCAACGGGTGGTATCTACAGTCTCAACGGGCACGCGCACTCCTCCGAACGAACAGTTCTCCGACTCCGTAGTACGCAAGAATCGCGAACACGGTTCCGACAAATACCGCGGAAACAACCAGTGCTACCGCATCGCTTTCAAGCAATATCCGAACAGTTATGGTTGGAGCGATTACTACGAACGCCACGATCACCGCCTTCGCGAGTTCGCGCCACGGGAGAATCGCGCCGAACGTCAATTCAAGGTGACGTCGTACGAACACGAGGTAGTATCCCACTTGAGCATAGGTTCCGAGTGCTGTCGCGAGCGCCGGTCCGATCATCCCGACAGATGCCGCGAGCACGACACTCGCACACAGATTGACGATGACATCGATCGCTGCGCCTACGATCATCGTACGAACTTCGCCAATCGCCACGAGGAACGCGCCGAATACTGCGACACGAAGCGGCAGCATCACGAGGTACGCGCGAAATATCGGGACTGCATCGCCGTAGGTGTTGGTGAAAAGAACACGGATCAGCTCAGGTGCCCAAAGTAAAGCCCATATCCACAGTGGAAATATCAACCACGCTGAACGACTAACGGCACCCTTCCACACTGCGAGGGCGTCTTCACGTCGCCCTGCACTCCAATGGTCGCTCATCTCCGGAACGATTGCCGCAGTTATCGCTCCAAAGAATATCGCCATAAAGGGGACTTCCCACGCGCCTGCCACGTAGACACCGAGCGCGCTTGCACTGAAGAACGTCATGACAACGGCGCGATCAATCCACGCGGATACCATTCCGAACATGCGCGTCGCCGATACGCCGAGACTGATTCGGATGAGCTCCAATGCGTTCGTCGTCCACACGCCGATCAACCGCGCGCCGTCGCCAATGAGTGCACGGTACGCAATCAAGCGTGCGACGGCACCGATCGCCAGAGCGGCGTACACCCCGGCGAGTGTTGGGAATATCATTAGTGCAATCGCTACCAGACCGAACGACGCGACGGCCGCCATCGCGCTTGAGATGCTTGCCGCGCTATGCCTATTTCGGACGATCAGCACCGATTCTATTGCTGCCGACGGAATATTCGCGGCGACGAGTATGCCTGCAGGGATCAGTGCGTACGCAATCCGCGGATCGGATACGAAAACTGCTGCAATACCAAAGCCGATCAGCGCGATGACACCGAGAAGCGATGCGACGGTAACTCCTCGGCGGTACATGAGTTCACGTTCCGCTTGATTACGTCCCGACCCGATCTGAAGCAGGCCGGTCGGAAGTCCAAGCTCGAGCATTAGCGCAGCGGATACGAACACGCGGATTTCATGGAACTCGCCGAACTGCTCAGGCATCCACCACCGAACAAGCATCAGGTTCACGGCGAATTGTGCGAGTACAGTGGAACCCCGCCCAAGCGCGAGAACCAACGCCTTTCCCGTGAGTCTGCCAATTTGAAACGGCGAATGTGCCATCTCTTGTCCGGTGTTGAGGGTGCGTAATCCGAGAAGCGATAGCGATTGTAACCTACGCTACGAGGATAAGCTATTGCCCGATAGAATGATTTGCAACGCGATACGCCGTTTCTTAAGAGGTCACCGGTTCGTTACGATGCGATTCAGAGCTGAATCAGCACAGATAAACTGTTGCGTTCCTATTACCATCTCAATGGTCGTATATTGTACGTAACGTCAATACGTACGAAAGTGTACTCGTAGAGGGCTCAAACAATGGCGGAACGTGTTTCTTCGAGCAAAGTTCGAGACGAGTTCTCAGATGTGCTCAATCGTGTGCTCTATCAAGGGGCTCGGATTGTTCTCAATCGGCGTGGCAAGAATATCGCGGCTCTCGTTCCGATCGAGGATTTTGAAGTCCTCGAGGCGCTTGAAAACCGTAAGGACATAGAGGACTTCCGTACTGCGAAAGAAGAAAAAAGCGATGACGTAGCTTGGGAGGATCTGAAACGTGAAGCGGGCATGGAATGAACTATCGCATCATATTTCACGCGCGAGCAGCACGTGATTTTCGTAAACTTCCTCAAGACATAAAGATTCGCCTTCAACCTCACATCGATGCGCTTGCGAACAATCCACGTCCACATGGCGTAGAAAAACTCACAGGAATTGAGAACGGTTACCGAATTCGGGTAGGGACATACCGGATTCTCTACGAGATTCAAGATGACGTTCTACGTCGTACGAGTTGCACATCGACGTGACGCGTACCGATAGTCTGATAACGGAGATTACTACGAATGGCCGGTTCGGCGACGATTGATCCGCGTTTTGCGGGAGAAACACCGAGTCCGAAAAAACAGCCGCAAATCGCGGGAGTTGTCATTACACCGCTTACCACGAATGTAGATGACCGTCAGCGGCTTACGGTATACCTCAAAGCGTCAGACCCGCATTTTCGCGGATTCGCTCAGAGCTACGTATCGATCTCGTCACAGGGTGTTGTGAAGGCGTGGCACTACCATCTCAAACAGACAGATATCTGGTACGTGCCGGCGGGTAAGATCAAAGTCGGGCTATTCGATGCGCGAAGCGATTCGCCGACAAACGGCGTTGCGAATGAGGTGATCATGGGTGGCGGGAATGAGATTACACTGGCTATCCCGCCCGGAGTTTTTCACGGATACGTCGCGCTTTCACCTGAAGCGGTGTTGATCAACACGACAGATCAGCCATACGATCCGACGGACGAGTTCCGCGCCGCATGGGACGATCCGAGATTCGGTTTCAATTGGGGTATCGAGAACCGTTGACGCGGTCGGCTACGACCCAAGCCGTGAGTCTACAATGCCGAGGATGATACCCCGATGGAGTCGAACTCGGAATCGGTCCTTTGGCGAAACATCCGAGGCGTCGAGGATAAGCGATCCATCCTCGCGCTCTGCAACGGCAAACCCTCGCGCGAGCACCCGCAGCGGGCTGAGTGCGTGCAACGTTCCAACGTGACTGCGGAACCTACTCACTCGGTTTTGCACGATCCTCTCAGCGCGTCGACCAATCGCCTCCGCCATCCGATCAACGTCCTGCGAACGCCGGTCGATTCGATCGTAGACGCGCCGCATGACGTCCGGACTCCATGCGCGCTGGAACCGTTCGGCGGCACGATCAACCTGTGTTCGGAGGTTTTCGCCGAGTTCGCGGTATGCTCCAGCGACGAACTGGCGCACTTCACGAATGTCCGGTACGACGATTTCCGCTGCGGCTGACGGCGTAGGTGCGCGTAGATCGGCTGCAAAATCCGCGAGCGTGAAATCGATCTCGTGACCGACTGCTGATATCACCGGAATCCGCGACCCAACGATTGCGCGTACCACCGGCTCCTCGTTGAATGCCCACAGATCCTCGAGCGAACCACCACCACGTCCGACGATAAGCACGTCGGCGACGTTGTATTCGTTGAATTGCCGAATCGCATCGACGATGTCGGGTGTCGCTTTTTCGCCTTGGACGACCGTCGGGCGTACGATAATCCGCGTCGTTGGCATACGTCGCGAGATTACATTGATGATGTCGCGAACCGCCGCACCGGTGCCGGAGGTGACTACGCCGACCGTCGCGGGCCATCGCGGAATCGGACGCTTTCTCGATTCGTCGAAGAGCCCTTCCGTTGCAAGTTTGGCTTTGAGTTCCTCGAATGCCGCCTGGAGAGAGCCGACGCCGGCCGGTTGCGCATAGCTCACGACAAGTTGGTGCTGACCATACGGCTCGTAAACGGTCAGTGTGCCGCGCGCGAGAATCTGCATTCCGTCAGTTGGTAGGGCCGAGAGGCGAGCCGCAGTTGTGCGCCACATGACACAACGGAGCTGCGCGCCGGAGTCTTTCAACGTGAAGTAACAGTGCCCCGACGCCTGTTTGCGGAAATTACTTACCTCACCCGTCACCCAGAGCGACCCGAACGCTGTCTCAAGAA
This sequence comes from uncultured bacterium, assembly GCA_964635955.1. GTDB lineage: Bacteria > Latescibacterota > MWCZ01 > MWCZ01 > MWCZ01 > CAZWQW01. The sequence goes on along the minus strand of CAZWQW010000004.1, from coordinate 63,290 downwards.
GGTCCTTGATGTGTGTCGTAATCTCGGTGACGGATAACGCGTTCTTCGCGTCCGCACCGAAGCTTTCGGGAGGGATGTGTTGCTCGATTCTCTTCATAGCATCAGATGTGAAGCGCTCGTCAGCGGGTGCTCTTCGCGGCTGTAAGCGTGTTCTGCATGAGCATCGCTATTGTCATCGGACCGACGCCACCCGGTACCGGCGTAATCCATCCTGCGACTTCCGACACCTCGTCATACGCAACATCACCGACGAACCGCTTCCCTTTCGGCGCTGACGCGTCCTCGATGAGGTTCGAGCCTACATCGATCACGACGGCTCCCGGTTTGACCATGTCGCCGGTTACCGTGCGAGGACGACCAGCCGCAACGATCAAAATGTCTGCTTGCTTCGTGAAGTGCGCCATATCGCGCGTTCTGGTATGACATACAGTCACCGTCGCATTCGCACCTTCGGCTTTCTGCAGGAGCATGTTCGCCATCGGCTTTCCGACGATATTCGATCGGCCGACGACGACAGCGTGCTTCCCTTCGATCTCGATGCCGGAACGAATCAACAGTTGTTGAATGCCCGCTGGAGTGCAGGGAAGGAAGCGCGGTGCGCCAGCAACCATCCGCCCAACGTTCTCTGGATGGAAGCAGTCCACGTCTTTCGCCTGATCGATGGCGAGAATGACGGCGTTTTCGTCGATTTGGCCGGGAACTGGCGACTGTACGAGTATACCGTCGCAGTCCGATGAGTGATTCAGTTTATCGACGAGCGAGAGTAATTCGTCTTGCGATGTCGTTGCAGAGAGACGATGCACGGTACTACGAATCCCCGATGAAGCGCACGCACGTTCCTTGTTACGTA
>CAZWQW010000004.1:44395-62340 GCA_964635955.1 uncultured bacterium | reverse complement strand
CGATGCACGGTACTACGAATCCCCGATGAAGCGCACGCACGTTCCTTGTTACGTACGTAGAGCGCTGATGCTGGATCATCGCCGACGATTACTGCGTGGAGGTGCGGGGGTGGTTTGAGCGTTTCCGCTACCGATCTTATTTCGTCACGAATTTGCGTGGAGATTGCTTTCCCGTCGATCACTTTGGCGGTCATTCGCTCCCCTCCTCGTCGCTCGCATTCTCATTCACCTGACGTGAATCGAACGGTACCATAAGCCGCTCAATACGTTGTGCGTGACCGGTACTCGATTCGATATCGACAATAACACCCGCGAATCGTACATCGTTAACTGCGGGAACGAGCTGCGTGTTCAATCCGGTCAGGAGCCGTCGAATCGAGCCGTCAACTTCCATACCGATAACCGACTCATATGGACCGGTCATTCCGACATCGGTAATATACGCGGTGCCACGCGGTAGAACGCGTTCGTCTGCAGTCGCGACGTGTGTGTGAGTTCCCAATACGGCAGAGACCTGCCCGTCGAGGTACCAACCCATCGCCTGCTTTTCCGCTGTTGCTTCCGCGTGGAAATCCACGATGATAGCGATGGTCTCGCTGCGCAACTCATCAATCTGTCGTTTTGCGACACGGAACGGACAGTCGATAGGGCGCATGAACGCACGGCCTTGAAGATTGAGAACTCCAACCGGTTCATTCGTCCGGGTATGCGCCACGATCGTACCCGTGCCGTTTACACCGGCCGGATAATTGGCCGGACGAAGCACACGTCCTTCCTCAATCGATGCGTGTCCGTCTTTTTTATCCCACGCGTGATTTCCCGATGTGATCACGTCGATGCCGTAATCGAAGAGCTGGTCGACGATCTTCTCAGTAAAACCCGTTCCCGCAGCAGCGTTTTCGGCGTTTGCGATGACGAGGTCGAGGCTTCGCTCTCTTCGCAATCGCGGTACCCACCATTCAGTTGCGCGCCGACCCGGCCTACCGAGAATATCTCCGACGAACAGTATACGCATGCGGCATCCAATCCGCTTAGAGAATCCGAAGAAACGATTACCGCGCGTACGAAGTGGCGCGGGATTCGCGAATCACGACGACTTTGATCTGTCCCGGGTATTCCATATCCGCTTGAATCTTTTCCGCGATCTCACCCGCAAGCAATTCCGCGTGTGCATCGTCGATTTTCCCACAATTGACCATGACGCGCACCTCGCGTCCCGCTTGAATTGCGAACGTCTTCTCAACGCCGTCGAACGCCTGAGCAATCGACTCGAGTCGATCGAGCCGCTTCACATAACCTTCGATCGTCTCGCGACGTGCGCCCGGCCGCGCGCTGGATATCGTGTCAGCAGCCTTGACAAGCACGCAATACATCGATCCTTCGACGACATCTTCGTGATGCGATGCGAGGGCGTTCTGAACCTCGGCCGGTTCGCCGTACTTCTTCACAAGGTCAAGACCGAGCGCGACGTGTGTTCCCTCGTTCTCACGGTCGACGGCCTTGCCGATATCATGCAGCACACCAGCGCGACGAGCAAGCGTCGCATCCAATCCGATCTGTTCCGCCATCAATCCAGCGAGGATTCCAACTTCCTTCGCGTGCTGAAGAACGTTCTGGCCGTAGCTGGTGCGGTACTTTAGCTTGCCGAGTGTCTTGATGAGCTGTGGGTTCATGTCGTGTATGTCAAGTTCGTATACAACTTCTTCGCCCGCCTTGAGCGCTTCTTCCTCAACCTGCTCCTGCGCCTTCTGGACGAGCTCCTCGATACGGCCGGGGTGAATGCGGCCATCTTCGACGAGCTTCTCCATTGCGAGCCGCGCTACTTCGCGACGTACCGGATCGAACGCAGAGAGAATCACCGCCTCCGGCGTGTCATCTACAATGACATCAACACCGGTTGCCATTTCGAACGCCCGAATATTCCGACCTTCTCGACCGATAATTCGGCCTTTCATTTCTTCATTTGGCAGCGTTACGACTGATACGGTCGTCTCCGTTGTGTGTTCACCGGCGTAACGCTGTATCGCCATGCCGATGATTTCGCGAGCCTCGCGTTGCGCATCTCGAATCGCACGGTCGCGAACTTCCTTCGCGCGGTGAGCACCTTCGGATCGCGCCTTTGTCTCCATGTTCGCAATGAGTTGCTGCTTTGCCTCGTCGGCGGTCATATTGGCGATTTCTTCGAGGCGCCTGTTCTGTTGGTCGATGATCGCCTCTACGCTGTCCTGAAGTTCGTCGATTTCTTTCTCGCGATTATCCAGATTACGATTCCGATCGTTAATGCTCTGTTCGCGCGACTGTAACTCGTCTGCGCGCCGGTCGAGCTTCGACTCGCGATCCGATAGTCGTTCCTCGACACGCCGAAGCTCTGCGCGTTGTTTGTCACCTTCGGCACGAAGCTGCTCTTTCGCCGCAATCTCAATCGAACGGGCTTCGAGTTTCGCTTTATGAAGAATCGCCTCGGATTCGCGTTTCGCGTCCTCAACCAGCCGCGTCGACATCTCGCGCGCACTTCCGACGCGACCTCGATCCAGCTTCTTCGCGAGTATCCATCCTACAACAAACGCAACAGCAACAATAGCGAGAACGGCGATTACCGTCCCTATCAATTCCATCATTGTCTTCCTCCAAACTCATCTTCAACATACTCCGCGACTGCCAGATGAAGACGCGGCCAAGCAACAAAAAACCTCCTGCGCCGAGGGACATGACAACATCGGTCACATAAGCGATTCAAATGGATTCGCTTACGCGCCGGCATCCGTCCCGTAGCGGAGGAGGTGGAATATGCCGTTATCCGTCGGTGCTAATCAGGATGCTTCCGCAGATTCCTCGTCGAGGATACGTGTGAGTGCGTCGGTCGTGTCGCCGATTCGGTCGAGCGCTTCATCGAGTTGTTCTCTCGCGAGCATTAGCTCTCCGGCTATGTGCATACACGCGAGAACCGCGATCTCAGTATTCGACCGCATCACGCGATGAGTGCTCACGCGCCGCATTGCCTCATCAACCAGTTCGGCGACCTTTTGCACGTATTCCGGCTCGTTCGGCGAACGAATCGAATACTCGGCACCGAAAATCCGGACGGTTGTTGAAACGACGCGGTCCTGCGATGACGTGCTCATGCATCCTCCGAGGTCGCTCCGTCAGCGTTTGACGATTCTCCTTCGAGGATACGATCGATTCGCGAAACCACAGAACGCAACGTTGTTCGAAGCGGCTCCATGGCTATTCGTTTTGTGGCTTCGACACGCTCATCGGCGGAACGAAGTATTTCGTCGCGCTCGAGTTCCCAATTGATCCGGTCGAGATCGCGTTGACTTCGATTACCTCGCGAACGATGAAGCTGCATCATCGTCTCGCGGATAACGGAGTCAAACCGCTCGAATACGGTCTCATAGTCGCGTGTCTGCGAATCCATCGTTTCTCACGTCCGAACCCGTGCACCAGTCTTCGCTTCTGCCGCTTTTACCATACCGTGCACAAGTCCATCCACTTCCTGATCAGTCAACGTTCGGTCGCTGGCTCTAAATTCCATCGTAAAACCGAGGCTCTTTTCCCCCTCACGCAACCCTGCGCCGCGATATACGTCGAAGAGCACGAAGCGTTCAAGCAACGCTCCGCCTGCTTCTCGTACAACCTCCTCGACAGTTCCCGCCGAAACCGTTTCCGGGACGACGAGCGCCAGATCGCGCTCGACGGCGGGGAATCGCGGAAGCGGAGTTATCGTCTGCAGCGACCGCCGATGCGCAGCGAGCGCCGCGAGATCAAGTCGGGCGAAAAAGACCGGGTAAGTCAGATCAAACTCCGAACACAAGGCCGGAACGACCTGCCCCAATTCTCCCACCTCGTCATCCGCTATACGGATACGCACACCTGTTCGCTGAACGTACCCGTTCAAATCATACGATACAAAATGCGGTTCGAGAAGGGCGCAACGTTCGATTATCTGTTCAATGACCCCACGAAGGTCGTACCAGTCCCATTGGCGATCGGCATCTCCCCATCGCTCTCCCGGCGTTTTCCCGGTGAGTAGGATGGCGATCTGTCGCGTTTCGGTGTATTCGGAATCACGCTCGCGGTACTCCGCACCGATTTCGAAGACCGATATTCCGGGTGCTGATTTGTGCGCGAAATTCCGACGCGCAACCTCAAGCAGACTTGGGAGCATGTGCGTGCGCAGGTGGCTCATGTCGCTGCTCGACCAGTTCGCCAGTTGAACCGGCGAACCGTCGGTTAGAAACAACTCGGCATGTTGGCGCGAAACGAGCGCGCTCGTCACGACTTCCTGGAGTCCCATACCGACGAGCCAACGGCGTGCGTCGTTTATCGTAAGGCGTTCCGGTGTTTCCCTCGTCGCGGGCGCGCCAACACCGCCGAGCGTCGTCGGGATGCGATCGTATCCCCAAAGTCGCGCAACCTCCTCGATCACGTCGATCTCGCGCGTGAGGTCCGGACGCCATGAAGGTTGACGAAGTCGAAGTCCCGATTCGTCTTCGGCGAGCAATTCGATGCCGAGAGCCGTCACCTGGCGTCGGACTTCGTCTCGCGGAACGTCGGTACCGAGAATGCGCGGTATTTGATTCCAGCGAAGTGTCATCTCTGCGTGTGTCTGTGGCGTGGGGTACTCGTCAATACGACCGCGCGCTATTGTTCCGCCGGCTGTCTGACGAATCAACTCCGCGCACCAATCAATCGCGCGGACCGTGTTTTCGTAGTCCGTGCCGCGTTCAAACCGCTGCGACGCTTCAGTCGACAGACCAAGCGCCTTTGATGCTCGCCGGATACGCGCTGGATTGAAATACGCGGCTTCGAGTAGCACGCTTGTCGTCGTCGTACGTATTTCTGAGTTCTCGCCACCCATGATTCCCGCCACGCCAACTGGGCCGTCTGCGTCGCAGATCATGACGGTTTTGTCGGGCATGGTGCGGGTGACGCTGTCGAGCGTCGTGAACTTCTCACCGTCTTCAGCAGCGCGGACAGTGATCTGTTTACCGGCGACCCGATCGAGATCGAATGCGTGGAGTGGATGCCCCACCGCCATTAGTACGTAGTTTGTGGCATCGACGACGTTGTTGATCGGGCGAATGCCGACTTGCCGCAACCGCCCCGCAAGCCATGCTGGCGAAGGCCCAACTGTTACATCCTGCACAACCCGCGCGACGTACCGTGGACATCCGTCTGGATCCTCGATCCGTATGGCTGCTATCTCATCGACAGCGGGGCCTTCTTCCACTACTTCGGGGTCTGGACGTTTTAGCGGGCGGTTGAGTGCTGCGCTCAGGTCGCGCGCGGTTCCGAGATGGCTGAGCGCATCGCCACGATTCGGTGTCACGTCTGTTTTGACGCGTTCCGAATCAAGGTGGAGGTAGTGCATGAGCGGCTCACCGATTGGCGCGTCAGCCGGTAGCACCATGATTCCCGAATGATCGGAACTCAATCCGAGCTCATCCTCAGCACAGATCATTCCCGACGATTCGACACCGCGGATTTTCGCCTTTTTGATCGCGAAGTCACCTGGCAGTACTGCACCGGGGAGCGCGACTGGCACGCGCTGTCCTTCCGCGACGTTCGGTGCGCCGCAGACGATCGTGTACGGTTCGTTCGCGCCGACATCGACCGAACAAACGGACAAGCGATCGGCATTTGGGTGTTTCTCGACGTTTAGAACGTGACCGACAACCAACGAGTCGCCAGAAAAGAGTTTCCCTTCGGTAACCGCTTCCAGCCCGAGCTTCGTCAGAATATCTGAGAGTTCATCGGCGGAACGGTCTGATACGTCGACAAAATCGTTCAGCCACTCAAGTGAAATCAACATCGCTCAGCGCTCCGTATCGTACAGATCCACATGCAATCAATCGAATTGCCGCAAGAACCGCATATCGTTTTCCCAGTACCAGCGTATATCCGGGATACCCCACGTCCGCATCGCCGTCCGATCGACACCCATTCCGAAGGCGAATCCACTGTAGACCTCTGGATCGTAACCGACGAATCCGTAGAGTGCCGGATCGACCATTCCAGCGCCGAGAATCTCCAACCAACCCGTCTGTTTGCAGACTCGGCATCCGCTACCGTGACAGACGCTGCACGAGACGTCTACCTCGACAGAAGGTTCGGTAAATGGGAAGTACGACGGTCGAAAACGCGTCGCGATATCAGCTCCGAACATCCGCCGGCAGAACGCGTCCAGTGTGCCCTTCAGATCGGCGAAGGTCACGTTCTTGTCGACATAGAGCCCTTCGATCTGAAAGAACTGGTTCATGCTGCGGACGTTAACTTCCTCGTTCCGGAATACACGACCCGGCATGACTACGCGCACGGGAGGCTTCTGCTTCTCCATCACCCGAATCTGCGTCGGTGAGGTGTGCGTGCGAAGAAGCCAGTTCGTCCGCTCGAGGAAATAGGTGTCCTGCATATCGCGCGCAGGATGATCGGGAGCGAAGTTGAGCGCTTCGAAATTGTAGTAGTCGCTCTCGATTTCGGGTCCCTCGGCGACGGTAAAGCCCATCTCTTTGAGGATGTCGAGCATCTCGTTCACGGCAATTGTGAGCGGATGCAGGCGTCCCAGTCGTTGCGTACGGCCGGGCAACGTCGGGTCGAATTGTGGCTCCGCGGTTGCCGCCCGTGCGTGACGTTGCTGCGCTTGTTCGAGCAAGTCGCTCAGCAGCGCTTTCACTTCGCCAGCGCGCGCACCCAGTTTCGGCCGGTCTTCCGGCGCAACTTGCCCGATACTGCGCATGATGCGAGTCAGCGCAGCTTTCCGTCCGAGGTACTCGACACGGAGTTCCTCAACATCGGCTTTGTCTTTACACGCGGCAAACCGCTGCGGCGCTTCCGACGCGATTTGATCCAGCTCTGCAATGAGGTCTTCTATAGCCATGGCACGAAAAAGGCGAACGGACCGTCACAGCGGAGACACTCCGCCCTGACATACTCCGTTCGCCTGTCCCAAGTTAGGGTTAAAACTGCTTCTTTGCCGTTTCCACAAGCTGAGCGAACGCCGTGGTGTCGCGCACAGCGAGGTCCGCAAGCATACGACGGTTCACTTCGACGCCGGCAAGCTTGAGGCCGTACATCAACCGGGAGTAGCTGATGTCGTTTTGACGCGCTGCGGCATTGATACGGGCGATCCAGAGGCGTCGGAAGTCGCGCTTTCTCCGCTTGCGATCGCGATAGGCGTATCCTTGAGCCTTCTCCACCGCTTCCCGCGCCGTGCGGTACAGCTTTGAGCGTGCACCCCAGTAACCTCGTGCTCTCTTGAGGTATTTCTTATGCCGCTTTTGCGAGGACACCTTATGTCGTACTCGTGGCATCTTTCACTCTCTCCTGCTATAGGCGCGGACGACGGTCATGCCGTAACATCCGACTTTGAGGCCTGTTCGCGGTTATCGACGAGTCGTGTACGGCGATTCCGCACACGACGCTCGGAAACTGTATACGCCTGTTACTCGGCGAGAAGCATCCGCTTCACGCCACGCGCATCACCGGGGGCTACCGGTCGCGCTTGACGGAGGCGACGTTTCCGTTTCGTCGTCTTTTTCGTCATGATGTGGCCTGCGTAGTTGCTGCGGCGCAATACTTTACCCGTCGCAGATACCTTGAACCGCATACGGGCGTTGCGTCGTGACTTCATCTTGGGCACGATAGTCACCCTTTCGTGTGTGGTTGATTCGCACCGGCAACGCTACTTCGCGTAAGTACCCGGACTCCCGTTCCGCGGGTACACCAGTGCGACGATTTCGTCATTTGTGTTTCGCTGCTTAGCGATTGTTCTGCCGATCTCGCCAAGCGCGGTTATGATACGGTCTATAAGTTCTCTTGCAACGCGGTCATGTCGTCCGCGTCGTTCAACCCGAATCTCGACTGCGCCGCCGGTTTCAAGATGAGCAACCGCGTGTCGTAACCGGAGTGCGATGTCCGCTTCGCGCATCGTCGCACGGAATGTAAGTACGCGCGTTTCGAGCAGCTGTTCTCTGGGCTCACGCACATGTTCGATGAACCGAGCCGCGCGATCCGGAGCCATGAGCTTGCACACCGGTAACGCTACTTCGGGCTGAACCTCTACGAGCCGCAATCCCGCGTTACGTGCGCGTTCGATCGCTTGATCGCGTTCGCACTCGCCGATCGCGGTTCCGTAGGCGTCGACGAGAAACACACGCGACGCCGTAATCTCGTCATCTACGCGGGGACGCATATGCACTCCCGCGCTATCACATCATCGATTCGAGCGACTTCGTCTTGATCTCGTTCGTCAAAACCGCGAACACGTCGTCAATCGGTTTCGCGCCGAGATCACCACGATCACGCGCACGTACAGAAACGGTCCCGTTTTCGACTTCGCGCTTGCCAAGCACGAGCATATAGGGGATCCGCTGCATCTCTGCGTCTCGAATCTTCGCGCCGATCTTCTCGCTGCTCAGATCGACATCGACACGGTATCCCTGTTCGCGCATCCGGTCCACTAACGCCATCGCGGCGTCGTTCTGGTCGTCGGTTAGCGGAAGAACCATCGCGTGAACTGGAGCAAGCCAAAGCGGGAATGCACCCGCGTAGTGCTCGATCAAACACCCGATGAACCGTTCGAGCGAACCGAGCATCGCGCGGTGCACCATAATGGCGTTATGCGTCTGATTATCCGACCCGACATACTCCACGCCGAAGCGTTGGGGAAGCTGCAAATCTACCTGAATTGTCGGTCCCTGCCAAGGTCTACCGAGTACGTCAACGAGCTTGACATCGATCTTTGGGCCGTAAAAAACCCCTTCACCCGGATCGACGACGTAGGGTACTCCAGCGCGCTCGAGGGTATTCGCGAGTGCCTTGGTGGCAAACTCCCATTCGTCGTCGGTACCGAAGCTCTGCTCCGGTCGCGTGCTGAGATACACATCGTATCCCAACCCGAACGTCTTCATGAGGTACTTCATCAACTCAAGTGTGCTGAAGACCTCGTCTTCAAGCTGATCGGGTCGGCAGAAAATGTGTGCGTCGTCCTGAGTGAACCCGCGGACGCGCAACATTCCGTGCAGCACACCGGAACGCTCATACCGGTACACGGTACCGAGTTCGGCATATCGGATCGGTAGATCGCGATAGCTGCGGGTGTGCGACTGATAGATCTGAATGTGGAACGGGCAATTCATCGGCTTGAGCCGGTAGTTCTCGCCGTCGATATCCATCGGCGAGTACATCGCGTCGTATTTCTCCAGATGCCCGCTGATTCGGAAGAGATTGTCGCTCGCGATGTGCGGCGTATACACGAGTGAATACCCGCGCTTCTGGTGCTCGTCTTTCCAGAATCGTTCGATCAGATCGCGAACCATAGCGCCTTTCGGATGCCAATGGATAAGCCCTGATCCGACGACCTGCTGTATGCTGAAAAGATCAAGCCGAGGACCGAGGATGCGATGATCGCGTCGTTTCGCCTCTTCGAGCATGTGAAGGAATTCGTCGAGTTGCTTCTGCTGCGGGAAGCTCGTTCCGTAAATGCGCTGGAGCATCTGACGTTTCTCGTCGCCGCGCCAATACGCACCCGATGAACTGAGCAGCTTGTAGGCTTTTACCCTACCGGTACTCGGTAGATGCGGTCCACGGCACAGGTCAACGAATTCGCCCTGCCGATAGATACTTACCGCACCGTTTGATTTCGGATCGAGTTCCGACTGATCCTGCAGATCTTCGATGATCTCGACTTTATAGCTCTCACCCATGTCGGCGAACAGCTTCTTCGCTTCGTCAGCAGAAAGCTCTTCGCGGGATATCGGCAGGTCCTCGTCGACGATCTTCCGCATCTCCTGCTCAATTTTCGCGAGATCGTCGGGTGCGAACGGAGTCGGAACGTCGAAGTCGTAGTAGAAGCGGTCTTCCAGCGGTGGCCCGATGGTGAGCTTGGCGTCGGGGAACACGCGTTTCACGGCCTGCGCCATGATGTGCGTGCTCGTGTGTCGATACGCTTCACGGCCTTCGGGGCTATCCCACGTGAGAATCTGCAGTTGGTCGCCGTCGTTAAGTTCGCGGGTAAGGTCGGCCGGCGCGTCGTTGATTTTCGCTGCCAGCGCCGCTTTCGCAAGCCGAGAGCCGATGGATTGCGCGGCGTCGAGCGCGGTGCTTCCATCGTTCAGTTCGAGTTGCTTACCGTCGGGGAGTGTTACACGCACCATGGTGTGCTCCTTTCTCTGGACAACAACCGCCCAGCCACAGACGACTGTGGCCCTCGCGGCCGCCATCCCGATGCGAAATTGACGTGTTCCGGTGCAAGAAGCACGTCGTATTGCGCCCCCGAAAGCTGCCCGGCGGTGGAACCTGTCACAGCTGGGAAGCCCCGCAGGGATGAAAATATTAAAGTACGGGAATTCTGCGGTTTGAGCAAGTTAACAGTCGGTGATAGACGGTGTTTGGGGGAGTGAGAAAGAGGATTCGCGCCAAATCGATGCGGAAACGGTTCACCGCCGGCCGACGGTGATCTTCACGACGCGCTGTTCGTTCCCACGTTTAAGATGTACGGTCGCCTCTCGCCCGGGTTGACTCGAACGTATCCAATCTGCGAGGTCCGATACATACCCAATCGAGGTCTCTTCGACGCTAAGCAGAACGTCTCCAGCGAGAATACCTGCTTGTTGAGCCGGGCTGTCCGACATGACGTCGCTCACGAGGACATGGACGCTGCCGTCGCTATCCAGACGCGGTCGCACGGTGATGCCGAGCCATGGGCGTCCACGCTCTGCAGACCGGACAATGTGCTTGTTGATGGACTCGCGGAGTCGGTCGCTCGATACCATCACGGCGGGAAGCGGGCGATTCGTTACGGCACCGTGCGTCGACACTTCGCCGACGAGCAGTCCGCCGAGTCGTCCATCGCTATCGTACACCGGCGCGCCACTCATACCCGGGGTCGCCGGACCGCTGAGCTGCCAGAACCCTTCGACATCCCGACGGCCCGCAACTGTGGTCAGTGTTACGGCTGGACTCACGCCGGATGAGTTCCCGACAATGACGGCGAAACTGCCACTGGTCCACCGTTCTCGACGGAGATTGATCGCGGGCGAGACTGGAAGGGTGGGTACGTAGAGGAATGCGATTCTGAGTGCCGGATCGACGCCGAACAACATCGCTTCATGAACTTCGCCGGTGTTACCGACGACACCGATTATTTCGGCTATTGACGACCCGTGGCTGACCACTGCAACCGATGTGACAACATATCCGAGCGTATCGACGATGAGACCGGAGCCGACGTTGAGCACGCCAACGCCACCTGCTTCGGTGATGAGGTTCGGGAATTGCGCCTGTACGGTGACGATTTGCGGCTCATTCCGCTCAACGAGTCGCGAGATCTCCGACTCGAACTGTTTGAGCATTGTCTGAGCTTGCGCCGCGCCAACGAATACGCATCCCGTGAGAAAAGTGCGGATCAGAGCACGGGTGATGGTCATGGCATGTTCAGAAATCGGCGCTCACCGACCTGACTCCTACCGGCATGGTGTAAACACGATTGTAACGAGTCGAATCGGCTATTGCGGTCGTTTCGATAAGGTCTCCTCGATTCGGTAGCTGTTCGAGAACGTAACGCACTGCACGCGCGTCCGTGTGGACAATTTGTTTCTCGGTGTTGGCAACTTCCGCGATGTTCGATCCGTTGCTAAACGGAACCGGTGCCCAGATCGCCCACAATAGGGCAAAACTCGCAACCGCCGCCACAGTGCCCGACGCCGCCGCCCACGCAGTCTGAGGACTCGGCCAGAGCCATTCGCGCACACGGCTTACCCACGATACTTCTCGCTCCGACTCCTCGATCAGCATACGCCGCACACGGAATCCGAACGCGTCGGGTAACTGATACCGCGGAAGCGTACCGAGACTCGTCTTGACGGCACGCATCCTACTCAGAGCGCGTAAGCAGTCAGGGCACTCGTCAAGGTGCTTGATAAACTCGCTCCGACTCGCGCCTTGCAGCTGCCCGTCAAGATGGTCCGAAATCAACTCTCTGCATTCGCCACAGGTCACGGCGTTCCCTCCATGGAAAGCCTTCGGCGTATGGTTTTCTCACGCCGAACCCGCCCACCAAACTGTATACTCTTCACGTTTCTTTACCCCTCATACCGAATCCGGTTCCAGCCAGAGGCATTACGGTATTCCAGCAATTACTCATCAGACGGTTCGTCATTGCTCGCACGGTCCCAAAACGCGTCCGCGAGATCGCTGAGCTCCTCCTGTAAACGAAGCCTTCCGCGATTGATTCGCGACTTTACCGTACCGAGCGGACACCCGATGATCTGCGAAATCTCGTCGTAGTCGAGGCCTTCAATATCGCGCAGAATCACCGCCTCTCGATACCGATCAGGCAAGCGCGAAATCGCCTCTTGTATTCGCGATTCCGCGAGCATTGTCTCGGTATTCGAATCGGGAGTTGCGGATGTATCGGGAAGCTCAAACGTCGCACCGGTGTCTTCGTTCTGAACGCCGATGGAAAGAAAACGCCATCTTTTCCGACGGCGCAATTCGCTCTTCGCGAGATTACCCGCGATGGTGTAAATCCATGTGGAAAACTTAGCAACCGCTTGAAAGCTCTCGCGGTTGCGATATGCTCGAAGGAACGTATCTTGCACGATGTCTTCCGCCGTCTGCTGATCCTTTACGAAGCGGAGGACAAAGTTGTACAACCGGTCTTTATACCGATTGACAATCACCTCGAAGGCGTTGAGATCGCCATCGAGCGATCGGGCGAGTAGTTCCTCGTCGGTAACCATGGCGTGCTGCTGTCGTACCTGTCGTTTCGCCAGCGCAAGACCGACCATGTCGTCAACCTCCCCCGATGTGATTCATCAGCGCGAATCTATACACGCGGTGGAACGGTTGAAGCTTACGGTCGGTTCCCGACCGATCGTTACGGAAAACGCGCCGGGTACCGACGATGGTACCCGGCGTTATATGCGGTTGAACGATTTACGACGAAAACAACGATTATTCGGCGATCCAGTATGCTGTTACTTCGTACGAACCGTAACCCGGCCGATTGTCGTCGATCTGAATCGCCAGCGTTTCGTTGTTAGCCTCGTTCGGCTCTTCAAGGACCCATGCCCAGCCGCGGTCGGCTCCGCGATCGACACGTAATGCGACCCGACCGGCACCCGCTGGGCGCGGATTACCCGTCCACGAGTCTGTCGCACCGCCGTCACCGAGGTAATGCTCTGTGACTAATGTGCCGTCTTTCAGTCCGAACCGGAATACGTCGCGCGAATCGATGCGGCCGTTCCATCTGACAAGAACCTGAGCGTCTTCGTGTTTTTCGAGAAGCGCCGTATCTCGTTCGCGCGCTTCCTCATACATCCGACGAACGGCAGCTTCGTCCGGAGCGTTACGCATCGACGTAATAACACCTGCAAGATCGTCGATTCCGGGTTTCGCGAACGAGAGGAATACATCGATACCCTGCACATTCTCCGCGGCCGGGAACGCCGGATTGTAATCCGATTCGGCGCGACTCGCTCTGAAGTTCTCGAGCTCGCTTTCCAGCTCTTCGATCGCGGCAACGGCACGGTCACGATATCGAGTGTCACCACCGGCTCGTGCAGCGTCGGCGAAATCGAAGAACCGCAGAAACGCGCTGACATACGCGAGATTCAGACGCAGTATGTCGCTTCCCCACTGGAGGATGGGAATCATCCAGTCACCACGTTCCGGTTCGTCGAGTTCGTGCAGCCATCGACGGTAGTCGTCAAACCACCGGTCGAACCGCTTGGTCGCGTCATCCATCATCTGGAGGCCGCTCTCGAGTTCCGGTTTCGCTTGCAGATAAAGATCGCGGAGGAAGCGGTACTGTCCACGTCCGTTATCGAGAAGGGGATTTCCCTTGCAGATAAAGCCGGTGCGGACGTGGACGAGCGGTTCCCACGTATGATACGCTGGTCCACGAATGTGAAACCCGTCCCGATAGATGTCGTTGAAGTCGAGCAGCATCTCCGCAACGCGGTCAGCGACTTTCGGATCGATCTGTGCGGCGACCCATTCCGCAGTTAGTTTACGGACGGACTGGTACGGATTCCAGCCGAGGCGCCACGTAACGAAATCGAGTGCTGCCCAGAGGTTCTTTTGCCAGCGGTCGCGAAGATTCACTCCGGCCACCGTCGCGCCGTGCTCCAACGCGTATTCGAGCCCCGCCTGCGAGAACTCTGCTGAGAAGTCCGGAGGCCCTGAGAAGTAGTCTTGTGCGCGCGAGGTTTCGACTTGTGCCGCAGTCGTATGCGGAGTTTGACCGAACGTAGGATTGATCGGTTGCCATTCCCACTGATCGCCCGTCGTTGTCTTGATGCTTGCGATAAAGTTTTCCATCGGAATGTCCTCGGTAAACGTCCGACGGAAAATTTCGGGTACACTGGACTGCTCCCATGTATTGACGGTCCACGTCCGATGCAGGTATTGCCGACCGAATTCGCCGACAACCACACCGTGCATCGCCGTGAGAAAACGACGGTAGTTACCTTCGATCGAACGGTCGTCTGGGGTATGGATTAGGTCCCACGCGAGTATGCGTCCCTGCGGTGTAACTTCGCCCGTGCGCGTGCCGATACCATCGAGGTGAGGCAATGCCTCGAGGAGATCGCGATATTTCGACGTAAGAGCATCCCAAAAACGTGCGTCGTCGGTGCTGAACGTTGCACCAGTACTCTCAAACCACGCGGGTTCGTAGAGAAACTCATCGTCCATGCTGTAGATGAGCAATCGCCGCTCGTGGGCAGCAGCGATTAACTCGCCGAAGACTTCACGACACGCGTCGGCGCGCTCGTCGAGCTTTTCATCGCCCCATTTGAACAGGTTACGACTACCAAGCACCTGCACCGCTGTGCCACCCGTGAGCAATGTCTCATCGAGCAGTGCGATTGCTTGCTCGAGTCGCACCAACGCGGCGTCCATATCGATGTAGGGCGCTTCGTCCGAGCTCGGATACGACATGAAAACGAATGACAACCGCTGTGCGAAGCGGGGACGTTCATCAATATCCGCTGGAGGCCAAGCGCACGCGGATCGGATCGAATCGGCGATACGGGATAACGCGAATGTCGCTCCGAGTGCACCGCCCGCTTCGATTGTTACAACGCCCCGGTCGCCCTCGACCGCTGAACGAATCGAATAGGATTGTTCCTCAACCGACGGGAATACTGCCGGCCTGAACGGTGCGACTTCGACGCCGTCGCGAAGCTTTACGACAATCTGTCGCTCCGCCGGCCATTCGTCATCGCCAACCAGCTCCCACCCAGCTTTCGCTGCTGCATCGATGAGAGCCTGTCGCGCGACGGTAACCGCGCGCTCGTCGTCGAGTGGCGGCACAACTGAAATCGAAAATGCCGTTTGCTCGGACATTGAAAAGCCTCCTGCTGTCCAAAATGGGGCCGAAACCGACCGAGATTACATACAGTAGAACTCGAAAAAAGGCGTGTTTACGTGACAGAGTCAAGGCGTCAGACAGTTTGAACTGCGCCGAATGCGTAGTTTGTGTCATTTTGTGCTCAGGATTGACACGCTGTTGCACAGAAGTGAACACCAGAGGGGTTAAAACGAGAAGACCGGCAGCTGTCGTTTATGACAGCTGCCGGTCTTCTCCACTTCCAATACGTGAAGGGTGGAGAATGCTCTCACCCCACCGTGTCGCTTTTACTCGAGCTCAAGCGCACCGCTTGGGCACTCGTCGACACACGCGCCGCAGTCGATGCATTCGTCGTTGTCGACAATCGCTGTCTCTTCGACGTGAATCGCATCCGTCGGGCATACCTCGACGCAGCTGCTGCAGGCGTCGCACTTGTCTTCATGAACGATAACTGCCATTACACAATCCTCGCGTTGAAGTTAAAACGAACGTATAAACTATCAGGCGCTCGCTCTTACGTAGTCGTTCGGAAACTTTGCAATATCGATGCCGAAAGTCGTGTACAGAGCGCTACACGACAAACGGTAAACACGCTACACGATGTTCAGTTGACATGTATCACCGATGATGAGCCGATTCATCTTTGGGACTGCGTCGTTGCCAGTCACGTGCACCGACCTGCCGATGAGACTCGATCCGATTCGCGTCGTGACGTTGGTAATCGTCGTGCGCTCCAGGACGACGCTATTTTCGATCTCCGCATTCTCAACAGTGACATCCGCGCCAAGCGACGTGTACGGGCCAATATACGCATCGCGTATCATCGTTCCCGACGCGA
Organism: uncultured bacterium; assembly: GCA_964635955.1. GTDB lineage: Bacteria > Latescibacterota > MWCZ01 > MWCZ01 > MWCZ01 > CAZWQW01. The sequence continues at coordinate 46,144 of CAZWQW010000004.1, read as the reverse complement.
TAACGGCCGGTCCGCGTATGACGCTACGTTCGATCCGTGCCGACTCCTCAACCACTACGTTTCCGACAATCGATGACTCCGAATCGACCGTTCCCTCGATGCGGGATGAGATCAGTTGATTGAGGAGAAGGCGGTTCAGATCGATAATGTCTTCCGGTCGCCCAGTGTCCTTCCACCAACCTTCCAACATAAACGGATCGACACGCTTCCCTTCTTCGATGAGCGTTCGGATTGCGTCGGGGAGCTCGAGTTCACCGCGTGGTGATGGCTTTACCGACTCGATCGCTTTGAATATGGATTCCGTAAAAACATAGATACCTGCGACGGCAAGATTGCTTTTTGGATGCTCAGGTTTTTCTTCGAGTCCGACAATATGTCCGTCACGGATCTCCGCGATGCCGAACTGCTGCGGTCTGTCCGTATGATGAAGCACGACGATGCCGTCGGGTTTCGATTGGGCGTATGTCGTAAGAAGCGCGTCGACACCCTGCTCTACGACGATATCGCCTAAGATCATCACGAACGGGTCGGAAGCAGCCCATTCCTCGGCTACCTTTACCGCATGCGCGGTGCCGAGTGGTGTTTTCTGATCGATGTAGGTGATACGTACGTCCCAGCGAGACCCGTCACCGACGCCTTTCATAAGGTCGTCTTTGTTCGACGCAACAACGATTCCAATCTCATCAATGCCAGCACGTTGAAGCATCTCTATGGTAGAGAAGAGAATAGGCTTGTTCGCAACCGGAAGAATATGCTTGGCGGTGGTGTAGGTGAGCGGACGAAGACGACTCCCCATTCCCGCGCAGAGCAGGAGACCTTTCGAGATCATTACGCGTCCTTCATGCCGTGTGTCGGAAGTTGTTCGATCGGATCGAGTGTGCGCATGACAAGACCGGTGAGAAGTTTTGGGTAGAAGTATGTGGATTTCTGCGGCATCGTGTCGCCCGCTTGCACAACCTCACCGATCTGTTCCGGAGCCGTCGCGCGAAGCATGCAGAACACGTCGCGCGTTCCTTCGCGGACGAGCTTCTCCGCACGCGTCGGGTCAACGGTATATGTCGCCTCGGATATCGGCTCGCCGTCATCTACCATGGCTCGACGAGCGAGTTCTCCGAGGAGTACTTCGTGGAGTACGGCGACGTCAAGTCGGCGCCACGCGTCGCTGTGCGTCGGATCGATGAAGCTGGCGACCGCATCCCACGAACGTAGCGTCGCAAGCTCCCAGCCCCACTGTCGCGTGAACAAGCCGAATCGGTATGGTTCACCGCTTCCCGATCCGAGCCGGTCGTTGAGCCACTGAATCGGACGATCCGTCGCGGCGGTTTCGACGACGAACGCGTCCTCAATGTGCTGACGCCAGCCTGCTACGTCGAGATCGGGAGACAGTTTCACGACGCGGTGATAGGGAAGGATCGCGAGATTCGGATCGTCCATATTCGCGAGGTAGACCATCAGCGACTCAGCGCCCGCCGGACCACCGGTTTCACGTGCCTCGTTTCGGAATGTCAGCGCGGTTTCGTAGCGGTGGTGTCCATCGGCGATCGTTAGTGCTGACGCGGCGAGCACCTCCTGTGCAACAGCAATTGTTCGTGAATCCGTGATCGCCCAAACACGACGCTCGCCATCGGATGCGTGCGCTACCATATCGGGTTCTCGGTTAGTCGCGCGATCAAACGCGGCATCGAGTATTCGTTCCGGGTCACGATACAGCGCGAAAACTTGGCTGAGATTTGCCCGAGTAGTGCGCAT
>CAZWQW010000004.1:41249-44295 GCA_964635955.1 uncultured bacterium | reverse complement strand
TCTTCATTCGGTTGTTCTTTTTCCGGTAGGTCGACGCCAACGATATTCCATTCGCTTTTCTGAAGAAGCTCCGAACGATATTCCGGCGAGATTACGTCGTACGGTGGCGCCACGACGTCGTCGACCGAACCGACGCGATTGATGTCGTAGCGGATGCCCTGAAATGGGGCGATGCGTGCCACGGTGACTCCTTTGTTGTGAGAAGACCGCTAATCGCGTTTTCGAATGGTGCAATATACAGCCGAGAGTCGAAGCGGAACAGTCGCACGGTGAGTGCGATGTTTGTGCATGCCGACGGGACGCTTTCGCTCACGTCCCGTCTTCATTCGTCGCCCAACGTATTACGTAGTCAGTTCGCCGGCGTTTCGAGCACGGTCGATCTCTTCAAACAGCGCAGCGATGAGTTCGGACTCCCTCACCGTGCGAATAATCTCGCCATTACGGTACACGAGACCTTTTCCCTTCCCACCGGCGATTCCGAAATCCGCTTCTTGGGATTCGCCCGGACCGTTCACGACGCAGCCCATCACAGCCACCTTGATGTTCTCCTGATAGCTTTCGAGGCGTCGCTCGACTTCGTCGGTGATAGTGAAGAGGTCAATCTCGACCCGGCCGCATGACGGGCACGAAACGATCATTGGGCCTTTTACCCGCAGATCGAGTGTCTTCAGGATGTCGAATCCAACCTTCACCTCGTTGACCGGGTCACCTGTCAGTGATACGCGTATTGTATCGCCAATACCCTGCGCGAGGATGGCTCCTATGCCGACTGACGATTTGATCGTTCCCTGTTTGACAGGTCCTGCTTCGGTGATACCGACGTGAAGGGGATACGGACGTTCTCGCGCAAAGGCCAAATACGATGCGATGGCCATGTTTGCATCCGATGCCTTGAGCGATACGATGATATCGTGGAAATCGTGCTCCTCAAGTATCTCGACGTGACGGATCGCGCTCTCGACCATACCGCGAACCGTGGGATATCCGTATTTCTCAATGAGTTCCTTTTCGAGCGACCCGGCGTTCACGCCGATGCGAATCGGAATGCCGCGTTCCTTACACACCTTTACAACTCGCTCGACTTTGTCTCGTCCACCGATGTTGCCCGGATTCAGACGGAGCTTATCGACGCCTTGCTCGGCCGCCATGATCGCGAATCGGTAGCCGAAGTGCACGTCCGCAACGAGTGGCACAGAGATTTGTCGTTTGATCTCGCCGAGTGCGTTGACATCCTTCTCGTGCGGAATCGCGACACGGATGATTTCGACACCCGCTTCCTCGAGTTGATGTATCTGTCGAACAGTAGCGTCGATGTTGTGCGTATCAGTGGTGGTCATTGATTGCACCGTAATCGGCGCGCCACCACCGATAGGAACGTTACCTACCATAACGCGTCGCGTTTCGGTGCGCGGTATGAGCTGCTTTGACTCATTCCCTACCGAAAGAAGTTTGTTTTTCGTCTCGGATTTGGTATCCGGTGCCATTGGAAGTGATCCCATCATCTATCCCTAATCGTTTGGCGATTTGTCGTATGTCTCTGTGTTGCTGTGATATGGCGCTTCGGTAATCCCATGCGAGTAGACCTAAAGCGACATGTTCCGTATCAGTTCGTAGAGCTTCATATCGAGTGGCTTGTGATATAACCATGCGTGATCGAGACTCGAAAACTCGACTTTACCACTCACGTACCCCACCATCTCGTCCGAGCCGCCTTCGAGAAGTCTCTCAACGGCTGCTGCGCCGAGTACCGTAGCGATCTGACGGTCGAGTACCGTAGGCGATCCTCCGCGCTGCTGGTGACCGATGATCGAAAGCCGAGCTTCGAGCCCCGCCTTCTTCACCTCGTACATAAACGCACCACCACCTTTGTATCCGTCGATCTCGACGCCTTCAGCAACGACCACGAGCGAGAACCGTTTCCCGCGATCATACCGGTTCTTGAGCATCGCTAAGACTTCGTCGACGTGGGGATCGATCTCAGGCACGAGGATCGCGTCGGCACCTCCTGCCGTGCCGACGGATAGCGCGACAAAGCCGGCGTCGCGTCCCATCACTTCCACGATGAAGATGCGTCGGTGCGATTCGGCGGTGTCGCGAATCCGGTCGATTGCACCCATCGCCGTGTTGATGCATGTATCGAAGCCAATCGTGAAATCGGTTCCCGCGATATCGTTATCGATGGTGCCCGGCGTTCCGATCACGCGAATTCCTTGTTCCGTCGCGAGCGCGTGTGCACCGCGGAAACTACCGTCTCCGCCGCACACGATGATTCCGTCGATGTCTCGGTCACGAAGGTTTTTCGCAGCCTTCGCACGCCCCTCAGGAGTCTTGAATTCTTCACTGCGGGCTGTGCCGAGAATCGTGCCACCGCGATTGATGATCCCGCCAACATCCGCAGAACTCATCTCGAAGATGTTGTTCGTTATCATTCCTTGGTAACCGTTGCGTATGCCGAAGACTCGGACATTGTGAGCCTTCGCAGTGCGAACGATCGAACGTACGTTCGCGTTCATCCCCGGCGCGTCGCCGCCCGACGTCAGCACGCCGATGCAGTTCATCTTGACCTCTCCTGATTTAGTGCGTTCCTATCGTATCATCTACCCAATATAGCGATGATATATCGTTGCGCTAAGCGTCAGCAAAGCGAAAGATCGAAGCAAACGTCGTATCTCTGGGAAGTAGAGCGCTCACGTGTGAGGTTATCCATGGAACCGAAAGCGATTAGCGAATCACGCGTTGAAATGACCGAGCTGGTGTTACCAAGTCACACGAACCATCTCGGAACAGCGTTCGGCGGTGTCATCATGTCGTGGATCGACATCTGTGCCGCGATTGTTGCGCAACGACATGCGCGTCGTGTTGTGGTGACCGCGTCGATAGACGCGTTACACTTCGTCGCACCGATTCGGCAGGGGCATATTGTTCGACTTCGCGGACAGGTCAACCACGCGTGGCATACATCCATGGAAGTCGGCGTGCGCGTCGAAGCCGAAGATCCTCTCGAAGGTGACTTCTTTCACGCGGCGACCGCGTATCTAACGTATGT
>CAZWQW010000004.1:0-41149 GCA_964635955.1 uncultured bacterium | reverse complement strand
GATATTCGTTCACAGGCGAAGCGTCGCTCGAAAGACGAGCTCATCAAGCACCTGAAGGAGTTCTCGCTCGACCTGAAGTTCTCCGCCGGAATCTGGTTCATCGCACCGGGTGGCGGTCGCTTTCACGATCGATATACGAAAGACCTCACAATACCAGAGCGGCTCGATATACTTGGCGAATTGGCTGACTACGGACTGCGTGGCGTTGAAGCGCACTACCCCTCCGAAGTGAATGAAGACAATTGGCATTATTACGAGAAGCTCGAAAAGGAAACAGGAATCAAGCTTGTCGGTTTCGGACCGGCACTTTTCTATGACAAGGAGTTTGAGTGGGGCGCCCTTTCATCTCCCTACGAAAAGGTGCAGGTAAAAGCAATCGACATCTTCGCTCGTGCGCTTCAATTCGCCAAGGATACGAACACGCCGCACCTTATTCATTGGCCGGGCATCGACGGTTGGGAAAACAACTTTGCACAGGACTTCTTCGCGATGCGTGATCGCTTCGCGCGGAATATGGCGACTGCGATGGACCGTGTACCGGGCGTTCGCGTGTGTATGGAGCCGAAGCCATACGAACCACGCGGACGAATAATCTACGGCTCGACGTATGAGGGCATTCTTCTCGCGATGAAAGTCGAGTCGATGCTCGAACACGATGAGAACAGACGACTGCTCAAAGAGGGACACGCGCTTGTAGCCATGAATCCGGAGATGGGCCATGTACTCATGGGATTCGAAGATCCCGCGTATTCCTACAGCCTGTGTATGGAGTACGGCCGACTCGGGCATACACACTGGAACAGCCAACCACTCGGCAATTACGATCAGGACCTCAACGTCGGCCTTCTTTCGCCAGAGCAAGCCGAAGCGACACTCTACGCTCTGAAAATGCATGGGTATACCGGATACTTCGGTCCGGACTTGAACCCAGAGCGGATGCCGTCGGTACAGGCGCTCAAGAACAGCTTTGACGCGCTACGTGCCATGAACGACCGAATCGATAGTCTCGACCATGAGAAGGTTATTGATTCGACGTACGACCCTGCGAACAATCGCGGATGGCTCGAAGCGTATATGATTCGTCAACGGTGGCCAAATGCGAAGCTCCCAACCATAATGAACTGGGAATCGAAGTAGACGATTACGATCGAAAGGTCTGTCATGCTCGATATTCACGCGCAGACAGTTTACATCGACACCGCAGTGTATCAGCGTACGAACTGCGCCGCACGGCTTTCACGACTGATGGCGCGTATAACGTGCGACGACGTCCGCGAATGCGACGCGACGTCATGGCGGGCAATCTTCGATGTAGGGCGACGTCGACATGGGAAGGACGGATTCGATGGCGGACCCGTCCTCGCGTTCACCACGTGGGACGAGAATCGTACCGGGTGGTTCTACCACTGGCGCGACGAAGCCGCCGCACATCAGGGAGTCTGCCAACCGGGGCTCGAGCTAAACAACGTCGATGGTTGCGTTTTTCGCTGTGCGTATTGCGGATTCGGCCGGTTCATCGTCTTCTACCTCGACGTCGAGCGGTTCATCGACGGATTCGACGACGTCTTTGCGAAGTATCCGGACCAACGATTGTTCAAATACAGCAACATGACTGATCTTCCAGCGTTCGAACCGGAACTCGATACCGTTGGGCCGGTCGTGGAAACGTTCGCCAGACAGCATGATCGGTACGTGATGCTATTTACGAAAAGCGACAATGTTCGCTTTCTCGCTGATCTCGACCACCGTGGCCATACCATCGTCAGTTGGTCGCTGACGTCCGATACTATCAGTAGGCTCATCGACAGGCGTACAGCGACGCTCGATGAGCGTATCGCGGCAATGAAGTTCGCGCAGGATGCCGGGTATATCGTGCGAGCCCGCCTCAGTCCGGTTATCCCTGTGAAAAACTGGCGCGATGAGTACACGCGGCTCTTCGAGAAGCTTTACGCCGAAGCCAAGCCGGACATCGTCACGTTGGAACTCGTGGGATGGCTGCCGTACAGCGATCTCAAGCAGATAATCAGCCCCGACCTTCTCGACAGTGATTACCTCGATGAGGCGAAAGCCGCTGCGGACGAGCTCAGCGGTATTCCGTGGGGGCCATATACACAGCGCCAACACGAGGAGATCTACCGGCACTGCATCGAGACATCCCGACACATCTCGCCGGATACACCCGTATCCGTATGCCACGGTACCGCAGCTACATGGCAGAATCTCGGTACGGACATGCCGAGTATGAGCCCCGGAAACTATCTCTGCAACTGCGGGCCGTTTTCGACACCGGGCGGCAAACTGTACGACGAGCTTATTACCGTAGGGTAGCGCATGTAGTTACTCGGCACGATGCTCGATCACGTCGTCGTCGAACCAACTTATGAGTTCGGTGACGACGGTGTTGACGTCTTGGCGACCTCGTTTGAGCGACATCCCGACGAGTACCGGTACGAGCAGAACGATCATCGTCGACAACATGACGCGCGAGGACGATGCGCTATCTGGTGCACCGAGGCTCAGCACGATTACGGCAAGCAGTGCCACAATCCAGATGATCCAAAACGCAAGCGTAACGCGTTGTATGCGCGTGTGATAGGTGATGACGCATCCTTCCGTTACGTCCTCAATCTTACCTTCAACGACAAGCGCACCTGAATGCACCAAATGCGCGAGGCGATAGCTCATCGTAAACGTGCCATCGTGATGTATTCGACCGTCGACGCGCCCTACTTCCACAGTTTTCAACGGGACTTCGCCTTTTCGCACGGACTGGAATCGCTCACGTAGAAACGCAGCGCACGATTCGGCGGTCTGGTTCCGGATCACTATCCGTCCACTCGGCAATCTCAGACTCATTCGTTTCACCTTCTGTGTTGTGTATTGAATATCACTACGAGTATAGCGTCGGAACCGCAAACGACGAAACCGATATACTATTCAGTAGCGTAACGCGTTGAAATACCGTACTTTGATCTCGTAACACAAAAAGCTATCGTTGCATCAGGGGGAAACGCCGCAGAGTTGCCGTCGGAAAGGTGATTACATCGTCTTTCGGCACGCTACACAGGGGGACACGCAATGAATGACCATACCGACACTCCGAACAAGCAGTGCGATCGACTTGCTGACGTTCTGGAATCACTCAACCAAGTCGCGGTAGATCAACGGCGCATCAACATTCTCCTCACACGTATGGTTCGCGACCAAGGCGCTCGCATCGACGCAATCGAATCGTCCGGTGCAGGAACCGGTGCGAAGACGTCCCAAGCTCGTGTGAAACCGAAGCTGGCGATCGGGAAGGATGTTCCCGCGTATCCGATGTCCGACCTTGACTTTCTCCGCAAGAGTGAGGTCTTCGGTGCGTTGAGCGACGATGCACTACGGGTTCTCTTGTTCAAAGGCGAGCTACGCAAGGTTCCGAAGGGAACAATCCTCTTCAACATCGGAAGTCCTGCGGACGCGCTCTGTGTGATCAAAGAGGGCGTTATCGAGATCGCGCGTCCCGTGGATGACCCGAATGAGATGAAAACGGTCGCCTACTTCACGAACTCCGATGCAATCGGCGAGATGCGAATCATTACGAAATCACCCCACCGCTCGATGGCGCGCGTTCCCGGTGGCGCGGAAGTATTCATTCTCACGCGTGAAGCACTCGTCGAATTGATCCAGCTCGTTCCCGAACTGGCGATGCTCTTCATCGAGATGTACGCACACAAGCTTGAAGGCACGGTCTCAACGCTTCGCACGCACGAACAGCGTCAGCGGCAGCTTGAAGGCAATCTCGAGTACTTCGACCTCGCGACGGTCATACAAACATTGCTCAGCACCGATCAGCGCACCGGTATCCTGCAGGTAAACGACGATAAACAGAAGATGGTCGCTGAGTTGTTCATTGACGAGGGAACCGTCAAGCGAGCAAAAATGGGACGACTGAGCGGCGAAGACGCGTTCTATCAGCTTTTCCAATCAGATCTGAAGCGCGGCACATTCTTCTTCAAGGAGGATATCGAGGTCGACAAGGAAGAAGCGGAGATGGAGCTTCCGGGGATGAGTCTGCTCATGGAAGCTGCACGCCTGCAAGACGAGTTATCCGATATCCGCGCGAACATCGTGACAGATCCGAAGAAAGTCTACAAGCAGACCGGCAAGGCGCTCGAGTGGGCTGCGGACGAAGATCAGTCTGAAGATGATAAGGTTTTCGCGCAAGCGATCTGGAACGCAGTCGGGAAGGGGCTCACCGTTCAGAACCTGGTCGATACGATGCCGCGCAACGAGTACTCGGTCTATCGCACACTCGCGACACTCGTTGAGACGAAGCAGATCGCCTGATATACGACTCATATCGCGCGTGGCGGACATGCTCCGATGTGTCCCCCATCTTAAGTGCGCGCTGTTTAGCGCGCACGCTTGATCGCATCTACCATTCGCACCGTCCGCACCGTTTCTCGCACGTCGTGCGCACGAATGATCCGTGCGCCGTTCCACGCGGCGATCGACGCGCACGCGAGTGATCCCGCGAGTCGATCGCTGACGTGTGTGTCAAGCACCTGCCCGATAAATCCCTTTCGCGATGCTCCCACAAGCACCGGATACCCTAAGGCCACGAATTCGTCGAGCCGCGCGAGGATTTCGAGACTCGGTTCCGGCTCTCCACTGACAAATGCACCCATCCCCGGATCGAGAACGATCTTTTCGTGTGCGATACCGCGTCTCAGGGCGAGATCCGCGCGGTTCGTGAGAAATGCACCGATCTCGGCCGCGACGTTACGGTATACCGGTTGATTCCGAGTTGTTCGCGGTGTCGCGTCTTTCGCATACATGATGCAAACATCACAACCCGCCGACACGACAACATTGATAAGGTCGTCGTCGCCACGAAAGGCCGTCACATCGTTGATCATCTGAGCACCAGCGTCTAATGCACGTCGCGCGACGTCGGCTTTGTACGTATCGACAGAGAGATACGCGCCGCGCTTCGCAAGCTCTTCCACGATCGGCACGACGCGACGCGATTCCTCCTCGGCGTCGACGCCAGCACTTGTCGGCGCTGTGCTCTCGCCGCCAATATCGAGGATGTCCGCACCTTCGTCGACGAGCCGCATCGCGTGCTCGATTGCTGCGTCCCTATCGAGATATCTCCCGCCATCAGAAAACGAGTCTGCTGTAACGTTGACAACACCCATGACGAGCGTTCGATGTGTGGCAAGCAGGTTGGGAAGCGAAGTTGACATGGGAATTCGGACTCCGAGGTCGAAGGTTGTGATTTCTCGCGAAAAGGTACACCACCGCATGCCGCGATACCACCTCCCGACGGTGATTGTGATGCCGAACCTTTACCGCGACCCCGCTTTAGCGCGACATTCTACACGAAACATCCCTCGAATCTATCCTCTCGTTGGAAAGCTCTGTCGCATGGCCAAGCGGAATCATCGAAACAATAAGAACTACAAACGTTCGGAACAGCCGTTCAAGCGCAGGCAGAAGCGCGAGGAACCACGTGGTGCGTTGTCAAAAGTCGCGATCGGTGAAGTCTCCGCGACGATTTGGTTGTCGACGGGCATGGAACCGTCACGCGCGGTAAAACCGTACGAACACATCCTCGCCGATACGATCGCGAAACTCCGCCCCGCGCGTCTCCTCGAGATCGGAAGCGAAGTCGGCGCGGTCGGGCTGACTGCAGCACAACATGGGTGGTCCGAGCGAGTTGTTTGGGTGCAACGCGATACAGTCGGGTCGAATGCGGTTCAGCGCACACTGGCTGCGAATCCGATTGGTCGTCACGAGGTTATACTCGGCGAAGGTGCGCGCGATGTTGGTGCCGAATCGTTCGACGCCGTCATCGTCCACCAACAGCCATCACGTAAACTCACCGAAATCCTTCTGCGGCAGGCGATTACCGTGATCGATCCCGTGGGAGTGCTCATTCTCGCAGGGGACGTTCAGCTTGGAGCGCGGACCGCCGCCGCCACACTCGGAGAACTCTGCGAGAAGGTCGAAGTCTCCGAAGGCATGCGAACGGGACTCATCGCGGTAGCTCGAAATCCGCACGCAACCGCTGCTATGCACGACCATGCGCCGCGAACATTACACGAGGCTGAGATCCGAGGAACGAGTTTCCGATGGGTGACAACGCCGGGCGTCTTTAGCGCGGACGATCTCGATCCTGCGACGGAATTGCTTCTTGAGACCGTCGTGCTTCCTCATCGCGGTGGAATACTCGACATGGGCTGCGGACCCGGTGCGATCGGCTTGTTTGCTGCTCTCAGCATGCCACAGACCGAGGTCACCATGATCGACACCGATATCGCGGCTGTTCGATGCGCGGAAGAGGGTATCCGGAGAAACGAGATAACGAATGCCCGCGTGGTGGCCAGCGACGGTATAGAAGCGATCGAACGGAAGCGTTTCGACGTGGTTCTCTCGAATCCGCCGGTCCATCGCGCGGGCCGTCGGGACGCGAGCCTTGTCAGTCGATTTGCGCGGGAAGCCGCGATAGCGATCGGCAGGAAGGGCCGGCTCTGGCTGGTGACCGCTCCAACGGTACCGCTGCAACGGATGCTTGACGAACTCTTCACCGAGATAACGGTTACCGAAGACTTTGCGCAGCGCTTCCGTGTGTATGACGCAATTCGACGCCCGCAACGCCATACCGGACAGAACGAAGCGATCATCGAACCGAACGCGGTTGACGACGATATGATCGATGACGATTGGGGCGACGACTGGGACACCGAATAGACCCCGTATCGACCGGTTCTCGTGCCCTATACTGATTCGAGCCAGTCGGCAACGTGCGCCGCAATACCCTCCCATCCGGGTTCGCCGAGTACCCAATGCGCATGCCCCTCGAGCTCTCGGTGCTCAGCAACACGTCGGTATTTCCTCGCGACGTTTCGCACGACCGACGCAGGCACGATGCGGTCCAGTTCCGAGCCGATCACGAGCATTGGGCTGTTTATCTGCGTCTCGTCGACTTTTGCAGCGCGTTTCCCGTCGAGAAACGGAAGGCCTATCTCGGCTACTGCGCGACCCGATTCCGGTACGAATCGCTTGAAGATCCCGCGTCGCTCTTCCTCAGGCACGAGATTCAGCGTCGAATACACGGCACCCCCATACGACGGGTACTGTGGCTTTCGCCAGAATCCCCACCGCATAAGTGCACCAACGAAGCTAAACACGACGGACGGTTTGAGCACGAATACGCCACTCGGTGGTGCAGGGGTAAGGAGTACAACCGCGCGCGGATTTGTCCGAGTAGCCACAATCTGCGCGAGAAGCCCACCCATCGAATGCCCCATGAGTATCGGCGGCTCGTCCAGTGTATTGGTAAGAGCTTCGAGATCGGATGCGTAATCGAGCAGACTGGTTGTGCCGAGTTCCGGTGGCGGAGGTTCGCCTGGCATTTGCTCGTGATGACGAAGCGTCGGAGCGATACATCGCCAGCCGCGCTCTTCGAAATACGGGATGTATTTCTCCCAGCACCACGAAGCGCAATACATCCCGTGAATCATAACGATCGTGCCCTTCATCCTCGCCCTCCGTTTGCTGTCCGCTCGCTAACGCTGTCATACAAACGAAAACGGCGGGACTCCCGAGTGGGAATCCCGCCGCGCGTATTCGTCGAGCCCGTTACCGGGTCCGATCTCAATACATTCCACCGCCCGGAGGCATGGCCGGAGCCTTTTCCTTCTCGGGTAGATCGGTAATCGTCGCTTCGGTCGTGAGCAGGAGTCCTGCCACGCTCGCCGCGTTCTCAACCGCCGTGCGGACGACCTTCGCCGGATCGACGACGCCAGCCGCGATGAGGTCTTCATACTCTTCCGTCTGAGCGTTGAAACCGAACGCACCTTCGGATTCCTTGACCTTCTGAACGACGATCGAACCTTCCTGACCGGCATTCTGGGCGATCCAGCGCATCGGCTCTTCGAGTGCGCGCTTGACGATCTGGACACCAATCTGCTGGTCTGCACGGTCGAGCTTCAGGCTCTCGAGTGCCTTCTCTGCGCGAACGAGCGCGACACCACCACCGGCAACGATGCCTTCCTCGGCGGCCGCGCGTGTGGCATGGAGCGCGTCCTCGACGCGAGCCTTCTTCTCTTTCATCTCGATTTCTGTCGCCGCGCCGACGTTGATGACCGCAACGCCACCGGCGAGCTTCGCAAGGCGCTCCTGGAGCTTCTCACGATCGTAATCGGATGTCGTTTCTTCGATCTGACGGCGAATCTGCTTGATGCGGCCGTTGATCGCGTCTTTATCTCCGCCACCTTCGACGATGGTCGTGTTGTCTTTGTCGATGATCACGCGACGAGCCGTGCCGAGCATGTCGAGACCGACGTTTTCAAGCTTAAAGCCCGCTTCTTCGCTGATGACGCGACCACCGGTGAGCACGGCGATGTCTTCGAGCATGGCCTTGCGACGATCGCCGAAGCCCGGAGCCTTAACCGAGGCAACCTTCAACGTGCCGCGAAGCTTATTCACGACGACCGTTGCGAGTGCTTCGCCTTCCATCTCTTCTGAGATGACGAGGAGAGGCTTCTGCGTCTGCGCGACCTTCTGAAGCACCGGCAAGAGATCCTGAATCGCCGAGATCTTCTTGTCGTAGATGAGGATAGCGGCGTCTTCGAGTACGGCTTCCATCGTATCGGGATTTGTCACGAAATACGGTGACTGATATCCACGATCGAACTGCATACCTTCTACGACGTCGAGCATCGTTTCAATGCTCTTCGCTTCTTCGACGGTGATGACGCCGTCCTTGCCGACCTTCTCCATCGCGTCTGCGATGAGATTGCCGATTTCGGTGTCGTTGTTTGCGGAAATGGTCGCGACCTGCGCCATATCCTTTTTGCCGGAGACCGGACGAGCCTGCTCGCGGATATTCTTCACGACGGCTTCCACAGCCTTGTCGATACCGCGCTTGAGGTCCATCGGGTTCGAGCCGGCGGTGACGTTCTTGAGGCCTTGGTTGAAGATCGCCTGCGCGAGAACCGTCGCGGTCGTCGTGCCGTCACCGGCGACGTCCGAGGTCTTCGACGCAACTTCCTTCACCATTTGAGCGCCCATGTTCTCGAACTTATCCTCGAGCTCGATTTCCTTCGCGACCGACACGCCGTCCTTGGTGACGGTCGGTGCGCCAAACTTCTTGTCGAGAACAACGTTACGGCCCTTCGGACCGAGTGTTACCTTCACCGCATCCGCAAGAATGTTTACACCCTTACGCAGGCTGTCGCGTGCGGCCGTTTCAAATTGCAGCTGCTTCGGCATGTTTCTGGTATCCTCCTGGACTTACTTTTCAATGATGCCAAAGATGTCGCCCTGAGACATGATCAGATACTCTTCACCGTCGATCTTCACATCGGTGCCGGCATACTTGCCGTAGAGCACGATCTGCCCCTTCTGGACATGCATCGGCAGCGTCTTGCCCTCTTCGGTCACCTTGCCGGGGCCGACTGCCACGATTTCGCCCTGCATGGGCTTTTCCTTAGCGGTGTCCGGAATGATAATTCCACCACGGACCTGCTCTTCCTCTTGTACGGGCTTTACAAGGACCCGATCTCCGAGAGGTTTGATGTTCATGGATTGCGTCTCCTCCTGAATGGTAGGAACCGTTTCACAACAAGTGACACGTAGTACTTGAGTCCCTGTTAGCACTCTATCAAAGTGAGTGCTAATAACACGCTCATAAGTTAGAATCCGCATGGCGGATTGTCAAGAGGACCGCAACCACTTCGCAGAGTTTCTAAAAAATCCCACGGTCGGCACTGACGTGCTCCGGCTTGACTTACCGGCCGTAAGCGTCGAATATTTCAGCCGTTCCGTAGAATGTAGACTCATCCCGACCACGGACTATTCGCAGCACGCGGGTTTCTTGCATTCGGTCGGTGAAGGGAGCGTTTGTGAACGTCGCCGAGATACGCGCCGCGCTCAAAGACCCGGGTCCAACCTATCGACCGATGCCGATGTGGTTTTGGAACGGTCGTATCGACGCGACCGATTTCATCAAACAGATGGATCGCATGCTGTCACACGGCGTGCGCGCGTTCTTCATTCACCCGATGCCGCAGGAATTTCGCACACAAGACTTCGTATCCGGTATCGAAGGCGAATATCTCGGCTCGGAGTACATGGATGCTGTTAAGAAGGTTGTCGCGGCTGCAGCGGAACGTGACATGCGCGTGTGGCTGTACGATGAAGGTGGATGGCCATCCGGGCCGAATGCCGGCCGTGTCGTTGCTGAACGTCCCGATCTCAGGGGAAAGGTCGCGCGATACAACGAAGAGGGACAGGTCGAGATTCTGGAACGCGGATACCCGGTCGACTTGCTCGATCGAGAGACGACGAAACTCTTCATCAAGCAGGTCTATCAGGCCTACGCTATGGCTGTTGGCGACCATTTCGGCTCGACGATTCTCGGCTTCTTCACTGATGAACCACGATTCGCGGGACGCGTCGGCGGCGCAGAGATCCCTTGGACGCCGAAACTTCCAGAGGAATTCAAAGCGCGAAAGGGCTACGACATCTCGCTCGGGATGGCGATTCTCTTCGGCTTGAAAGCATCACGCTCCCTTGATGAAGCGAAACGCGCGCAGGTCATCAGCGACTTCTACGACGTCGTTACGTCGCTTTGGCGGGAAAACTGGTGGTCCGTGCTCGCTGACTGGTGTCACGAACGCTCACTGATGCTCACCGGTCACCTCGCGGGCGAGGACTCTCTCGTCAGCCACCTGACCAACGGTGCCGACTTCTTCCGCGCGATGGAGCAGGTCGACTGGCCCGGAATCGACGTGATTTCCCGCCAGATTCATCCCGATAGTGATAAAACTACTCCGACAGACTTCCCGAAGTTCGCGTCATCGGCCGCTCACGTGACGAGTAAAAAACGCGTACTCTCTGAGTCGTTTGCCGTGTACGGATGGGATCTGACACCCGACGAAATGCGCTGGATCACCAACTTCCAGTTTGTTCGCGGCGTCAATGCGCTTGCACCGATGGCGTTTTACAGCGATACGCGTGGTGCTCGGAAAATTAGCACCATGTCAGACCAGTTCGGCGCGAATCCGCTATTCGGTTCATACAAACAGTATGCGGATTACACTGGACGGCTTGGAATCCTCGCGAGTGTGGGAACACCAGTCATTGAAACGGCTGTATACTACCCCATCCGCTCGCTCTGGTTTCAGACCGATTCGACGATCACGAATGGGCTGCAGACCGTCAGTCGCGCGCTTCTTGAACGGCAGATCGATTTCGACTACCTCGGTGACGACGCGTGTATGAGCGCGACAGTATCCGACGGACAGATATCCGTTGGCGACGGTACTTACTCTGCATTCGTCTTCCCACCGACGAGTGTCGTGCCGATCGAAATAATGCGCGTTGCGCGTGACTTGGCGACACAGGGCGGAATCGTTGTATTTGCCGGAGAGAAGCCGCGCCTCACTTGCCGCGCAGGCGACAAGGCGGAACTTGAAGCGATTCTCGGGGAATTGGAACGCCTCGGCGCGTCGTTCGTCGGCATCAAGGAACTCGACGTCGCCATGGGGATGCTTCCGCGCACGGTGCGACTGAACACGGCGAATCATGATATCCGTGTATCACGGCGCACAGCGGGCGAGGCCGATATCCTGCTGTTCGTAAATGAATCGACTGAAGCTGAACACGCGCTTAGACTCCGGCTTCCAGTCGATGGCGTTACACGCCTCTACGATCCCGAATTCGACACCCTCGTCGATACCGAGATAACTGGCGGTACGGTGCGGTTTTCCATCGCACCGAAATCTGCTGTCGCGTTGATCGTTGGCGAAGGTGATGTTGAGACCGATCGAGCGCCTGAATCTGAGAAGCCAGCGCAGATCCTCGATGTTCCGGGTCCATGGGCCGCTCGACTGGTCATTGAGTGGGTCTACGACGACGGCGAGATCATCAAGCGCAAGCCGAGCGAGTCACATCCTCTTGAGGGTATCGATCTCGTCGTCTGGGATGAGCTATTCGGCGCAACTGCTTGCGGCACGGTCGATTACGTGACAACAGTTCGTCTTGATTCGACGCCGCGAAAGGTCGTGCTCGATTTGGGCGCGGTAGGCGTTACTGCTCAGGTCGTCGTCAACGGTACTCCGATCGGGAGCCGTATATGGGAACCGTACCGTATTGACGTCACTCAGGCGATCGGCCCCGGCGAAAACACACTCGGAGTACGCGTAACAAGTACACTTCACCGGCTCATGTCATCAGAGTCCGTAGTCGCCGATCTCAAACAACGTGGTTGGTATAACACGTACGCAAAACAGGTCGAATCGTTCAAGGGCAACCCGAAGCAGGCCGGTTTGCTCGGTCCCGTGCGATTAATGCTTTGGGATTGACCGCCACCTTTGTTTCTGTGTGATACGAACTCGCAACCGACTCTTCATACCGATTTTACGCACGCGAAACCACCTCGCAATCTCATATCCGCATATTCCTTCCGTGGCGAGAGACGCCCGCCTGAAAACCACTGCCGGACTCTGCCGGCCACGTATGAGGGAGTTTGCGTGATGAGACAGAAATTTATGTTCGTTGCCGGATTGGTTATCGCGATGATGTTGGGTATGTCAGTATCCGTTCGCGCACAATCGGCTCTGACCGTTGAGGCCGATGCTACGGTGGCGTCGCATTACGTATGGCGAGGATATGACGTTCTCGGTGGCGCGAGATTACCTGTCATGCCGAGTGTTACCTTCGCGCATGAATCGGGTTTCTCCGCCAATGCATGGGGAAGTTGGGCGCTTCTCGATCGCTCTGTTACCGACGGAAAAGACGAGATTGACGTGACACTTGATTACAGTCGCGCGATCGATGACAAACTCAGCGCGTCGGTCGGATTCATCTACTATCTCTTTCCGAATACCGACGTTTGGAACACATCTGAGCTGTATGCTGGAGTGGGATACGACGTGATCGGTAGTCCGAGTCTGACCGTGTATTACGATAACGAATGGATCGATGGCTCGGCGTCGGGCAGTGGTTGGTACGTGTCGGTAGCCGGCGAACACGGTGTCAATGCTGGGAGTCTTACGATCGACTTGTCCGCGAATGTTGGAATCGCAAGTAATAGCGCGTTTTCCGGCCTACAGGATTTCAACCTTACGGCATCCACGAGCGTTCCTGTCGGACCCGTAAATCTCGTGCCGTTCGTAACGGGCACGTTTGTGTTTCAGGATGCGGTGAACTCGGACGCCTTCGTGGCGTTTGGTGGTGTCAATGTGAGTTACGCGTTCTGACGTTGTGTCCAAACAGAAAACACCGGAGTACGACGAAGTTCGTACTCCGGTGTTTCTACGTGAGGTTTTCAACTGCTACGTGTTTCGTTTGTTGTGAAGCCTCTTCTGCCACTTCCGCGCGGCAACGATAAGAATCCATACCACGATCACGACGAGAATCGCAATCGGCACCGCCACGCCCACGAATCGGATAATCGCTGCAATCGTCGACCAGAATATGTCGACCATATCGCGGAAGGCGGCGACAACCTTTCCGATTGCGGTATCGGTATCGGCAACGAGGCGCGGTTTCTCAATCACTTCGACGGTTATCGTCGAGAACTCGATCTGGTTTGTAAGTCGACGCATCCGACCAGTCATGCGCTCGATTTCGCCCGTAACGCGGCTCAACTCGCGTTGAACCTTGAGAAGATCCTCGACGGTCCTCGCGCGTTCGAGAATCTCTTGGAGCTTCCCACGCTCGTCACGTGCGTTGTCAAGCCGTATGCTGAGGTCGTAATACTCTTCCGTAACATCGTCTACCCACACGCGCTCGTCACGTATCCGACCCAGCGAGCGTACGGTGCCAAGCGTCTCGTCGACACGCGCGCCCGGAACACGCAGCGTTACGCTTCCGCGCAAACGTTCATCGTACATGAGTGAGCGGTTCTGCGACGAGACATATCCGCCAAGCTCGCTCGCCAGCGCGACAAGGCGCTCGATCGCCGCGTCAACCGAGTCCACTTCTATCGTCGCGTTCGCGTGACGAATCAACTTTCGTTCCACTGGATCCTGAACGTTTGGGCTACCGATACCGGCATCCGGTTGTGCTTGCCCAGCCGCGATTAGCATGTCCGTGTCCGCGATACTCTGACCTCCGCGACCCGGAGGCGCGTTCATTGCGGCCCGTGCAGCGAAAGACTCGACTTGCGCTTGTTCCACGAGCTTCGTCGCGGAAGATCCGTCGTCGCTTTGGCAGGAGGTTAGCACGGCCAAAACGGTGAACGATAGCATTGCGGTCAGCGCACGATATCGATTCGCGATCACAACGTTTCCTCCTCCGGTCACGGTCGTTTCTGATCCGGTCGGAACCGCTCTGCCTGTTCCGCAGCGTGGTAGGAGCTGCGCACGAGCGGTCCGCTCTCGACGTGACCAATGCCAAGTTCCTCACCAATACTCTTGAGCTCGGCGAATTCCGCCGGTTCGACAAATCGCTCGACAGGCAGATGACGCGGTGTCGGTTGGAGATACTGCCCGATCGTCATGATGTCGCACCGTACACGCACCAGATCGCGCATAACGTCGACGATCTCATTCATCTCTTCACCGATACCCACCATGATACCGGTCTTTGTCGTCATACCACGCTTCTTTGCCGCGTCTAACACGCCAAGTGACCACTCATATCTCGCTTGCGGTCGAACACGACGGTACAGTCGGGGGACCGTCTCAACGTTGTGATTGAGGATGTCGGGACGAGCATCGACAACCCGACTGAGTGCTGCCGAATCTCCCTTGAAGTCTGGGATCAGCACTTCCACGGATGTGTCAGGTGAGCACTCGTGAATCAGCCGTATCGTTTCCGCGAAGATAACCGAACCACCGTCATCGCGTTCGTCTCGATTCACCGACGTTATCACCGCGTGGCGAAGCCCCAGTGCGGCGATCGCCTCGGCGACGCGCCGCGGTTCGTCCTCGTCGTACACGGGCGGACGTCCCGTCTTGATCGCACAAAAGCCGCAACTGCGTGTACACACGTCACCGAGGATCATGAACGTCGCCGTTCCGTGATGCCCCCAGCACTCACCGATATTCGGACACCGCGCCTCTTCACACACCGTGTGAAGGTTTTGCTCTCGCATGAGCCGCTTTAAGTCGGTATACTGAGCGTTTCCCGGTGCGGGAACCTTAAACCACCTTGGCAGGCGATTTCGCACGGATTGTGCGCTTGATCGCACGTTGTCGGAATCGATGAGTGGAAGTGCTTGATCTGCCATTACCTATCTCAAATCTCTCAAAGGAGTACCGGTCAGTTTGTCAGTGGTGAGCGTGAACGCTACGTGGACGACACGATGACGACGCAACACGCTCGCAGTGCTCGGTATCATCGTTATGGACGGGGCAACTTGCCCTCATGCGAGTAAATCCATATCGTTACACCACGACCATGTTCCGGCTGTCAGGATTGTTCGCCTGAATATACGCGGTGATTCGCGCGCATAGCAAAGCGCGGCGTGCTCTCATACACCGGAGGTCTCGTGCATCGAGCGCAAGCGGCGATACATACAAGGAGTCGAGTATGCATTTTGTAGATCGAGTCTTCATTCCTCTGTATGAGATGGTGCACGATGTCACCATCGGCATGATTGAAGCTGTGCCCGAGGAGAAACTCGATTTCCGACCGGCTCCTAACATGCGATCGATCCGTGAGCAGATCGTCCACATTGCCTCAGTCGAGCGCGCGTTTGCACTCGGTGCGGCGGGTCATGGTTGGGAGTTCGAGAAAAAGGGGTATAATCCTGCGGACTTCAAAGGTCGTACAGCGTTATGGAATCTCGTGCTTCAGACTCGTGACGAAGTGGTCTCGTTAGCACTGTCGATTTCGCACCACCGGCTCAACGAATCAGTTCCCACTCCATGGGGCTTTGACGCCTCTCCCGCGCAGATGCTTATACTCATGCGCGACCACACGAACAATCACAACGGCAAGCTCTCTGTCTACCTTCGCATCGCCGAAATCGACCCGCCGTTCTTCATTGCGTTGAGCGTCGATACCTTCCGCGAGTTTGTTCCGAAAATATAGGTTGCGCGACTACTTATCCTCGATAGCGTACGAACGAATCCGTTCCTCTTCTACCTCTACGCCGAGTCCGGGGCCGTCCGGCACTCGAACCGTCGCACCGTGTATTTCCAGACCGGTGACGAGAACATTATCAAGAAACTGCGGGCCGTTTAGCTCAGCCGGAAGCGCGAGATTTAGCGTGCTGAAGACGTGAACAGCGGCCGCAAACGCGATTCCGCAGTCGGTCAGGCCGCTTCCGAGCAGGTCGAGACCGTTTACCGATGCAATTCGCGCGCTCGCTTGAACCTCTCGAAGGCCTCCCGACTTACAGACCTTTAGGACAATCTGATCCGCAATATCGAGTTTTACCGCGCGCGCGACGTCGTATGCGCTAAAGCACCCCTCGTCAAGCGCCACGGGAAGGTGCGACTGTCGCCGAATCGCCGCCATACCGAGCCAGTCAACACTTGGTGTCGGTTGTTCCAGACATCGGATCGTATCGATTTCGCGGATGCGTTCGAGAAGGCGTAACGCATTGGCCGGTGTGTACGATTGATTCGCGTCGAGCCACAGCGGCATGGTCGGAACGACGTCGCGGACGGCTTCGATCCGTTTCGTATCCAGATCGGGATCGCCGCCGATCTTCACTTTGAAACAAACGCCGTCTTTCCAGCGCGTGGCGGTCTCTGCCATCGCGTCCGGAGAATCGATACCGATCGCCCATGTGAGTTCGACCGCATCGTGTATCTTACCACCGAGCAGCATGTGAACCGGTAGTCCAGTAAGTCGCCCCATGAGGTCATGCAGCGCGATATCGACCGCAGCGCGTGCAAACGGCATCCCGTTCGATACCGACGGACTGATCTGCTTCGCCATGTCACGATGAATCGACGCGAGACCGAATGGACTCCGACCGATCAGTATCGGCGCGAAATACCGTCGAATCGTCGATGTGATCGACTCGACCGTCTCGTAACTCCATGTCGGAAGCGCGCGTTGTTCGCCCCAACCCACGGCACCTGATTCCGTCGTCAGCTTGACAAACACCACCGGTCCGGCATTCTGTCGCCCCCCAACCTCGCCGCTCGCCACACTGAACTTCGCCGCAAACGGCACCGCAGCGGGAATGACCTCGACAGATGCGATACGATCGTGTGCGGCACTGGTCATGACAACGACCGCCGTTCAACGGGATTCCGCAGCGTACCAATTCCTTCGATCGTTATCTCGACAACGTCATCCGGTTCCAACGAAAAATCTTGCGGCACAATGATTCCCGCACCAGTCAATAGGAACAATCCGTCTGGATACGCATTGTCGCGCCCGACGAACTGGATGACGTCGTCGACCGCGCGCGCCATGCGCTTTGTTGTCGCGTCGCCCTGAATGACGGTAGCTCCGTCGCGGATTACTACGAGGCGCATTTCAAGGTCTTCGACGTCTGTCGGTTGTTCGAGGAGCGTGATGACGGGACCGAGCGCGCAACATCCGACATATGTCTTCGCCTGCGGACGGTACAGCGGATTCTCGCCTTCGATATCTCTTGAGGAAACGTCATTACCGCACGTATATCCAACGATTCGCAGATCCGGCGTTAAGAGAAGCGTCAGTTCAGGTTCAGGGACCGTCCACACGGAATCCGACCGTATCCGAATCGCGTCGTTTGGTCCGACAACGCGGTGTGGCGTCGCTTTGAAGAAGATCATCGGACGGTCGGAGTCGTAGACCTGATCGTAGAATGTCGCGCCTTGGCCAGTGCCGTGCATGTGTGCGTCACGACTCTGCGCGTACATGATGCCGCAGCCCCAAACTTCCTGCTTGTCGATTGGTGCAAGGAGGTGACGGCCAATTTCGTTCGGGCGACGGTCGAGTTCTCGCCAATCGATACGTAGCCGGGACTGATCGATCGACTCGGCGAGCTTTCGAACGTGGGCAATCGGGTCTTCCAACTTGAGCCACGTGCTCATGTCGTCGCATCCGGTGCGATCAAGCAGCGTCAGGTCGGCGATCTTGTCGCCGAGAACGAGACCAAGATGCGGTCCCATGTCCGGCTCGTAGAAGCGACATATCTGCACGGTGACCTCCTTGGACTGCTCGAATTACGAACGTGACCGGTCGAAATAGATGGTTTTGATCTGTGTGTAAAACTCCAACGCGGCTCGCCCTTGTTCCCGCGAATGGCTCGATGACGCCTTCATTCCGCCAAAAGGTGCCTGCGGCTCAACGCCGGCAGTCTCACCATTTACGCGGACGAGTCCTGCTTCGATTCTGTCCGCGTATGCAAGAGCGTTGTCGAGATTGGCGGTGAACAACGACGCGCTTAGACCGTACCGCACATCGTTTGCCGCAGCAATCGCTTCGTCAAACGACGATACTTCGATGATCGCGAGCACCGGACCGAATACTTCCTGTCGCGCGATCGTCATATGCGGTTTCACATCGCCGATCACTGTAGGTGCAACGTAATACCCACCACGCAGTTCCTCATCATCCGGAATCGCGCCGCCGCAAAGTATGCGAGCGCCCTCTTTTACTGCGAGCGCAGCCTGTTCAAGGACTCGCCTACGAGCACGTTCCGAAATCACTGGTCCGAGATACGAGTCCGGGTCAGTTCCCGGTCCGATCTTGAGCTGCTTCGTCCGCTCGACGATGCGTTCGGTGAACTCTTTCGCGATTTCGCTAACGACGATTGCGCGGCTCGTTGCAGTGCATTTCTCTCCCGCTGAGCGAAACGCGCCGGACACGGTCAACTCCACGGCTTTATCGAGATTCGCGTCGGGTAATACGATAACCGGATTCTTTCCGCCCATTTCAAGCTGAAACTTCAAGCCGTTTTCCGCAGCGCGCATCGCCAGCGTACGACCGGTTTCAATCGAGCCTGTGAACGAAATCGCCTTCACCGGTGGCGAAGTGATCGAGTCCGTCAACGCCTCGCCGGGCCCATGAACGATGTTGAAGACACCGGGTGGGATGCCGGCGTCGTCGAATACTTCGGCGATGAGATGCGCCGTCATCGGCGACAACTCCGACGGCTTTAGTACTACCGTATTACCGTAGACGAGTGCGGGTGCGGCTTTCCAGATCGGAATCGCGACGGGAAAGTTCCACGGCGTCACCAGCGCGACGACGCCGAGCGGTTCACGTCGCGAGAACATCAGTGTCGATGCGTTCGCTGACGGGATGACATCGCCGATTTCGCGAAAGGCGTCCATCCCGTAGTACCGCAGAATCAGCACCGCACGCATCGTCTCGCCGCGTGACTCGGCAAGAGTCTTCCCCTCCTCACGAGTGAGCGCTGCCGCGACCTCGTCAAGTCGGCGTTCGAGGATGTCGGCGGCTTTCGTGAGAAACGCGCCGCGGTCGGGCCACGATCTCGCACGCCAACCGCGGTACGCGTTATCCGCTGCGGTTACCGCGGCCCGCAAGTCGTCGCTCGTCGACGCGGGGAACGCGCCGATGATATCGGCGGTATCAGCCGGATTCACGTCGTTAAACACACCGTCGCCACTGGAAGGCACCCATTCCGCATTCACATAATTCTTATATGTGCCCATCATCGCCATCCTCAGGTATCTCTGGGTTCATCGGCTTCGTGCGAGTCAAGATAGGACGGTCGGTACCGATGCGGAAGGTACGGTCTGTTGAAAACGAAACAGGTGCGACGCCATTTGTAAGGTGTCGCACCTGTCGGGTATCAGCGATGTAATACCGCGTCAATTGTACCGATAGAACATGTCGCGATAGTCTTTAATCTCCGCGTTTTCCGTCAGATAGCGGTCCCAGTCGGCGAAGATCGTCTGACGGTGGCGTCGCGCGAGGCGTTGACGAATCTGTTCCTTCTGTGCTTCGAACCCTTCCTCGTTGAGTGTTCGTTCGACGAGCGTCATGATGTATGCACCTCGTTCCGGCACCCGCACCAAACCGCTCATCTGCCCCGGCCGTGCCAAAGCGAACGCCGCACCGGTGAATCCGTCAAACGCACCGGCTTCGACTTCCGGCAGGTACTGCGATCGCCCGAACGGTCCCACGTCAACGACGGAGAAGTCCGTTCCGTGAACGGCGGCATCCATCGGTTGACCTTGCGCGATACGGTCAGCGACTGGCTGAAGCATCCGCGCCGCAGCGTCCACCTTCTTCTGCATACGCAGTTTCGATTCAATCTGCGGACGCACCTCGCTCAAGTCGCGCGGACCCGCGCTTCGGCGTGCGGCCAACTGTGCGACGATAATGTGATCGTCCGTCATGTGTGGAGACGCGATACTGTCCACCTCACCGACGAATGCCCAACGAACGAGGCGTCGCAGAGGTTCCGCGACTTGCGGGATCGGGAACGTCACGTCGCGCGTGAACCACGGTGTCGTTTCTACCGGCAGATTGTATTCGAGAGCACGATTTACGAATTGCATCTCTGCCCGCGTAAGATTTTCCGCAATCGTCTGGAGGCTGTCGAGTGTCTCGAAGCCCGGAGTCGTATCGCGAATAAGGATATGTTTCGCCTCGACGGAATCTGCCGGCGTCGTGACTTTCCGCTCCACTTTAATAATGTGCCAACCGAACCGCGTGTGGACGGGTTCCGTAATCGTACCGGGAGTCGCGGAGAACGCAGCTTCCTCGAATGGCGGTACCATCATACCGCGTGCGAATGTTCCAAGATCACCGCCCGTGTCCGCGTTCGATTCGTCCTCGGAGTACCGTCGCGCCATTTCGGTAAAGTCCGCACCCTGCTGAATCTGCTGGTAGATATCCCACGCCTGATTGCGCGCGATGATGCTGTCGCGTGCGCTTGGCTCACGACGTATCACCACGTACCGAAGCATTGCGCGTTCCGGTTGCGCGTATTCACTGAGGTTCGAGCGGTAATACTGCTGCACTTCGGCGTCAGTGAGTTCAATTTCGGTGTCATCAACAAGAGATACCGGTGCAGGTATCACCCGGAGTTTTACCTTTTCGTTCTGATCCCGGTACGCTTGTCTCAGCTCGGCGTCGGTGACCCAAGCGCCGGACTCAATCGCCTGACGGAGTTTCTGCGCTTGGAGGTTATAGCGCATTTGCAGTTCGTACTCTTGGAAAGTCATACCGGTGATCTGCGCCCACCGTTGATCGGTCATCGTCCCGAGGAATTCGCGGTACGCCTCATAGTTGAACGCACCGGTTTCCGTCTGGAACTCCGGCACCTGCTCGAAGCCCTGCGGTGGATTCATGACCATCGCGTCGGCAACTTCATCCGGCGTGACGATGATATTCATCCGATCGATCGCTTGACGAAGGAGCGTCCGCTGGACCGTCTGCTGCCATACCTGTTCGTCGATATCGAATTCATCAGAAGCGACATTCGCCTGTCGACGCTGGAAGTCGCGCAATTCCGCCACTTGACGTCGATGAGTAACCCAGTAGATCGATTCCCCGGCGACCTCGCCGACTTCCGGATTTGCACCACGCGGGCCGCCGCCGTAACCAAGCTCGAGCCCGAGCCACGCGACGAACGCGATGATGACAATCCACATGAGCGCTTTGATAAACTTCTGATTGCGCATCAATTGGAGCATTGAACGGTATCCCCCGCTTCGTTGCCAAACCGTCGGAACGGATCAGCGACTCACGTCCATAGGTGAATAGACGTAACAAGATACGCCAGAGCGAATCGTCTACGCAACCTGATGCCTCAGTTGTATCGCTCGCACGCGTGTTTCCTGCTACGCGATATGTATTACCGAAACACCTCGACTCGATATCCGGCTTGCCGCAGCTTGTCCACGATTTCTTCAGCATGAGTCCCGCCGCGGGTCTCCAGCGCAAACTCCACCGAGGTTTCGTCGATACGAATGTTCGCGAACGCCCGCTCATGCGACACGGTGAGGACGTTCGCTTCCAGGTCGGCGAGTTCCTTGCTGATCTGCGACAGCGCTCCGGGGCGATCCGCGATCGTTGCGCGTAACCGGATCAACCGCCCCGTCTTCACAAGACCTCGCTCGATGATCCGCGAAAGCACGTTGACATCGATATTCCCCCCGCTTACCACGAGTGCGACGCGCTTCCCGCGGAGCCCGATTCGTCCGTGTACGAGCGCTGCAAGCGGTGTCGCGCCGGCACCTTCGACAACTGATTTATCCGTCTCGATCATCATGAGAACAGCGTTTGCGATCTCGTCATCGTCAACGGTAACGACTTGGTCGACGACGTCTCGACATATTCCTACCGTCAGGTCACTCGGACGTCCCACGCGTATCCCGTCCGCGATGGTAACCGGCCGCTCTATCGCGCGGATGTCTCCCGCGGCGAGCGAACGTGCCATCGCCGCGGAGCCTGCCGCCTGCACGCCGATCACCTGCACGCGTGGCGCCAGTTCCTTCAGCACGAGTCCGATGCCACTAATAAGCCCACCGCCACCAATCGGTACAACAATGGCGTCGAGGTCCGGTATCTGCTCGAGGATCTCGAGCGCAATGGTACCCTGTCCCGCGATGACTGCTGGGTTGTCAAACGCATGCACCATACACAATCCGCGCTCAGCAGCGATCTCATGCGCGTGTGCGCATGCTTCATCGTAATTCTCGCCGTGACGCACCACCTCGGCGCCATGACGTTTCACCGCTTCGAGTTTCACGAGCGGCGTCGCCATCGGCATCACGATTACCGCTCGCGTGCCGGTGATTTCCGCACCGTACGCGACACCCTGCGCGTGGTTACCCGCGGACGCAGCGATGACACCGGAAGCTCGCTGGTCATCCGATAGCGAGAGTATGGCATTCAGAGCACCGCGCACTTTGAACGAACCTGTCATCTGCAGGTTTTCCAGCTTGTGATAGATCCGGTTGCCGAGCAGACGGGAAAAATGCGCGGAATGCTCCAGCGGTGTTATGTAGACGTGCTCGCGTATACGTTCACGTGCCGCACGAATGTCGTCGACTGTTGGGCGAAGCAGCATTGAGGATTCCTAAGGCATGATTGACGCGGCGTATGTGTTAACAAACAATCATCGGGTTTGACGTTCGATGCAACCGTCGCTTCCGGGGAGTGTGATTACCCGATTCCGATCCGTACCTTTTCCGACTACATGAGAATTACCTCAGACGACGACGGGAGAACCCAGTATGGAACGCGCAGAACTTGCGAAGGCGATAAAGAATGCCGCCTATCTCGAAGGTGACTTCATTCTCAGCTCGGGTCAGCGGAGTAAGTATTACCTCGACAAGTACCTCTTCTCAACCGATCCCGTACTGCTCAAGGAGATTGCGAAAGCATTCGCCGCAATTCTCCCTTCGGATTACGATGTGCTCGCTGGCCTCGAACTTGGCGCCGTACCGTTGGCGACTGCCCTCGCCCTCGAAGTCGGCAAACCGTATGTACTCGTGCGGAAAGCGGTCAAGGATTATGGAACGAGCAAGCTCTTCGAAGGGCGACTCGAAATAGGTCAGCGCGTAGTACTCGTCGAGGACGTTCTCACTACCGCGTCCCAAGCGATCGACGCAGGCAAACGATTGCGCGAATTCGGTGCAGAAGTCGTGAAGGTCGTGTACGTGATCGATCGTGAACAGGGCGCCGCGCAGAATCTTAAAAACGCTGACTTCACTGCACAGGCATTATTCACGAAGACCGATCTCGGCATCTGAGCGCAACTGGTTGGCGTTTTACTTCGACCGCGGCGTCTTTCGAAACACTCTCCGGTGAATTCGCCGCGGTACGATTTGCGTCAGTCGATGCGCCCACCTTTGCCATGTGATGAGTCTCTGCGGATCACCCGGATACATCTCGGTCATGATCTGAAACGGCATCCCCGAAAACAGATAATCGAGAATCAATAATCCGACAGCGATATCATCGATCTGACCGAATCCGGGAATGAAGTCGGGAATCAGGTCGATCGGCGAGATAATCATGCCGATAAGGAGTGCGAGAACGATTTTGTTCCATGTCGGAATGCGCTCGTCAGTGAAGACTCGGACTACGTACCGCGCGACAAATCGGAAAAACGCACCGATCGACCCGAATACTCCGGTCGGAGCGCGTTGCGATGTCGCTTCTTCATGCTGCGGTGAGTCGATATTGCGGTAGTCGGTATCTGGAATCTGCATCTGCTTTCCGAAACGCTCCCGGCTCTACCCTTTCATACCGGTAAGCGTCACCCCTTGGATAAAGTACTTCTGTGCGCTGAAAAACAGGATAACGACTGGCAGTACCATAATTAGCGATGCCGCCATGAGCGGACCCCACTCGGCGCCGTGCGATCCTTTGAACATTTGTAACCCGAGAGAGAGCGGCATAAGGTCGAGATCAGTTATGTAGATGAGCGGGCGCATGAAGTCGTTCCACGCACCCATGAAGGTGAAGATCGCAATCGTTGCGAGCGCCGGTTTCACCAACGGCAGAACGATTTGCCAGTAGATACGAAAGTGTCCGCATCCGTCAATCTTCGCCGCGTCTTCAAGGTCTGCCGGAATTGTCAGCATAAACTGTCGCATGAGGAAGATGTAGAATGCACTGGCGGTAAACGCAGGAAACCACAACGGCTTGAGCGTGTTATACCATCCGAGCCACTTGAAGATGAGGAACGTCGGGATCATGGTAACCTGCCCCGGCAACATCATCGTCGATAACACCAGCACGAACAGCACGTCGCGACCTTTGAATCGCACTCGCGAAAAACCGTATGCGACGAGACTCACCGAGACTAATTCACCAAGAATGCTCATCGCGGTGACGTATGCACTATTGAGCGTGTATCGCCAGTACGGGATAAACGTAAGCGCGCGTTCGAAGTGGTAGAACAGGTCGCTCCAATCGATCGGTGGCTTCCAACGTTCCGGCAACCAGACCGGTGGGAACGCACCCATTTCCGCGTCGGTCTTGAATGCTGTTGTCACGAGCCAGATAAACGGGATCGAGAACACGACGGCACCCGCAATGAGTACCGCATGAAGAACCGCCTTTTTGATCCGTTCTCGTTGCATCCGAGTGAGCGACTTGGATTGTCTCACGTTGGGTACGCTGCTCGTACCGCGATTGGATGTCATATCGGTCAGTTCACTCATAGTGCACCCACCGCTTCGCACCCCAGAGCTGTACCATGGTCAACACGAACACGATGAGGAAGAGAAGCCACGCCATCGCCGACGCGTATCCCATCTTGAAGTAGCTGAACGCATTGTTGAAGAGGTAATACACATAGAACAGCGTACTCTGCGCTGGACCGCCAAGTGTCATCACAAACGCTTGCGTGAAAATTTGAAACGTGCCGATTACACCAGTGACCAGATTGAAGAAGATGTACGGCGTGAGCATCGGTAGCGTAACGTGTGTGAACCGCTTTAAAACGCCGGCACCGTCGATCTCCGCCGCTTCGTACAAGTGTTGCGGAATGCCCTTCAGTCCCGCCAGCCAGATAATCATACTCGCGCCGGCTCCCCACAGCCCCATGAGCACGATGCCCGGCTTTGCCCAGTCTTCGCTCTGGATCCACAGCCAGAACTGAGAGTCGATTGGGTCGAATCCAAACCATCGGAGAACCACGTTCCATTTCCCAATGAGCCACACAATAACCGTTGTAAGGCCTGATTCGTGGAGTGCGAGGTTGAGTATCCCGAGTTTCGGATGCAGCACGTAAATCCACAGGATCGAACTCGCTACGACCGGGACAATAGCCGGTAGGTAGTATATCGTTCGGTATGCGGATAGCCCTTTGACATTAGAGTTGAGCAAGAGAGCTATGCCAAGCCCGACCGCCATCCCAATCGGAATGCCAATCGTCATAAACACGGTATTCCAGAGCGATTTCCAGAACACCGGGTCTTGTGTCAGAAGAAACGTATAGTTCTCGAATCCGACCCAGCGAGCCGGTGTTATTGCCTCGAATTCGGTGAAACTAATCACAATCGAGAAGATGATCGGTCCGGCGGTGAACACGAGGAAACCGATCAGCCATGGGCTGAGAAACGCAATCCCGATCCAGAATTCGCGCGACCGAACTCCCGCACCACTTCGTTTTCGCGCGAACCACCAAACGACACCGATACTGAAGATCGAAAGCACTCCCAACGCGAGTGTCATATTCGTCCAATTGACAAGCGTACCGCGTGGAGGACTATAATACCGGTCGAGCTCACGTTGCGCGTTCGCTTGAGCGGAACGAATCGCGCGATCGATAGGCATGGTTCCATACGTAACGTTGTCGAAAAGCTCCATTTGACGGTCCCACAGGAACGATGCAACGGCGGTCGGGCGCGGTGACCACACGTACTCCATCATCGCGGGGACTTTCAACGCCTCGTTGCGAAGTTCTTCCTGCGGCGGGAGGTATTCATCGAAGATGTCGTTCAGCGGACGACGCGCGTGGAGTCCAGCGTACTGCATTCCCTTGTGTTGCATGTCGAAGTACGCGATAGCGCTTCGAAACGCTTCATAACCTTCCATCGACTGCACGAACTTCAGAAACTTCCATGCCGCCTCGACGTGTTTCGCACGCGCTGGAATCGACCAGATCGTGCCGCGCTGGTACATCACGATAGTGGATGTGTCGTTCGGCTGCGGCGCAGTTGCGAGTCCAAGTTCGAGGCGATCAGGATTTCCGTACCGTGCCGTACGGTAAACTACAAAGTCGTCGTCGAGCGCCATCGCGATGTTACCGAGTTGGAACGCTTCGACGTTTTCCGTTTGCGCGGTTGCCATGGCGAACGCCTGCACCGCACGCCGACCTCCTTGGGTACGGTACAACTCGTTCGTGAACTCCAGTGCGATCTTTACCGCGGGATCGTCGAATCGCGCATTGCGTCCAGTGGAATCGAGGAGGTTACCACCGAGTTGCCGCGCGTAGAACTCGATCGGGTCCATCCCACGAAAACCCGGCATGAAACCAACGCGTTCGAGATTGCCGTTTTCGTCGAACTTGACGAGTCGCTCCGCATAATCTCGGAGTTCGTCCCATGTTCGTGGTGGACGATCGGGGTCGAGGCCGACTTCGCGAAAGGCTTTCTTGTTATACGCGAACACGTTGGGGCTGGTATAGCCGGGGATGCCCCACGTCTGACCGTTGTAGACCATCTCGTCCCAACAACCGGGGTAGTACTCGTCCGGTCGAATACCGTCCGGTTTGTCGAAGTCCCGTTCGATCAAATCATCGAGAGGCCGCAATATACCGCGGGCCGCGAGATTACCAAGGAAACGTGATTCCCGCTGTATGAGATCGGGGGGATCGCCGCCGACGTGGGCCGTGAGGAGCTTCTGAAGGTCTCCGCCGCGCTCCGGAATCGCACGTACCACGACGATATCAGGATACTTCGCTTCGAACCGTGTAATTAGGCTGTCGTAGCCGATCTTTGCTTCGCCTTCCGCTGTGCCCCAGACGACCAGGCGAGTGCGCTCGTCGCCCGGTCGATTCGATTCGCACGCGAACAGAACGCTGCACGCCGCGATGCATACGATACACCACGCCATCGTCTTGCGTGTAGCGGATATAACCACGGATCCCTCGGAGATCGATCTTTGTCGTGATGCTGTGCGCTGATATACGAAAGGCAGAATATAGGCCGATCAGGAGGCGATACGAAACGGGAGTGGGGAATGGAGAGCTGTCACCGCAACAACTGTCAGTCGATGAGCTCGATTGTTGCCCAGAGCGAAGTGTCGTTCGACACCGGTAAGTCGCCTGCATGTGGCCATGATTGGTTACCGTGTTCGATGTCACGCAAGATGTACGCGAGCCCCATTCGCCGCGTGACATCGATGTCGTACCCGTTGAGAACATCGCGCGGAAGAAACAGCTCGACGGTGTACTCGTCGCTCGAAATCTTACTCGCGATTTTCACCTGCTTGGCCGAGACGTGTGGAGGCGTCATTTGTGCCCGTTGTATATCCAGATGCTCGAATAACGGTGCATGTGTCCGTCCCGCTCCGCCTACCGGTGCTATGACAAACTTGTGGCAATAGCGACCGGCGCGGTGCGCGCTTCGGAAGTCGCGCGTGTCGATATAGAGTTCGAGGCAATCGCCGTCGCTCAATCTGTTGGGCATCACACGAAGCGCTTTCGTGCGTGGGACCCGCAACGCAAACCACATTCCCGCCGCCGACCACGCCGCATACACATCGCCGAATGACCGCTCGCCATCAAGTGCAATCGGCGGCAGTTTGTGCAGACTCGTCCATTCTTTCAAGACGCCGTCGACATCAATCCGATCGCCGGCGCGCACCGGTACGGTAAACGTAAATAGCGATGTCCTTGGAATCGGCGATGCCATAGTTACTCAGACCTTTCGCTGTCGTTCGACGCCGCAACAAACGCGTTATACGCCTCGCGAAGGAACTTGCGGAACCCCGGTGTATCGATCTCGCGCTTCCACAGCACAAAGATATCGACGCGTGTCCAATCCTTACCACGACCGTTCATACGCACTCGCTGACGTTTCCCGCCAATCGGTGAATCATCTACCCTGTCGAGCGGCTCGATGCCAAGTTGCTTACGCAGCTTTCGGCCGTCGAACGTCCCCTTCGGTACCATCAAACGGATTCGCATTGAATGCGAGTCGGCTGTTCTCACTTCAAACCAGCGTCCCGCGCTCGGTATGAACCCGCTCACGATGATTTTGTTGTTCCACCGGATGTCAGTCGCACCAAGCTCTTCCGCTGCTTCGACGACGTACGTGAGCGCGTCGGGCTCCCACAGTGGAAGTTTCCCACCAAGACGCGGACGCTTCGGATCCGTGTGCCACGTATGCGGATCGACCCGCCACGGAGCATCCGGCGAGTCGGATCGTTCGTAATCGTCGGTCGGAGGATCGTCGTGTGTCACGTCTTCGGATTCATCCGCGACGACGTCAAGAATCTCCGCTTCCGTGATAAGTTCGGCCGATTCGTCACTCTCTTCTGCGACTGTCGGCGCATTCTTTAGCGTCTCGCGAAGTATACGTCCCGTGTGGGAGGTCGGATGAGCCGCAACTGTCTCCGGCGTTCCCGCGACGACCACCTCACCGCCGCCATCGCCACCTTCGGGCCCCAGATCGATTATCCAATCGGCAGATTGAATCACTCCGGTGTTATGCTCGATCATCATCACCGTATTACCGGCATCGACGAGTCGATTCAATACGCTCAACAAACGGCGAACGTCGTCGAAATGCAGCCCTGTCGTCGGTTCGTCGAGTACGTACACCGTCTTCCCGGTCGAAGGTCGAGCAAGCTCGCGCGCGAGCTTCAGACGTTGCGCTTCGCCGCCGGAAAGCGTCGGTGCCGCCTGCCCAAGCTCCATGTATCCGATACCCACATCGACGAGCGTTTGTAGAAGCTTTCGTACCTTCGGAACCTTCTTGAAATGCTCGAGAGCCGTTTCTATCGGCATTTTCAACACTTCGCCGATCGACACACCGTCGTATTTTACTTCCAGCGTCTCCCGGTTGTATCGAAGACCACCACACTCGTCACACTCGATCCATACATCGGGCAGAAAATGCATTTCGATGTGTCGCCGGCCATAGCCCCAGCACCGCTCGCAACGCCCACCCGGCACGTTTGTACTGAACCGTCTCGCCGTGTATCCGCGCACTTTCGATTCGGGCAATCGCGCGTAAAGCGCGCGCAGGTGATCGAAGACACCACTGTATGTTGCCGGATTCGAGAGTGGCGAGTTTCCGATCGGCTCCTGATCGATGAGAATGACCTTGTCAACGTGTGCGAGACCGTCCAGCGCATCATGTAAGCCGGGAACGAGTTGTGCGCGATGAAGTGACGCGGCCATCGAACGATACACCACATCGTTCACGAGCGAGCTTTTACCCGAGCCACTTACACCGGTTACGACGATCATCGTTCCGAGCGGGAATCGCACGTCGATGTTTTTGATGTTATGGTGTCGCACGCCTCGCGCTACGAGTGCATGACCATTCCCTTTGCGACGTTTTACCGGTGCGGGTAGGCGAAGCCGACCACTCAAATACCCACCGGTGAGCGAATCGTCGATCTGTGAAATCGTGTCCGGTCGCGCCGATGCAACGACTCTTCCGCCAGACGTACCGGCGCCCGGTCCGAAATCTACGATGTGGTCGGCACTCCGTAGCGTGTCCTCATCGTGCTCAACGACGATCACCGTGTTATCGAGGTCGCGTAAGTGCTGTAATGCCGATAGCAGGCGACGATTGTCGCGCGGGTGTAGCCCGATTGTCGGCTCGTCGAGAACGTAGAGTACACCGGTCAATCCACTACCAATCTGCGACGCGAGTCGTATGCGTTGCGCTTCGCCGCCACTAAGCGTCGGTGCTCGGCGGTCGAGCGAGAGGTATTCAAGGCCGACCTCATCGAGGAAGCGCAAGCGATTCCGTATTTCGTTGAGCACATCACCGACGATTGATTGCTCGCGTTCGTCGAGTGTGAGCGCGTCGAAGAACTCGCGCGCGCGGCGAATCGGCCACGTCGTCAGCGTGCCGATTGTCACGTCGCGAAGTCGCGCGCTGCGACCTTGCGGTTGAAGTCGGCTGCCACCGCAGACGCTGCATGGAACGTCGCTCATGACCTGCCCGAGCCGGTCTCGAATCTGTGGCGCAACGCGTAATGCGCGGTCAATGCTCGGAAACAGCCCAAGGTACTGGAACGAAAAACCTTCCGGTTCAATCGTTACGGACTTCGTCGAATCGCCGTAGAATAATGCGTTTCGTGCCTCATCACTGAGCTCTCCGATCGGCACATAGATATTAAACCCAAGCGCGGTTCCCGCTGCGTCCAACATGCGGCGGAATTGCCCTTGTGGACGGCCCCACAGGTCGATGGCACCGTCCGCAACACTCAGCGACCGCGAACGAACGACTGTCGCTTCGGCGAGGCCTTGTTGCGTTCCCATCCCTTCGCATGCGGGACACATACCGCTTGCCGCGAGATCGTGTGCACGGTTAAATGCAAACATTTGTGGTGTCAGCGGATCGAAGCTCTGATTGCACGATGGGCACGACAGATGCTGACTCAGCTTGATCTCACGATCTTCGTCGGCGACGAGCACCGCTAGGCGCCCCCCGCCTTTGCTGAACGCCGCTTCTACAGCTTCACCCAGCCGTCCCCGTTGCTCCACGTTTACTTCCACTCGGTCCAGAACAATCTCGACCGTGTGTGTGCGACGTCGATCGATCTCAACCGGTTCATCAATACGCACGATATCGCCGTCAATACGTGCGCGAAGGTACCCCTCGCGAGCTGCTCGTGCGAGTATATCCGCGTATTCCTCGCCCTTTTTCAGCTCCACCGGCGCAAGAATGACAACGCGCTTTCCGTCGAGTTCGCTCACCAGTCGATCGACCGCTTCCGATGACGATTGCCGACCGACTTTAACGTGGCAATCCGGGCAATATACATCGGCGATCTGGGCGTAGATTACGCGGATATAGTCGTACACCTCGGTGACCGTGCCGACGGTGCTCCGTGGATTCTTCGAGGCGCTTTTCTGCTCGATCGCGATCGCTGGACTCAAACCTTCGATCTGGTCCACACGCGGTTTCTGCACCTGACCGAGAAACTGGCGCGCGTAGGAACTCAACGATTCCATGTAGCGGCGCTGACCTTCCGCGTAGATCGTGTCGAGTGCCATCGATGTTTTTCCCGAACCGGATACGCCACTGAAGACAACGAGCTTCTCGCGCGGCACACTGAGTGAGACGTTCTGTAGATTATGCTCGCGCGCACCGATGACGCGGATGTCGGTCAGTCGTTTCACCGGCATGTATTCGTCAGCAAGCGCGTCCGATACGCCGTCCGCAAGTGTCAGGCCCGATACCGGTGCGAGACCACCGACATGGCCCGTTTCCAGCACGTCGCGGAGTACGCGGCCGGTCCACGATGTTTCTACCTTCGCGACGTCTTCCGGTGTCCCGACCGCGACAATCTCACCGCCTTCTTCACCACCTTCCGGACCAAGGTCGATGATCCAATCGGCGGTTTTGATGACGTCCATGTTGTGTTCGATGACGACGACGGTATTCCCTTCATCGGTGAATCGATGGAGTACTGCGAGAAGATGATCGATATCGTGAAAATGGAGTCCCGTTGTCGGTTCGTCGAGCACGTAGAGTGTTTTACCGGTGCTCTTGCGACACAATTCGCGTGCGAGCTTGATGCGCTGCGCTTCGCCGCCGCTCAGTGTCGTCGACGGCTGGCCAAGCTTCATGTAATCCAACCCGACGTCCTGCAGCGTTTCGAGAATCCGGCGTACATGCGGAATGTTCTCGAAAAACGTCAACGCCTCCTGCACATCCATGTCGAGTACATCGGCGATGGTTCGACCTTTATACGTGATTTGCAACGTCTCGTTGTTGAATCGTCTCCCGTTACAGACCGGGCAATTTACCCACACGTCCGAGAGAAAGTCCATTTCGACGCGCATCGCGCCGTTTCCGTCGCACGCGTCGCATCGACCCTCGCGCACATTGAAGCTGAAACGTCCGGGCTTGTAACCGCGAACTTGCGATTCCGGAAGGTCGCTGAAAAGCTGCCGAATGGGGTCCAATAGCTTCGTATACGTCGCCGGATTCGACCGCGGCGTGCGCCCAATAGGACTCTGATCGATATGGATCACCTTGTCGATCAGTTCGATCCCACGAATCTCGTCATGCGGTCCGACCGACTGCTTACTGTTGAAGAAGTGCCGCGTCAGCGCGGGGAGCAGTGTGTCGGTAATCAGCGAGCTCTTACCTGATCCACTCACGCCGGTCACACACGTGAACACACCGAGTGGAATTCGCGCTTCGATACGTTTCAGATTATTCAATCGCGCGCCGGCCACTTCGAGCCACGTGCCGTTGGTCGAACGTCGCCGCTCGGGGATCTCAATACGACGCTTCCCGCTGAGGAATTGTCCGGTGATCGAGTTCGTCTGCTTTCGTACGTCGTCGATGTCACCCATTGCGACGACTTCGCCACCACGTACGCCCGGACCCGGACCGAAGTCAACGACGAGGTCAGCCGCAAGCATCGTGTCCTCATCGTGCTCGACAACAATGACGGTATTCCCGAGATCGCGCAGACGTGAAAGCGCGTTGAGTAGTCGATGATTGTCGCGGTGGTGGAGGCCGATCGACGGTTCGTCGAGCACATACAGCACCCCGACAAGTCCGCTGCCAATCTGCGACGCGAGCCGAATCCGTTGCGCTTCACCGCCACTGAGCGTCGGAGCGGTGCGGTCGAGCGATATGTATTTGAGCCCCACGTTGATGAGAAACTCAAGCCGCGATACCACTTCGTTAAGCGCGTCGTGACCAATCTGCTTCTCGGTGTCCGTTAGCGTGAGATCCGACAGGAACCGATACTCTTCTTCGACGCTCAACGCCGTTAGTTCGGGTAGCGAAAGCCCACCAAGTTTGACGGCACGCGCCTCTGCACGAAGTCGTGTACCACCGCATTCGGAGCACTTCACGTGCGAGGTAAATGCGCTGAGCTCCTCCTTCTTCGCTGGATCTTTCGCCTCACGGTACTTCTTCTGAAACATCGGGATAATGCCGTCGAATGTATCCTTGTGCGTCCAACCCTTCGAGCGCGGATACTTTCGATAGGTAAAATCGATACGTTCGCCATCGAGTCCGTGAAGCAGCTTTTCCTTCGCGCTTTCGGGGATATCCTTCCACGGAGTATCGAGATCGACGTCTTTTCCGCCGAAATGTTGGAGCACACCTTCGTACAGATGACGATGCCATTTGTTACGGTCTACATCGATCGTAGCGATTGCGCCGCCGCGCAACGAAAGCGACGCATCGACGATTAACAGCTCGGGGTCAATCTGGACTTCCGTTCCGAGACCGTCGCACACCGGACACATGCCCGCAGGTATGTTGAAGCTGAAGAGTTGCGGGGTCGGTTCTTCGTACGAAATCCCGCATTCCGCGCAGGCGAACGACGTACCCATGACAATGTCCGTACCCGAATCGTCGCTCGCCTCCACCACGTTCGCGATCAGCGTTCCGTTACCCATCGCAAGCGCAGTCTCAACCGCCTCTGCGATTCGCGTACGGCTGTCCGGCTTGAGGATGACGCGGTCGATGATCACGTCGACATCGTGCTTGATGTGACGATCGAGTCCGGGGTTCTCCGTCAGCGCGTAAACCGTTCCGTCGACGCGTGCGCGAACGTATCCCTGCCGCTGCAAATCTTCGAACAAATCGAGGAATTCGCCTTGACGGTTGCGAATCACTGGTGCAAGGATATTCAGGCGAGTTCGCTCCGGCAGCGCAAGAATCCGTTCGATGATCTGCTCACGTGTCTGACCGCTGATTGGCTTGCCGCACGAGAGGCAGTGAACAGTCCCGAGTCGAGCGTACAAGATGCGGAGATAATCGTAGATCTCCGTCATCGTGCCGACGGTGCTGCGCGGATTACCACCCGCGGCTTTTTGCTCGATAGAAATCGCCGGAGGCAAACCCGTGATTTGGTCGACATCGGGTTTCTCCATTTGATCCATGAACTGGCGGGCATACGCGGAGAGAGACTCGATATACCGACGTTGACCTTCGGCGTAGATCGTATCGAAGGCCATACTGCTTTTACCGGAGCCGGATACACCGGTAAAGACAATGAGCCGATTCTTCGGAAGCGAGAGATTTACGTTGCGAAGGTTGTGCACACGTGCGCCGCGTACACTGATATATTCCTGTGCCATTTAGTACGCCGTATTTCTTTCTTCGGACGGTCGCCACTTACTCAATCGATCTGCATTCCATGCACGTACAGAATACGGGTATTCTGATGTGATCCGCAAGGTGCGTCTACCCATCGATAAAATGGCGCATAAACGAGTGCCTTGTGTGTTTGGATGTAACGCTATATTACGGGTATATTTTTAAACTCCAAACCGCCGTCCGACTTGCCACACGCATCGTGACCCTGTAATCTCCGAATATCGCAAATCTCGAACCCGATGACGCATTCCGGTCGAGCCGTATAATGAGCACATTTCGCGAGGTTTCTATGCAAGGGACGATGTACGCAGCCGTTCTCAAGGCACCACACGAGCTCGTCGTTGAAGAGATACCGATTCCCACGATTGCATCCGACGAATTGCTCATCGAAGTGGCTGGATGCGGTATCTGTGGATCCGACCTTCGCTATTTCGCTGGTGAGAATCCGTGGGCGCAACATACACTCGGGAAAGCGGAGCCGAATCCCCCGAACATGGTGCTGGGACACGAATTCGGCGGCACCGTGGTCGAGGCTGGCTCATCGCGCCTCGAGTCGTGGATCGGGAAACGCGTTGTCGTCGCTCCGTTCGATGTGTCCGGGCTCGATCGTGCATCACGTCTCGGCAAGCCGCATCTTTCGAAAGACACCGTACACATCGGCCACGGCGCCGGATGGGGCGTGATGGACTACTACCCGGGTGCGATGGCGCAGTATTGTCGCGCGTGGGCTCGCCGATGTTACGTTCTCCCAGACCACCTTTCGTTCGACGAAGCCGTAGTCCTCGATATTGCGGGCGTCGCGTACCATGCACTTGAGGTAGCCTCGTTCACCACTGGTCTGTCGGTCGCGATTATCGGTATGGGGCCGCTTGGGGTGACGGCGGCTCGCCTTGCGAACCTTCGCGGCGCCACGCACGTGTTCGCGGTCGATATCTACGATGCGCCGCTCGAGTTCGGTCGTCGGTTCGGCGCGCACGGTATCAATGCGAAACGGACATCCAATTGGCGAGATCAGGTCTACGAACTGACCGATGGATGGGGCGTCGACGTAGTGATCGATACGGTCGGTACCGCGGAGACATTCCGTGACGGGAGTGATTTACTCGCTCCCGATGGTACATTAGTACTTTTAGCAGTGCATGCTGGCTCGGTATCACTGCCGATAACCGCACTGGCCGGCGAACGCAAAATCACGACATCCGCGAACTACCGATACGAGGATTTTCAAAACACGATTGATTTCGCCGCGTCCGGGAAACTATCTCTCGCAGATCTCGTAACACATCACGTGCCACTAAATCGTGTACACGAAGGTTTCGATATTTTGCGAAATAAGGAAACGACCGGCGCGATGAAGGTTGTTGTCACGCCGCGATAGGCCGTTCGCCGAATACTCGTCAGTGTATGGAGAGTTCACTCAATGGTTCGATCAAGCGCTCCGTATAAACGGCTCCGCCTGATTCTCATCCGAGTCAGTCACAAGCGGCCTCCGGGACGGTTTGCGAGATAATCGATCTGTATGTGTGTGTTATCCGAAACCGTCGACATTACGAATCCGGAGGTAGTCATCATGTCGGGTCATTCAAAATGGGCGAATATCAAGCATAAGAAAGGGAGAGCCGACGCAGAGCGCGGCAAGATCTTCACGCGTATCACCAAGGAAATCGTCGTCGCGGCTCGAGTTGGCGGCGGCGATCCGGCGATGAATCCTCGTTTGCGCGCCGCCATGGACAAAGCACGTCAGGCGAACATGCCGAACGAGAATATCGAACGCGGAATCAAACGTGGAACTGGTGAGCTTGAAGGTGTAACGTACGAGGAGGTGACATACGAAGGGTACGGCCCCGGCGGCGTTGCGTTCTTCGTGGAATCGCTGACTGACAACCGTAATCGCACCGTATCGGACATGCGGCATGCCTTCTCGAAGGCCGGTGGCAGCCTTGCGGAGAGTGGTTCGGTAGCGTGGGTATTCGAGCGCAAAGGCACGATCACCGTCGCGAAGGAAGGCGTCGACGAGGAGGAGCTGTTTCTCATCGCTGCGGAGGCAGGTGCCGAGGATCTCGATTCCGAAGGCGACGCGTACGAAATCACCACCCCGCTTACCGAGCTCGACAAGGTGAAGACCGCCATCGAAGAGGCAGGCATCGCCGTCGAATCGGCCGAGCCGACACGTGTACCGCAGAACACGGTCGAGGTCGAAGGTTCTGTAGCGAGCCAAGTGCTCCGTCTCTACGAGACGCTCGACGATAACGACGACGTGCAGAAAGTGTTCGCGAACTTCGACATTTCCATGGACGAAATGGCTGCGCTCGCGGACGAGTGAGATTCTACCTGTTCCGCCACGCGGAGGTGCAAAGGCGATCGTTCCCGTTGTGCCTCCGCGTCGCGTTTACCCACCGACGTCGCCCCGAAAGGAGCGAGCGTGACCGAGTGGAAACGGATCATCGGAGTAGACCCCGGCACTGTCGTGACGGGCTACGGTGTTATCGACTACGCCGGCAGTCGCGTGCGGCATGTCGCGTCAGGTGTGATTCGTCCCGGGCGAAGCGATCCGATGCCCGAACGACTCGCGCGTATTCATCGCGAACTCGCCGATGTGATCAGCACGCACCATCCGGCGGTACTCGCCGTGGAAGAAGCGTTCTTCGGAAACAACCCGAAAACGGCAATCAAGCTCGGACAGGCTCGCGGCGTCATTCTCGTTCTCGGTGTCATGAACGAGCTTGAGGTTGTCGAGTTCAGCCCGCGGTTTGTGAAGCAGGCGGTTGTCGGAACTGGAGGCGCGACGAAAGAGCAGGTGCAGTACATGGTCACGCGGATACTCGGTCTGAAACAGGTGCCTAAACCAGCCGATGCGGCGGACGCGCTCGCAGTCGCTCTCTGCCACGTGTTCCGCTCGCCGATTGCAGCGCCGACCGAAGCCAGACACCTCACGAAAGCGCAACAGCAACTGCGCGATCTCGGGATTCTCTGATTGCGGAGCAGCCATGATATCATTTCTCTCGGGCAAACTCGCGGGAAAAACACCCGGAACCGCAGTGATCGACGTAGGTGGTGTCGGGTACGCCGTGAGTATCCCGCTTTCCACGTATGAACGAATCGGTTCCGTTGGGGAAAACGTTCGTGTCTTTACACACATGAGCGTTCGTGAAAACGCGGTGGAGCTCTTCGGTTTCTCATCGGAGCAGGAACGGCAGCTCTTTGAACGACTGATCGAGGTCAATGGCGTTGGGCCGAAACTCGCCCTCAGTATCCTCTCCGGAATCGACCCGACCGCATTCCGCGCGGCTATCGTCTCGGGTGACGCAAACGTTTTGGCGAAAGTCCACGGCGTTGGCAAGAAGACAGCGGCGCGGTTGATCATGGAATTGCGGGAGTCGTTTGAGGACGG
The DNA here is from genome assembly GCA_964635955.1 of uncultured bacterium. Classification (GTDB taxonomy): domain Bacteria; phylum Latescibacterota; class MWCZ01; order MWCZ01; family MWCZ01; genus CAZWQW01. The sequence goes on along the minus strand of CAZWQW010000004.1, from coordinate 3,112 downwards.
CGCGCTGTTCGCCGGAACCGAGTCAGGCGTTGCTGTTCCGAACGATCCGAAATCCGAAGCGGTTCAAGCGCTTGTCGGTCTGGGGCTCAATGCATCCGAAGCAGCGAACGTAGTGAAGGTTGCGTGCGAATCTCTCGGCGAGGATGCGCCAACCGAACGCATCGTCCGTGAAGCGCTCAGGCGGCTCTAATGACGCGCGGATGCTAACTTCGAGACGTACCGACTATCCTAACGCAACGTCCAGTGTCATCATCACGGTGAACCCGAGCATCGTGCCGAATGTTGCAAGGTGCGTGTTCTGCTCAAGCTGCGACTCCGGGATCAACTCTTCAACGACAACGTAGATCATCGCACCCGCCGCGAATGCAAGCGCATACGGGAGTATCGGCTGTATGAGAATCACGGCCGCCGCTCCGGCGACTCCCGCAAACGGTTCCACCATTCCCGACGCCTGACCGTACATGAACGCCTTCGTTCGACTCATACCTTCACGACGAAGTGGCACCGATACCGCCGTTCCTTCAGGAAGATTCTGGATACCAATACCGATTGCAAGGGCAACAGCGCCCGCGAGCGAAGCACCGGGTAAATCCGCCGCAAGCGCTCCGAAAGCAACGCCGACCGCGAGACCTTCCGGAATATTGTGTAACGTCATCGCGATCATCAGCAGCATACTCCGCTGCCACGTTGTTTGAATACCTTCGGCATCTTCGATTGGATGGCCAAAGTGAAGGTGCGGGAGGAAGTGATCAACGATGTAGAGAAATCCGCCACCCAGCATGAATCCGATAGCTGCGGGTATCCATCCACTCACCCCACCGGCCTCAGCCATCTCGATTGCCGGTGCGAGTAACGACCAATAGCTCGCGGCGATCATGACCCCCGCAGCAAACCCAAGCATGAGGTCGAGCACTTTTCTGTTTACCGTACGGAAGACGAAGACGACACCGGCACCTGCAGCCGTGAGAAACCACGTACCACACGTCGCGACGAGAGCCTGCCAAACCGGATGTAACCCCACAAACCAGTCGATCATTCCCCACCTCCGAGCGATACTGAGCCGTCAATGATTTCGATAAGATACTTACAACTACGCGGGAATAAAGGTCTCCCGGCGATTTACACATGCATTCGACCGTTTTTTGTCTGCGCATTACCATGCTTGGAACGTCGGCTTGTTGTCAATACATTCCTATCTGCGAATTGTTCGGAAATAGGAGAAAGTCGTGACAGTCGAGAATTCGGAGCTTGAGCGTCGCGTCGAGCACTTCAAATCGGTCGTAAAAGACGCAGGTATCAAGCTCACCCATCAGCGACTCGAGATATTCCGTGAAGTTGCGTCGAGCGAGGATCATCCCGACGCCGAAACGGTATTCAACGCCGTGCGCACGCGCATGCCGACGGTCTCGCTCGATACTGTTTATCGCGCGTTGCGATTACTCAATGATCTCGGTTTGGTTGGCACGCTTGGACCACGTCAGGAAGCTGTACGGTTCGACGCGAATCTCACGCATCACCATCATTTTATTTGTGTACGTTGCGGTCTGGCGCGCGATTTTGAAAGCACCGCACTCGACAACATCCCAATTCCGGACGCTGCGAAGCAGTTCGGGCGAGTTGAAACGACGCACGTCGATATCCGCGGCATTTGTAAGCAGTGTCTCGAAACATCGCGATAACAGACACGCGTTACCGATCAACCATTGCCGAAAGGCAGGAAGGAACTCGCCATGGCGAAGAAGAAGCAGAAGCTTACCACGATTGCCGGCGCGCCTGTCGTCGACAATCAAAACGTGATGACTGCGGGTCCACGCGGTCCGCAGTTGCTGCAGGACGTTTGGTATCTGGAGAAGCTCGCTCACTTCGACCGCGAAGTGATTCCCGAGCGGCGCATGCACGCGAAAGGCTCCGGCGCGTTCGGAACCTTTACTGTCACGCACGACATCTCGAAGTACACGAAGGCGAAGATATTCTCAGAAGTAGGGAAGAAAACCGACGTGTTCGTGCGCTTTTCCACGGTTGCCGGTGAGCGTGGCGCTGCCGACGCCGAGCGCGACATCCGCGGTTTCGCGATCAAGTTCTACACCGAAGAAGGCAACTGGGATCTCGTCGGGAATAACACGCCAGTATTCTTCCTGCGCGACCCGCTCAAGTTCCCCGACCTGAACCACGCCGTGAAGCGCGATCCGAAGACGAACCTACGCAGCGCGAAGAACAACTGGGATTTCTGGACGAACCTCCCCGAGGCGCTCCATCAGGTGACGATCACCATGAGCGATCGCGGCATTCCCGCATCATATCGCCACATGAACGGCTACGGCAGCCACACCTTCAGCCTTATCAACGAGAAGGGCAAGCGCTACTGGGTGAAATTTCACCTGAAGACTCGTCAGGGCATCAAGAACCTGACCGATCAGGAAGCCGAAGCGATCATTGGGAAGTGCCGCGAGAGCCATCAACGCGACCTCTTCGACAGCATCGAGAAAGGCGACTTCCCGAAGTGGGATATGAAGATCCAGGTTGTTCCCGAGAAAGACGCGGCGAAGTTCCCATTCAACCCGTTCGACCTCACGAAAGTCTGGCCGCACAAGGACTACCCGCTCATCGACGTAGGTGTGCTCGAGCTCAACAAGAATCCGGAGAACTACTTCGCGGACGTTGAGCAGGCGGCGTTCAACCCGGCGAATATCGTTCCGGGTATCGGCTTCTCGCCGGATAAGATGCTGCAGGGACGCCTCTTCTCGTACGGCGACGCGCAGCGCTACCGCCTCGGGGTGAACCATCACCTCATTCCCGTCAACCGCGCGCGCTGTCCGGTGCATGCGTTCCATCGCGACGGCCAGATGCGTGTCGACGAGAACTACGGCGCGACACTCGGGTACGAGCCGAACAGTTACGGCGAGTGGCAGGAGCAACCGGAGCATCGCGAACCGCCACTCGCTCTCGAAGGTGCCGCCGATCATTGGAACTCCCGCGAGGACGATGACGACTACTACTCGCAGCCCGGCGAGCTCTTCCGGCTCATGTCGCCCGCGCAGCAGAAGGTGCTCTTCGAGAACACCGCTCGCAACATGGGTGATGCGCCGATGGAGGTCAAAGTTCGCCACATCGG
>CAZWQW010000003.1:117399-130458 GCA_964635955.1 uncultured bacterium | reverse complement strand
GTTATGAACGGAAACATACTCGCGGTGATCCTTGGTGGCGGTCGTGGGACGCGACTTCAACCGCTCACAAAGGTCCGTTCGAAGCCCGCGGTACCGATTGGCGGGAAGTACCGACTGATCGACATCCCGATATCGAATTGCCTACACTCGGGAATCGATACGATCTATGTCCTCACGCAGTTCAATAGCGCGTCGCTCCACCGACATATCCACCGCACGTACCGATTCGACGTCTTCGATCGCGGGTTCGTAGAAATACTCGCGGCGGAACAGACACTCGAGAACTCCGACTGGTTCCAAGGAACAGCCGACGCCGTTCGGCGAACGCTCCGGTATTTCTCGTCGCCTCAATGGGAGCTTGTACTCATCCTCTCCGGCGATCACCTCTATCGGATGGACTACCGAGACTTCGTTCAGAGTCATATCGACCAAGGGAACGACGTTACCGTGTCCGTCAAGGGCGTCGGCGTCGAGGAAGCGCCTGGATTCGGGATTCTTCACACGAACGAACGCGGCCGGATAACTGAGTTCGTTGAGAAACCACAGACACCGGAGCTACTCCGTTCACTCCGAACACCGTCATTACCGACTGGTCAGGAATATCTCGCATCGATGGGTATCTATCTCTTCAATCGGGACGTGTTGGTCGACCTCCTGAACAGCGGCTCGGAAGAGGATTTCGGTCGAGAGATCATTCCGCGCGCGATCGATACCGTGCGGGTCGGAGCGCACCACTTCGACGGTTATTGGCGCGATATCGGGACGATTCGCGCGTTCCACGAGGCGAATCTTGCGCTCGCGTGGGACCAATCCCCGTTCAACTTCTACGAAGCCAGTCGCCCTGTGTATACCCGCGCGCGGTTTCTACCGAGTTCGAAGATCAGCGATTGCCGTGTCGTAAACAGCATCATCAGTGAGGGGAGTATCATTGCCGGATCGACGATTGAAGACTCGATTGTGGGTATTCGGAGCGTCATCAAGCAGGGGGCGACCATTCAGCGATCAATCATCATGGGCGCCGATTTTTACGAATCGGAATCGACCGACGCGAACGCGAAAAGTCCGTATGAGATCGGTATCGGCGAGAACAGCGTCGTCGTAAACGCTATTATCGACAAGAACGTCCGTATCGGAGCTGGATGCCGTATCGTCAACGCGCGGAACGTGCAGAACGAGACGACCGCGAAGTATACGATATCCGACGGAATCGTCGTTATCCCAAAAGACACCGTGATCCCGCCGGGTACCGTGATCTAATAACGACTATCGATTCGTCAATCCGAGCACATCCCGCATCGAGTAGAGCCCCGGCCGTTGTTCCACGACCCAACTCGCGGCGCGAAGCGCACCCATTGCGAAGGTGTCACGACTCTGCGCTCGGTGGACCAGCTCTAACGTCTCGCCTGTACCACCGAACAGCACGGTGTGATGTCCGACGATATCTCCGGCGCGAATAGCGTGCATACCGATTTCGCGCTTCGGACGCTCACCAACGATGCCTTCTCGACCGTGCTTTGCCACATCAGCAAGTGACCATCCACGCGCGTGAGCAGCAGCTTCGGCAAGGCTGAGCGCCGTTCCGCTCGGTGCGTCCTTTTTTTTCGTGTGATGCGACTCGATGATCTCGCAATCGAACGCGTCACCGAGTAGCTCGCTCGCTTGTTCAACGAGCGAGAGCAAAACGGTAATACCGACGCTGAAATTGCTCGCCTTGACGACCGGAATACCGCCGATCACAGAACGGAACGCAGCTTCTTCGTCCGTATTAAGACCTGTGGACCCAACAACCAGCGCTTTCCGAGCATCCGCGCAGATCTTCCCCTGCTCAACGGTCGCCGCGGGAATGTTGATAAACGAGATCGCCACATCGGCGTCGGTAAGGGTTTCTGCTAAATCTGCACGGATGGCGATTCCGTTCTTTCCGATTCCTGCAAGCTCACCAGCATCCAGTCCAAGTGCGTTACTCTCGGGATGCTCAACCGCGCCGACGACCTCGACATCAGGTTGTTCGCTTGCAAGCGCGACGAGACGCTTTCCCATGCGACCGGCCGCACCACAAATGACACATCGTACCATAGATTCCTCGATGAGATGGTGAAGACTCTTCTATTGCGGGAATGAGTATACGTGGATACAGACAGAGCCCCAAGATGACACCGGCGGCGCAAGTACGTGCGTCTTGCGCGTGACGCAATCTCACAACCGTGCATATATTGCACTCTTTGGCATATATGGCATATCAACAGTCCGATCTGTCGGTTGTTGGCATACACCTTGCATTATCATTTGGGCGATCAAACGACGGAATAATCCCGTGATGTGGGTTACAAGATTGAGCAACTGCGGATACAGCACAGTATGCCAGAATACGCACTTTGAAAGGATAGAGACGATGTATTCAGATTATGCGATACAGACGATGACAACCAGCATGCAGTATGACATGACTCCGGGCAACGATGCGTTACCGTTAGCCGGGACTCAGCCTCTCTATGGCGACGTCTTCGGATACGTGGTACGACTTGGACAGTTCGGGAAGGACAGCGACGAACAGATCGCTCCGCCGAAGAGCCGAAAGCTGACATCGAGGCTCGGGAAAATGGTTCACGCTATCTCTGCGAACGTGCACCGTAACTAAGACACACGACAGAAGACATGCAGATCGGAAAGCATGGTGTGCAATTCTCGCACGCCATGCTTTTTTCGTAGGTAGTCACCGTTGCGGGACGGAAGAGTCGAGCTGCCGAAGAGGCGCTACGTGCTGAACCTCGACACCGTCAGTTCGGCATACTATCGCCGTCGATAGGTCCGTCAGCACCCTGTGATTCGCTGCGACGATGGATGTCTGTCGGACAAACGGATTAAGTGATATCGGTGCGCCATCGAGTCGCGCGACGGCCGCTCCGCCGATCGCTGCCAAGACGAGACCGACAAGCTCCCACGGCGCCGCTGGAAGTGGTTCAATCGATGCACCGTATGAGCGCCGTGATTGACCCGCCACAACTCTGAGCGAAAACGGAATCCCGCCAAGATTGTGCAGATACGGTACGACGTCGTATAACGGTGCAACGATTCGAGCGTGTCGTGCGGTTGGGAAGTATGCGGCGGCCATCGTTTCTGACGTACGAAGACGTCGCTTCGCATCGGCGATACGCACCGTTTCTTTTACGCTTGGCTCGTACCAATCTGTCATACTCAATTCGTCGCCCCAGATGCTCCACGTACGTTCTTGCCAGAGAGCTCCGACTGCGGCGGCACATACAACGTTGTCGGAGGCATCAGGGAGTGTGGTTTCGATCGCCATCGCGGCTGTCGTCAGCGGAGAGTGCCGCCATCCCGCACGATTCCACTCGCTCGATCCGTCGATTGGATCGGCAATGAGTATTCGAACACGACGCTGATCACGCGACGCGAGGGTATCCCGCCAGTGTTGCCACTCGGTGTCTGAGAGTTCTTCGGAAAGATATTCCGCGCCGAGTTCATCCGCGCATACACGCCATAGATCGTGTGCCTTAAGGTCTTCGGCAAGCTCTTCGTCGTCACACGCCTTCGCCGTCCATCCGCCCGGTTCGTATCCGATGCACGAACCTACCATCGTCGCCGTTGCGTCAAGTCGTTCTTGCGCAATGGGATCGAATGAAACATGAATACCGTTGGCGAAGAAGGTATCAGGCACTTGGCATGCTCGAACTGGGGAGGACGTCACCGGTCCACCACCGACGGAGCGTATCGTCGGAAATAACGCCGGTGCGAAGTACATAGAGTTGACGTCCGACAGGTCGCACGAGAGTGGTCGCGAATCCGCCGGGAGTACTTTCGCCACCGACGACGCCTGCCAATCCGCTCGGAAATTGCGCGCGAACCTCCTCAAGAGACGACGGAGGTGATTCGCCTTGCTTGTTCGCGCTGGTAGCGGTAATCGCGCCACCAGACGCATCGGCAAGGATACGTGCATGAACGTGGGAGGGAACACGCACCGCTACAGTGCCGGTTCCACCGGTAATGATCTCGTCAACATCATCACGTGCTTGGAGAACGACGGTAAGCGGTCCCGGCCATGCGAGCGAGATGAGCCGTACGACACTCGGCGTAAGCGATGAGGAGAACTGGAGTACGGTTTCTGCTCGGCCCAAAATAAGGCTGACCGGCTTTCCTTCGTCGCGCTGTTTGAGCGCGACGACGCGTTCTAATGCCTGTCGATCGTTTACGATTGCGCCGAGACCGTAGAACGTTTCCGTCGGGTATGCAACGACCTCGCCACGTCGTAGTGCGGCCGTTGCCGACGCGATTGTAAGTATCGGAAGCGACATGAATCTATCTCTGCATTGGTAATCGGCTGATACCGATAGACAACACCGTACGATGGGCCTGTTCCTGTCGACTCGGTATTTTCGTATTGTTGTAACATTCGTGACCCGACGAATCCGGCGCAAGGCCTTTCGCGTCATGTCGGATGAATATCGGATTACGAACGCAGCAAGATTGTTTGAAAGGTTCCCACGCGAGGAGTATCGTCCGCATGAGCGTCGCACTGTCGGATCTTGTAAGTTACCTCGACGGTTACCTGAAAATCGATGAAGTACCCGATTACCCCGATGCGATGAACGGGTTACAGGTCGAAGGTGCACCTGATGTCAGGCGTATCGCGGTAGCTGTCGACGCCTGCCTTGCGACAATCGCCGGTGCAGCACTCTGGGGCGCGGATTTACTGATAGTGCACCACGGCCTCTTCTGGGGTCCGCGAGTACCAATGACTGGCATGGCGTACCGACGGTTCTCCGCACTCGTCCGGCATCGAATCGGCGTGTACAGCGCGCATCTTCCGCTCGATATCCATCCGGAAGTCGGCAATAACATCCAACTCGCAAACGCGCTTGATATTCCCGTTGACGGAACGTTCGGCAAATATGAGAGCATCGAAGTCGGCGTTCACGGCGCAATCGACATCGATCGAGATGAGATTCTGGAACGGCTCCGCAGCGTTCTCGGAGTCGAGCCGCGCGTGCTTCCACACGGCCTTTGGCAAGCATCACGCGTCGGCATCGTCACGGGCGGCGGCGGGAGTCTCATAGCGGAAGCTGCGGACGCCGATATCGACACGTTGATAACCGGCGAGGGACCGCACTACACGGCGATCGAAGCGGAAGAATACGGGATGAACGTCATTCACGCCGGTCACTATGCCACCGAAACTGTCGGTGTGAAAGCCCTTGCAATGCACCTCGCCGAACAGTTCGGAGTCGAAACCGAGTTCATCGACCATCCTACCGGCTTATAAAAAACTGATCGACGCAACAGAGCAGACGATTCGCGACTACGACGCTTGTGTACCGCATCATCTACGCATCCGGTTGTAGCGATAACGAGTACCGAACCTACCACCTTACGCCTCAACTCACTGTCTACTACTGATCCGCATTTTGGCATACTCCCACCGCTGATCGTTGCCGAGTCGAACCATTTCGTTTTAACGTTTGGGACTCCAAAAACACGCCGGGGAAAACTGACGGCATCACCTATCATTGTAAGCCGTCGGCACGAGGGAATACCACCGTGAATAACGAGCATACACCAGATCGCACAGCAATCACAGCAAAGATAGAACGCATCCTAATGCGAAAAGGAACCATCACTATCCGATCGACGCGTGCAGAAACTGCCGACACATCGGCAATTCTTGGCAATGACGGTATCTACATCGCCGTGGAGAACGACGGAGCCGTCCATACAGCGCTTTTCGATGATCCGTCCGTTGATTTTGATGTAACCGCTGAAAGCGGCCGTCTGAGTGGATACGGACGCGCAGTGATCCTCGGTACTGTTGCAGACGAAGCCGAGGCGGAAAGCGCGTTTTCCGAAGCCAATCAAAACGTTTCGAACAGTGCAAGAATCATACAGATCATACCGCATATAATACGTTTGACCGACGACACCGGCACGGAGGATGTCGAGTACCCCTTCGGTCAACGTCCACCCGGCACCGTCGCTAAGTGGTGGCAAGCGTCGCGTCCGTTTGCCTATACCGCTTCGGTAACCCCTATGCTGCTTGGTGCAGTACTCGCGTGGTACTTGAGTACCGGTCCGGTCAGTTGGCGGCTGCTCCCATTTATCATCCTCGCGGGGGTCTTCTACCACGCCGGCGCGAATATGGTGAGTGACTACTTCGACTACAAGCGCGGCGTCGACCGATACCGCACCATGGGCGGCTCACGTGTTCTCACCGATGGGTATCTCGCACCCAAAGCGGTGCTTAGCGGCGGCGTGGTCCTCTTTATATTGGGGACACTCCTCGGCCTTTGGATGGTTACGCATCGCGGAACACCACTGCTTTGGCTCGGAGTAGCGGGGCTTGTTGGCGGTTTCTTTTACGGTGGATGGCCGATCGAATTCAAATACCGCGGCCTTGGCGAAACGGTCATTTTCATACTGTTCGGGCCGTTGATGGTGATCGGTTCGTACTACGTTCTCACCGGATCGTTCTCGCGCGATGTGATCCTGATATCACTTCCCGTTGGGTTTCTCGTGGCGGCAATCGTCCAAGCAAACAATCTTCGCGACATTGCCGACGACGCTGCGGCGGGTATCGTCACCGTCTCGAATACGGTCGGACAGTCGCTCGCAGCGGTCGAATACTACGCGATGGTCGTATGCGCGTACATCAGCGTTATTCTCATGATCGCGTTTGGCATATTGCCGTTGTGGACTCTGGTTGTCGCGCTCAGCGCAATCCCGGCGTCTAAAGTGGTCAACGTGATTCGCTCCGCTGGAGGACAGCGTACGTCGGGACTCGCGTTCGTTGACCAGATGACGGCGCAGGTTCACCTGTTATTCGGAATCCTCCTCATGATCGGAATCGTACTCGGGAAGCTACTATGATCGTCGAACTATCAACGATTGTTCTCGCAGCGGCGATGTGGGGTGTCATGTTCGGCTTGGAGTGGGGGAACTTCTGGCTGAGCATGACCTTTGCCGCGACGTTGCTCGCCGTTACCGGAATCGTTGCGACACGATCTGAGCTACAGAGAATCTATGCCTTTCGACCGATCCACATCGCGATTGGCGTCGTTTCGGCGATTGTGCTTTATGTGATGTTCTGGATCGGCGACTTCGTGAGCGCAATTGTGTTTCCGTTCGCAGCCGATCAGGTAGGCGGCATCTACGCGATGAAGACACAGATGAATCCGGTCACGATAGGGCTTCTGTTGTTCTTCATCATCGGCCCAGCGGAAGAGATATTCTGGCGTGGGTTCATCCAAGAAAGATTCGCGAAACGATGGGGCGACACGATTGGATGGATCGTCGCAGGATGCGTCTACGCTGCTGTTCACATTTGGTCGTGGAACTTCATGTTGGTCATGGCGGCGTTGGTTTGCGGGGTATTCTGGGGTTGGATGTACATGCGATGGAAGTCGCTCTGGCCCGGTATTATCAGTCACGCGGTATGGGACGTGCTGGTATTCCTCATCATTCCGATACGACCGATACCATCGTGAGGTGTCGCGGCCTATTATAGTTCCAGCACCATTCCGTCGTATGCGGCAACCATACCCGCCGTGGTAGCCCGTTTGGCGAGTTCGTCGTACGTATAGTCACCACCGTGCGATATGTGAGTAACGACATACTGCGTGGCCTCGCCGAGTATCCCGCGCGCTCATTTCATCACGGACACGCTCGTTGTCGTCGATACCCATATGTGTGTCGCCGCCCGAAAGCTTTCCCATCGTACAATCCATAAGCACGAAATCAAGCGGCTTTTCACTGCACAAACTCGTAAGGTAATCCCACGTCTCCGACTGGTACCACGCGGTATCGAACCCGACAAGCACACGCACCCCCTCGCGTTCGATCACGTGGTTCATGGCAACCTGTCGCGGATCATGCGTAGCCGCAATCGTATGAATACGGTATGAGTCAACATCAATCGACTGGAACGGCGCGGTTTCCGAGTACCGGATCTTAAGTCGTTGAAGCAGATCCTTTCTGGGAATTCCGTAGCGTTTGGCAAGTCCGTCGAATAGCTCGCCAACGGTGTTGTTGCCGTAAAGGCCGATAGTGGCTGGACCGTTATCCTGGATAAAATAATGCTCGCGCCAGATGAACTCGGTGGGAGTAAAATGATCTTCGTGTGCGTGAGATATCACGACGATCCGAACCGATCGCATGTCAATACCGTGCGCCAACGTCTGCGCGTAACTATCCGGCCCGTAGTCGATTTTCAGCGCGTCATCGATGAGAACGGATGATCTCATACGGACGTTTCGACCGCGGTTTGTCGCGGCATGACTACACACGCGGCATCGACAGTAAAACGCTGGGATTCCTTCAGCCGCACCGCTTCCGAGTATTGTAATCTTCATTGGTTCTCTTTCGACGGGTCGTCAAACCGGTGAGCCAAACGGCGCTGTTCTACGAGTTTCTCTGCGATCGCGCGCCAATCATCCCACATCCGACGTTTCTTGCTACGCGTATCCGCAATGAATCGCCCTTCGTCGATGTGATTCCACAGCGCTTCGCGCGGGTGTAATGTGTGGTAGACAGGTACGGTAAACGCCTCGCTTCCCCACTCCCGCCATTCACCCGGCTCGAACGGTCGATCGGCGAAGAGCGCGTACGCGGAGAGTCCACCGAGTGCTACAATCACCGATGGCTGCACCTTTTCGAGCTCGGTAGTTAACGCATTTCGTCGGGACGCTATCTCGTGACGGCGAGGAAAGCGGTCGCGTGGTAACCGCCAAGGGACCACCGAGATCGCGTAGACGCTTTCGAACGGTATCTCGACGCCGGGAGCGCTCAGAATCCGCTCGAGCATGTTCCCGACGATTCCCGCGAACAATGCGCCGTGAGTCGCCTCGTATCCGCTGACACGATCGCATACAAGAGCCAGTTCACAGCCCGCCGCGCCTTTGGGTGGAATGCACGTTGGCGGCTTGGACTCGGTTGAGCACATCGACTCGTCACACCTATTCGCGAAGCGCTGCGATAGCTTGCGCGGGGTCGTCGGCGCGGAAGACTGCTGTTCCCGCAACGATTACATCAACACCTGCGTCGCGAACGAGTTTCGCCGTCTCTGGGTTTATCCCGCCATCGACTTGAATAAGCGTTCTATGACCACATCGATCGATCTCGTTTCGCAATGCGCGAATCTTATCGAGTGAGTCTGGCATGAATCGCTGGCCGCCGAAACCCGGCTCTACCGACATGACAAGAACCAGATCAAGTTCACTGAGTAACGGGAACAGCACATCGACCCGTGTTGCAGGCTTGATCGAAATCCCAACCTGTGCTCCGGTGTCCTTAATGCTACGAATTGCGTCAACGGGATCTTCGACTGCCTCGATATGAAACGTGATAAGATCGCTGCCCGCATCAACGAAACGTTTTGCGTATCCAACCGGATCAGTTATCATGAGGTGTGTGTCGAGCAGGCGGTCGCTGAGCGATCGTATCGCTTCAACAATGAACGGTCCGAATGTCAGATTCGGCACGAAGTGTGCGTCCATCACATCGAGGTGCAGCCATTCGGCGCCGCCCTTTTCGACACGTGCCAATTCGTCGCGAAGTCTCGCGAAATCGGCAGCTAACACCGAAGGCGCTATGAGGATGTTCCGAGAGTTGTTCATACATATCCTTCCGAGCGTCTTATCATATTGCGTAAGAGAAACCGACCGAGTGAGTAGAGAAAGTACCGAACCGAATCACGCGACCGCTACCCTCTGGAACTGGACGCGCACGGTATCGAATCAACGCGGGGTTCTTGACATACGTCAGTTCGAGATACTTATTTGTCGCGGACTGCAAATAATGGCCCGAGGATTGCATACGAAAATCGATAGAAAAATCGTTTACGGCATACCCGCCTGAAGGGAGGTGAGAGACATGGGATTGTTGTACGAAAAACAGAAACGGACCGCAGCCGATAAGGAAATGCCCGACATCAAGGAAATCAAGCGGCCAACACCGGCTCCGCGGACAATTGAGCCATTCGACGACGCATGGGAAGATGAGTTGACGGTTCTCGATGAAACCGAGGAAGTCGACGCAATCGAAACGGAACTCGACACCGAGGAATACGACGATGAACTCATCTGACCAAATCAACCGAATCGAGCGTTAGACGGGGCTATACACGCATCCGCGTGACGGCCCCGTCACTCTTCCGATCTCTCTCCGGTCACCTCATACCCGTTACCCAATGAATCTTCGCTACCCGGTACAAACGCGGGCGGCCCACCACGGAATCTACCACTTCCGAAACCACCGCTCCGCCTCTCTGACAACAACATGCCGCGCAGACCAGGTGTTATGGTCTTGCGCGGCACGCGAATCAAAATGAAGCATGTAAGGACGAATGTCGCGGTCCACTGTGCAATATTCGCACGGTAGAAGGCGTACCGATTACCGTTCGACGCGTTGAGAACTGTCAATCGAGTGTATCGATGATCGGCTCAACCGACTTCAACCACGAATGCGCGGGGTCGTCCTTCGGGCGAAGTACGCGACTCGTCGGACCCGCCATGAACCACAGGTAGTAGAGCTGGTATCCCGGCGCCGCCCCAACGGGATGGTACCCCTTTGGAAGCAATACGGTGTCGTTGTGCTCGATTGCGTAGCACACATCGAGGTCGCGGTCGTCGGTGTAGAGACGCTGAACACCGAAACCCTGCTCCGGATTGAACTGATAGAAGTAGATCTCTTCCATCTTTACTTCGTACGGCGGATTGTCCACTTCGTGCTTATGCGGAGGACTGGACGACCAATTGCCCGGCAGATTGATCGTCTCACCGACGACGATATGTCCCGCATCGAAGGTGAAATCGATGATGTCTTTTACCGTGCGACGCCAGTTCGCACGCCCAACGTTCTTCGTCCGGACATCCTCAGGGCGTATCAGTGCCGGTTGACGCTTCAACGAAGACGTCGCGGTACAGACGGCGACGCTGAGTGGTCCCGGCCCGGCGGCAGTAATCGTTGCTTCGTGTTCGCACGGAACGTACACGGTCGCCGCGTTCGCCTGAAACACAGTCTGCCGTCCACCGATACGGTCGAACGACTGACCACCAACCTTGATCGTCGCCGTTCCCGTCAACACGACGAGCGCTGCTTCTTCGCCGGTAAACTGCAACGTCTCGGACTCACTCTCGTTGAGTTTGATAATGTTGAATCCGAGGAATTCGAGCTCTTTGCCGCGGGTAACGACGGTGTTCGTTCCGCGGTCAAACGGCTTACGTATGTGGAGATTGGGTTGGTTACTCGGCATGTACCCTCCTGCTGTGTTTTGTCACGTGTTTCACGTAATCACGATCACATTACGCGTATTTCACTCCGATATCGTCGAGAATCTTCTTAAGCGCAGCGACCGCCACACTGAAGGCTTCGGGACCCGTGTACCCGCCGGCGCGTCCGGCGTGCTTCAGATGCGGTTCGAGTGAGAGAACACCTTCCCAACCCGACGAGAGCTTTTCAGTGAGTATCGCTCGCACATCCCCATCACCTTCGCCTGCAGGTTGGACCTTCCCGTCCGACAAACGTGCGTCCTTGATGTGGAAGTAGTCGATATCGTCCTTGAGTAGCTCCCAACCTTCGGCTAACGGTCGCACGCCGGCTTGAACGAAATTCGCGAAGTCGAAAATTGCGCGGAAGTTCGGTGAGGCTATTGTGTCGAGGAGGTCACGACATTCCGGTGGTTTTTCTCCGTAGATGTCACGTTCGTTCTCATGCGCCAAAATGACACCTTCGCACTCTGCCATATCGACCATGGCGCGCATACGCCGCATCACTTCGTCGCGATGATCGCGCGGCGATTCGCCTTTGGGAATGAAGAACGAAAAGATTCTTAGACGATCAGTCTCAAAGTACTTCGCGACTTCGATGTAGCGCGCGCAGCGCTTGAGGTGCGCGTCAAAATCGTCGTGCACACCGATCTTTCCGAGCCCCGAACCGATAGATGATATTCGGAATCCCCGCTCGTCGAGGAGTTTTTTCGCTGTCTGCATCTGGTCGTCGTTCAGTGTCTCTACGCTTTGACCCCAGACATTCCGGAACTCGATGTGCCGGATGCCTTCGGCTTCCATTACATCCATCTGTGTTTTCAAATCGGCATCGATTTCGTCGCCGAATCCGCTGATAGTCACCATACGCGATTCCCCTGTCGAGCTTTCTGTTTGCGCGTAACTCCGTTGGCCAACATCGATAGTAATGAAAGTTACCGAATCGCGGTCGCAGGGCCTACCGTCGCGCGACGGTCTCTGAGCCGACACACTCGATCCGCCATGCGAACGTTGGGTTTACGGGACGAATACCTCTTTTTAAGAGAAAGGGCGCACTGATAATCTGAAGACTTAGGGAGGATGTCGTCATGGAATATCGAAAACTTGGATCAAGCGATTTACACGTCAGTCCGATCATTTTCGGCGCGTGGGCAATCGGTGGATGGCTTTGGGGCGGCGCAGACGATGACGAAGCAATCCCCGCGATACACGCGGCGATAGACTCGGGAATCAACACCATCGACACCGCCCCGGTATACGGTTTCGGTCATAGTGAGGAAGTCGTCGGACGAGCGATAAAAGGCAAACGCGATAAAGTCATCATTGCCACGAAATGCGGTCCGCGCATCGACCGTACCGATGGCGTATTTGCGATGAAGACAACCGGACCAGACGGTCGCGAAGTCGCTTTACACCGTGTGCTCAAACCCGATTCAATCATCGAGGAATGCGAGCGGAGTCTGAAGCGGCTGGGGATCGAAACAATCGATCTGTATCAGTGCCATTGGCCGGACTATACCACACCAATCGCCGACACGATGAATGCGCTCCTCACGTTGCAGGAACAAGGAAAGATTCGGTACATCGGTGTAAGTAACTACACATGGGAACGCATCAACGAGTCGCTACACTACGGCCAGGTAGTGAGTGTTCAGCCGCGCTACAATCTTCTCAAGCGCGATATCGAAGCAGAGCTCCTCCCGTGGTGCCGCGAACGTAATGTCGGTGTTATCGCGTATAGTCCAATGGAACACGGATTACTGAGCGGCGCCGTAACCATGGAACGTGAGTT
>CAZWQW010000003.1:113404-117299 GCA_964635955.1 uncultured bacterium | reverse complement strand
CCACCAATAGCGTCACCAAGGAGACGAGATATGGAAACACGTCAACTCGGAAACAGCGACCTGCGAGTACCGCCGATCATTTACGGTGCATGGGCTATCGGTGGGTGGTATTGGGGCGGGACAGACGATGAAGCCGCCGTACGCGGGATTCACGAAGCAATAGATCTCGGAATAACGGCGATCGATACCGCGCCGATGTACGGATTCGGACACAGCGAAGAAGTCGTCGGACGCGCAATCAGAGGTCGCCGCGCCGCGGTGCAGGTCCTGACGAAATGCGGCATGCGCTGGGATCGTGACGAGGGGCAGTTCTTCTTCAATACCGCTGATGACAACGGCAAAGAGTACGCCGTCTACCGGAATCTCAAGAGAGACTCCATTGCCGAGGAGTGCGAACGGAGTCTCAAGCGCCTCGGCGTAGAGACGATCGACCTCTACCAGTGCCATTGGCCGGATAACACCACGCCACTTTCAGAGACCATGGAGACGCTGCTTCGATTACAGGAGCAAGGTAAAATCCGACACATCGGCGTGAGCAACTTTACTCCGGAAATGATCGAGACGTGCCGGAAACACGGCTCGGTCGTCAGTAATCAGCCGCATTACAGTCTACTAAAACGCGATGCTGAAGCCGACATACTTCCCTATTGTCGCGAGCACAACATCGGACTAATCGTATATCGTCCGCTCGAGCAGGGGTTATTGACAGGGAAGTACGGACCCGACGCGTCGTTCGGTGAAGGCGATAATCGTGCGAATGATCGGTTGTTTTCAAAGGAAAGTCGCCGGCGCATCCAGAGCGCGCTCGCGAAAATCCAACCAATCGCCGACGCACACAACGCGACGCTCGCACAGGTAACGATCGCGTGGACCATTGGCGAGCCGGGAATAACCGCCGCGATTGTCGGTGCACGGAATCCCGAACAAGTGCGTGATAACGTTGGCGCTGTCGGAATCCAGCTAACGGATGGCGAACGTAAGGCGATACGCGACATCTTCGAAGGACTTGACGTTCCCGCTTAGGCTACGCGAGAAAGAACGTCGAAACCGGCACGTCGTGTGGCGGCTGGGTACACGACCTTGCTCGTTCCTATCTTGAGTGTTCCTGAGATCGTGTGTTCGCCGCTGTATTTCACAACGACGAAACCCGTCAACTGACCTCTGCTACAAGAACGTATAGCTCCATGAAAAACACTACTACACCCCAACAATCGCCTCTTGTCGATTCCGCGACCGAACGCGATCAGAAAACGCGCAACCTCGGTGAAGTTACCGTACGGTCTGTCATCATCGGGGTGTTCGTATGCGGTCTCGTGAGCGTTTGGGTTCCGTTGAGCGAATTCGTTGTCGGCGCATCGCGTATGAACCTGTCGCAGCTTCCAGTCGCTGCGATGGGTACGTTCTCGATCGTACTCATTTTGAACGCCATCATCGGACGCTTCCTCCCAAGTATCCGTCTTCGTCCGGCAGAAGTGCTTGTCATTTTCACGTTTGCGTTCATTGCGGCGATCATGGGAACGTCGGATCTGCTCGAGTGGGTGTTCAGTGTGATGGTAGTGCCGTACTACCTCGCGACACCTGAGAATCGGTGGATCGACGACGTCTGGCCGCATCTGAAGCAATGGTGGATCATTCAAGGACCAAGTGAGGAACTCCGATGGGCGTTCGTCGGAGCTCCGACCGGTGAATCGATACCGTGGCACATTTGGGCCGTTCCGCTGTTCTGGTGGGGTACGTTCGTCGGTGCGCTCGTCTTCGCGTCTATCTGCCTTGCGTCGATTCTTCGGAAACAGTGGGCCGACAACGAGCGACTTCCCTTCCCACTCGTCCAGGTTCCGCTCGACATCATGAGCAATCCCGGCGGGAAGTGGCATCTTCCTGAAATGCTTCGGAAACGGGCATTCTGGATCGGTGCTGGTATACCGTTGTTCGTCATCCTCTTCAACATCATCAACTACTTTTCGTTGCAGTGGCCGCAGATACCTCTGTTCCGCGAGTTCATCATTCCACTCGGACCGGGCCTGCCTTCGTTATTCATCAAGTTCAACATGTACGTAATCGGCTTCGCGTACATGGTGAATACGAACATTCTCTTCAGCGCGTGGTTCTGGTACCTCATCGTGATGGCCGAACAGGGGATCTACACTCGCGTCGGTTACAGTCTTGGTGCGGCAGATGACCTATATTCGGCGCGCGATGCGATCACGAGTTGGCAAGGCGAAGGAGCGTTGTTCGTCTTCGTATTCGTCAGCCTGTGGATGGCTCGGCGACATCTTCTTTTCGTCTTCCGCGTGTTCATCGGACGAGAAAAAGCGAACGACGAACACGAATTATTGCCCTATCGTTGGGCAGTACCGGGATTCCTCGCTGCCGCGTTCTACATGGGTGCATTCCTCGTGCATGCGGGAATGTCGGTACCGATGGCCGCGGTATTCGTGTTCGGTGGATTCGTTACATGGCTTGGTATCGCGCGAATTATATCGCAGACCGGCCTCGTCTATATGGACAATCCGCTCACACCGCAAATGCTGACATTCCATGCGTTTGGCACGGTTGGCGTGCCCGCAGCACAGTTAGTGGGAATGGTCGCGACGTATGCATTGGTCGTAAACGGCCGTGGACCGCTCCTGCCCAGCATCTTTCAGATGGCGTGGCTCGGCGGGAAGATCGGTCGTTCTGGAAGGAAGATGCTCACAGTGCTTCTCATCGGGTTCACCGGAGCGTTCGTAATTGGCTCGGCTTATTTCATCTACATCAGTTACGCACACGGATCCACCACGTTTCTTTCGTGGGCGTATCCGCGTCACGGAGAACAGGTATACGACGCGATTATCACGAAAATGCAAGCACGTCAAGCGATCGATTTCGCTCGGTGGACGATCTTCGGCATTGGCGCCGCGGTAATGGCGGTACTTACATGGGTGCAGTATCGATTCCCCGGCTGGCCGATTCACCCCATCGGCTTCCCGATCGCCGCGAATATCGACAACATGTTCTTCCCCGTGTTCCTCACGTGGCTAATCAAGTCGATTCTGCTCCGCGTCGGAGGGGTTCAGGCGTATGAGCGCGCACGTCCGATGTTCCTCGGTCTTATTGTCGGATACTCACTGGGCGTGTTGATCAGCTTTTTCGTCGACTGGATGTATTTCCCTGGAGCCGGTCATCAGATACACAGTTGGTAAGCGCAACGATATGCAGTTACGTCACGGACCGCCGATAACCCGGCGGTCCGTGTTTTTCGTTCCACTGGACGACTACACGAACCCGCGTTTATCGCATGACAACCCATCCCGAAAAGCGGACGACAATGACGAACCCGAAAGACGATACTCAGTTTGAGGGAACGCGACCAGGCAAATCTGTCGACACGGTCGCGCTCGACGAAACGTGGCCGGTGACGGTTCACATCATCCCGCAAGCGCATATCGATCTTGCGTGGAAGTGGACCGCTGATGACAGCGTCGAGATGGTACTTGAAACATTCCGAGCGCACGCCGAATTGCTGGAAGCAGATGAAAGCCGAACGTACGCTCAAAGTCAACTCGCAGCCTATGAGATTGTCGAGCGCGAAGATCCGGCACTGTTTCGTCGTGTATGTCGGCTCGTCGCGAATGGGCAGTGGGAAATCGTCGGAGGCGAATGGGTCGAGCCGGATCGCGGCGTTCCATCGGGAGAATCGTTCGTTCGTCAGCTGCTCGAAGGACAGCGTTATGCGCAAGAAAAGCTTGGCGCGCGCGCTCGTGTGGCATGGTCGCCTGACGCTTTTACATGGCATCCGCCGAACCTTCCCCAACTCTTGCGCTCCGCGGGATTGGAGTTTCAGGTTATCAAGCGACCGCGCGAGAAGTATATCTCACTTCCACTCGTTCCGTTTCGGTGGCGCGGAATCGACGGT
>CAZWQW010000003.1:106822-113304 GCA_964635955.1 uncultured bacterium | reverse complement strand
TCAGGACATGGGGTCGCAGCGATGATCTACCCGTCGTTGAAGGCGCAATCGGACCAATCATGACCGGTTGTCTCACGACGCATCACGAGATGAAATCGTTGAATCGACGCGCTGAAAACGTGCTGCAGTCGGCCGAAACGATTGAATCGATTGCGCGAATGTGTGGCGCATTGAAGACCGGACAAACTGAAGAATTACAAGAATCGTGGCGTCGAGTGCTTTTCAACCAATTCCACGACGTCATCACCGGTGTCGGGATTCACGAGATACATCGTGACGCAGCACATGGTTACGAAGAGTCAATTCGCGTCGCACTGAATCACCGTCGAACCGCGGTGCGTTCGCTCGCTCGCCACATACGTCGAGACGGTCACGAACCTCAGATCGTCGTTGTTAACGATCTCGGATGGAGACGAACTGATGTCGTCTCATTCGAGATCGATCTTGGGAAAGACGTTGGAGAGCACTGGGAGGCTATCGCACCAGACGGCTCCGCGACACCGGTAACGATCCATTCGGTCAAGCAAGCTCAGAGTTGGAAGCGGCATCGTTGTTCGTTCGTTGCGTCGGACGTACCGGGTATGGGATGGCGAGCGTACCGACTCAGGTCAGCGGACCGAACGGAGTACGGTGTGCGATCGAACGGTGGCGAAACGATAACGGATCATTTCACCGTCCGCTTCAACAATGTCACGGGGACGATCGCAATGCTTATGAATCGTACAGATGCCGTGGCTTTCGAAACGAATCTTGGGCTTCCGCGCCTGTACGAGGAGGGGAAGTATTTTCTCGATTACGGCGTCGAGCACAGAGCGTGGTACCTCGGACTCAGTGGTGTTGAAAAGCCGGTAGATTTCGTCGGCTTCCGAACGCTGGTGGAAGGTCCGTCGTACGCCGAATACGAAACGCGACACCGTTTCGGCTATTCCGAAATCACTCAACGGTATATCATACGGCCCAACCTTCCGTATATCCGAGTAGAGGTCGAAATCGATTGGCACGAAATCGAACACCTCCTGCGGTTACATTTCCCGACCGGTCTTAACGGCGACCTGACAGCAGCGTTCGACACGGCGTACGGAGTCCACGAGCACAAACCGTCGGGAATCGAAACACCGATGCAGATGTTCTGCGACCTTTCCGATGGCGTTACCGGACTCGGCATTCTAAATGACGGGCGGTATGGCGCAATGGCGAACGGCGATGAACTGACGATCTCGGCTGTTCGATGCGCGACACTGCCCGATCCGCGCTCCGATGAAGGTACCGTGCGGTTCGCGTATGCACTCGTTCCTCATGCGGGAACATGGCGCGATGCAGACCTGCCGCGCCTCGCGTACAGCTTCAATCGCCCGTTGGTGGCGATGCCCGTCGAGCCGGAAGGAACCGGACCTTCGGAAGCATCGATACTCGATTCGCAGTCGGACGCGATCCTGCCGACTGTTATGAAACCAGCGGCTGATGCCGACGGATACGTCGTGCGGTTGTATCACGCCGCAAAAGAGCGTAGTTCGGGATCAGTGCGTTTGGGCGTACGTGCCAGTGTCTCACAGACGAATATCCTTGAGGACCGAGACAGTGCAGGTATGGTGAATCCGGCCGACGTGGAGATGAAACCATTTGAGATTGCGACGTGGCGTATCGACCTCAAAGAGTAATCACACAACCCATTGTTCCGTGATCTTGATTTACGTGCTATATTCACGAAGACATAAGACATGAGTAATTCCGTCTCCGTTCGGAACCTGTTCCGAGCGCACAGCGTATCGGAGTCAGAAGCTCGAGAGTTCGGTAATCACCAAATCGCAGCGGTAGAAGAGGTAAGTCGATGTCTCGCCCGGTCAATTCACTCGCCGACATACCCGTGCAACCGGCGAACGGGCGTACCGCCAACGGTAACTCGAGCAGAAACTCGGACGTCATCTTCGCCGAGATTCTCCGCAGCGCCGTAGAGGCGAACCGACATATCGACCGACCCACACTGCGCCGCGCATACCTCTTCGCTGCCGCGCGTCATCAAGGTCACGTCCGCGCTTCGGGTGATCCGTTTATTATCCACGCGCTCGAAGTTACCCGCCTCCTTGCCGATCTCGGGCTCGATACCCAGACACTCGCCGCAGCGTTGTTGCACGATTGCGTCGAAGACACAAGCACTCCAATCGAAGAGATCGAAGTCAATTTCGGCACTGATGTAGCGCTTATCGTCGACGGCGTAACGAAGATCTCTGGATTTGTACTGCGTACTCGCGAAGAACGCCAAATTGACACATTCCGGAAGATGCTTCTTTCGCTCGCCAAGGACGTGCGCGTCATTCTCGTAAAATTCGCCGACCGTCTGCATAATATGCGGACACTTGAGCATTTATCTCCCGAGCAACAAGAACGAATCGCGCGTGAAACGCTCGACGTGTATGCGCCGCTTGCTCATCGTTTCGGCATGGCACGGTATCGGCGCGAACTGGAAGATCTCGCGTTCAGGTATGTCGAACCCAAAGCGTTTCACGCGCTGCGAGCACGAATTGACCAACAACGCAGCGAACTGACGCGGCATATCGAAATCCTGCGCAAGGAAATCGCCGACGCGCTCGCAGACCGTGGGATCAAAGGCGAGGTACAGGGACGAATTAAGCATCTCTTCAGTATGTATCGTAAGATGACCGAACAACGTAAGAGCTTTGAAGAGATCTACGATCTGCTGGCAATGCGCGTCATCGTCGATTCGGTTGATGATTGCTACGCGGTGATGTCCTACCTGCATCAAGCATATCGTCCGATGCAAGGTCGTTTCAAGGACTACATCGCGAATCCGAAGAGCAACGGATACCAATCGCTCCACACGACGATTTACACGAAGGACAGCCGAATCGTCGAGGTTCAGATTCGAACGCGTCGCATGCACCAAGTCGCTGAAGAAGGTATTGCGCGACACTGGCTCTACAAGGAAGGCCGCGTTACCGACGACATCGATTCTCAAACAAAGTGGGTGCGCCAGTTCCTTGAATGGGCGGAAGAGATCCAGGATCCTCAAGAGTTCGTCGAGCAGCTGAAGATCGACCTCTTCCCCGACGAAATATTCGTGCAGACGCCAAAGGGAGAGGTAATCAGCTTACCCAAAGGTGGTACAGCGCTCGATTTCGCATTCGCAGTCCACTCGGAAGTCGGCTTCCACGCCACAACCGCGATCGTCAACGGGAAGGTTACGACTCTCGGACACCCGCTGGCGTCCAGTGATACGGTAAAAATCGTCACCGCACCAAATCAGAAGCCAAGTCGCGACTGGCTCGGAATGGTGAAGACATCCAAGGCCCGGACGAAGATTCGCCGTGCGATTCGCGAGCAGGAGTACGAGTTTAACCGTGACATCGGGCGCGATATGCTCGACCGTCGTCTGCGGAAAGCCCGCATACACCTTGATGATGACAAGTGGCAATCTGTCGCAGATGCCTTCAAGGTGAATGACCGCGACCACCTCTATGCTGCAATCGGTAGCGGCGATATCGCAGTCGAGCGCGTATTCGATTATCTCCGTCCGAGTGCGCCCGATGCCGCACCTTCGAAAACCGAGACGGCTCCTGAAGACCTGACCGGTGGCGTTACACTTGTCCACCTCGATGATCCGATGGTTCGGTTCGCCCAATGCTGTAATCCGGTACCCGGCGATCCCGTATTCGGATTCGTGACGCGTGGTCGCGGTGTTTCAGTGCATCATCGAGACTGCCCGAACGCCGCTGTGCTGCATCAGGAACCCGACCGAATCATCTCTGTCGAGTGGGAAGAACCGGAGATTCATGTTGGGAAAGGTCCATTCAAAACAGCGATCACCGTCAAATCAAGCGACCGTGTCGGTATGCTCGGAATCATTTCTACAGAAATCTCGTCTACCGGCGCGAATATTCGCCATGCAGACATTCGCACGAATGATGAATCCGGCAATATGGCGTTCCTTATCGAAGTTAAAGACTTAAGGCAACTGAGACGCGTCATTTCGAAGGTGCGCAGACTCCCCGATGTATATGAGGTCCGTCGGATCGCGTCGACACGTGACGAGGACGAGCTTCGCGCGATGTTCGAAGCGCTACCCCTTCCGAACGACGACGGCGAAGATGACGAGGACGAAGAAGAATAGGTAACGTGTGGAACTTCGCAACGTAGGTATCCCGCTCTGGCAATCCCCATTACTGTCTACGATTCCTAACGTCCGGCATGGATTCACGACGCGTATGGGCGGCGTAAGCACCGGTCCGTTCCAGAGTCTGAACCTGTCATTGAGTGTTGGCGACAATCCAGACGCCGTGTATGAGAACCGACGACGACTCGCACAGACGCTTGATCTCGATCCGCAGTTGATTTGCCTACAACGGCAGGTACACGGAGCTGATGTCGTCGAGACGCCGAAGCAGCGAGGTGACGCGTTGGTCTGTGGCGACGCATTTGTAACAAACAGCGTCAACGTGCCTGTATTGGTCGGCGTTGCTGATTGTGTACCGATTCTCGTAGCCGCCCGAGACGGATCCGTCGTTGCCGCAATACACGCCGGGTGGCGAGGAGCGGTCGCCGGGGTTATCGAAGCGACGATTCGGCACATGATAGCGCAACACAATACGGCGGCACGCGACCTTATAGCTGCGATTGGGCCGTCGATCGGGCTATGTTGTTTCGAGGTTGGCGATGAGGTTGCGGCGCAGTTTCCGGATGCGTATGTGAACCACTCGCAAGCGAAACCGCACGTTGATCTCGCCCGATATGTCCGCGATACGCTTGTCTCTACCGGCGTCGGTATCGATCTTATCGACTCTGCGGATGTATGTACTCAGTGTCGGCAGGATGTCTGCTTCTCGCACCGAGGATCCGGCGGCATTGCCGGCCGAATGGTTGGAATCATCGTGAAAACCGCCTGACGTATATCGTTCAGCGCTCCATCTTTACCGAAGAGGTGTAACCGCGTGGAAGTCTGGCAGGCCGTAGTCATCGGCATCGTACAAGGGTTTACCGAGTTCCTCCCCATATCGAGTTCAGCTCACATCGTGTTTAGCGAGCATCTTCTCGGAGTGACTCAGTCGGGTCTCCGTTTTACAATCCTCGTTCACTTCGGAACGCTGCTCGCCGTATGCATTGCGTTGTGGCCACGCCTCGCATTGGTCGTATCCGGCACAATCAAAGGATTGGGATCGTTGCTTCGTGGGCGATCACCATGGGCGGACGAAAACTTCCGATGGGGCGTCTACATAATCGTGGGTAGTATACCGGCAGGTATTATCGGTCTAATGTTTGAAGATCATATCGATCGCGCGTTTGGTGAGCCGCGATGGGCGGCCGGATTCCTTCTCCTAACCGGCGTCATCCTCTTTATCACCGTATTGGCGAAGCAAACGCACGGAAACGTGACGCTGTGGCGAGCGATTGTCATAGGGTGCGCTCAAGCTCTCGCGATTCTCCCAGGAATCTCGCGCTCCGGGTCGACGATTGCTGCTGCGCTATATCTCGGCATTGAGCGGCGAAAAGCCGCTGAGTTCTCGTTCCTCCTTGCGATGCCAGTGATACTCGGGCCGGCAATCCTTACCATCGGTGATCTGGTCACTGCGTCCGGAGCCGAAAGCGATTCATCCGGAACACTACCCCTCGTCGTCGGCACGTTTGCAGCATTGATATCGGGTGTGTTCGCGATTCGCGTGCTTCTGAAGTTCGTGCAACAAGGCCGTCTATCGTGGTTCGCGTATTATTGCTGGGTCGTTGGCGGACTCGGCCTTGTGTTCTTCTAAAAGGGATAATCATGAATTCGATTGATCTTCGCGTCGTCACGTTCAATATTCGCTTTCCATCAGAACACGATGAAGGAAACCTTTGGCGAGATCGTCGCTCCATCGTCGCTGACCTTTTCGCGCATCTCGATGCGGACGTGGTATGCATGCAGGAAACATACCGTGCGCAGTTGCACGATGTTGTATCAGATTCGCCGCGCTATGCGTGTGTGGGATGGGAACG
Organism: uncultured bacterium; assembly: GCA_964635955.1. Classification (GTDB taxonomy): domain Bacteria; phylum Latescibacterota; class MWCZ01; order MWCZ01; family MWCZ01; genus CAZWQW01. The sequence goes on along the minus strand of CAZWQW010000003.1, from coordinate 107,322 downwards.
TCGAGGAGAGACAGACGAAGAACATAATCCGATTCTGTTGCGTTCAACGCGGTTCATGATCGAATCATCTGGAACATTCTGGTTATCCGACAATCCGGACGTACCCGGATCGCGCGAATGGATGCCCGAAGATCATCCGCGGGTTGTAACGTGGGCACGTGTCAACGATCTCGCGACTGTGCAACGCGTCCTCATCGCCAGTACTCACTTCCCACTCGGTGACGAAAGTCTTCGTGTACGCAGTACAGAACTCATTCTGAAGCGAATCGGCGGCGAATCCATACCTACGGTCCTGTGCGGTGACTTCAACGCTGTGCCGGATTCCGCTCCGTACCGTATCCTCACGGGTAATGAAGCTGCGTCTGACGGTTCGAGGGGGGATTTTGTGGACTCGTGGACGACAGTCGCAGACCCGATCGGTCCGACGGCGACCTTCCATCGCTTCACGGGCCAACCGAAGCGTGAGAATCACCGAATCGACTGGATACTCTGTCGAAACG
>CAZWQW010000003.1:102977-106722 GCA_964635955.1 uncultured bacterium | reverse complement strand
CACTGCCGACCTCGTTACCGAGTTCGCGGTGGGCTCTTACCCCACCATTTCACCCTTACCGTGTCGCGTTACCGCAACGTTGGCGGTGTGTTTTCTGTTGCACTATCCGTCGGCTCACGCCGCCCGGGAGTTACCCGGCATCCTGCCCTGCGGTGTTCGGACTTTCCTCACCAGATCGTCCAAAGACGACCTTGCGCGACCACATGACCCTCCGAACCGCGATCTGAATATACCGGTTCATACCATCCCGCGCGATATCCGCGCTATCTGATTCGGAGTGCGTCGCCATCGCGAACGAGGAACCCTTCCGCACATAGGGCCGCTATTACGCGCGATACGCGGTCGGTGTCGCGATTGATTGTATAGACAATCTCACCTTCGCTCAACACTCGATCACCGAGTAAACGCAGTACCTCACCCCTGATTTGCCGATCCGAACCTTCGAATGGTGCCCGTATCGTGTAGCGAGCGCTCCGCCGGTTTGCGTTCCCGACAGTCTGTTTTAGCATCGACCCGTAGTCCATAAGTGCGTAGAACCATTCGCGCGGATTCTTTCGATCAAGAGTCACTTCGACAAGCGGCATGATGTCGTTGTCTTTCACATTGTCGCGATCGGCGAAAAACTCGTGAATGAACACTCGACGGACGTTTGTTTCGATCAGAGCAATGGGTTTGCCGAATGCGAACACGGCAATAGCCGCTGCCGTATATGGTCCAATGCCGGGTAACGTCTGTAAGGTGGACGGATCTGAGGGAATCACACCACCGAACTCACTCACGATCTGTTCCGCCGCTCTTTTGAGATTGAGCGCGCGTCGGTTATACCCCAGACCGCTCCAAACATTCAATAGTTCAGCGAGTCGAGTATTCGCGAGCACATCAATAGACGGAAACGCTTCAAGGAACTCCCGATATTTGGAGATTACGCGATCGACTTGCGTCTGTTGAAGCATGATTTCGGATACGTAGATGCGGTAGGGATCGTCTGTTTCGCGCCATGGAAGGCGTCGGGCGTGTTGTTCGAAAAAGTCGTAAACAGTCCGACGGAACGTCTCGATTTGGGAAGGATTCATCGAAGCGCGTAGTGATTGATCACTTACTCCGAGAGTGTAGCACAGATTCGCAGGGAGTTGTTTGTTTTCAGAACGATCAGTCCACAGGCATCCCGCATTCGGGCGGAACGGATCGCGCTGCGCACATCACGCGACGGTTCGGATACAGCCGGCACCTGTGGCCGTGCGCGAGTGAACAGTATGGATGCCAGAGTATCGGATCAGTCAGTTCCGCATCGGCCTGCTCCTTGGCGTTTCGCAATGCATGCGTGATCATCGCAACGCGAGCGAAACAGGTTCTGCACGACGCAAGATGCTGCTGGTACGCTCGACGTTTGCCGTTGAGTAGCTCTCCGCTAATATATGCGCACCACTCACTATCACTCGGGCAAACATCGATTGTGATGAGTTCGTCCACCATGTATACCAATCTTCGTTACTCCGATTCTTATGCAACCGGCAGTGATATGTTTGCTCTCACTCATAAGAGAGATACAACCGCGAGATACGTTGAGAACAACTCAGAACGCATTAAAAACGGCCACATACATCGTGATCGTTCTACGCCGTGTGTGGAAAACTACTCGGTAGCGGTACAGTTCGGCGGATTAGCCTGTGCGTCGGTAGTACTTATAAATGACGCGATTCCGCGGTCGCGGAACAACTCCTTGAGCGCCGCGACGACTTCCTCACGGCTATCACCGATGTCGATTTCTGATTTGTCACCGATATGCTCGCAGAGCTTCGTCGCTATTTGTCGTAGTACACGCGTAATCCGATAGTCGACTTGATGACGCGCAGTGATTCCTTCGAGTGCAAGCGTTTCCGATTGTTCAACGACTTCGGCCAATGACCAGCTTTGATCAAAGACGAGGAAGAGTAGTCGAAGATCACACTCGTCGGTTGTACTGAGTTCCTCCCGGATCATAAGCTCTACCGATGGGAGGCGCTCGAGCAGATACACCTGCTCGAAGTTCGCATCGGGTAACGGGCGCGTGTCCGACGCTTCGAATTGGACTTCGTCTCCGTCGTCATTCCGTATGGATCGATCGAGTGATACTGACGGCTGAAGCGCTCGCCGATTCGCCATGATTCGACGATGGACCCTCGGGCTTTCTTTCTTCAGCAGGTCCATGATCTCACGCGAGAGCTGCAGTGCTTCTATCTCGGAAAGGCCCAGATCCCACGCGATCCACGAGGAATCTTTCCCCCAGACAAGGCGACGATACACCTCCTGGTCGAGTTCCGGACGCTTCTGGATTAGACGTGGTAAGCGGGTATCCGCGCGATGGCGACCGGTATCGGTCTGCATGAGAAATGCCTTGATAATCTGTCGGCGATCACCGATAAGGCGGTAAATCCACGTTTTGAGCTGACATTCGCCACGGTAGTATTTCAGGATGCTGTCACGCACTCGTTCAATCATCAGAAGGTAGAGCGCTGACGCCGTGTCTTCATGCGATTCGTACGATTCACTTGAGCGGGTAGTGCGCGCGTAATTATGGGCTGCAGAACTGATGAGACCCGAATAGCGCTGAAGGATGTACGACCACGCCTTTTCATCACCATCACGTAGTGATTCAACGAGCTCTTCATCGGTCGACTCAGAGGATATGGTGGTCTGTGCATACTCCTCGGTAGATACCATACTCTACGCTTGCCCCCAGATATATCGATGAGAAAGTCAATGCAGTATTGGATTATACTAAAATGATTGATTGATCACTATATGTATCGCGTATACGTACGTATCGATTGCGTAATGCTTTTTGGTGATTCGCCTACTCGGACTTTCCGGTACCCGAGTTATGGGAAAACGAGAATCGCCGAATTACCGCGGATTGTTGTCGTTGCGGTCATCCCAAACGAGGATGCGGCCACATCCCTCGCAGACGTTGATTTTCTCGCTCCGACGAAGTTCGTTCACCTGCTGAGGCGCGAGGCTCTTCCAGCATCCGCTACACGCACCGCGGACAACGCGGGCAACGGCTAACGATTTGCCCCGCCGTACTCGCTCGTACGCCATGTGCAGACGACGCGGAAGGACTTCAGCTGCAGCCTCACGACGCTCCATCGTGGATGCTACATCGCTATCGATATCGGCGGTCTTCGCCGAGAGGTCCTCGATCTCCGTCTGGCACTCACCGATTTTCTTCTCGGTGTCTTCCGTTTCGGATTCGAGCGACTGACGTAGCGTATCAGCTTCTTCGTCAGCCTTCAAGAGTTCCATCTCGAACTCGTCGGCGGAATGCTTAAGAGAGACGATCTCCTGCTGAACCGCTTCGTATTCGCGCGAATTACTCGTCTGAGAGAGGCGATCGTGATGTTTCGCGAGGGAATCACGCACGGCTTCAAGTTTTTGCTGAAATGTTGCGGACTTTTTTTGGAGCTCTTCAAGACGACTATTTCTATCTTGACGACTCTGCTTCAACTCGGCGATGAGACGCTCAAGCTCCTCGATACGCGCCGGATAGTTTTTCTTATGTTGATGCAGCTCGTCAATCTCATTGTCTACCTCCTGCAAATTCAACAGGTTGTAGAGATCATCACGCATGCGAATCCTCCGGTGTGTGTGTACATGCAACTGGGGTGGCGCAACATTCGGTTGCGCCCCCCCACGATGGGGGTTAGCAATGCTCCAAAGACCGGCCCCCCGGGGGACGTAGCCCACGCCCACCCAAAAAACACCGCCG
>CAZWQW010000003.1:96799-102967 GCA_964635955.1 uncultured bacterium | reverse complement strand
TTGTTTTTTTATATAATACCGCTTGCTAACCGTGGGGTGTTTTTTAAAATCCATGGGGGGGGGCAAAAATTGGGGTTGCGCCACCCCAGTCTGGTGTTCAGCTATGCTCCTCGGACCGTCCCTCGGGCTGACTTCGCCCTCGCCAACCGAATACCTCCGGCGGTAGTGGATTTCCTGTCTGAGCCTGCACGGTCCTCACGGAACATCTTCCGTAAACGTGGTGGGCAGCACAGGATTTGAACCTGTGACCTCTGGTATGTGAGACCAGCGCTCTAACCAACTGAGCTAGCCGCCCGAATTGCTGTATAAATGAGTGGCCCCACCAGGACTTGAACCTGGGACAAACCGGTTATGAGCCGGGGGCTCTAACCAACTGAGCTATGGGGCCGCGAAAGCTGTCCTTAGCATAGAAAAAGATACGAATCGAAGGCTAACTGGCAACCCCCGTGGAAGAAATTGGAGCATAAACAGGGGCGGAATAGCAGGCTACAGGATGTCTTCGCCGACCTCACCAGTGCGAATTCGCACGGCTTTTGTAACCGGGAGAACGAACAACTTCCCGTCGCCGATCTTACCTGTGCATGCCGATGCCGTAATCGCGTCGACAGCCGCGTCGAGAAACGCGTCAGATACGACCAGCTCCAACTTCAGCTTTGGAAGGAAATCGACTTGATACTCGCTACCGCGATAGAGTTCCGTATGACCTTTCTGTCGGCCGAAGCCGCGCACCTCGGAAACGGACATACCCTTGATCCCGATTCCGGTCAATGCCGCTTTGACTTCTTCGAGTACATAAGGTTTTATGAACGCTTCGATCTTATGCATCGGCTCACTCCGGCGAACAGACTCGATAGAGAGACAATCGGCGGTAACCACTATGAGTGTGGTTACCGCCGTTCGCAGACGTCACTTTACGCGTCGTAGTAAAGCGCAAACTCATACGGGTGCGGACGTAGACGCAACGCGTCGACTTCGTTCTTCCGTTTGTACGAAATCCACGTATCGATTACATCCTGCGTGAAGACGTCGCCCTTCAGAAGGAACTCATGATCCGCTTCGAGCGCATCCAGTGCCGCCGAAAGGTCAGCCGGTGTCTTCGGGATTGCCGCCGCTTCGTCCGCCGGCAGATCGTAGAGGTCCTTATCCAGTGGCTCACCCGGATCTATCTTGTTCTGTATTCCATCGAGGCCAGCCATGAGTATCGCCGAGAAGGCGAGATACGGATTGCACGATGGATCCGGGCAACGGAACTCGACACGCTTCGCCTTCGGAGACGGCGAATACATCGGGATACGACACGAAGCCGACCGGTTCCGCTGCGAGTAGGCGAGATTCACCGGAGCTTCGTAGCCCGGCACAAGCCGTTTGTACGAGTTGGTCGTCGGATTTGATATCGCGAGAATCGCGGGCGCATGCTTGAGCAACCCACCGATGAAATGAAGCGCCATCTCGCTGAGCCCGGCGTAACGATCGCCTGCGAACAACGGCTTACCGTCCTTCCAGAGGCTCATGTGTGTATGCATACCGCTTCCGTTATCGCCGAAGAGCGGCTTCGGCATGAATGTCACGGTCTTGTTGTGGCGCGTAGCAACATTTTTGACGATGTACTTGAACATCATCATCATGTCGCTCATACGAAGCAGCGGTGAAAACCGGAGATCGATCTCGGCTTGTCCAGCAGTCGCGACTTCGTGGTGCTGGGTTTCAACCGGCAAACCCGACTTGATCATCTGAAGCACCATTTCGGTGCGAATGTCGTTCAGTTTATCAGTCGGTGGAACCGGGAAATACCCACCCTTGAAACTCGGCTTGTACCCGAGGTTCGGACCTTCGTCACGCCCCGTGTTCCAGCGGCCTTCGATAGAATCGATGTAGTAGTATCCGGAGTTCGGTGTCTGGTCGTAGCGGATATCGTCGAAAATGAAGAACTCCGCTTCCGGTCCAACATACGCCGTATCCGCAAGTCCAGTCGACTGCATGTACGCTTCGGCTTTATGCGCAACGTTCCGCGGATTTCGTGAGTACCGTTCGCGGGTTATTGGATCGTGGATTTCGCAGATCATACTGATTGTCGGATGAGCTGTGAACGGGTCCATAAACGCGGTGTTTGGATCCGGAATGACGAGCATATCGCTCTCGTTGATCGCCTGCCAACCACGTATCGACGATCCGTCGAATCCGTGCCCATCTTCAAACAGCTCTTCATCGAGGAACTCGATCGGTACCGTAAAGTGCTGCCACATTCCGGGGAAATCAGTAAACTTCAGATCGAGCATCTCGGCGCCGTTTTCCTGCGCCATTTTGATGACGTCTTTTGGCGTCATTGCCATGATACGTCGCTCCCTTTCTTTGCGATTGGGCCGATTTTCATGCCCGTTGTACCATCACGGACCTTCCGCAATGCCACATCGGCAGCGACCGTGTCTGCGCCGCCTCGGTCCCGTCGTGAATAAGTATAGAGGGCACGTGTTTCAACACGTTTGCGTTGATGTTAATTCGATGTAAACGATTCACACTACCTATGGAAACACAAGAACAACCTATGCCTCCTTGCCCCGCATGCGTGGGAATGCGTCCGTCTTACCTCGGATTCAATATTTGTGACGAGCTGTACAAGTATCAACTGTGTTTCGAGGAGTCTTGCATGGCGAATAACGCTACTCGATGGATCGACGGACGACCGTACGTTACCGTCGACGAACTTGGTCAATACGAACACATCACGGAATGGCTCGCACTTGGACCATACCGTTTTGAATGGCCGGATCGATTTACCCGCGACCTGAATATCGGCGCAGCGGATGTTGTCACAGACGATCCGATCGGTGTTGAAAAAACGGTACGACCCGTTCTGGGTATGCGCCATGACAATCCTGAAATGCCGAACGGCTATTCAGAATGGGTTCAACTATCGGGATCACCGCACTACGATCTCAAGAAACGTTTCCCCGGACAGGACACCGCGGTCGCATGGGCCGCGGTATACCTCACCGCATCGAAGCCGACCGACATCGTTCTACAAACGCGCGAGTGGATTGACCGTCGACGCTGCCTCGTTCAGACAATCCTCGACGGCGTCACGGTAAACGCTGGCGACGAACCGTTTTTCCTGAGACTCGAACCCGGCGAGCACGTATTGATGCTGAAAATCGCCGGCGGCGAGAGCGGCAGCGCTGCGTGGCACGTTGACGCAGCCGTCGGTCGACCGATGGCGATCGAAGGCGGTATCGGCGTTGCGCTCGTTCGCGCGAGTGGATACTGGCGCGGAAACGAAAATGCGCCGCGCCCTGAGATCGATCTCGCGCTCGTAAACTCGAATGGAACTCCGAAAACCATCGGCAAGGTCTGCGCCGTTAGCGAAAACGACGAACGTGGTCCGGAAACGGTGGATGTCGAGGTTGGACCATACAGCGTCGTTCCATTGCGAGTTTCCGCTCCGTTTGGCGACGCAAAACCGGCGTCACAACAAACATTTCGCATACAATGTGACGCCGAAACGGTTTCCATAGCCATCGATGTACCGCAGCTACCGGACCCGGGAATCATCCACGTTGTCGAAGGTTTTCACTGTGATCCGGTTTGGGTAAGCGATCAGCACCATTACAACCTCGTATCACTGGAGAACGTTCGGCAGTTACTCGACGGATGCCTCGCGAACCCTGCTTACCGATGTTTTCTCCATGAAATCGATTACCTCAAGCCCTTCGTCGACGAGTACCCTGATTACCGGGCGGCGATGTTCGGATTGATTCAACGGGGTCAAATCGGCCTTGGATCGAGTTACAACCAACCGAACGAGAACAACTGCTCCGGTGAAGGCATCATACGGAATCTGCTCTATGGCGACGGATACCACCGACACTTTCTCGGTGGTGACCCGCTTGTATATCACGCGTGGGACGTGTTTGGGCACATCCCGCAATTGAGTCAGATTCTTGCCAAGTCGGGCCGTATCGGAGTGATCTGGTCGAAACACATATGGGGATTCCCACCAATCTTCAACCACATTTCGCCGGACGGCACCGCACTTCCGCACATCCGCACACCGTACGGATGGGGCACGCACAGCATCGACCGTCTCCGCGAGTCGGTACAACCGCTCGTTTCTGAAAAGCATACATACGGGCTGCGTCGTCACCTCGTCATGGATTCGTCGGACTTCCACTCTCCGAGTTCGTGGATGATCGGGCGGACCGACGAGATGGCGGATTCGTTTCCAACAATCGTCATGTCGACTCCCGAAGCTTACTTGCAGGGTCATATCGATGACGGAGCCGCGTTCCCGGTTACGAGTAGGAACCCGTGCCAGTATCATATCGGCACGCAGCACTCGCGCTCCGAACTGAAGACGGCGAATCGACTCGCAGAAAATCTGCTTTATTCTGCGGAAGTATGGTCGACATTCGCAGCATTTATGGGTGCCAAATATCCAGACCTCGCAATCGACAAGGCATGGCGTCAGATTCTTTTTGGCCAACACCACGATGCGCTTACCGGTACACCGTGCGACGTGTCATACCTCGACTTGATGAACGGCTATCGTGAAGCGCTCGAGCTCGCCAGATCAGTCAACGAAACCGCGAAACAGTACATCGCGGATCACGTCGACGCGTATGGTACAGGCGAATCGTTCGTCGTATTCAACCCGCTGAATTGGAAACGCGATGGCCTCGTGCGACTTCCGAAACCAGAAGGAGCGCAGACGGTTCGCGTATGCACCGAAGATGGGATGACGCTTCCGTCGCTCGTCGAGCCGGACGGGGTATCGGTGCTTGCGTCGGAAATACCATCGGTCGGGTACACCACACTTCGCATCGAACCGTCGATTGAGTCGGTCATTTCGTCTGTCGAGACGAACGACGATGCGCAGGTCATCGAGAACGAATACTGGCGAATCGAGCTTGACCCGAAGCGAGGCGGTGGTATTTCGAGCCTCATCGACAAAGCGTCTGGACATGAACTGATCGATGCGAGTGTTGGGGTCGGGAACGATCTTACGGCTCTCCGGGAAAAGCACATGCGTCACGAGCCGTCGTGGGAGTTCTGGACAACCGGCGAACGGTGTTTCGCATCCGACAGCTCCGCGAAAGTGGCCATCGAACGTTCAGCAGTCGGCGATACCGCGACGATCACGGGACGCATTGGCGATATCGCCGACTATCGCCGTACAATCACCGTCCGACCCGGGCAACGGCATATCGAAGCGAGTGTCATCATTGACGGCTACCGTGGCGAAGATGATCTGTTCGCGGTTACAACACCGGTCGCCGTCGCTGACGCGCTGCCAGTGTTCGAGGATCGCTTCTGCAGTATCGTGGCTCGACGTGGATATCGAAAGTTCGACTACCGTTCAAGTGGTCCGACAGTGTTTTCGAACGCCGCAGTCTACCCTGTATACAATTGGGTGAGCGCAGGATGGTCGGCACGCATCGATGTTGCTGGTAAATCGACTCTCAATCTTGGTTCGAACGGCTTAGTACTCCCGCATGACGACGGAGTGGTAGAATCGATCGTTCCGCTATTGAAGGCGCTCAACCGGTCGGGTGTTACCAGTACACCATACTACGACGATGACGACATCGACCGAATCGAGTCACTCCGAAAGCGATTCCCGGAGTACACCCAGTGGGAAGACACCATGAAGCGGCGCATCGACGACATATCGATGTGCGCACAGTGGTTCGTGATCGATATAGACGGAGACAATCGTTACGCCGACGAACTGCTCGGGAGGCTCCCTTCGGTTGTATCGGAAACGCTGCGAAACGAGCGTGAGTCGTCCGGCTGGGGACTCGTCATCGTTGAAGACGATCAGGTTCCCGACGGATGGCCAGCTATGCCGGTCGTGATTCTGTCGGCGCGCGACAACGAAAGTTTACAGACAGTCATCAGCAGTCTTTCTGAAGATCTTGACGGCGATAGTCGAATCGAGATCGGTAGCGACTGCGATTTCCGTTCTGAGCCAGCATCGACAGACGACTACGGACTCGCGATGCTCACCTCGGGGACAGGTGCCGCGTCGCTTGAACCCGATGGTACACTCACGCTGTTTCTTACGCACACCTCGAACTGGTCCGATAGCCATCTTCCCAAGCGATTGGTACCAGAGCATCGGAAGATGATCCATCGGTACGCGTTCTACCCGTACGCGGGTTCGTGGCAGAAGAG
>CAZWQW010000003.1:82557-96699 GCA_964635955.1 uncultured bacterium | reverse complement strand
CGTGGCGAGATCAAACCGAAGGAAGCGTGTATTGATTGGTCGGTTGGACCATTCGGTATCGAGACGGTTCGCCTTGTCAGTGACGGTGATACATGGCCTGATCTTGACGCAGCGGACCTCGGCACGAACGCTGAGACGGCGCAACCTGTCTGGTGTCGGTACTGGAAGCACAACGCCGGAGCTCACCCGCTCGGGTATCTGCCGGTCGCGATACTGCTCGACGGTGATCTACCGATCGAAAACGAGGGTGGCAATTTCCCAACGGTCGCACGGGTGCGCGTAACCATCATCAACAACCTCACCGATCGGTCGATCAGTGGTACGGCTCTGATCACAGCACCTGCGAACTGGACTGTTCTGCCAAGAACCGTATCATACGATCTCGGTCCACGCGAACATATTGTCGAAGACGTAACCATCACATTCGATCGTCCGCCGCGTATTGGCCTACTCAAAGCTCGCCTCGAGCACGACGGCCAAATCTACCAGGATGTGATTGAAGCGGGTGTAAAAAATCAAGTTGTCATCGGCGGCGGTGGTGGTGAACGACTCAATCGAATGGATGTCGTGCAAGAAAGGGCGATTCAGTGGTCTGTGTTGCGTGACGGAAACGATATTGTCGTCCACGTAAGAAACCCGTGGCGCGAACAACTCGACGCTGAGTTGTCGATCATTACGCCGCTTGAGATGTGGGGAAAGGACGCCGACGCATTTGAGCTCGCAGACGTTTCACCGCGAACGATCGGGTTGAATATTCCGCCGCTTCGCGATCACATCGCGCGATTTACGCTGCGGTTTGCAGGTACCCGTCCACTGATGTTCTGGGCATGGGCGAAGCTCATGCATCACGGGAAACCAGACTATCGACCGGTTCCCGGAACAACGGCGTAACGCGAGTTTCCAACTAAAAAACGGGGTGCCGACACGCGATCGGCACCCCGTTTTCTTGAATATTATTGGGCTATTGGTTCGGCGGCGGAGCGATCTGCGTTTGGTTTCGTAGTAGCGTCACTGTACCGTCGCTCGCGTTCGCGACTACGAGGTCAATATCTCCGTCACCGTCGAGATCGGCTCCGATTACTGCACGCGGATGGTTTCCGACGCGGTAATACCGTTCCTCTTCGAAGCGCCCGTCTCCAGTATTCAGCAATACCGATATGTCGTTCGTTGCGGTGTTAGGCGTCGCAAGATCGAGCCATCCGTCTCCATCGAGATCCCCAATAAAAACACCTGCTGGAAATCGCCCGACTTGGTATTCATCCGCCGCTCCGAAGGCGATTGCACCGTTCACATCGCTAAGATTCAGGTAGACACGTACGAGATCGGAATCAGGGAGCACTTCAATAAGATCGAGCAATCCGTTTCCGTTGAGATCTGCACCACGAAGGACTCGCCGAACCTTTTCGACAGGCATACTTTCGCCGGCGACCCACTCACCGCTTGCTTGTCGAAACGCCGTTATGACGCCGCTTGTGTCGGCGAGCACCATCCCTCCGCCGTCAACGCTATACCGTCCCGCGGCGATCGTTCCACCACCGTGCTCAGGGACGAATTGCGGCGTGACTGGACGGAGCTCTGCAGGGGCCGATGGCTGCGCGACGAACGACCAGACGTGCGGTTTCGCCAACGGCGCATCTTCTTCCGAACGTACGTCGGCCGTGACGACTACCGTAACCGTTTCACCTGCGTGAAACACACCACTCGGAACAACCTCAAGTGTGCGTGTACTTGTCAGCGAAAGCGATACGTTGGCGATGGAATGCAAGCCGCTCTGAGATCCGTAAACGCGAAACGCCCCGGGTGTTGACGGAGTCATCGATGTATTGAATGAAATCGTGATCAGATTCGGAGACCCTACGGCACCGTCACGTGGCGTATTCGATACGACGCGCGGCCCGGTTGCGCGGAATGAGAACGAATGACCGTCGAACACTGAACGACCAAGTGTATCCTTGATCGCGGATGTAGCGAAAACGGTGATTCGTTCGTACGGCTGGAACGGAACCGATGGGTCGAGTCGCAGCGTCTGCTCGGACTCGTCATAGTTCAACGCGAACGAAATCGTACGACCGCCTGTCCCTGAAATAGCAATCGTTGATTCATTCGCGGTCGTCGAGTCGATTGGTCCATTGAACGCCAGTACAATACCGTCATCCAACCCGACAAACTCCTCGTCCGGCTCAGGTTGCGAGGAAATCACTCGGAGTTTCGTTGTGGCGAATTGAATGACTTTCGGCTCCGGAAGCAGGAAATGGACCGTATTCTGCCCGACACCGGCGACACCACGAACTCCGGTCAGCGTAACCGTGATCTCTTCAAGCGGCAGGAAGTATTGACGTGGAGTGATCGAGTACCGAGCGGTCATCGATGGACGGGGATCCGTGACAGCACGGACCGCGTAGATGCCGATGTCGCGAGTCCCTATCCCCGGTATCGTACCGGAGATCGTAACCCATCCCGAATCGAGGAGCGCTCGCCCTTGATTGGCGACCGGTGCGTTGAACCAAACTTCGATCTCGGACGCTGTCGAGACGTCAGTGTCGTTATTCGCCGGCGCGGACCCATCCACACTGAGCGGCGATACATCGTCAGCCTGTGCGGGAATCGATGCGGATTGCGCCGTCGGTCGTTCGAGGATAAGAATCGGTTCGGAAGAAACAGACGGAGCAGCGATGATCGAGACGTTCTCCGCGTCTGAGTCAGCTGCCCCGATAAACAGATCTCGGAGCTGGCCACCCGCTATTACCGTATCCAGCGGTGTTGTGTACGCACCTGAACCCGTATTCAAAAGGACGACGATACGGTCACGATCAGGCGGGTCAGCGAGATTCATCGCGACAACCAGATCCGGTAGGCCGTCCGCGTTTACGTCAGAGGTCGCGATCGCGCGTGGATGGAAATATTCGACGGTATCGACGAAAACCGTGTCGAGGTACGTTTTAGACGCACCCGCGTGAAACAGGTTTGCGTCTCCGCTGTTGGAGAGAACAAACACTGCGCTACCCTGTATGTCGGCAACGGCGACATCAGGGAACCCGTTACCGGTAAAATCGGCCGCTGCAAGCGCCCACGGTGATCGCCCCGCGACGATCGCGGTATCTGCGGTGAAGAGATTGCCGCGAATGCGGGGTCGCGATTCGTCCGGTCCGGTGGATTTCCCGTCCGACCCGCATCCGACGATGAAATGCAAGAGAACGGCAACAATCGGCACGTAACATAGAGTGCGTAGAAATGACATCAATACCGACCTTTTATTCTTCTGTCTCGTTCCGCATGTGTTCGTAAACGTACCGTTGTGTCCGTATATCGATACTGTTCTTCTGAACGGACTGGATGAAGTCACGCATCATTGTTAGATCCTCGTCCTCACGTAATGCCGACCAGTCCTGCACCCAGAAAGACCACACCATATCGTTTCGTTCCGCTACTTCGTCTACATCAGCGGCGAGATAATCTGCATAGCCCTGGGTATCGTCCCAACCGTAAAGCTTTCTGATAATGGCAAGCTGCCAGCCTTGCGATGGGAACTCAAGAATATGAGGGAAACCTTGAAATGTGTACCAGAAGGGTTCGATTCCAAAATCAACTGGTTGCCAGTCTTTCTCGTTTCTCGACCACGTGCGCGTAAAACGGATGCCGTTCTTGTCAAGGATTTGAAGAATATCCGGTCTATCTGACAATCCTCGATATGATCCCAACGAATCACTCAGTCCGATCGGCGCTTCTCCGGTCACTTCCTCGACCACGCGAGACGTATCGCGGACTTCATGCTCGATTTCTTCGATACTTGCACCGGGCCATACGCTCGTTTCGTTTTCCGCCACCTGACACACGGTCTTCATCGGACCAGGAATCGTAATCTGCAAGTCGAATAGCTCGCGCCCTGACAACGACTCGATCAACTCATGATGCCATTCAACAATTTCTCTCCGCAGATACAGTGTGCACGGTGCGTCGAGTTTCTCGTGTCGTCTGCGCACAGCTTTGAGAAACGATTCGGAAACATCCCGATCGTCTGTCCATTCAACGTTGTATCCGATTACGAGTGTCGGCATGTCTTAATTATCTCCGTACACTGAGGATTACGTATCGCCAGCGAAAACGGCATATTCACAAGTAGCGATACCGGTCGGCGGCGTTTCGTATCCAAGATACCGTAATCGAGCCGCCTCGCACACACCACATTTGACTCGGTATACACAGAGAAGTTCGATAATGAAACTGCAACAGACACATGAGAACAACGGTAATCAAGTGACCGAGACGATTCCGTGGCAGGAAACCGGATCGACTCCGACAAAGAAGGCGACTCGAGCGAAACGTTATCTCACCGCTATCGGCGTGATTCTAAGTGTTATCCTCGTTGCATTGAAAGCGTTCGCGGGCATCAAATCGGGGAGCACGGCGGTTATCTCCGATGCACTGAACTCGTTACTCGATGTATTCGCATATTCGGCCTTGTTCATTAGTGTCCGACTTCAGGGAAAGCCAGCCGACCAAACCCATCACTACGGGCACCATCGAGCCGAGCCACTCGCGGGGCTTCTCATTGCTGTTCTCGCGGCAGTTCTCGGTGGTATTGTGCTCCGTGACTCGATTCTCCGGTTGATCGATCCGCAGCCGGTCGTCTGGTCTGCAATTACCGTCACAATCATCGTGTTCGCAATCGCAAGCAAAATCGCGCTCAGCGTTGTGTACCGCGTCGGTGCACGAAAGACAGAGAGTCCTGCGCTTGAGGCGGCCGCTGTAGACTCGCGAAATGACGCACTCGCTTCCATCGCGGCGATTCTCGGTCTTATTGGCGGCGGCTTGATCGACGGCATCGCGGGGCTCGGAATTGGCTTGTGGATCTTGTACAGCGGAATTCTCGTCGGCCTTGAAAACGTCGGATTTCTCATGGGGAATGCGCCATCACATGAGTCGCTCGCCGAATACGGCCGTATTGCACGTGGGATTCCGGGCGTTATCGGAACAAACAACATCCGTGCTCACTACGTTGGAAACTATCTGCACGTGGAAATCCACATCGAAGTGGACGAGCGTATGCGCATTCTCGACGCTCATCGGATCGCAAAAGCAGTCGGCCAGGAGATCGAAAAACTCGATGATATCGCCGCTGTGTTTGTTCATACCGATCCGGTTTCGGTTACCGGTGAACGAAAGGATACGACAGGAGCTCCCACGCGAGACGGAGAGAGCTGATACCGAGCGATACGTTACATTGCCGAGATGACCTTCCGTTCGGTATTTCCAGAGCATACCTTTTGTTCATCGCTTGTCTACACAACCAACCTCTTTTCGAATAACGTGCGAGGAGATGCAAATGCCGACCACCGTACGCTTGACCGGTGTGCAGATGGTCGTATCGCGCGACCTCGACGCGAACCTCCCCCGTGTGATTGCAGCAATTCGTGAAGCAGCGGAAGACGACGCGGACCTCGTGCAGTTCCCCGAGATGTCGCTGAGCGGCTACCATGGTGAATGGGAGTTCGACCACGTCCGCGACGCTGTTCGGCAGGTCGAGGACACGATTTACGCTTGTAAGATCGCCGCTATTATCGGCACCGGGTGGCGCGAGAACGAATCAACGTTCATTCAACTTCGCGCTTACGACGCAGACGCGACTCTGCTCGGGACGCACGAAAAGATGATGCCGACCGGCGTCGACGGCCAATCGGGAGATCGAGAATTCTGCAAACCCGGGAACGACCTGCGGACGTTTACATGGAACGGTATCACATGCGGGATGCTCATCTGCAATGATTTGTGGGTGACACCCGGCACCGGGCCGTATCCTGATCCGAGACTAACGTACCGTCTCGGTGAAATGGACACGCGCATCGTGTTTCACAGCATCAATTCGGGTGCGAGCGAGGTTCATCGCCCCTTCCACGAATCGAACCAGCAGCTTCGCGCGATGGAAAGCCGTTTATACATAGCGACGGCAAACGCGGCGGATATGGACAAACGAATCAACGCGGCGAGCGGGTTGGTTCGACCGGACGGGCGATGGGCAACAAAGGCGAGCTACCGAGGCGAAGGTCGCTGGATCGCTGAAGTCACCATCGACTGATGGTATTCCGTTATGAATCGGAGGAAACGCCTATGAATCCCAACATATTCCGTGAATACGATATTCGCGGACTCCACGAGACCGACCTCACACCCGTAGTCGTTGAGAACATCGGCAAGGCCGTTGGCACACTCTTTGTTCAGCGCGGAGAGAAGACAATCTGCGTTGGATGCGATGTTCGACTTTCCAGCCCGCGGCTGGTGGAAAACCTCACGAACGGACTTCTCTCAACTGGATTGACGGTGTATAAAGTCGGTGTGGTTCCTACACCCGCGCTGTATTTCGCGATACAGCACCTCGATGTCGGTGGCGGCGTGCAGGTGACCGGAAGCCACAACCCGATCGAGTATAATGGATTCAAAATGACGCATCGCGCGAATTCGATCTTCGGAGATCAGATTCAGGAACTCCGAAAGATGATTGAAAGGCGCGATTTCGTAACGGGCAACGGTAAGATCGTCGAGAGGGAAATCATCGACGAATATGTCGCAGACATTCTTTCCCGTGTTGAAATAACGAAGCCGCTGAAGGTCGTGATCGATGCGGGAAACGGATGTGCAAGCGAGATCGGTCCGCGCGTGTTTCGCGCACTCGGATGCGAGGTCATTGAGCTGTACTGCGAGATCGATGGCCGTTTCCCGAACCATCTCCCCGATCCCACGGTGTTGAAGTACCTCAAGGATCTGATTCGGATGGTAAAAGAACACGGCGCTGACTTCGGCATCGGCTACGACGGCGATGCAGACCGCATCGGAATCGTAGACAACGAAGGCAACGTCGTTCCGGGAGATCGACTTCTTGCGGTTTTCGCGAGAGACATTCTCACACGTCAACCCGGAGCGAAGATCATCTTCGACGTGAAGTGCTCCCAAGCGTTACCGGAGGATATCCGAGCACACGGCGGCGACCCAATCATGTGGAAGACAGGTCACTCGCTCATCAAAACGAAGATGAAGGAGACCCACGCACCCGCAGCAGGCGAAATGTCGGGACACATCTTCTTCTCGGAGAAATTCCGCGGGTACGATGACGCTGTTTATGCTTCAGCGCGATTCGCTGATATCGTGGCGCACGACGGTCGCTCGCTCTCACAAATCGACGCGACAATACCGAAATACGTCAGCACGCCGGAAATCCGCGTTGAAACAACCGATGACGAGAAGTTCCTGATCGTCGACGAGCTGACACAGCATTTCAAGAACGAAACGGATCACGAAGTGATCGACGTGGATGGAGTGCGAGTACTGTTTGGTGACGGATGGGGACTCGTCCGCGCCTCGAACACGCAGCCCGTGCTTGTGATGCGATTTGAAGCGAAAACACCCGAACGCGTGCAACAGATCGGCGAAGCTGTCCTCGCGAAGGTGCGAGAGCATCCATCGGTGAAGCTTGACGACGTGAGCCTCGCGACGTTTTGACGTGATTTCCAGTGTCCAACGAGAAACGAGATACAATGAGCTTGCTTACATCCTCGTTCGGATGTGCTGTAGGAGTTCTGAACGGGGGTCCTATTGCCGGTCGAATTGACGAGCTCTCCTCGGTAGGCATTGAGTGGATTGAACCGCAGTTCTCGAGGCTCGACGCGTTCGACGCCGAAGATGAAACGTTTCTTAGAGAATCCCGCCGACGGATATCCGATGCTGGCCTTCGTGTGTGGTCGGTACACTCGCCGTTTGGCAAAGAGGTCGATATCTCCTCGGAGGACATAGGAATCCGAGAGCGCGGCATCGCGGGAATCAAGCGTGCGATTCTCGGGTGTGCGGCGCTTGGCGGCCGAATCGTCGTGGTGCACATGAGCGACAATCTTCCGAAAGGTGGAGATCGGGCCGTATACCTTGGAATCGCGCGTAAATCCATTGACCAAATCGTCGAAGTAGCGCGCGACAACGGGATACAAATCGCTATCGAAAACCTATTACCAAACTTTCTTGGCGAATCGGCGGAGGAGTTACTTTCCGTGGTGGATAGCTACCCACCGGAAACCGTCGGGGT
The DNA here is from genome assembly GCA_964635955.1 of uncultured bacterium. GTDB lineage: Bacteria > Latescibacterota > MWCZ01 > MWCZ01 > MWCZ01 > CAZWQW01. The sequence continues at coordinate 88,634 of CAZWQW010000003.1, read as the reverse complement.
TTGCCTCGACACCGGGCACGCGAACGTTAAGGCAGGTGGCGATCCGGAGAAAGCCGTAGCAATCGCGCGTGCACTCGCCAATCGCATCATTACGACGCATCTCCACGATAACGATGGGACTGGCGACCAACATCAGGTTCCCGGTTTTGGGAATATCGATTGGTGTGAGATGTCGAAGACTCTTGCCGAGTCAACGTACGATGGTCCGCTCATGTTCGAGGTGACAGGACCCGGATCACACGAGGAAGCGATATCGAGGCTTCCGGAAGCAACAAGCACGATTCGCAAGCACATGGGAAATTAAGACTGGGAAACCGAGAATGAGCTCTGACACGATAACGTTTCGCACGTTCCGCGAATCAGACCGCGCGCGCTTGAAACAATTGACCGTTGATTCGTTCGCGCATGTCTCAATCGACAAGAACATTGAGGATGTGTTCGGCCTGCTAAACGGAACTGATTGGAAAACACGAAAAGCATCGCACATTGATGACGACATCGCGTCGAACGCCGAGGGAGTGCTCGTCGCGGAAATCGATGGTACCATCGTCGGCTATATAACGGTCGTTCTGAATTACAATACGAAGCTCGGTCGAATTCCCAACATGGCTGTGGACGAGACGTATCGAGGACGTGGAATCGGTGCGAAGCTCATCGAAGCGGCACACGAGTACATGCGTGCGAACGGCATGACACACGGGAAGATCGAGACACTCGATCAGAACGCCGTCGGGCAACACCTCTACCCGAAAATGGGATATGTAGAAGTCGCCCGACAGATTCACTACGTCGTGAAGTTATAAAACGGATTCGGTAGGCTAACACAAAGAGCGTTGATTAACGACGAAGCGGGGTCGTCCATAGGACGACCCCGCTTGAAGAGAGCGACGGACGGGATTCGAACCCGCGACCCCAACCTTGGCAAGGTTGTGCTCTACCAGCTGAGCTACCATCGCGTAGGAACAAGATTATACTGAGTGACACACGCGCTGTCAAGTCCGCTACAGCCAATCGCGCGGACCTCGCCGCCCGAAATCGAGTCTTCGTTCTATTCTCCGTCAACGAGTGCGGCACCCGCATTCCACCATGCTTGCAGGAGCGATGACTGGCGGCTCCGTTCGGCGAACGCGCGTGTCGCTCGAGACACCTCGAGTGTTTCCGTAAGCATCTCCTCCGAGAAGATCGAAGCTTCCGCGATGATGTTTCCGTCGGGTGCAATAATCCGGCTCTGACCGTGTGAACAACCCGGCTGCAAGACAATCGTACCGTCATCTCGTCTATCATACGTCTGCGGTGTGTTCGCGTGAACGATGTAGACGCAGTTCTCTTCGGCCCGCGCGACGATTTGCGAGCGGTACGGGTCGATCTTCGTTTCGTGAGTAACGTCGGATTCGCAAGAGAGGTAGAAGACAACCTGCGCACCGGCAAGAACGGGTAATCGAACCAACTCCGGGTACCGCGAATCGTGACATACGATGACGCTGCACACCACGCCATCGACACGAAATGTGACGAGTCGAGTGCCAGGTTGTGGCCATGATTCGGCAAGCTGGATTTTCGCGTACCGCGCGATGAGTTCACCATCACGATTCCACGCAAGCGCCCCGTTGTACAGCACGCCGTCTTCATAGTACGGCGAACCAACGATAGCTGCGATCCCGACTTCGCGACACATCGAGCCGAGACGCTCTTCGGCGTCTCGCAGTTGGTTTGTAGAGAACTTCGTTACGACGTGAGCGTTATAGCTGGTAACGGCACATTCGGGAAACGCGGCGATCTGCACACCCGTGTCCGCGGCAGCCCGGAGCACCTCGCGGATACGAGACAGATTGTCCTCGATATCGACCGTCGATCGGAACTGAACTGCTGCGACCCGAAACTCACTCGTTGCGTTGGTCGGCACGTATGGTTTCCTTTGAAAGAGAGTATCGGTTCTACAAAACGAGTGCTGTGATGATGATATCGAAACGGTTGTTTCGCAACGGTCGCGCGCGATGTGCTGCGCACATGATTTGCCCGACCCCTGTGCGGCTGCGTAGTTTTATTTCGAAACAATCGTGGATCGATACGATCGCGAGTAGTACGAGAGGAGAGGCCCATGGCGATGATCGCAGTTAACGTTGAGGGCGTGGGCCTCGACAGTAATCACGGCCCCGTTGTGGTTCTTCGGGAAGTCGATGGAGATCGGATACTTCCCATCTGGATCGGTCATACCGAAGCTGCAGCGATTCAGATGAAACTCGACGATCAGGAATACGTTCGACCACTCACACACGACCTTATGCAGAACATACTCGAAGGTCTCAATTCGAAACTCGTGCGCGTGGAAATCAACGCGTTGAAGGATGCAACGTATTTCGCCCAGCTCACTATTGTCAATGGGAATAACGAAGAGGTTGTAATCGACGCACGACCGAGCGACTCGATTGCGATGGCGCTTCGTGCGAACGCAGACATCTACGTAGACGAATCGCTCTTTCGAATGTCTGCTTCAGAAAACGAACCTCAACCACCCGGTGGCGCAGAATCGGAACAACGTGAATCCGAAGCGGAGCACGCCGAACGCAAGCGACGAGAGCTACGTCGTCGTCTTCGCGACATCGATCCCGGAGATTTCGGATCGTTCAAACTCGGCGGCTGATCCATTCTACTCGCTTCTGAGTTCTCTCTGAGAGAAAGGCACACTGTGATACGTGTTCGCTGGATATTTGCCGGTATTGTGGCGGCACTCACGTTAACCACCGTGTCCGTATCCGGCGTCGTACCGGAGCAGCGGATTCAACCTATCGACAGACCCGATTCGCTCTTCGCGCTTGGCCTCGATCACTTCGACAATAATCGACCTGTCGATGCCCGTTGGGTATTTGAGCAGTTGGTGCGTAGTCTACCCCAAACGTCAGAATGGCACGCGCCATCGCAACTCATGTTCGCACGTTCGCTCTACCGTATCGGTGACCTCCAAGGTGCAGGCGACGCTATAGCCCCGCTGTTGGAACGGACGCCTGCCGGTGTTTTGCCGACCAATGTTGTCCGGCTACGCACCTACTATACTCCGTACGCGCAATATCTCCTTGCGATGATCGCGTGGCAGAACAACGATCGGCGAGCGGTTGTCGCGCATTCGTGGGAGGTTGTTCGCGATCCAAACGCTCCACCGACTCTGACGAAAGACGCAAGGACGCTTGCACAGGCGACAGTCGCTCGCGCCGACAGCCTCGAGTTCCGCGGCATGGACCCTGTCGTTCAGGGCTTCGTTCGAGACGCAGCGGCGCTCAACCGAGCGATCGGGCTGTATCACGGCGGTCAATGGCTTGCGGCGCGGAGTACGGCGCAGGCGCTCGAGCGATCGTCGACGACAAATGTGTTCTCCCACGAGCTCGCCACGTTGATTTCCGATATCCGCAGTGCGGAACGGTCGGAATTGCGTATCGCGGTCATCGCCCCGCTTTCCGGTCCCGATTCGCTGGCTGGGGTAGAGCTTATCCGCGGAGTCGAGTTCGCGTTGGAACAGCAACGGTCACCCATGATCGGGCGCCCGATCGTTCGAAACGCTACAACACAACTGGAAGCTATCCGAGCCGCGCAGGAGCTTGCTGCAGACCCCAGTGTTCGGGCGATTATCGGACCACTGACGACTGAGAACACTATTGCGGCGGCGGCGGTTCTGAACTGTTCAGAAGTCCCTATTATAGCGCCAACAGCGACTGGTGTCGGAATCGCCTCGATTGGCGAAAACGTCTTCCAGATCAACACAACTCCAGACGCACAAGGACGTCTACTCGCGCACGTAGCGGTCGACAGTCTGCGAGCACGCACAGTCGCGACGCTTTCGTCGGTTGAACCGCAAGACCGCGCGATGGCGAACGCCTTCGCTGAAGCAGTTCGAGAACTCGGCGGCGAGGTATTCATTCAGGAATGGTTTTTCCCAAATACCGCGGACCTTCGGCCGCAGCTTTCGGAGATTCGCCTCGCCAGTCTACTGGGCGACACACTCATATCCGAAGAGACACGTCGTCGCCTCGCGCTCAATATGCCAACCGAACTCGACACGATGAAAATCATGCGAGAAGCCCGAACAATAGACGTACTTTTAGTGGCGTCAAATAACCCACGCGATATTGTCAACATCGCTGCACAGATTCCGACGCAGAAGATTTGGGCGCGAGTACTCGGCGGCTCGATCTGGGGAGAGCAGCGTGTTCGGCAAGAAGCAGGCGAGGATGCCGAGGGTGTTATCTACGCCACGAGCTTCGATCCAAACGGTCCCGAATCGCGTCGGTTCGTCGACGCCTACCGTCTGGCTCGACGAGAAAACCCGTCGAACATCGCGGCGCTTGCGTATGATGCATCGAGCCTTGTTTCCGAAGCGATTTCAAAAGGAGCGAGAACCCGTGGCCAGATTCGGGATTATCTCGCCGCTGTAGCCGGCAAGCAAGGTGCGACAAGCGGAATAACATTTGACGAAAGCGGAGCGAACGTCGAAGCGAACCTACGCTTGATCCGTGGCGGCGTCGTAAACATTATCACTGACTGGACAACACTCGAGCGTCCGAGCACGTGGGGCGTTAGCGTTCCGGTCGAAGGAGCGGGTACGTCTCCTGATATCCGATGACAAATGTGTACAAAAACCTCGCCGGGGAATGTGGTGTAACGTGGATATACAGAAAGCTTACGAGCGACTAACAGAGAATCTGCAAAGCCTTGACTCAGTAGTTGTAGCGTACTCAGGTGGCGTTGACAGTGCGTTTTTGCTTGCTGCCGCGCATCGCGTTCTCGGACCAGAACGTTGCCTTGCCGTCACGGGTATATCTCCCTCGCTTGCAGCGGAGGAATACGACGACGCGCGTCGCATCGCTGAGCAGGTAGGCGCTCGTTGGATAACCGTCGACACCGATGAAATCAACGATCCGAACTACCAGCGCAACGACGAGAACCGATGCTACTACTGCAAAAGCGAGCTATTCGATCGATTGCGTGAGGTCGCCGACGAATACGGCCTTGCAGTTGTCGTTGACGGTTACAACGCGGACGACGTGGGCGACTGGCGTCCCGGTGAACGGGCCGCGCGAGAGCGTGACGTTCGTAGTCCGCTCAAAGAATCGGGACTGGGTAAGGAAGCGATCCGATCGCTCTCTCGGGAATTCGGATTGCCTACAGCGGATAAGCCATCGTTCGCATGCCTCGCTTCACGGCTTCCCTATGGAACAGAAGTGACTCCCGAACGACTCGAGCTCATTGCGCGCGCCGAAACGACTCTTCGCGAGGTCGGTTTTCGCGTCTTTCGTGTGCGGTACCACGGTCCCACGGCACGGCTGGAGCTTGGACTGGACGAACTTGATCGCATTCGCGACCACGAGCTCTCTTCTCGGATCGATAATACACTGCGATCGTATGGCTTCGAACACGTAACCGTCGATCTCGCGGGCTTCCGATCAGGGAGTCAAAACGAATCGGCTCGAAGCGACGACACGCTCATGGGTATTGCGACGGTTGCGCAGGTCTTGAAGCGTTTCAATATCGACGGGGACGCGATCTCAGAAGGTCGTATGGTGCGACTCGTCGTATCTGGAAACGAAATCGGCCGAATCTGGGAACGGGAGATTCGTTCTGGCCTCGTCGACGCGTACCGCAATCTCGGTTATCCGCATACGGCAGTCGATCTCGCGTCGTCGAAACAGGAAATTGTCGCGCAGAAGAGGTAACGCACGCGCTTCGGAGACGAGTTTATGCGAAACCGGAGCTGCGCTTTTCGGTTACTGTTTCTACTGTGTTGCGCTGCGCCGTTACTCCAGTCACATCGAGTTGCTGCCGAAGAGCTTGAAACACCCGATCCAGAAGAAGCGGAATCGTGGAACGCCGTATGGGAGGAATACTCGGCGTTCCCGATTGATGTGCGAAACGCTCCGATTACCGAGTTAGCGACGCTTCCCGGTATCACCGATTCGCTCGCGAGAAGCCTTCGTACCACTCCATTCGACCGAATACCTCGACCGTTACGCGAATACATCAAGTCCGATGCTTCGTATTCCGCGAATCTTCGTACACGTGTTTCCGTACGTGATCCATACCGAATCGGA
>CAZWQW010000003.1:72481-82457 GCA_964635955.1 uncultured bacterium | reverse complement strand
TGGATCGATCCGACGACGATCCGGATGCGTAACGCGTCCATTCGACCGTCGCTTGCTTCCACTGAGTCCGGCGCGCTTGTCGGTGGAGCGGTTCACGTCAGAAGGCCGATCGCTGATGTGGTCATTATCGTCGCGCAACCGCGATGGGATGCCGTAGTAAACGATTCGGGCGTCGTTACGACCATTCGCGAGGACGGTATACACATATCGTCCGGGCAACGCGCCGCACGCCACCAGCTACACGAGAAATTCGGCGTGGCGCGAATGGGTTTTGAACCGGGTGACCAAACAAATGTCGGGATTACGTTCGCGACGAGCGCGTACGATCATCGGATTGCTGTTGGCTCACCGCGTGCTCCGTTGCGCACGTCTTCGCATTCCATCGGAATCGACGGAGCCATACAACAAGAACGCGGTTTGCTCGGAGGTGAGGTCGTGCGACAGGCAGATGGCGGTCTCGCCGCGATGGCTCTTGCGCGTTACCGATTTGAATCAACTGATTTCACCATCGCGGGATGGTCCTACGACGAGGATGTTTTTCTTCCCCATGGAAACGGATATTCCTTTCGCGGCGACGCGTCTGGCGAACGTGCCGCACTCGTAGGCGTTCGCACCGGTGTTCGACGTGCTTCGATCGATGTTTGGGGCGCCAGATTCAACCAGACATACGCGAACTCGTCGGATCCGTTCCCGCGAGTTGGTTGGGTTGAAAACGCGAAGATCGAACTCCAACTCACGCCGACGATTTATCTTGCGGCACGCGCACGTCATCGCGGTACGAGTCGCCCCGGTATCGGTGAGCGCAAGTCGCGATCCGAGATTCGGATCACACCGACTATCGAGTTGGAGCGAGTAGTCGTAAAAGCCCGAATTGACTATGTTTGCGCATATCCCTCAGGCACCGGCAGCCTCGTCGGCGTTTTCGGTTCAATCAAAACTCGAAATGTACGCGTTCGAGGAGAAATCGCGGCATACCGGAGTACGTCTTCCGACGCGGCGTTGTACCTCTACGACTACCGTGCACCCGGCTACGGATTCGCTCGCGCACTTTACGGAACGGGTGTGGGGTGGACAACGCAGGCAACCTATGACTGGCGGAGTATCACGTGTTCCGCCTCGGTAGGCGGCGTGTCACGGCAGGGACGCGGAACCGATGTGACTGCCACGTTTCAAGTCACCATGACGGCACGGTAAAGCCATGTATGTAACATCAAAAAACTGGTCTGTACGTGGTAATCGCGCGATCCGAACAGTATCTTATCCTCTTCACTGAGGCATTGACACAAAGGATGCGTACGTGACCGAAGGCACTCTTCAAAAGACTCCCCTCTTTCAACGACACCGGGCGCTCAACGCGAATATGGGACCATTCGCGGGGTACGAAATGCCCATTGTGTACACAGGAATTGCGGACGAGCATCGCGCCGTTCGCTCGAATGTCGGCATATTCGACGTATCGCACATGGGGCGACTTCGTTTCCGCGGAGATAGGGGTTTCGAAGCGCTCCGCCTACTGACAACCATCGACGTAACGAGTGTTCTTGTGGAACACGCGCGGTATGGAATGGTCTTGAATGACCACGCTGGCATCATTGATGATGTCTTTCTTTACACCGTCGCCGAGAACGATCGTATCCTGGTCGTGAACGCTTCGAATCGCAATACCGTCTTGGCGCACATGGAGAAACTCGGCATCCGATCAGCCGCGATCGACGAAACCGATGATACGGGGATGCTTGCGGTTCAGGGACCGCATACACGAGACATCCTGAAACGCGTCATACCAGGTGCGGATCTCCCCGATTTCTCGAATCGGATTGTGTCGACGCGTTGGGAAGCGTTCGATCTTTTCGTCGCCACGACGGGATACACTGGCGAAGATGGGTGCGAGATCATTGCGGCAAATCCGGCGATCGAGACACTTTGGGATCGATTCGTCGAAGCGGGCGCAGTGCCTGCAGGGCTCGGTGCGCGCGATACACTTCGACTCGAGGTTGCATACCCGCTGCACGGACACGAACTCTCACCGGAAATCACACCGGTTCAAGCCGGTCTGACTTGGGCTGTCGCGGCGAAAAACGAGCATTATTTCGGGCGCGATGCGTATATCGCCGCGAGGAGTCAGTCGGTACCGAAACTTGTCGGAATTCGTACTCGCGGTCGCGGTGTCCCAAGGGCGGAGTATTCAGTCGTCGTCGACGGCGCGAAAATCGGGCGGACGACATCTGGAACGTTTTCGCCATCACTAAAAGCCGGAATCGCACTGGCGTATGTTGATCCCGCGAGCGCTACGCCCGGAACGACCGTGTCGATTGTTTCCGATTCCGCGCCAAACCGACCAATGGAAGCGGAAATCGTCGATTTGCCGTTCTATCGCGAAGGTTCACGTCGACCAAGTAGGAAAAGCGGAATCTAACCATGGATGTCCAACTCGTCGCAACATGGCAAGAAGCACATCGCGTCGATATGCAGAACCGAATCGCCGTGGTGATCGACGTTTTACGTGCGAGTAGCACGATTGTTGCCGCACTTAACTCGGGTGCTGAGCGCGTTGAAACTGTTGACAGTGTCGACGAAGCGGTCACTCGGGCGGAACGATTGGGACGCGATCAAGTGATTCTCGGTGGCGAGCGCGGAAGCGTCAAGCTCGCCGGATTCGATCTGGGGAATTCGCCGCTTGAGTATACCGAAGATGAGATTGCGGGGCGGCCGGTGGTTCTCACTACGACGAACGGCACGCAGGCGGTTTATGCGTCGTGCGCAGCGAATGAGATCGTCATCGCGGGGCTGGTTAACGTGAGCGCGGTTGCGGCGTGGTTACTTGAGCGAGAGAATGATGTAACGATCGTCTGCTCGGGCACCGAAGGACGCCTCTCGCTCGACGATATTCACTGCGGCGGGTTACTCATCTCGAATCTCTTCGAGCCGGGTTTTACACCACAACTTAGTGATGGTGTGCGGCTGGCATTACAATGGTTCGCGGCGAATGCCGGGAATGCGCCATACGTGTTGGCATCGTGCACACACGGTCAGCGGCTGATCCAGCAGGGGTTTGAAAAAGACGTACAGTGGTGCGCGCAGATTGACTCCGTGCCCGTTGTTCCTGTATGGGACGGCACCGGATTTGTGCTGCAAAACACATAATAGAAACACCTGACGCGTAGCAGTAGAGGATCTCGTAGTGGCGAAATCGAATCTTGAGTTCTTCAGAAGCGCGGTTGAAAAAGATCCGAACAACACATTCGCGCGATACTCGCTCGCGATGGAGTATCGGAAGGCGGGCGACTTTATGAACGCTTTGGAGACCTTCCGAGAGATCATCAACCGCGACCCCGCATATATCGCAGCGTATCTCATGGCAGCCCAAACAGCCGTCGATGCTGACGATGAAGACACTGCCGAGGAAATACTCCGGGCCGGAATCGAAATGGCTACTACGCAGAACAACACGCATGCCAAAAATGAGATGCAGGATTTGCTCGATTCGATCTCATAGCGAATACTTCTTCATGTACAAAGAGAGGCTCGCGCGATGATCGTGCGAGCCTCTCTTTTACGTTTCTACGCTATTCGCATCAACGGTTCTTTAAGAAGATCTCAATCACTGGAATCTCGACGTTCGGTTTCTGAACCGGAATCTCAAGAACAAGCGTGTCGTCTGCAACGTTGTGTCCGTACACGTTTTCGTGCATGAAGATTTCGGACGCATCGTTGAGCAGTTGCGCGTACTCGACACGGCCGCGCAAGCCTTTCAGATGAATGTGCTTCAGCGGCCAGTGCATGATGTGGAGATAGAGCTTGTTGCCGTTCTGCGTGTATCGGCAATCGACCGGCGCCTCGAACTCCGACTGCGTACACCCATATATACTGCGGCTATGGAGTCGCATCCACGCGCCGATTCCTGCCAACGTAGCAAGCGCGCGCTCGTCAAACTCACCGCGGCCGTTTGGTCCGATATTGAGCAGAACGTTTCCACCTTTTGACACCGAGTCGATCAGCATCCAAAGGAGCATCTTTACCGGCTTCCAGTCGAGATTGTCGCGGTGGTATCCCCAACTGCCGTTGAGCGTTTGACACGCTTCCCAGACCACTGGTTGCCCGTCGACCTTTACCCATTCCTGTGGTTGCCACTGCTCGGGCGTTTTGACGTCCCAGCCTTCGTCGAGATCGAGGCGGTCGTTGAGGATGATGTCCGGGCGGAGCCGTCTGACGAGATCATAGATTTTGTCGGAACCCCAGTCGGCGCGTCCTTTGCCGCCATCCGACGCTTGCGGATAGGAGAAATCGTACCAGAGAATGTCAAGGTGCTCGAACTTCTTCAATAGTTCTTCTGACTGATTGTAGAGATACTCGCGATAGACCGACATGTCACGGTTCTTCGCTCGTTCGCGAAACTCTTTATTGTTCCGCATCGGATGAAGTCCGTCGATGGTGAACTGCGGATGATGCCAATCGAGGAGCGAATGGTAGAATCCGACCTTCATACCTTCTTCACGGAACGCTTTTACCATCGGCTGGAGCACGTCTTTACCGTAAGGTGTCTTCGTCGCCTTGTAGTCTGTATACGCGGAATCCCATAAGCAAAAGCCTTCATGGTGCTTCGACGTCGCTACCATGTATTTCATTCCGGCATCTTTCGCCGCCTTCGCCCAAACAGTGGGATCATAGAGATCCGGATTGAAGTGGCGGAAGTAAACATCATACTTCTCATCGGGTATCTCTTCGCGGTTCTTCACCCACTCGTGCCGGGCCGGAAGCGCGTACAGACCCCAATGGATAAACAACCCGAATCGATCGTGTGTGAACCATGACGTATCACCCGGTGTCTTCTTCGTCTGAACGGGCATCATCATTTCTCCTGCGAAAGGTTTGACCGCAATACGGGACTCGTATCAAGGTGGTTTCACTTTACCTCCGGGGCAACCGGACAGGTACGGAATACCGTTCTACGACACCACGTATAAAGGAGTAAGCTCTCCAAGGTTTTCTACGACGATATCGGGGCGGTCGTCCGAGTCGCTTAGCATCTCGAGCGTAGTTTCACCACTCAGCGTAAGTATGGTGAGTAGACCGAAATCTCGCCCCATGCGGATGTCGGTGTAGAGCCGGTCGCCGGCAATCGCAGCATCTTTTGCATCAACACCCAGCCTTCCCAATGCGGCGTCGACCATCGCGCTGTGCGGTTTGCCGATGACTGTGGGTGTTACACCCGTCGCTGACGTTACCGCGGCACAGATTGCGCCACAATCGGGTATTGGACCATCCGGATCGGGGCAGACGTAGTCTGGATGTGTCGCGACAAACGCCGCGCCACGGTCAATCGATCTGCATGCCGCGCGTAGCTTCTCGTAGGTTAGATTAAGATCAAACGCGACAACCACAACGTCGGGATTGTCGTCTTCCGAACTCACGCGTTGAATACCAGCCGAATCGATCTGCACTTCGAACGCCGGTGTACCGAGCGCGAGAACCGTTTCGTTTTCATGCGAACGGCGGAGGTAATCGACCGTGGCGTCACCCGAAGTGATTATATCGGAAGCACCACACGGTATACCCATGGTCGTTAGCTTACGGGCGTAATGGTCACCATCGCGCGCCGAATTGTTCGTAAAGAACAGGATCCGTCGACCGGTTTCGCGCACACGATCGACAAACTGAACCGACCACGGAAACACCGAATCGCCGAGATAGATCGTCCCATCGAGATCGCAGAGAATGGCGCGAACTGCTCTGATACGCTCAATATCGTCGTTGCATAATCTGACTGTCACTCTTGTTCCAATCGTGCGAGTTCTACGACGCAGATCGTTCCGAATTCGTCATGCACCCCAAACGCAGCACCGATGTGTGTTATCGATTCATCGAACAGAGCGTTGCGGTACGCCTTTCCGGCATCATCCGGATTCACGATGAAATGTGCTACCGCCTCGACCGGCGATACTGTGCCCGCGTTTACGATTTCGCGGAGCCGATACACAGCAATACCGGTCAGATACTCATCGGCGCGACGCCCAAGCGGCATCGGATGAGAGATCGCCGAGGTGTTCTTGACACCTGTAACGTACGACTCTGCCATTCGCAACAGACTGCCACTCGGATAGATTGGTGAGCGAGGCTGTGTGCTCTCAAGAAATACAATTGCATCGGCCAGATCAGATGGTCGGAACTCGAGCGCGCTCAATGTCTGAGCGTATTCCGCAGGATTCGTACGCGCTCGATTGATCTCACGTATCACTTCGCGAGACGCGGTCGCGAGGTCGCCGGTATATACTGGTCGCGGAGGTGGACCGAAACGAGCGAAGTCCATCACACACATCGCATCGTATCCGGCATGCGGTCCGACCGCTATACCGACGTGCGTCCAATTCGGGGCGAATATGTTTGTCCGATGCCCTCGATCCGGAACACCCCGATCGATGATGAGTTCGACAACGATCGCGCGTGGTGAGAGTGCTCCGTACTGGATGTTTTCGCCCGTTGCGCTGATATCCGATGGATGGAGATATCGCTCGATTCTGTCGTGTGGACGACTACCGTCGGTACCTTCATGACTGAGAACACCACGCGGTCCTGTATCCGCAATATGATCGATAGCTGAGCGCGTGAGTTCGTCGCTCCAAGCGAGCTGCGGAACCGGTTCGGCGGAGTGCAGGTACGCAATCGCCTCTCGCGCATCAGCGTCGATAGCGTCTATATACGCGGCGTATCCAACGGGATTCGATCGCGCGAGGTTGAGTTCGCGAAATACGGCCTCGGACATGCGCTCCGGATGCGTATCCGTGTCTTTTAGACTATATCCGAGCGACGCTGTTCGTGGCGACGGACTGCTCGCGGAATCCGGATTCACAGCACAACCTATTACGAACAGGCACACAATGAAAAGACGAACGAACATGCCTATTCGGCGAGCCAGACGTTCCACAGGAGTACGGTATAGCCTCGCGTCGAATACGTTCATACCGTTACCCTATCCGCCATGCCAAACGCTACGATGAGATTCCCGACTTGAAGTAAACGTGGACGCAACAGAACGCCAATCCCAATCGGCGCGATTTTCCTCTCGCCGAAAGGAACCGTGCGTGTATCTGTTCGTACGCACAGTTTACGTGGAAGCGTGGAAACTGATTCACTGCATATCGGAAAAGAGTTGATACATTACATACGAGTCCGAATATGGACCGTGCGTGTGTGAAGGGATAGAAGCACCATGTCTAATCGACAGACATTTTTAGATACCATTGCGCAGCGCGTGGTGTTCTACGACGGAGCAATGGGAACCGAGATACAGAAACACAAGTTAACCGCCACTGATTTTGGTGGACCCGAGCTTGAAGGTGCGAACGACTGGCTCGTCATCGCCAAACCAAGCGTCATCGACGAGATTCATCGCAGCTACCTCGAAGCCGGCGCCGACGTCATTGAAACGAATACGTTCGGTAGCACACGCCTCAAGCTCGACGAGTACGGAAAAGGCGAGCGTGTATTCGACGTAAACATCGCAGCGTCCGAACTCGCGCGGAAAGCTGCCAACGACTATTCGACTCCAAGTCGACCGCGATTCGTCGCGGGGAGCATGGGTCCCACCGGGATGCTCCCATCGAGCACCGATCCTGACCTCGGAGCGATCAGTCCGACCGACCTCGAAGCGATCTACTACGAGCAGGCAACGGCGTTGATTCGTGGTGGTGTAGATATCCTTCTGATCGAAACCGCGCAGGATATCCTCGAAGTGAAAGCCGCGATGTTCGGTGCGAAACGGGCGATCGCGGAGGCAGAACGACCGGTCTTTCTCCAAACACAGGTCACGCTCATCGACGCCAGCGGAAGGATGCTCCTCGGCACCGATATCGGCAGCGCAATGACAACGATTAACGCGATCGGCACGGACCTCGTCGGTATCAACTGCTCGACGGGTCCGATCGAAATGACTGATGCGGTGCGATTTCTCGGCGAGATGAGTCGCGCGCCGATCAGCGTCATCCCAAACGCTGGAATGCCGCTAAACGAAAACGGCGAGACAGTATATCCGATGGGCCCCGACGAGATGGCGGATGCGCTCGCGCGATTCGTACGAGACTTTGGCGTCAGCGTCGTCGGAGGCTGCTGCGGAACGACTCCGGACCACATACGTCGATTCGTGGAAGCGGTCGGAATACCCGCACCAGTGAAGCATCGCGACGTGCCGGAGACGATCTACGTGTCATCAGCGATGACGAGTGTCTCGCTCGAACAGGAACCGCGGCCGATGCTGATTGGCGAGCGAGTGAATACCGTCGGCAGTCGCAAGGTGAAGGAGCTGCTTCTCGCCGATCAATACGACGGGCTCGTTCCGATTGCGCGCGATCAGGTCGAAGGCGGCGCACATGTACTCGACGTCTGCACCGCGCTTACCGAGCGAGACGACGAAATCGATCAGATGCGCTCGGTCGTCAAACTCCTGTCTCAGTCAGTACCGGCACCGCTCGTAATCGACAGCACGGAAGCCGATGTCATTGAAGATGCGCTCACGTGGTTACCCGGTGTTGGCATCGTCAACTCGATCAATCTCGAAGGCGACGGCGCGCGAGTTCGCACCGTTCTGCCGATTGTGAAAAAGTTCGGCGCAGCGGTTATTGCGTTGACGATCGACGAAGAAGGGATGGCCCATACGGCTGACCGGAAATTTTCCGTCGCAAAACGCATCTATGATACTGCAACGAACGAATACGGCATCGAACCCGGGCGTCTGCTGTTTGATTGTCTCACGTTTCCACTAACGACCGGACAGGAAGACCTTCGGAGTAGCGCCGTCGAGACGATGAACGCGATTCGTCGCATCAAGGCGGAGTTACCGCACGCACTCACTGTGCTCGGCGTGAGTAACGTGTCGTTCGGTGTGAAGCCACACGCGCGAGGAGTTCTCAATAGCGTGTTTCTCCATCATTGTGTGCAAGCAGGACTCGACGCGGCGATTGTCAACCCGAAACACATCACCCCATATGCCTCAATTCCCGAAGAAGACCGCGACATCACCAATGATCTCGTTTACAATCGACACAAGGACGCGCTCGCGACGTTCATCCAGCATTTCGAATCGGTCGTCGCTGATACGCAACACCGCGAAGATCCGCGCCTGCACATGACGCCGGCGCAAACGATTCACTACAACATCGTGAATCGCGATCCTGAGGGAATCGAAAAGCTCATCGATCGTGAGCTTGATACACGCAGCGCGGTTGAGGTTATCAACGACGTCCTGCTTCCGGCGATGCAAGAGGTGGGCGACAAGTTCGGATCAGGTGAGCTGATTCTCCCGTTCGTACTCGAATCTGCTGGTGTCATGAAGCGCGCGGTTGCACACACTGAGCAGTTCCTCGAGAAAACCGATAGCACAAACAAAGGCGACGTAGTGATCGCAACGGTCTACGGCGACGTCCACGATATCGGAAAAAACCTTGTACGTACGATCTTCAGCAATAACGGCTACACCGTGCACGACCTCGGTAAGCAGGTGCCGGTCAACACGATCATTGACCGCGCAGTCGATGTTGGCGCGATCGCGATCGGACTATCGGCATTACTGGTGAGCACGTCGAAGCAAATGGGATATGTCGTCGAGGAACTGCACAACAGGAAGCTCGATATCCCCGTGATTGTCGGAGGAGCCGCGATTAATCGGAACTTCGCACGTCGTATCAGCTTCATGGGAGCGGACGAAAAGACACTCGAGAACACGTATTCGGGAGGCGTATTTTACGCAAACGACGCGTTTGAGGGTCTTCGCACGCTCAATCAACTTGCTCGGCCGACTTCGCGAAATGCGGTCGTGGCGAAAGGACGCGAGGATGCAGTCGACTACTTCGCGAAGGAATATGTGAAGAAATCCGAAGAGAAGCGCGATGAGAGAAATGCGGCACCAATCATACGTGCTGAGATTCCGCCGGCGCCGGATATCCCGGTAGCGCCGTTTTTTGGACCACGTGTGGTAACCGATGTT
>CAZWQW010000003.1:36718-72381 GCA_964635955.1 uncultured bacterium | reverse complement strand
TCGAAGGTACTTCAACAGCTTGTCTTCCCGCGCCAGCGAGATAAGGACCATCTTGCACTGCCCGATTACTGGCGCTCGAAAGCTTCGAGAAGTATGGACGTTATCGCGTTTCAGGTCGTAACCGTAGGTGACGAGGTAAACGCAGTCACCGAAGCGATGAATGCACGCGGAGAATATTCGCAGGCGTTGTATCTGCATGGCGTCGCAGTTCAGACCGCCGAAGCGCTCGCTGAGCACAATCACCGACGTATACGTCGGGAACTCGGAATCGATCGCAATCGCGGGCAACGGTACAGCTACGGCTATCCCGCGTGTCCGGATATGGAGGAGCAGGTGAAGCTCTTCGCATTGCTGGATCCCGAACGCACAATCGGCGTGACGCAGACCGAAGCATACCAGATGATTCCGGAAGCGAGCACCGCAGCACTCATCGGACACCATCCGGCGATGAAGTACTTCAACGTGTGAGATTCGCACCTCTTATCATCGATACATCGCTTCCACGCGTACACGGAATCGGCTTACGGAACTTCCCATCGTTGTGATACGTGGTATATTCAGATAGTGTATGCTCGACACGAAGTATTGTTCACGTAAAAGAACCTCGCATTTACGAGAGATTGAAAGTTGAATATGACGAATCTTACCCTACTGGATTTGCCGCCGACAAAAGCGGATATGCTCGACCTTGAACCTGCACCGAGTCCTGCCGAAATGAAGGCATATGCGACGGAGAACAACATCCTCATCCTCGCGCATAGCTATCAGGAAGGAGAGATACAGGATTCCGCGCACATCGTCGGAGATTCACTTGAGTTAGCTCGAGCAGCGTCGGAATTGAACGCGCCGAACATCTGCTTTTGCGGTGTCCACTTCATGGCTGAAACGGCGAAGATCCTCAATCCGGAATCAAACGTCTTCATGCCTGATCCGGAAGCAGGGTGTTCTTTGGCCGAAGGGTGCAGAGCTGAGGATCTAGAGCGGTATCAGACATTTCTGCGAAAGAAACTCGGCCGCGACGGCCTCGTGACCGTCTGCTATATCAATACTACCGCTGCAGTGAAGGCACTCTGCGACTACGTCTGTACCAGCGGCAACTCGCTCGAAGTCATCGACGCGATACCGTCCAATGTACCCATTCTCTTTGTTCCCGATGTGCATCTCGGCGGATGGGTGAAAGAGCAACGTCCGGACCGCGACATCCACCTGTGGAACGCCGCATGCATCGTACACGAGTTATTCAGCATCGAAACACTACTCGATCTCAAACGCCAGTATCCCGAAGCGATAACGCTTGCGCATCCAGAATGCCCGAAAAACATCCGCACCGAGTCGGATTACGTTCGAGGGACTGCGGGAATGCTCCGAATCGTCAAAGAAGCTCACGGCAAACAGTTCATCGTGGCTACTGAAGGGAATATGATCTACCGGTTCAAGACAGAAGCACCGGACAACGAATATTTCGCAGCACCGGGTGCGTCCTGTGCGTGTAATCTCTGCCCGCATATGCAACGCACCACAGCGGATAAACTCTGGCACTCACTGCGAACGAAGCGATTCGAGATAACGGTACTTGACGACGTAGCCGCTGCAGCACGAGTGTCGGTCGACCGTATGCTTGCCATAAAACCGAAGCGAGAAACCGTCGTCCGCGACTGAATCGTCGACACCCCTCAGACAACGGGCTACGTTCCGTTATCGGTGCGTAGTCCCACCACGAGTCGAATTACCTGCCCCCCCGGAGTTCTTCCTTTTCGTTTAGAAAAACGCGACACGGTCGTCTTGACATCAGTTGGTTTGCATCTCATATTGATCATATATACATGAAGAAGTAATTATACCGGAGATACATTCGATAACTCGCTTACCGCGCCACCTCTATTCAATCGCGTGCCACCACGCGTAGGAGGAGATTACCGATGCAATACCGCAAACTCTGGATCGGGTTTGCCGCAGTCATCATCGTCTCGTTCGGCGTACTGGGCTATTACGGTATGGAGATCTACCGTGAAGCACCACCCGTACCCGAACGTGTCGTCACCGACGACGGCACACTGCTTTTCACTGGGCAGAATATCAAGGACGGTCAGAACGTCTGGCAATCGATGGGTGGACAGCAGGTAGGCACCATCTGGGGACACGGCGCGTATATCGCCCCCGATTGGTCCGCTGACTGGTTGCACAGAGAAGCCGAGTTCATCGTGAACCAGTGGGCAGTACGAGACTTTGGACGGCCATTCGATGCACTCGACGACGAACGCCAAGCGATGCTTCAGGCACGCCTTCAGCGCGAGCTACGTGAAAACCGGTACAACCCGAGAACGAAGACGCTCACTGTCTCTCCGCTTCGCGCCGAAGCGATAACAGCGATAAGCGCGCATTACACCTCACTATTCATGGACGATCCGGAATTGGCCGATCTGCGAAAAGCGTATGCTATTCCGGCAAACGCCATTCGCGATCCGGAGCGTATGGAGTGGATGACGACGTTCTTTTTCTGGGCGTCATGGGCTTCAGTCACCAACCGTCCGAACGACACGAAGACGTACACGAACAACTGGCCGCCTGACGATCTCGTTGGAAATCGTCCGACTGGCTGGCTGATTTTGTGGACCGGATTCAGCGTGATCGTACTTATTGCGGGAATTGGCGTGCTTGCGACGTATTACGCGTCGCACCGCGACGAGGACGTGAACCCTGCGGAGCTACCCGACCGCGATCCACTTCTCGGGTTGAAAGCCACGCCGTCCATGAAAGCGACACTTAAATACTTCTGGATCGTGACGGCGCTCATCCTAACACAAATCGGTTTCGGTATAATCACGGTTCACTATGGGGTCGAAGGCGACGGTCTCTACGGCATCCCTCTCGCCGAATGGCTTCCATATTCGATAACGCGAACGTGGCACGTACAAATCGCCATTTTCTGGATTGCGACCTCGTGGCTTGCAACGGGTCTGTTTATCGCCCCGGCGGTTTCCGGGCACGAACCTAAGTTTCAGCGTCTCGGTGTAAACGTACTCTTTGGCGCGCTTCTGCTGATTGTTGTCGGATCGCTATTCGGACAGTGGCTGGGTGTAATGCAGAAACTCGGTCTCGTTTCGAACTTCTGGTTCGGTCACCAAGGGTACGAATACGTAGACCTCGGAAGGTTCTGGCAGATTTTCCTCTTCGTCGGACTGTTTATCTGGCTGTTCCTCATGACCAGAGCACTCCTCCCGGCATTCAAAAACAAAGGCGAAAGCCGCCATCTGCTGGCGATGTTCCTGATCTCCTCGATCGCGATCGCTTCGTTCTACGGTGCGGGGCTCATGTGGGGCCGGCAGACGAATCTCGCGATTGCGGAATATTGGCGCTGGTGGGTGGTGCACCTCTGGGTAGAAGGATTCTTCGAGGTATTCGCGACGGTTGTCATCGCGTTCCTCTTTGTCAGACTGGGGCTCCTTCGCCCGAAAATCGCTGTGCCAACCGTGTTGTTCGCGACGATTATCTTCCTGACGGGTGGTATCATCGGCACATTCCATCATCTCTATTTCACCGGCACACCAACTGCGATTCTCGCACTTGGCGCGACGTTCAGCGCACTCGAAGTCGTACCGCTCGTGCTGATCGGGTTTGAAGCGTATCACAACCTCAAACTAAGCCGCGCGAAGAAATGGATTCAGGCGTACAAGTGGCCGATCTACACGTTTATCGCCGTCGCATTCTGGAACCTCGTCGGTGCCGGGATCTTCGGATTCCTAATCAATCCGCCTATCGCACTTTACTACATGCAGGGATTGAACACGACGCCGGTACATGGACACACGGCACTGTTCGGTGTATACGGAATGCTCGGAATCGGCCTCATGCTCTTCGTGCTCAAGGGACTCGCGCCGCAGAACGTCTGGAAAGAACCGGTCATCCGATACTCATTCTGGTCACTGAATATCGGACTCATGCTCATGGTGCTTCTGAGTGTGCTCCCGATCGGACTCGCGCAAACCGTAGCCAGTGTTCAGCACGGTCTGTGGTATGCGCGGTCGGCCGAATTCCTCCAGCAGCCGATAATGCAAACGCTTCGGTGGATGCGAATTGTCGGAGACGTGATCTTCGCATCCGGTGCTGCCGGCCTTGCGTATTTCGTCGTCGGATTGAAAACTGGCTGGAGTGTATCTGAAGTTGTCGACCTCGAGCAATCCGATAACGCATAGGATCGTTCGATGTAACCAGTATTCACCTGAGAAGTAGTCGTTTACATATCATCATCGAAGTCGGCGAGCGGTGGAACACTGTGTTCTACCGCTCGCTCTGTTTTGTGCATGGTCGTTGCACACTTTGACACGCATCGTATCAATTGCGAGACAATCCGTCACGCGGCACCTCGAGCGAAGTATTCATTGGATCAAATCTTGCTCCCACACGTTGGGAATATCAATATCGACGAATATTCATTTACAAAAACCCCGTATTGATGGCATAATTTCTGCAGCCATTCGATGACGGGATACAGGTATATGACCTTTTTGTCATGCCCTGTGCTGGCTGGGGAAACCGCTCTCCGAAACGCATCAAAGCACGGTTTTTCGTCAAATGGACGACGAAAGGCGGGCGTGTGTCTAAATCACAAAGGTGCCTGTGTGTCCAATAAAGTTGACTCTATATCACCTGACGGATCGTGATGAATATTAGGTTGGCGAATAACGAATACGGTTGCGTATAACGTCGTCCGCGGATGTTTGCGGATGATCAGAGTATAGAGTTCAAGGAGGTTCGATGGAGTATTACGAGGAACAGGACCGCTTGACGACGCTCGGACTGCGGAGAACACGGAAAGACGACTGGCATCACGGATTCCCGGAATACAAAGTCGAGCGGGACGATGACCGCTGTATCCGATGTCTCGTCTGCGTCCGTCAGTGCCCGTATGAAGCGACGTTCTACGATCCGGAACGCGGAATGGTCTACAACCGCGACGAGAACTGCGTCAATTGTCGGCGTTGCGAGATGATGTGTCCGACGAATGCAATCGAGATACGTCCGTGGGGTGCATTTCGCGATAACGGTAACTGGAAGAAAGGGACGATTCGCGCCGTCTATAAGCAAGCTGACACGGGCGCGGTAAACCTCACCGGTCTCGGAAACGACGCGGAGTACGTCAGTTACTTCGACCGCATGGTCCTCGACGCGTCGCAAGTCACGAATCCGTCCATCGATCCGCTCCGCGAGCCTATGGAGCTACGCACGTTTATCGGCCGCAAGCCGGAAAAATGGACCGATCCGGAGGAATACCCCAATCTGCGCTGCGAGGTTCCGATTATTTTCGCGCCGATGTCCTTTGGAGCGATAAGTCTGAACTTCCAAAAAGGTCTCGCTCGAGCCGCTCGCGAGATGGGCACGTATTTCAACACCGGCGAAGGTGGGTTACATCCGGACCTGCGCGATTTCGGTCAGAACGCGATGGTTCAGGTCGCTTCGGGTCGTTTTGGAGTCGATCTCAACTACCTCAACCAGGGCGCCGCCGTCGAGATTAAGATCGGACAGGGTGCGAAACCGGGAATCGGTGGACACCTACCGGGTGAGAAAGTAACCGTCGAAGTCTCACGTACGCGTATGATTCCCGAAGGTAGTGACGCGATCAGTCCGGCACCGCAGCATGACATCTACTCAATCGAAGACCTGCGACTCCTTATCTACGCACTCAAGGAAGCGACAGAATATAGAAAACCCGTTAGTGTGAAAATCGCTGCTGTGCACAACGTTGCCGCTATTGCGAGCGGCATAGCGCGAGCGGGCGCCGATATTGTCGTTCTGGATGGCTTCCGCGGTGGAACCGGTGCAGCCCCGACAATCATCCGTAACCACGTCGGTATTCCGGTGGAGGTTGCCATCGCACAGGTCGATCAGCGACTTCGTGACGAAGGTATACGCCATGAAGTGAGCCTCATCGCGGCGGGAGGTATCCGCAGCTCCGGCGATGTCGTAAAAGCACTCGCGCTTGGAGCCGACGCGGTGTATATCGCGACCGCCGCAATGATCGCAGTGGGTTGTACCGTGTGCCAACAGTGCCACCGCGGCCGATGCGCATGGGGAATAACCACCAACCGCGCCGATCTCGCGCCGCGACTGCCGGTTGATATCGCCGCCGAACGACTTGCGAACTTGATCGACGGATGGGCTCATGAGATCAAGGAAATGCTGGGCATGATGGGATTGAATAGCATTGAGAGCTTGAGAGGAAACCGATTGAAGCTGCGAGGGGTGGGTATGACGCAGGTCGAGTTGGACACACTCGGAATTAGCCAGGCGGGGAGGTGACCATGCGACGCGTCTACCCGAGAGAAGACCGATGCATCAACTGCCATCTTTGTGAAGTCGCATGCATTGTTGAGCACTCCAAATCGAAACACGTGATTGACGCGTTCCACGTCGAGGGCCTTCGCTTCAACCGCGAAGACAGCCGCGACGTCATCGATCCGGTTGAAGCGCTCGCGATTGGCAGAGCGAAGCCTCTCAACCGCACGCGCGTCGATGTCGTGGATTCGGTGTTCGTCAGCACCAATTGTCGACACTGCGCCGAACCGGACTGCGTTCTCGCGTGCAAGAATGGATCGTTGTACGTCAATCACGACGGCCGAGTTCTCGTCGATGAAGACAAGTGCGTCGGATGTTGGATGTGTGTTATGGCGTGTCGGTATGGAGCAATACAACGGAATCCAACTCGACAGAACGTGCCAGATGTGGCGAACAACGGCATCAATCTCCATTGCGACCTGTGCCCGGATCGTGACGTGCCCGCCTGCGTGTGGGTATGCCCGACGAACGCGCTCGTGTTTGAAGATCGGGAGGTCGCATGAGACACGTCATCATCGGTAACTCGTTCGCCGGCTTGTTTGCGGTGGAAGCGATACGTCGAACCGACGAAGAAAGCGAGATATACGTCATCAGTCGCGAGCGACAGCATGTTTATAGCCGCGCGATGATTCACGAGATGCTCAGCGGCGTCGTCAAAGAGCCGATGGTGTATCTACGGGACTGGGATTTCTATAGGAACCATCGTGTACACGCGCTTCTCGGACGTGAAGCTCAATCGCTCGACATCGCAGACCAAACGCTACAACTCGACGGCGGTGAGACACTTGAGTACGATCGGCTTCTGATCGCAACCGGAAGTCGTCCGTTCGTGCCACCGATCGCCGGACTCGAAGACATCGAGTATCACACGTTTACAACGTTCGAAGAAGCGAAAGCACTGAAATCTGCGGCGGCTGGGCAAAAGAACGCTGTCGTTCTCGGCGCGGGGCTCATCGGGCTCCAGTGCGCTGAAGCATTACGACATCTCGGCTTGAATGTCACCGTCGTCGAGATGGCCGACATGATACTACCGCAGGCACTTGATGAAACAGCCGCGGAAATCGTGTCACGTGAGCTTGACGATGAGGGTATCCGACTTCGTATGGGGAATACCATCGAGCAGATTCACAGCTTGAATCGCCAACCGACATCGTGCGTACTGAAGTCCGGCGACAGCGTTCCATGCGACGTTCTTGTGATCGCGGTTGGAGTTCGCTCGAACACCGACTTGGCAAAGAACGCCGGCATCACCGTGGAGCGCGGCATCGTCGTAAACAATCGTATGGAGACGAGCGCGGAAAACGTCTACGCGGCGGGCGATTGCGCCCAAGGGCCAGAGTTGACGACGGGGATGACCATGACACTCCCCGTGATCCCTGTCGCGTCATCACACGGAATGATCGCGGGCTACAATATGGCGGGTTCTCGCCGGACATACCGCGGTGGGTTATCACTAAACGCGCTCCAGTTCGGCAAGACGCAGGTGGTGAGCTACGGTTTTATCAAAGACGAAAAAGACGGCGAAGTACTCCGCGTCGAAGATGCAAAGCGGTCGGTCTACAAGAAGGTGATTATCAAAGACAATCGCGTAACCGGTGCCGTTTTCGTCCGAGACATTGATCGCGCGGGGATCTATCGTCATCTCATCGAACAGAAAATCGATGTAACACCGTTCAAACAACACCTGTTAACGCCGCACTTCGGGATCGCGTGTCTGCCAGCCGAGGAACGCGCGCGTATGTTTACCACGCCACAGTAACCATCGTCGACAGTCAGAAAAAGAGATACGGAATGAACTCGTCCAGACAACACCACTTCGTTCGCCGACCGCACGACGAAAAAGACATGTCGGCGTGTGGAATTATCGGCTTTATCAATCGTGACGGATCCCGAGTCAACGGTGCACCGATTCGTGCCGCGATCGCGAACATGCGTCTTCGCGGAAACGGCCTCGGCGGCGGTTTTGCAGCGTACGGTATCTATCCCGAACGCGCCGACGCGTACGCACTCCATCTCATGTATGACGACGACAACGCTACCGAAGAGACCGAACAACTCCTTCGTAGCCGACTCGAGATCGAACACGCCGAACCGATACCGGTTCGCCCCACAAAAACTGTAACCGATCACCCAGACTTCAAGCGGTATTTTGTCCACGTCAAAGATGCGGTGGCGACCGATCCTGATGAGTACATGGTTCGTCTCGTCATGGAGATCAATGCGGCGATCGACGGCGCGTATGTCGTATCCAGCGGGAAGAACATGGGTGCGTTCAAGGGCGTCGGATTCCCCGAGGATCTCGCGGATTTCTTCGGCCTTGAGGACTACGCCGCGTATATCTGGACAGCGCACAATCGCTTTCCGACGAATACACCCGGATGGTGGGGCGGTGCACATCCATTCACAATCCTCGATTGGTCAATCGTCCACAACGGCGAAATCTCGTCGTACGGCACAAACAGACGCTACCTGGAAAGCTTCGGCTACCACTGCACATTGCAGACTGATACGGAAGTCGTGGCGTATATCTTCGATCTCTTGGTTCGACGCCACGGTCTGAGCTTCGAAGAAGCAGCGATGGTCATGTCGCCGCCGCTCTGGAGCGAGATCGACCGCGGTGGTGACATGGCAGAAACCGCACGGAAGCTGCGGATGGTGTATGGCGCAGCGTCGCTGAATGGACCGTTTGCGTTTCTGTTCGGATTCAGCGGTGGGCTTATTGGACTCAATGACCGCGTGAAGCTCCGTCCACTCGTCGTGGCCGAAAAGGACGATACTGTCTTCATGTCAAGTGAAGAGTCCGCCATTCGGGTCATCAGTCCCGACCTCGACAGTCTTACCTATCCGGTCGCGGGTCAGCCGGTGATCGTACGCACGTACAATACAAGCGCAACGAATGCCGTTGCACAGAAGGAAGTTGCCGCATGACAATAGAAGCGGTCGAAATACAACACGTCGAAATCTCAGCGGAAGGTCTGTCGTTTCGCGCTCTCAACGAAGCGATTCGCGACGCGGTACGTGACGGAGCTACCGATATCGTGTTGACCGATGTGCTCGGCCATCGGTATATCGGCACGGGCATTACAGCTCCAGGCGTTACGATACACATCCATGGCGTGCCCGGTGAAGACCTCGCCGCCTTTGCCGATGGACCGCGCATCGTCGTGCATAATAACGCGCAAGATGGTGTTGGCAACACGATGAACAATGGCAGGATCGAGGTCCACGGGAAAGCTGGTGACGTCGTCGGGTATGGGATGCGTGGTGGCAGAATCTATGTGAAGAGCGACGTCGGATACCGCGTGGGTATTCACATGAAAGGATTCAAAGAAAAGCAACCGCTCATTGTTACGGGAGGTTGCGCCGGTAACTTCTACGGCGAATACATGGCCGGAGGTTGCCAAATCCTTCTTGGGATCGGTCGCAACGAAGGCGCTCCTATCGTCGGAAGTTATTGTGCGACCGGAATGCACGGCGGAATCATGTACATCCGTGGAGAAATCGATCCGTGGCGACTCGGTAAAGAGGTAAAAACGTTTTCTCTCGACGCATCCGACCGTGAGTTCCTCAGACCGATACTCGAGGATTTCGCGACCACGTTCGAGATTACCGAGACGATCGGTGATTTCGATCACTTTACAAAAATTGCTCCGGTATCGACTCGGCCCTACGGTCGTTTATATGTATACTAATTGGGCATTGGCGATCGAGAAACGACTCCGCAAAATCACCCGTCGACGCGTCTGAAGGAGTTATGTATGAAGTTCAACACTTCGCTGCACGAGCTCGACAAGCACATTGGGCAAACGCTTGCCGCGCTTGAACGGAGCGAAAAGCTGTATGACCAAGAAGGAATCGTTGACGTAGAATTACGCGGCAAACTCGATAGTGTCGGTGAGCAGCTTACCCTCCTTCGCGCTGCATTGGCTGCCGAGTTAGCCGCCCACGAAGCGACGTACGAATTGATTCGATACCTCAACGACGCACTGCGACTCGAATACCAACACATCCTCGAATACGAGCGGTACGCGGACGTCGTTCAGGATGAGCGGCTCGCAGATCAACTGCAAACGTTTGGTTCGGATGAACGGCAGCACGCGCACGCGCTTTCGATGAAGATCATTGAACTCGGCGGATCACCACACTTCAGCGCGGAACACGAGATCCGCGACGATATGACCGTGTTTGATCTGCTCTCCCGGCTGCGAATCACCGAGCAACAGCTCGTCGATCACTACAGCTCCGGTATCCAACGATTCGATGATCCATCCGCGCACTGGTTGATCGGACGCCTCAAGGTCGAGGAGGAAGAACACATTCGTCTGATCGATACACTCTTGGAGATGTACCGAGATCAGGCAATCATGGTAGAGGAATCAAGAAACTTCACGTGGATCGACCCCTATATGGGTAAACCGGGAGATCGCGCCTGGATTGAGTAGACTGAGCTTTACCGTTTCGTTACATCCCGCACGCGGCCAAGCATTAGTCTCTGCTTGGCCGCATTCTTTTCCGCGAATCGAACGATTTAAGCGCTATTCCCGCCAGTGATATCCTTGTGCTCGGAAACCGGAATGACGACATTCCGCGTTAATAGACGTTCGGTTATTGCATTCCACAATGCGGCAAACCACGTGTGCGGCTCCTGCATCAAAAGCGTCTGCGCATGTAGCGTATTCGTATTGTAGCCTAATTCTCGCAGTATCGACACTTTCGGATACGTAAATGAACGAACGTGACGTTCTTGCACTTGCACCGAAGCATCTCAAAGGCACCGAACCTCGCGTTTCGGTGGTGACGACCCATCCTCCCAGCGGAGCCGATGTCCTGTTCCGTTCGGTTTCCCCCTCGGAAATCCTGAGCGGCTCACCGTGCGGGAACCTTCTCATCGTAGACACGCGTGACGTTCCCGGACAAATCGCCTCTCTCCTTTCGCATCTCGTAGCGCTTCACTTTGACGGCGTCGTCGTTCTCATGACTTCGTTCGGGCACGTTCCTATTTGGATGCGTGACGCGACTCTTCCCATACAACCAATAGAGAGCAAACAGCAATCGCAGATTGTCGAATGGCTCACGGATCACGTTATACCCACGTATACGACAGCAACGAATCGCCCGTTTTTAATACCTCAGTTCTCCGGGCTCATCGGTATCAGCCCGCCGATTGAGCATACTCGCTCCCTCCTTCCGCGTGTCGCTGAGCACGATCGATCACCGGTGTTGATTCTGGGCTCGAGCGGTACGGGAAAACAGGTCGTGGCACGTGGTATTCATGATCACGGACCACGGACCGGAAAACCGTTTGTCGAGGTAAACTGCACCGCGCTGCCCGACACGCTTCTCGAAAGCGAGTTATTTGGACGCGAGCGTGGTGCGTATACCGATGCGAACACCGCGCGAAGCGGTCTCGTGGAGACAGCAGATAGCGGCACGCTGTTTCTTGACGAAATCGGTCATATGTCCGAAAAGCTCCAGATGGCACTGCTGAAGGTTATTGAACAGCGAACCTTCCGGCGCGTCGGCGGCAATGAGGAGCGCACGAGTACCGCTCGATTTCTCGCTGCGACGAGTCGGAATCTGGAAGACGCAATCGCGACGGGCGAGTTTCGTAGCGACCTCTATTACCGTTTAAACGTCTTCACGCTACGCCTTCCCAATCTTGATGAACGCGACGCCGACGTTCTACTGCTCGCATACCACTACTCCCGTCAGTACGCCGCCGAGTATGGGCGCACCATCGTCGGTCTCACGGGTGCTGCGTCGATCATGCTGTTGCAGCACCCATGGCCTGGGAATGTCCGCGAGTTGAAGAACATCAGCGAACGTGCGGTCGTTTTACACGACGGCGAATGGTTGAACTCCGATGCACTGGTCGCCGACGGAAATTCACCGCTGCAACAAAAGAGTAGTGTCACCGTCCCGCCCGGCGGTGGAGACGCTGTGCATGTCGATCCTTCGGGAGCAATTCGTATCAACGTCCCACCGTGGGGCCTTTCGCTGAACGCCGTCGAACGCGCGGTGATCGAGGCGGCGCTCCGCGCAACGGATTACAACATCAGCAAAACCGCGAAGTTGCTGTTTATCAGCCGCGACACGCTTCGGTACCGCGTCCGCAAGTATGGTCTTGAGAATCTTGAAGACGGGTGATTTACCCCACTTTCTTTTGTTGTTTTCGCCAACAGTGGGTGATATACCCCGTTGTTCGATGGTATACAAACAATCGTTTTCTTCATATGTGTAAATCGACAAATCGATAACCTATTTGGCCACATAAACTTACCAGCCCCGGTTCGAGTTTGCGGAGACGTTTGGCACGTTTCTTGGAAACGAGAAGTGTTGGACAGATCACTTACTCGCGCTTTATCTGAAGCGTTCACCAGGGAATGGAGGTTCTCTATGTCCATGCGTATGAAGCGTGCAGCGGTGTTTGCAGTTCTCGCGTTAGCGATGACGATGTGGACGAGCGGGTGTTCGAACAACACGACTCCGATGCAGTCGACGACAAGTGCGGTGAAAATCCTCAGTGTTTCTTCGCGGGCGAAGCCGCTGGTATCGGATCAATTGCAGACTTCGGCATCGATCCTCGTCACCCAGGATGTCGGTGGCGTGATTGTTGTTGGCGAACCGGACGTGTTCGGCGAAACCATACTAACGATTCCCGCCGGAGCGGTATCCGAGCCGACGACCATCAACATGACAATCAGCTACGACGGTCCGATCACCGTCGATCTCGAACCGCACGGTATTCAGTTTGCCGAACCTGTTGAGATCGCCATCTCGTACAAACCGGCAGATCTGACAGGAGTCGATCTTGAACAGATCAATGTGTACTACTTCAACGAGAGTCTCGCTACGCCTGACTGGGAACTCGTCCCGAACTCAGCGTCTGTTCCCGGCGAATTCAGCGTTACAGCGCCACTTTCGCACTTCTCGCGGTACGCACCGGGTAGTGAAGGATGACGCGCGCCTATGTATCCGCTGATTGACAAACACATTTGGGAGAACTGAGGATGGTGTTCGTCATTCGAGCGCTTCAGAAGCGCTGGAATAGAGGGTAAGATGCTGCATGCCGCACGATTACAACACGTGTTGGATGCGCTGCGAACAGCCGCCGAGAAAGCATCCGGCCAATCCGATCCCACAATACGATCGGCCGTGATCTCAGCAGGGGTCGAAAAGCTCCTCGCTGAGATCGCCGGGGCGGAAAACGATTATTCGCTTCCCGAAAGAGCTGCCGAGGTGCTTGGCATCTTCGAAAAAATCGGGTTGCCGCAAGATCAATCCGCCCTCATGGGTCAGGTGATACTTGGGATCGGGAAGACGTACGAGCAGATGGGGAATAACCCCCAGGCGTACGAATCATATAAACAAGCTCTCAACCTCGCACATTCAGCAAGCGATACAGAGTTAGAGGCTGGCTGCCTACGGCGAATGGGTCGCGTGCTCATCCGTCTCACGCGATGGTCTGAAGCTGAAGAAAACTTCAATCGCAGTCTAAGCATATACGATCGAGCACACGACAAACGAGGGCGAGCTGAGGTCCTCCTCGATCTGGGCACCCTGCATTATCAGCAGGGAGATCTCGACTCGGCGGAACGTCTCCTCAGCGAGGCGCTCGAAATCGCTGAAGAGAGCAAGCACGTATCAATCGCGATCAATGCGCGGAATAACCTCGGAATCGTAGCGAACATTCGCGGCGATATCGAATCCGCAATCGCTCATTACCAAAGCTGCGTTCCGCTTGCCGAGCAAAACGGTATGGATTCGCACCTTGCGCGAGCCTTTCACAACCTCGGCATGGCACATGCTGACAAAAAAAACTGGGCTGATGCCGGTGATTGCTACGAACGTGCGCTCACCATCGCCAGAAAGAACAGCATGGGTGAGCTGGTCGGTACGCTGCATTTGAACCGCTCGCAGATGTACCTCGAGCTCAATGATATCGATATGGCAGCCGTTTCGTGCGGACGCGCACTCAGCTTGTTTACCAGCTCTCACGACCGGCTTTCCGAAGCGGAAGCGTACCGCGTTCTTGGGGGCATCTTCGCGCGTCGGAACGACGAGATCACATCGACCGAGATGTTCAAGCGAAGCCTGGAAATCGCTCAGGAGGCTCCCGCGCCACTTGAGATTGGCGAAACATATCACGCGTGGGGTCTCGCGCTGGAACGACTCGGAAGACAAAAGCAAGCTGTGGATGCGTTGGAGAAATCAGCTGACTACTTCCGACGATCTCACGCTGAGAACGATGTCACATTAGTACAAAAGGATTTGACCAGAATACGCGGATCGTCATAAACGATCCGATAGAGAGAAATATGGAATTCCCAATGGCACAAACGTGCCTGCAACCGTGTCGCCTCCGTGATATGCGACGCGATCGCGACGACCGCGTCGAAACCACCGATCAACCGAATGTGTCACCGACGCTGCACGACCGAGCCGATGCGCCAAACGACCCACTTCGGCTTATGCGTCATGAGGCGAGAGTTATCGCGGAAGATCCGTATCTCACTGACGAACAAAGAGTAGCAGATCTCATACGGCTTTCTGACGTCATCCGAGAACTCGGGAGAGCCTATGACAGGATGGGGCACACGGAGAAGGCAAGAGTCGCCTTACGTGAGGCAAGGCAATGTCTTGAGCTCGCACGAACATCGTAACACAATGGTCATGTTTACTCTGTATGACAGGACATAAGTAAAAGTCGGGTTCGTTCGAAACAGCGCCACACAGATCTGGCCAGTGAAAGAACGCTGTTCACGTATCGTCGTGATCCGCCGAGAAGGAGGAAGAACCGCTACAATAGGCTCAACACCGTCCCTGGAAAGTGATTCTGTCCAAGATCCACACAGGGTACGGAGAGCACGGTCCCGGCAATGTCTATCCCGCCCCCGAACGTCCGTGCTGGGATTGTGCCTCCGAATATATCTGAGACGTCTTCTCGCGATATCCGAGAAGATCGCCACGGCTTCGACGTTGTGATCCCCCCACGCACACGTCCGTCGTCGGAGCCGTGGCGCTCAGATTCCTCGAAATACCCACGTCAATCAGATTATTGGTCGGCGAACGTCGAATCCGAGATCTTCACGCACTTTCGCCGTGATCCGCGAGATCTCCGATACGGTAGATAATGTAGATGAACCAACCTGGCGAAAGCGCCAGAAGCGCGATCGTTGCTGTGAAGTACTGCATGTTTTCGGGGGTGTGCGGAAGGTGCTTGAACGCCCAATAGAACGGTAATGCAACCACAAGCCACGCTATCCAAAGAGCGCCAGCGGTCCAACGAAGTCGGGAGATCTTGCGCGCGATGACCGGTGGAAACTCTTCACGTTGCATTCGTTTTCTCCGTCTCACGAAGCGCATCTTGAATCGATTCGCTTGATATCGCGAAATGTGACATGTGGCGAACCGCTTTCCCGTTACGCACGACGATCAGCTGCGGAGATTGATGCGGTACGCCGAGGAGTTCACCGAGCCGATGGGATAAGTCTCGCTGTTCGACGACGAGCACACGCGTGTATACCGCTAAATCGTCCTCTCGATGATCATTCAAATGATTCCGGAACTCTTGGTACGCGCGGGCGCTGATGCCGCAACGAGTGCTGTGCTTCAGGATGAGTACAGGTTTTGAACGGGAAAGTTCGAATATATCATGAATGTCCGATTCACTGTTCAGGTCTCGAATCATGACCAGTTTTCCATTACGAAAAGGGCCGCTAATCGACTAATGTGCTATAAAGTAACGAAACCAGTATAGTGTCGAGCAAGTGGTAATGATTGACGCAACCCCTTCCGTCGGCGTATTCTACCCATTACCCTGTCGCTCGAAGAGCAGTTACGTTGATTCCCGGAGGCGATGAGTTTCCATGCCGATCAGTATGATTCGTGACGTCAAAGCGGTCTTTGAACGAGACCCCGCAGCTCGCGGTTTCTGGGGCGTATTCGAGGTCGTTTTTACGTACGCAGGCTTACACGCGCTCTGGATGCATCGGATAGCGCACAGACTCAAATCTTGGGGTATCCCCTTCCTTCCTCGCCTCATTTCGCAGATCAGTCGATTCCTCACGGGAATCGAGATACACCCCGGTGCTCAGATCGGGCGTGGTTTCTTCATCGATCACGGAATGGGCGTTGTGGTCGGCGAAACGACGATCATCGGAGACGACTGCACGCTTTTCCAGGGGGTAACACTCGGAGGCACCGGCAAAGAAACCGGGAAGCGGCATCCTACGTTGGGAAATGGTGTCGTCGTCGGCGCCGGAGCGAAAGTGCTGGGAAATATCACCGTCGGCGACAACGTATACATCGGAGCAAACGCGGTCGTTCTGAAAAACGTACCGAACGACAGCACTGTCGTCGGTGTACCTGGGAGAGTCGTCCGACATCGAGGCGAACGCGTCGCGTCGACACTCGATCACGCAAACATGCCCGACCCGATCCTCGTTCGCTTCGACGCGATACAACGCGAACTCTTTCAGGTCGAATCAGACATCCGAACGATACGCGAACGCGCACAACGCTTGAACGATAAGACCGACTCTCTCGAACGCGACTTACCGCCAAATTCCGACGAACACGAAACGTCGTAACCGCAGACTACGTTGTGTTTGGGGTAGTCGTTACGACGCTATCAGGGAGTATTCGCTTCCGTTCGACTCTCAGCTTCAACGACGTTGGCAACTGTAGCGGCGGCGTCCACGCCAACATCGCAAGCGCCATGACTGAGCCAAACTCTACTTGCGGATACGACATATGGATTCCGCTCGCCGCAAGCCACACAAACGCCCACGCTGTTTCAGGCGAGATCGTTTCCGAGATCAGCGATCGGAAGATGACATACGCGTACGCGGCTGTAGAAACTGCATGAAGCATCGGAGGCAAGGCAAACCGGAAACCTACCCCTTGCGCCACAAGCGTTCGTACGGTCGGTGTCAGTCCCCATATAATCAACGCACTCGCGAGAAACACCACACCAGCGCCGATACCAGCAATCCCATCTTCTCGCTGCTTACGAAACAAGGCAACGGCGATCGCGCATGGAAGCAGTAAGCCAGCGACTTCGCTTCCTACTGCAAGCCAACGAGTCTGACCAGCGAGCGGAAGGTACACTGCGACTCCGCGAAACATCGTCGCGAACAACAACGTAACCGCGGCAAGCCCAACGATTGTGCGTCCCAAACTTGTACCGTAGAGAATCGCGTGCGATGTGATAACACCAATCGCGACAATCGCGACGACATGCCGTGACAGATCGAGCAGTTCGATCTGCGGAATAAACAGATACGCGACTTCGACCAATCCGAGGAGAAGCACGAGCGTGTAGATTGCCAGTTTGAGTGGCGGGATACCGTTATCGGTTTTTCGCTCATCAAGAGCAAGCCACAACGCCAACGCGATTCCGCCAGCGACGATCAGTGTTATGAGAAGGATTTCGAGCGCATCGAGCCACGGCAGCGATCCATGTGACACCCAGCGTCGTCTGAGCACAGGCAACAGAATCCGACCGACACCCAACTCGAGTATCGCGCCGACCGCGATCGCGCGGAGTAGCCACATCTGCCGGTTGTTCAGCATCGAGCCTCCTGCCTATACTCAGTGTCCAACAAACGAACGTTCCATTCAAGCAAACACTACAAGTACCTTGCATGGTACGCCGATATCGTATGAATGAGAGTATCGAACAGGCGCGCCGATTGGTCAACCGATAGGCTTTTCACGATTCGGGGTGGCAGGTGACAACGAAACGCGAACCTTGTCCCGCGGGAATCGAGGACCGTTGTCCGATACCGAGATATCGTTGTCGGGAAGTAGGCGAGCCGGGCAAGCATTGTTTCGAACTTTTCGCAGAGTTCGAAGCGTTCGTACTACCGAATGACGAATCGGACGAAGAAGAAGAAACGATTCACAACGAGATCGACATAGCGGTAATGAAGCAACTCCGCGCACAGGGATACATCGACGAGGAGACTGAAGCATGACTCTGGCGAAGTGGTTTATGAAAACGGGAGCGGTATTGCTTGCACTCGGTGCCGCACTTACGGCCGTCGCACGCGTTCGATATAAGCCCGTCGCTCCGGGCGATAAATCGTTCGCAATCGGAAATCGCACCGTTCAGTTGCCGCTCGGAACCGGCCTCATCGTCCTTCTCCTGGCAACACTCTACCTCAACACCATCGGCCGTAAACATTGACATTGAATCCCGATTGGCTACGTAGTTCCTACGCGTATGATCTTGATCCGAAGAGAATCGCGCAGTCGCCGGTAACCCCGCGTGACGATTCGCGACTCTTCGTCTATGACCGCCAGACGGAACAAAAAACACATGTACGGTTTCGAGAAATCGGACGATTCCTCCAGAGTGGCGACCTTCTCGTCGTCAATACCACACGAGTACTTCCCGCGCGTCTCAAACCGCGTAGGCGAGACACGGGGTCCGATGTAGAAATTCTGCTGCTCCACTCACGGACCTCATCTGAATGGGAAGCGCTCGTCAAGCCGGGAAAGCGTTTACGCCCCGGCGTCCAACTCGTTTTTGATGATGGCACGACGGTTGAGATCGCAGAACGACTTCCGGAGGGACGTCGCCTCGTCCGCTTTTCACAGCCGGTAGACCTACCGTGGTTGGAGTCGGTTGGTTCGATGCCGCTTCCACCGTACATACGGCGATGCGCTACGACTTCGGACGCAGAAACGTACCAAACCGTGTACGCTCACAAGCCGGGTGCGGTAGCGGCTCCAACGGCGGGGCTTCATTTCACGCCTACCCTGCTTGAACACCTCGACGAAGTCGGTATCAAACGCGCGACAGTGGTTCTCCACGTCGGTCCCGGAACATTTCGTCCCGTACGAGCCGATGACGTCCGGACACACCCGATGGACGCCGAGTACTACGAAGTGCCGGTCGATACTCTCCGACAAATCCGCGAGACCAAGCAACGCGGTGGACGCGTCATTGCCGTGGGAACAACCTCCGTACGCACTCTCGAAACGTTAGCCGGAACAGGTGAACTCTCCGCTGAGCACGACATTTCCGGATGGACGAAGTTGTTCCTCTATCCGCCATACAAGATGCAGGTTGTGGACGCGATCGTCACGAATTTTCACCTCCCGGAATCGACACTCCTCATGCTCGTATCAGCATTCGCAGGCCGTGAACGCACACTCCAACTCTATCGTGAAGCAATAGAATCGGACTATCGATTCTACAGCTACGGCGACGCGATGCTCATTCTCTGACCGTTTTCCCTGCGTCAACGAAATCCTCAAATAGCCTCACGCAAGAGCCTTGCGCGCTTTGTGTATTCTCCGGTTCTTCTTTCCACAGGAGGAAGCAGCTATGACAATTCGCGTAACAACAGACGTCCCTTTCGGGAATGCGGCGAACGTTCTCGTGAGTGAAAACAACGGTACTCCGGAGGTCTCGTTTACCTCACACCCACACGGTGGCACGGAGTCGCTCTGGTTCTGCTTTCGCGTAATAGCCGACGGAGCTCCGCTGACGTGTCTTCGAATCGTGCTTACGAATCCCGACACCCTTCTCGGCGTTGGTCACGGAGATCACGTCTATCCGGTTGTCAAACGTAACGCCGACTCGCCCGATGCCGATTGGGAGCGTCTCTCCGCAGGAACGGCACAAGAGCTACCAGACGGCCGTTGGAATGTATACTGGGACATTGAGAAACCAGGAACGCCGCTCGATGTGGCAGCGTGTTATCCCTACGGTCCGGACGAACTCTCAACGTTACTCAACGACACCGACAAGGCGTTTTCCGTAGATACAATCGGCGTCACTCAACATGGCCGCCCGATGCCGCGTCTGAGCAACGATCCGGGAACGGCTGGCGGCGACCGACCCGGCGTCTATCTCATGGCGCGCCAACACAGCGGAGAAACGACCGGCTCATGGGTCCTCGACGGAGCCCTTCGCGAATTCGCGCGGCACAGAGAAAACGCTCCACTGGTTTGGGCAGTCCCGTTTACGAATCTCGACGGTGTAATCGAAGGCGACTACGGGAAAGACCCCTTCCCGTGGGATCTGAATCGAGCGTGGAGCTCTCCCGCAATGCGACACGAGATCCTCGTTATACAGCGTGACGCCGAACGTTGGCGCAAGCGTTGTCGTCCAGTTTTCGCACTCGATCTCCATGCACCCGGTGCGAACGAAAACGCCGGTGTCTACGCGTTTCAACCCGATCCCGGCCGGGCTACAGGTGCGTGGCAACGGTCGAACCAGTGGGCGATTGCACTCAGAGACGGCATCGGAGAGTATGCATGGAACGAGTTCGACCGAGTCGTCCACTATGGATCGCGGTGGCAAGGTAGCCAGACGATGCAACGTTGGTTTGAAGAGAGAGGTATTACCGCGCTTGGTATCGAGACACCGTACGGGTCGGTCGGTACGACAGTGCTTACACGGGAAATCTACCGGGAGATCGGCGCAAGAATGGCTCGCGTGATTATCGAGAGATGCCGGAGTATATCGTGAGAATAGCACACATTTCCGATCTGCACCTCCGACAGAGCCTGCCCGGTACATCTCGGGGAAACCGTCGACTCAGCCGCAGAATGGTGGAACTGTTCTCTCGTGCAATCCGACGAATGGCTGAGATGAAGCCAGACATGGCTGTGGTTACCGGCGATATCCTTGACTACCCTGAGTACGCATATGACGATGCCGATATGAAGCGTCGAGCTTTGGAGGACCTTCACACAGTCCGTGACCTGCTCGATACACTTGGTTGTCCTTACGTCGTGGTGTACGGAAATCACGATCATCCCGATCTTACCACGGAGGTATTCCCACTTGACGGCAACGACCTCCATGTATTGGGACACCGCGTGATTCCATTCTACGACAACGAAGTGCTCGATCACGTGCCACAGCGAACGGGATTAGAGCGTGAAAAACTCAATCGTGTTCTCGAAGACGATTCAGACGTCCCGCAGATACACGTGCAGCATTACCTCGTCTGGCCGGAGAAGCGCGAAGGGTATCCACACTCGTACCGCGAAGCGGAAGAGCTTCATCGACGCGTAATCGAAAGTGACCGGGTGCACCTTATTTTGAGCGGTCACTACCACGACGGAATCGAGCCGTTTCGCGAGTACGAGACGTGGTTCGCCGTTGCGCCAGCGTTTTCGGAGCCGCCGCATCGCTTCTTCGTCTACGACCTCACGGAAACAGACCTGACACACCACGTTGTCGCGGTTGATCCAGAGCCGAGAACGCTCCGTCCGGCGGTATTCCTCGATCGCGATGGAACAATCAATCCGCAACCGTCGTATCGGTGGGGACCGGAACGGATGTACCTGATACCCGGTGCCGCACACGCACTCAAACAACTCGCAGACGCTGGCTTTCTCCTCGTGATCGTTTCGAATCAGACGTGCGTGGGTTATGGATGGGTCACCGCGGGCGACGTAGCGGCGGTAAACGATCGCATGTCCATCTTGCTTCAAGATGAGGCGAACGTGGACATCGACGGCGTCTACGTCTGTCACGCTGCACCGAACGCCGTTCTACCAGAATGGCGACATCCCGATCCACCAGACCTAAAGCCGAATCCCGGAATGATCCTGCGCGCCGCAGATGACCTCGGGATCGACCTAACACGATCGTTTATTGTGGGAGACTCGGTCAGCGACGTTGAAGCCGGTACCCGTGCCGGACTATGTGGCGGAATCATCGTGCGTACGGGGAATGGAACCAAAGCGGCTGAGGACGTACCGTCGGGATTAGCCGCCGCTACTGTTCAGGATATCACGGAAGCCGCGGAGTGGATACTCTCGCAGCGATAACGTGACGTTACATCTGACGACGTACCGTCTGATTGAATGCATCCAACGCGCGATTACGCGCGAACGAGTGATCGATGATTGGCCGGGGGTAGGTTCTCCCAAGACTTACCCCGGCATCCTCTAAAACATCCGCTGGAGCGTCCCACGGTGCATGAATGTACTTCGCCGGTAGTTCTCTCAACTCGGGAACCCATCGACGAACGTAATCCCCGTTGGGATCGAACTTTGTCCCCTGCGTCACGGGGTTGAAAATCCGGAAGTAGGGTGCCGCGTCAGCGCCGGTTCCAGCCACCCATTGCCAATTGAATATGTTATTCGCGAGATCGGCATCAACGAGTGTGTCATTTAACCAATCGGCGCCGCATTCCCATGAAACGAGCAGATCTTTCACGAGAAACGAAGCTGTAATCATGCGGACGCGGTTATGCATCCATCCGGTACTCCAGAGCTGGCGCATTCCGGCATCGACAATCGGGTATCCGGTCTGACCCTGTTGCCACGTGCGCAGCCCCTCCGGGTCATTACGCCACGGGAACGCGGTAAACTCGCTACGTAATGGCTCGCGGATCGTGTTCGGAAAATGGTAGAGAATGTGATGGGTAAACTCGCGCCATCCGATCTCGCGAAGGAAGGTGTTCGCTGACTCACGATGCTGAATGCTTCGGTCGGCAGCGTTGAGTATTTCGTAGTACACCTGTCGCGGACTGAGTTCGCCAAAATGCAGGTACGGTGAAAGAAGCGATACGCAGTTTCGGTCCGGCCTGTCACGCCTTTCATCGTAACATGTAAGACCATTCTGGACAAAGCTCGTAAGCGCTGCATGTGCGCTCGCCTCACCCGGATTCCATGTATCTCGTAATCCGCTCGCCCAATCGTATTTGGGCAGAAGACCCAACTCATCGATACGTAGCGATTCCGGCCACGTTTCCGGACTCCTCATCTTGTCAGGCGTATTCGAAGGACACGTCGGTGGTGGAAGCTGTTCGCAAGCGCGCCAGTACGGTGTGAAGACTTTGTATGGTCCGCCGGTTCGCGTTTCCACTTCCCACGGTTCGCGGAGGAGTGATCCATTGAAGCTTTGCGAGGGAAACGCGCGTTCGACTTCCGTTTCGTCACGTATCGCTGACGGTTCGTACAGCCGATTCCAGAAAACAGCCGTCGCGCCGCTTTTTTCTACGATGTCGCGAAATACGTCGATCGGCGATCCACGCCGAATAATCAATCGAAGGCCGAGTGTCCGCAGGTCGCGATCGAGGCTCATAAGCGAATGATGCAGCCACCACTTCGACGCAGCGCCGGTCATCATTCCGTCGTCGCCTACGTCGCTCCAAACAAATACCGGCACTACGGGACCGCGCTCGGCGGCCGCCGTCAGTGCCGGGTTATCTCGAACACGCAGGTCGCGTCGAAACCAGACGATTGTCGGTCTACTCGACATTAGACGAGTATTGCTCCGTCAAAGTAGAGTCCGTTACACACGCACATACGGCGTTACGATTTTGCTAACCAATCCGCGTGGAACACCCCGTCGCGGTCGATCCGTTCGAACGTATGCGCGCCAAAAAAGTCCCGTTGTGCCTGTATGAGATTCGCGGGCAGTCGTTCGCTACGGTACGAGTCGTAATAGGCAATCGAAGCAGACATTGCGGGCATCGGCACGCCGAGATCAATCGCCGTCATCAGCACGTGTCGCCATGCCGCCTGACGTTCTCCGATTGCTTCGTTGAATCGTTCGTCGACGAGGAGATTCGCAAGACTCGCACTCCGTTCGAAGGCGTTCGTAATGTCGTTGAGGAGTCGCGCTCTGATGATACAACCTGCACGCCAGATGCGCGCGATATCGGCGAGATTGAGGCTCCAGCCATGTGCGTCAGAGGCAATCCGCAGAAGCGCCATACCTTGTGCGTACGAGACGATTTTGGCCGCATACAACGCATCGCGAGCGTGTTGAATCAGCACCTTCGGATCACTATCATATCGTGCCGATGGACCTTGAAGGAGTTTTGAGGCGGCGGAGCGTTCCGCGACCTGCGACGAGAGAATCCGCGCGTCTACCGCGGCAGTTATGGTTGGAATCGCCGCGCCAAGATCGAGCGCTGACTGCGTCGTCCAGCGACCGGTCCCCTTTTGGCCCGCACTATCGAGTATCACGTCGACAAGCGGTCGACCAGTCTCGTCGTCGATCTTTTCGAATACCTCGGCGGTCAATTCGATGAGGAAACTCGAAAGCTCGCCTTTGTTCCATTCCGCGAAGATTTCCGCGAACTCTTTCGCGCTAAGCCCGAGCGCACGCTTGAGAAGATCATACGTTTCGGCAATAAGCTGCATGTCGCCGTATTCGATACCGTTGTGTACCATCTTGACGAAATGGCCTGAGCCGCCGGGTCCGATATAG
This sequence comes from uncultured bacterium, assembly GCA_964635955.1. GTDB lineage: Bacteria > Latescibacterota > MWCZ01 > MWCZ01 > MWCZ01 > CAZWQW01. The sequence continues at coordinate 47,852 of CAZWQW010000003.1, read as the reverse complement.
GTTACACACGGTTTACCGTCTTCGTCGGCTTTCGCAGCGACTTTCTCCATGATCTCGCGGACGTCGTCCCATGCGCGACGTGTGCCGCCGGGCATCATGCTGGGACCCCAGAGCGCGCCTTCCTCGCCTCCGGATACACCCATTCCGAGGAAGTGTATACCCTCCGCTTCGAGTTCTTTCGCACGCCGCTCGGTATCGCTGAACAGCGAGTTGCCGCCATCGATAATCAGGTCACCCGTATCCAATAGCGGTTTCAGCTGCTGAATCACTGCATCGACTGGTGCACCTGCCTTAACAAGCGTCATGATCCGGCGCGGACGTTCGAGTGACGCTACGAACTCTTCCAGCGTTTCCGTCCCAACAATTCGCTTGCCCGCCGCCGGCCCCTCAAGAAACTCGCGCGTCGTTGACGCCGTCCGATTGAAAACCGACACGTTGTAACCATTACGCTCTACGTTGAGGACGAAGTTCTGCCCCATTACACCGAGTCCGATCAGTCCAAACTGCTGCATTCGTTCTATGTCTCCCTTATGTGCGTTACGACTCAACAAACGATCTACGTTTCAGTTTTTCGGCTGCCGTCTCATCGACGAACCAGTACATTGTCCCGTCAGATGGGCGTACCATCGTAATCGGTAACTCCTCAGTCGGATCACCGGACTCGACAACCCGACGCATCATTTCCGCTTTGTCCGCACCCGAAACTAGTACGTGCACTTCGCAAGCCGCATTCAGTACGGGTAGTGTCAATGTGACTCGCCATGTCTCCAGCTTTGGGACATATACTGCGGTAACATGACGATCGACAACTTCCGTTGCTCCGGTACCCGGAAACAGTGAAGCTGTATGCCCATCATCACCCATGCCGAGCCAGATCAGGTCAAACCGAGGCGGATCATCTTCGAACAGTCGGGCGATCTCTTTCGCATACGCTTCGGCGGCGTTCTCCGGATCGCGTTCGCCTTCGATGCGATGGATATTCGCCTCCGGGATAGCTACATGACGTATCAGAGCGTCGTATACCATCCTGTAGTTGCTGTCCGAATGATCCGGTGGAACGGTACGTTCGTCACCCCAGAAGAGGTGCAATCGGTTCCACACAATACGCGACCGGTAAGGCTCGTCGGCGAGCCTTTCGAGGATAGCGCGCGGCGTCGAACCTCCGGATAGCGCCCACATGCACCATCCGGATTCGAGCATTGCGCGTTCCATCGCATCAACAGTCCGGTCGCACACTGCCTCAATCATCGATTGGCGAGTTGCATGTACTTCGAGTTTACGCGATGTCATTGGTGATCCTTATAATCGACTGAAACCGCTTGCCGCGGAAACGTCACTCATCATCGTCATCGGTAGAGGCGACTTCCTCATCGTCGCAGCAGGAGATGCTCCACTGCCGACCAGCGCCACTGAAGAGCGCATCGGCCTCCGTCGGACCCCACGTTCCCGACTCGTAGCGCGCGAGCGGTGGCGCGTCTTTCTCGCACCACGCGGCGACAATGGGATCGATAAATTTCCATGCGAGCTCGATCTCGTCACTACGAGCGAACAGCGATGCGTCACCATTCAGTGCGTCGAGCAACAGTCGCTCGTATGCCTCGGGGATGGAATGTCCGCGAAACGAGTCTTCGTACGTGAACTCCATATGCGCCGGCTGCATCTCCATGCCGTGATCGGGGATCTTCGCAGCGAAGCGGAGATGCAGACCCTCGTTCGGTTGGATACACAGACTCAAGCTGTTGGTAAACAACTCACAGTGTGAGCCAAAGAGTTGATGCGGTGGACGTCTGAACTGAACACTGATCTCAGAGACCTTCTTACGGAGCTTCTTTCCCGAGCGTAGGTAAAAAGGAACACCTTGCCAACGCCAATTATCGATGTACAGGCGAACGGCTCCATACGTAGCCGTCTGGGATTCGGACGATACATCCTTTTCATCACGGTACCCGGCATATTGCGCGCGAACAGTTCCGCGACGAATCTGTTCCTCGTCGAGCGCACGAATCGCGCTTAACACCTTCACCTTCTCATTTCGCAGCGCATCCGGATTATACTCCGCCGGCGGCTCCATAGCGATAAACGTGAGGAGCTGAAGAAGGTGGTTCTGAAACATGTCACGCAGAACACCCGCGTTCTCGTAAAACGGCGCGCGATGTCCGACACCGACCGTTTCCGCAACGGTTATCTGCACGTGGTCAACGTAGTTCCGGTTCCAGAGGGGTTCCCACACTGCGTTCGCGAATCGGAAAACGAGGATATTCTGAACAGTTTCTTTACCGAGGTAATGATCGATGCGGTAGACCTGATGCTCACGAAACACCGTGTGGATCATTGCGTTTAGTGCGCGCGCGGACTCCAGATCGCGACCGAACGGTTTTTCAACAATAATGCGCCGATATCCAGTCGATTGCGACTCACGCGCCATGTTCGCATCGCCGAGCATCTGTATCGCGATTGGGTAGAGCTCCGGCATCGTCGACAGGTAATACAGGCGATTGTCTCCGGCACCCGCCCATCCGTGAATCACCTGCTCCAGGCGACGGAAGTCCCCTACCTTTGCTACGTCACCGGCCTGATAGTGAATACTCTCAGCGAATTGGCCCCACGCTTCGGCGTTCCATACGTCGGTCGCGTATTTTTCTACGCCTTCACGCAATCGTGTGCGAAACTCCTCGTCGGTGAATCGACTCCGAGAAAACCCAACAACGCGGGTGTTCTCCGGGAGCCGACCCTTCCGGAAGCTGCTGAAAAGCGCTGGAATGAGTTTCCGCGAAGTCAGGTCCCCAGACGCACCGAATATTACGATAGTTGTCGCACTCACGTGTTCATCTCCGTATTCACCGACAATCACTCATTAGATAACGTAAGATACGAAGGCAGACAATACGAGGAAGGTTCCACGCCACGTCGAGCGTTAAGAACCACCGCTGCGTGGTGATGTTCGAATTACACAGGATAAATCAGCTCACGTTCCCGCAGACGAATGGCGCTCAAGCTCCGCCCATTCTTCGTACAGAACTTCCAACTCACGTTGTTTCTTCTCGCGTTCTCCGGTAAGCTCACCGAGCTTCTGCCAATCAGCCGCGATATCCGGTCTGGCCATCTCATCGTTTAATCGTGCTACGGCGTCCTCTATATCCATGATCGCGCTCTCGATCTCGGCCCATCGACGTTCACGCCGTTCCCGTCGGCGCTGATCTTCTTTCCGACGTTGATGTTCGCGTACGCGCGCCGCTTTTTCGGAATCAGGCTCGCTCGTCTGCGCGGTTGTCAATGCGGGTGCTACGTTTATGTCGTCGTCTCGCTCCTCATCAGCTTTCCGCGCGACGTGATCTTCATACGCACGGTACCCGAACTCGTAATGCTGCGCCCGGCCGTTCTCGATCACGATCGTAGCATTCGTAAGCTTTCTCAGAAACGCACGGTCATGACTCACCATGAAAAGCGTTCCTTCATATCGCTCAAGCGCGGCTTCAAGCGCGAGTCGAGACGGGATGTCAAGATGATTCGTCGGTTCGTCGAGAATGAGGAAGTTCGTCTGATCGAGTATGAGTTTCGCCAATGCCACACGGCTCTGTTCGCCACCCGAAAGCGTCCCGATTGTACGGAAGTGTTCATCTTCCGAGAAGTTGAATGTGCCGAGATACGACCTCACCTCTCCGATTGTCATTGACGGTTTCATCGCCCACACTTCGTCGATCACCGAGTTGGCTTCGTTCAATCCTTCTCGCCGCTGATCGAAGTACCCAACCTCAATACCCGTGCCGACTCGAATCGTTCCAGAATCTGCAATCTCTTCGTCGATGATGATTCTGAGTAACGTACTCTTCCCAGAGCCATTCGGCCCTACAACACCGATACGTTCGCCCCGTCTTACAAGAAACGACAGGTCGTCAAAAAGAGACAGACTTCCATACGACTTCGCAAGTCCGCGCACCTCGAGCACCTGATTCCCACCCCGACGCGATACCGGGAAGTTCAACCGTACGTGACGTTGTTTCGTCGGCGGAGTCAGGCGCTCGGTCTTTTCAAGCATCTTCCGACGTGCTTGCGCCTGTTTGGTTTTCTGCCCGGCGATATTCCGTCGGATAAAGTCTTCGGTACGCTCGATCAGTTCGCGTTGTTCTTCGTAGAGTTTGCGCTGGCGCGTTCTCCGTTGCTCGCGTTCCTCAACGTACGCCGAATAATTCCCGATGTACTCCTCGATCGAGGTATCTTCGATCTCGACAATCCGGTTCACCACACGATCGAGAAATACACGGTCATGCGAGATCACAAGGACCGCTCCGGAGTATACAGAAAGAAACGTTTCAAGCCATTCGATTCCTTGAATATCCAAATGATTCGTCGGCTCATCGAGAACAAGGAGATCAGGTCGGCGAATGAGAAGCGCGGCGAGTTCGAGTCGGCTTTGTTGGCCGCCGCTCAGTACGTGAAGCGGACGATCGTATTCCTGCTCTCGAAATCCGAGTTTACTCAGCACCGTCGCCACGTGTGCCTCGTACTCGTACCCACCGAGGTGTCGGTACTCATCTTGGAGTGTCCCGTAGCGGTGGGTTTCGGATTCTGATGCTTCGCCCGAACCTAACCGATGTTCGAGAGCACGCAATCGATTCCGGAGGTCGACGAGCTTCCGATCAGAGGCGAGTGCGTACTCACGGACTGTTGAATCAATCGGGAGTGCAGGCTCTTGCTTGAGGTATCCGACAGACACCGAGCCGTGCCTATGCACAGAACCCGCCGATGGGACCTCGGCGCCCGTGAGAAGCTTGGCCAGCGTCGTTTTCCCAGCGCCGTTCGGACCGATGAGACCGATCCGCGCATCATCTGGTATCTGCCAGGTGATATCAACGAGTATATCGTCTGCACCGTAGGATTTATGAACGTGATCGAATTGGAAGAGAATCATGATCTAATCAAACACCTAACAATATGATACATACGAATCCTCCGGTGAGGGCCGCTCACCGGAGGATCGAACCGCAAATCCGTGGTCTCTGAGAAGAGCGAGCGTTGTCGTTTTCTACTGACTTACCTGCGATAGATTGTTTCCTACCAGTCGGTTTTCCGCGACAATCGCGGGTATCGTCTTCCATCCGAGATGGCGACAAGCCTCCAGCCGTAAGTGTCCCGCGAGAATATCGTACGAGTCGCTCTTCGGGTCTTTCGCCACCATAATCGGTTGCAGGAGTCCCTTCTCCGCTATTCCTGCAGCAAGCGCTTCGATATCGGCCCGCTCGACCTTTCGATCGGAACGAATGAGCGATATCTCGATGTCTTTTACCTTCTTCGCTTCGATGTCATCGGAAACTCGTTTGTCGGCTGTCCGGCGATCCATTCCAGCGCGGTACGAATAGACATACGGTATCGCCAAGTCGACAGTCGACGTGCCCTGTATCTCCTGGAAGATTCGCTTGTTGATCAGATACGCGATCTCCGCGCGATTCTTGACTCGCGTCTGGTACCGTAGTCGAAGATATACACCGTAATCGTACATATCGGACCTGATATACGGCTCAACACCTGTCGCTTTGATGATATCGCTGGTAATATCAACCGCCGCCGTAAGCAGAATGCGCTCTGCCGCTTCCCAGTCGGAATCAAAGGTGATCCGGGTGATGACCTCGTCCAGCATATATGGACTATCCTGCGTTACCGTGTAATTGATTACAACCTGACTAAACAGCATTGCGTTCGGAACGAGAATGTACCTGCCGACCGCCTCCTCGCTCCCGATTGTTCCGCCGACCTGGTTCAGCATGGTATACATGACGCCGGTGTCGTGTACATCGCCGACAAGTCCGAGATTCGGAAACTGTATTCGGTCGCCGGGGCGAAACGGCCGCTTCAGCGATACGAGTACCCATGCCGCAATACCACTAACTGGAGCCTGCAGCGACCAACCGAGGAGCATACCACCGAAGAGACTAAAAAACGTTCCGAACGTCGCGAGTTTGCCAAAGCCGTACGCAAGGCCAAGGATCGCCGCAAAAACCGCCGCGAGTCGGTAGATGCGGCCAACCATCATGCCTTCGACAGGGGGCTTTTTCTTCCGTCGAAGCAACAGTTGGCTTGCCAGTGCAAGAAACTCAGCCGTAATGAGTATCAACGCCAGCAGAGCAACAAGACCCGCTATCGACATTCCCGACTGGAGTTTCGGTATGCCCGGAAACAGTTTGTCGATCAGCGTAGCGACGCCGTAAAGTGCTCCCCATCCGACGATCGCAATGAGTGTGGACTGGATATACGTCCGCTTACGAACAACGTCTTGCACGTATTGAATCACTCCCCGGTAGTAATGCCGACTCGAAATGTAGCGTTGGAGAACGATACGGAATATCTACAGAGAAGATACGACCGAAAAGATCAGAAAGAGCATCTATAGAGTGGAGTCTCTCGCGAAATCCGGCAAGCGAATCGGTAACTATCGCTTTCCGTATTCCCGAATCAGTTCGTAGTAGAGGAGAGCATTCTCGATAGGGACATTATACGGTATGTGATTCCCAACGGCGTAGAAATACCCGGGTAGCGGCTTCCCGATCCGTGTGCATCGCTCTACCTCGCTCCGAATGTCATCCGCGGTGCCGTAGGTGAGTATTCGACAGTCCGCGTTCCCGATGATGACGTGAGTACGGCCGTATCTGTCGGCGACATATTCGAGATCGGTGAGTGGCTCGAAGATAAAACCGCTCGCACCGGCATCTGCGATGTCATCGACGAATTCGGTGAAGTTTCCGTCCGAGCAGAAAAGGATCGGGATACCCGCTTCGATGAGTGGAGCCCAGAGCTTGCGGTACCGAGGGAACACATATTGCCGGTACCACTCCGGTCGGAAAACCGGTCCCGCCGTCCACACAATGTCATCGTGGCAAATGAACGCCTCTGCATCGGTTTCTGCAGCTGCCTCAAATACCGGCTGTGACAACTGCGAAAAACCGTCGAGAATCGCGTCGAACCGATCAGGGTCATCCATCGCGGCGAGCATGAAGAGGTCCCATCCGAAGGTAACGATACACCACGTGAACACAGTGTTATAGTAACCGGTTGGGACGACGACATCAAATCGTGTCCGCGTATCCGCGAGTGAACGTTCGATAATTCGCCGCGTCGTCGCACGGTCGGGTACACCGATAGCCTCAATCGGATCGAACGCAAGGACTTCATCCACTGTGGCGAATGGATACTCGGCAGGTTTGAGCTCTTGATCTTCGGCGTATCGCGCGCTTCCCATCCATGCGCGCGGTGCATTGGGAAATTCCGGAGAGTCGGTACGCCAGACGAAATCGAAATCCCACTTCCTATAGAACTCTTGACCGATATCTGGATGATTGGCGGGCAAGCCGGTCACACGCTCCATAAGCCGAGGATGGCTTACGTATTCCGTGTGCGGAATCGTATCGGGTTTCTCGAGGCGTATGGCAGCTATGCCGCGATCATATGACACACGATGGTCCTCGTCGCGTCGGTATCGTAGAACGTTGGGGGACACGCTCGCGCGTATCCCCCAACGCGAGCATTCTGGTTATTTCTCGATCGCGCGCATGATAGCGTCGGCGATCACCATATGACCTGTGCGGTTCGGATGCACTGGTTCGGGGCAGAACACGTCAGCTTCCCGTAACTGAAGGTGCTTCTGGAAGATGTCCTGCAGCGGTACGTAGCGCGTTCCGAACTTTTTCGCCGTCTTCTCGACAACCTCTATATACTCCGGCAGGAACGCAAGCACCTTACTCCGGAAACTGTCACTCTCGAAATCGCGGCTGATGTAGAAGGGCGATACGAGGACGAGGTCCGGCTTCGATACCGCAAGCGTCCGCTCGATGATTTGCTCATAACGCTTCGCAAACTGAGCCGGAGCTACCGCGTGATCGGTATTTCCCAGCGTACGGTGCAGATCGTTGATACCGATCTTTATCGAAAGCCAATCGGGTTTATTCGGAATGACGTCGTCTTCCCAACGCCCGAAAAGGTCCTCTATCGTGTTTCCGCCGATGCCCTTGTTGATAAATGTGACACGACGTTCGGGGTACCGCGCGATAAACAACTCACGGAAAAGCGATACGTACCCGTCACCATACGGCGCCTGCCCTCCGCGGCGACCGCAATCGGTAATACTGTCGCCGATGAAGAGAAACGTCTGCCCGTCCTTGATAGGATTCATAGATACTCCGTTTGTGTAGATGGTATTCGTGAGAACAATCGAACGCGTATGAATCTGACGAGAATTGTGCTTTAAGCCAACCGACCCCGTGTAACGATCCCGGAGTAGTATAGCACGGGTGATGTCCGTGAGTTGCCCCGCAGAGTCCCTATGAGCGAGCTTTATTCTCGATCAAACATCGACCACTTTCCCTTCATGGAGGTTAGTATGTCGCAGAAATTCCGCTGGGGCATCTTGAGCACCGGAAATATCGCGAAAACGTTCGCCCGCGGACTCACGTCTATTGATGATGCCGAACTTGTCGCTGTGGGATCGCGGACGCGCGAAAGCGCAGACCGATTCGGTGACGAATTCTCTGTGCCACATCGTCACAGCACGTACGAAGACCTCGCTCGCGATCCCGATGTCGACGCTATCTACGTCGCCACCCCGCATCCGATGCACCACGATAACGCGATTCTCTGCCTTGAGCACGACAAGCCGGTTCTCGTTGAAAAACCGTTTACCGTAAACGCATCTGAAGCGAAGCGAGTCATCGAGACCGCGCGTTCTCGCGGTGTGTTCTGCATGGAAGCAATGTGGACACGGTTTCTGCCAGTAATCGCGAAACTTCGAGAGATTGTTGAAAGTGGCGAGATCGGCGATGTACGTATGGTGCAAGCAAACTTCGCATTCCGGGCGCAGTTCAACCCGGAAAGCCGGTTATTCAAACCCGAACTTGGCGGCGGCGGGTTGCTCGACGTGGGCATTTACGCGATCTCGTTCGCGCGGATGATTATGAAGAACGCACCGCTCGAAGTCTACTCGATGGCCGATATGGGAAAAACCGGTGTGGATGAGCAGGCGGCCATCATTCTCCGTTACGGCGCCGAACGCATGGCGATGCTGATGTGCGGCACCCGCGTTACAACGAAACACGACGCGTGTGTGTACGGCACCGATGGTTACGCGATCGTTCATCATCCGTTCTGGCACGGCACAAAGCTCACCGTAAAGAAAGGCGACGACGAGCAGACACTCGAGATTCCCTATGATGGGAATGGCTACACACACGAAGCACGCGAGGTCATGGCGTGCATCCGCGCTGGGAAACTCGAGAGCGACGTCATGCCACTGGACGAAACGCACTCCATTATGAAGACGCTCGACTGGGTACGTTCGCAGTGGAATCTGGAGTATCCGTGGGAATGACACGAACAATGGACTACGGGACGATAACCGGTGTGCGAAAGCCGGTCGCACGGCTTGTTCTCGGCACGATGATCATCTCTACGGGCGAACGTGAGCGAAGCTACCGTCTTCTCGATGACGCGTTCGAACGTGGATTTACCACACTCGATACCGCGAACGTGTACGCCGGCGGAGATTCCGAACGATGCATCGGTGATTGGATGCGCGATCGAGCAAATCGGGACCAAGTCGTAATCGTCACGAAAGGCGCGCATCCAAACGCGGATCGTCGCCGAGTTACTCCGTACGATATCGGCGCGGATATTCTCGATTCCCTCGCTCGCTTGAAGACCGACTACATCGATATCTACCTACTCCATCGCGACGATCTCGCGGTACCGGTCGGCGAGATCGTGGACGCGCTCGACGAACACTACCGCGCGGGACGCATTCGCAGTTACGGCGGTTCAAATTGGACGCACACCCGTCTGGCCGACGCGAACGCATACGCAGAAACGCACAATCGTGCTCCGATGGTTGCGAGCAGCCCGAACTACAGTCTCGCCGAACAGGTGCGGGATCCGTGGGGCGACAACTCAGGAAGCGTATCGCTCAGCGGTCCCGAAAACATCCAGGCACGCGCGTGGTATACGGAGACACAGATGCCGGTGCTCGCGTGGTCGAGTCTTGCACGGGGATTTTTCGCGGGACGGTACACGTCGAAGGAATTCGCCGAAAACGCTAATCTACTCGACGGAGCAGCGGCTCGTGCGTATCTCCACGAGCGAAATTACCTGAGACTCGATCGAGCGTTCGCGCTCGCTGCGGAGAAGAACGTCACCCTCGCCCAGATCGCTATGGAGTACGTGTTGCGCGATCCTATGAACGTGTTCCCGATCGTGGGAGCAGCAAACCGCACGGAGCTCGAATCGAATCTCACTGCGGCGCAGATCGAGTTGTCGTCTGATGAGCGGGCGTGGCTGAATCTTGAAGTGCCGGAGCACTGAGTCAGAAGCACTCGGTATCAACGGACAACGATAAACTTCCCGACCTTTCGTGCGTCGCCGGTGTCGACGATATACACGTAGACACCGGTAGCGATCCGTCGATTGGCTTCAGTTCGCAGATCCCATATAGCGTTGCTCGCAGGGTACGGACTCACGTGGACGATCTCGTGAACGAATTCGCCGCCAGCAGTGTAGATCGTGATCGTCGCACTGGACGGGAGATTCACGAACGAAATCTCCTCGCCACGACCGCTCGTCATGTCGATGTGATACGGATTCGGTACGACCCGAACCATGTCAACGGACGGTGTCTCAGTAAGCACCGAACCACCCGGTCGGGCGCCTGCGCCGTCGTACCAGCCGCTCCATGTCCAATACGGCGATGACTCGAGTGACACCTGCGGTTCAGACCAATTCGCCGATCCGTCGTCGAAAGTAGTGACAGCGTAGTAATAGGTCACATCGCGCGCAACGGACGAATCCCGATAACCCGCTGCATCGTTCGGAAGTTCGGCGATCAACTCACGAGGCGCGGTATTCGATCCGGACGACCGATACACACGGTAACCTGCGAAATCGAACACGCCGGTATCGTCGTCCGGTAAAAGACTTGCGTCCGTCGCCCACGCCAGGTCGATATAACCATTCCCGCTCGTAATCCACACCGCCGCTGGTGGTTTCGGGGGATCGGGCACGTTGTATGACGTGTTTTGCGCTGCCGGCTTTGGTGACCACCGTGCATTGTTCGGATCGGTGCCGTAGACATTCCAGAACGCGCGTTGCGCCGATGCTATCG
>CAZWQW010000003.1:29654-36618 GCA_964635955.1 uncultured bacterium | reverse complement strand
GGTAATCGATACCCCACGGTGTCCGCGTTCGGTACAAACAGCGGATTGAAATCCTTTGCTGCGAATACGCGCTGGTATTGTTCGTGTAGACTATTTCCGAGTGAGGTGATACTGTATTCGTCTTGATTCGACCAGATGGTGGTGTACGGCTGCCCCGGATCATCAAACCCGCTTCCCGGCATGTGATCCGCGTACAACCAGCCAACGACCAGTGCGGCCGGTGCATATAATCGCGGTTCGAGCACGCGGTCGGCACCGATGACGTAACCGCCACCGGGAGCACCCCAGTCTGGCCCTGAGTGCGTACCTGAGTCACCGTCGTACATGAGTGCGGCGACCTTTTCAACTCCGTTTACCGAGTAGCCCGGCCATGGATTCACGAATTCGACAACGTCGTCTCGACCACCATCGAAGGAATCGCCGGTTCGACTCACATTTGCGTCGAACACAAATGCGTACCGAAAATCCTCTAACGCTCCGTTACGTTCGATCGTCGGATCGAAGTCGGTATTGCCCGTGTTTACGATGTTCACGTCGTACAACAGGTAATCGTCGTCAGGAGATGCTCCCCACGCATGGACCTGTTGAAACACATCGATCCCGATTGGAAATCGCCAAGCGGTCATTACCATCCGCTCACTCGCAAGCGTGGGATCAATGACACCGCGAAACGCACCGAAACGCGCCAGCCCATTCCCGGCTGCTGGCGAGTCCGGTGTCGGACCATATGAGTCCGTATGAGGATGTAGCGCGACTCCGTCCACGATTACCTGCGGCGGTAACCAACGCTGAATCTGCGCCGACTCGATCTTGCCGTAGATGCTGATGTCGGTCGGTCGACCGATAAACTTTCGTTGGTTCCCTTCCGCTACGAACCGGTACGCCTCATTTGTGATGTATGTATACGCGATCTGTTGCTCGGGAGTCACCGATACCCAATTTCTCGCGCCAACGACGACGCCTTGTAGTGTACTGTTCGATCCGAACCGCTCAGCAGTCGATTCAGATGAAAACGGCCTCTCAAAGCCGCCCGGCCACGCCCATGACGCGTTGAGCCCCGACGAAGCCGACGGATCGAGCGAGTGCCACAGTCGTCCGATCCGGAGGAGCATCTGGCCCGAAAGCGCCGGATTCGGCACGGCGGAGCCGTCAACTGCTGCAAGTGGATCCCCTGCAGCAGTCGTCCATCCGAGTGCCGGAGGACGCCATTCAGGCAGCGGCGCACTCAGACCCTGCGCGCTCACCGAGATCGCTTCGCACACGACGACGAGAAATCCGAAGACCTGCACGAGGAGGCGCAAGGGACGGATGTCAGAGTCCGTTCGCGTTTTCATAGATTCACTCGGATGCCAAACTGGAACGATCGCGGATACAGGAACAACAACCAGTCATTCTCCCGCACCAGTCGACGTTTGATGACGTCTTCGACGTTCTCGCCGTTCAGCGTGTAACTCATATCGCCGATACGATGTAACGGCACATCGCCACCTTCCATGAGGAAGTCTTCGAAATAGACTGCCCGATCTACCGCTGCAAGATTGAAGGTTTTCGCGTTGAACACATTCCGAACGTCGCCGTAGACGGTAATCGAACCGTCACCGATTCGCACCGTTTTGCTTGCGCGCGCGTTCGTACGCCATGTATCGATCCAGCGAAACACAGTCGACGGTGAACTCTGACCGACCGGATTTTCATCGAGGGCATCCGAAGGTCGGAAATACGTTACAGTATGCCCACGGCGAAATATCTGCGTAGCACTCAATTCCCACCCGCCGAGGATCGATCCCCACCGCGTGGGCGTCGACAACATGAGCAAAGCCTGTGCGGTCGGTTGGAAATCGGTGCATATGTCTGCCGGATCAGCGAGAACATCGCGACGAGAGGGGTCCTCGTAAGCCACCGTCACACCGGTACGCCCGACCGTAACCTCGCGAAGATCGACGTTGATTGACCCAGTAAGAAACGATCCGATCGGTTTCTCGATCGTCGCTTCAACCCCACGGAACAGCCGGTAACCATCGTTGCTCACCGCTGTAAAACGGAACTCTGGTGTAGACGCTCCACCGGTCATCGCGGATTGTGTTCCACCGACCTTTATATACGTCGTCGGTTCGTTCGTTTCGCTCCCGGAATATCCACGCAGACGAATAGCCAGATTCGTCGCGACGCGATAATCGGCGCCGACTTCATAGATCGTCGTTCGAGGCGGCTTGAGATTCGGATTCCCTACACCGACAATCTCACTCTCGGCATTCCCCGTTCGTTGATTCGTGGCAAGCAGACCGTAGCGGTACCCAGCCAAAGGCGCACTGTGCATTCGACCGTAGTTGAAGAACACTCGCACTCGGTCGCCTGCGGGATGGCTCACACCGATCCGAGGTGATATACGCCAAAACGTTTGAGATTTTTCGCTCGGGAGAACATCGAGTACACGCTCCGAATAGAGCCATCCCGGATCGGTTGGCAACGGTGCGTCTATGTACCGGAGTAGCTCGATTGCGCTACTCGGTGGAACAACTCCAAGGGCAGCCACGTCCGCCGGAATGCCGTGCTGATCGCTGATCGAATGCATTCCGCCACGAGCGTAGGCTTCAGGGAAATCGTCGTCGGGAAAGTAGACCGGCCAATTGGCATTAAGTCCATCTACCCGAACACCGACATCGGCAATCAATCCGTCGTATTCGATGTTATCCTGTAGATAGACACTGATCTGCCACGGATTCGCCGTGTACTCATTGAACCACGCTCCCTCGCCTGTTGCGCGGTCGGCACTGCGCGTGTCGCGATGCAGCTCATTCAACGCGAGGTCCGCACCTACGGTGATTCCATGACTCGGTGTGAGTTGACCGAAAATCGAACCGCGCGCCCTCGATGTCATCCATTCGGAGTAGTCCGATACATACCCACCACCAGCGAGGTAGTAACCGCCGACGACGTCAAGACTTGAATACGAGCCCGGAGCGAAGCCCCACGGATTCTCGTCAAGGAACGCTACGTCGTTCCCGCCGAGCGAGACAGTGGCGAAATTTGCGTCTGTATGATGAGGATTGTCAGCTACCCCGCGACGCGCGGCCGGATTCATTTCGACGCTTCCGCGGAGGTGCTCCGCGCTCACTCCGTAGAAGATCCAATTTGTAACGCGGTGTTGCAGACGTACACCGCCGCCCCACACAGCCTCCCTGTACGGTACATTCGCCCACAGGTTGTATTTGTTCAGACCTGAAGCGCCACCGTGGTTATCCAACGTATTCGACAACGAGTTCGCAAGTCCGGAAGAGAATGGATCGTACGCGTCGACCGAAAGAGGAGTCAGATCTCCAATCCCAACATAACGTTCGATCGAACCGGTCCCGTATCTCGGATTATCGAGCGGTAACGCACCGTTCGCCGTAGTTTCAATCAACTCAAACCGACCGAATCCATCGATCGTGACCTTGGGAATCAGTCGAGTACTGAAGGAGGCAGTCACTCCCCGATCGGTGTACGCTTGCACAACCGCAGGAACCGGATGCACCGTCCGGTTGTGTCGATACCCTGCTGCGACGTTTGTACGAGGAATCAGGTACGACGGCGACGCCAACGCGAAATCGAGGAGTAGGTCACCCTGATCGGCATACGACCACGCGCGATGGCGATGCGACCAAACCTGCTTCAACGCTTCCGGAGTCCAGGTTCCGCGATGTACGTCGATGAGTGAGTCACCAAGCGCGCGTGTCCCTGCGTTTACTTCGGCTGTTATCTGATTCCAACCAACGAACACTGGCTGCGATTCGAGTTCGTCGAAGCGGGATTGTATTCGGTATACGGGTAAGTTCGAATCGACGGTATCCCAGTTCGACAGCGCAGAACCGGGAGGTATCGACGATAAGTTCGAGAGTCGCCCTCCCGTAGACGCTCCTTCGTTGAAATACAACAAACGGTCGTACTGATCGGCGCTATACGCGCTCGGTCCGAAGTGTTTGCGGTGCGGGAGCGTGTAGCGCGCATCTCCGGTCACGGTCGGCATTTTCGCCGGATCGCGAGTCACAACGTTGATAATCCCGCCGCGTCCGGGCTTCGCGGCGACGTACGCTCCGGAAACGATCTGCACCTGCTCGATGAACGCGACATTCACCTCGGTGTAGGGCCTGTCCTCAAGCGCGTTCATCCACGTAAACCCGTCGATCTGGTAGACGACTTCTCCGGGACGGAAGCCACGAATCGCGAGGTCGTTCTGGTCAGTTCTCCGGACACCAGATTCGAACGCAAGCACGTCGACGATCGTGCTCGACGGAATACGACGGTACTGGCGCAAGTCGATGAATGAGCGAGTAGTTGTAATATCCGGAGTGATCAGCGGTGGGTATGCCTGAACCGTCTCTGTCTCGATCTCGATACCCGCAAGCGGCAACGAAAAATCGACACGAACCGTTCGATCAGCATAGATTGCAACGTTCGGTTTACGAATGTTTCGAAATCCTGCCCGACGAGCAACAACACCGTAGGTACCGGGCGGCACCTGTAGGATAACATAGTTCCCATCGGAATCCGTCGTTGCCCAAAGCGCGGTGTTATCGAGAAGGATCGTGACCTGTCCCAATGGAACGCCGTTTTCATCGGTAACTCGACCGGCAACCTTCCCGACCGGTATGGCGTTCACGGTAGATGTCGCAAACACGACGAGCGCAGCGAACAAATAGACGTATCGACGGAGGTAAAGAGACGAATGCGGCGTGCTCGCCGTACGCGGCGAATCTGCCAATCCGCACCTTCGCATTACGCCTCCTACGGTATATGCTCTCACGCGCCCTAACCTTCGAGTGGCCACTGATAACGTACCGACGCAAGCGCTCCGCGAAAAGCGCTCGTAACGACTTGACGGATATGCGCTGTTGTGAAACACGAACTGTGACTAACTCATATCGTCGATACGGATGGTACGGCCTTCACGCGCGCTCCGATATACTGCTTGACATATCGCCACGTCGCGCCTTCCGAGTTCTCCCGGGACTGGAGGGTCGATGTCTTCGACTATCGATCGGATGAACGCCGCGTGCTGATCGTAACGACCGTAAAGCGGCGCTTGTCGTTCGCCGAGTGTTTTTGGGTCGAGAGCCGTCATTTCTTTCCCCGGCTTCGGCTCGTAGGAAATGATCTCACCATGCCACGGTTCGGTCGACCACAGAAGCGTCATCCCGGCTACTTGAACGAAGCTTCCTTTCGTGCCGTAAAAGCCGAGAAATCCGCCTTCTGCGGAATAACCCGCTTCGAACGATGCGTACGCGCCACCTTCGAACTCGGCAACCGCATGCGTGAGATCGTCGCCGCCGATCGAGTGGCGACACAGCCGATTCGTCGAGCGCGCGCTCACCTCGACAATATTCTCGCGCATGAGCCACTGGTAAAGGTTTACTCCGTGAATCGCGAGTTGGATGAACGCACCACCGCCAGTCTTTTCGACAGAACCGCGCCACGCAGTGTTATCCTTCGCTTCGTAGCCACCGCGATGCGCGCCTCGCCATGAAAACGAGGAAATAACACCGAATACTCCAGCCGAAATCATTTCACGTAGTTCGTGAAAGAGGGGTGAACTCAGCGACCCCATATAAATACCGAGTTTACGACCCGTCCGATACGCAGCGTCGAGCATACGGTCGCAGTCTGCAACTGACGGAGCCATCGGTTTCTGGCAAATCACGTGCTTCCCCGATTCAAGCGCCGCGATCGTTTGCTCCGCGTGTAAGTGGTTCGGCGTGCTCACGTCTATGACGTCTATGTCGTCGGACAGAAGTCGTCGGTAATCGGTTGACCACTCCACATTAAAACGTGCGGCTTGCTCGCGAGCTTTACCTTCGTCAATATCCTGCACAACAGCGAGTTCCGCACGCTCCAATCGGGTATATGCGTCCATATACCACCGGGCTTCGCCACCCGCACCGGTAACTCCAACACGAACTTTTTCCACCGATCAACACTCCTTTCTGAGAACACCACCACGATATGGCGTTCGAACAATCAAGTATTCACCACCGGAACGACTCGGCGCAATCCACTGGAATGGTTAGTATCGTGCATACACGTATCTTTGAACAATCCGGATTTCGCAGTCGGTCGGTTTGTAACTCTCATACAGAGAAAACGATATGAAAGGCGTTCTCCATGAATACGAAAGACGCGATACGCACCCGACGCAGTGTCGGCAAGATGAAACCAGATAAACCCCCACGCGAGGTAATCGCCGATCTACTCGGACACGCCGTGTGGGCGCCTACTCATCGACTCTTGGAACCGTGGCGATTTCACGTGATTACCGGTGAAGAACGCGAAAAGTTGGGCGCCGCAATGGAAACTGCGCTGAAAGCGTCCGGCGAAGTGCTAACGGACGCGCTGGCGAAAGAGCGCGCGAAGCCACTTCGCGCACCGGTTGTCATCATCGTAACAGCAAAGCCGAACGACGACGATATCCTGACTCGGGAAAACCAACTGGCGACCGCTGCGGCGATACAAAACTTCATGCTCGCAGCACACGACGCAGGGATCGCGACATTTTGGCGAACCGGCGCGACGATCTACTCGAAAGCCGTTGCAGACTACCTCGAACTCGACCCCGGCGAGACGGTCATCGGCGCCGTATATGTCGGATATAGCGACCTACCCGACCGCGTGAGTAAACGCACGCCCGCCGCAGCGCTTACCACGTGGCGCGGATGGAGTTGATCGGTCCGCGCGGTAAACAGAAAAACGCCCCGAATCGACCGATCCGGGGCGTTTCGTTGTTGTGGACTACAACTTAGAACGCGTAGCCAACCGAGAGACCGAACAGGTTGGCTCCCGAATTGTACGTGCCATTGAAGTTGTTGTGATTCGTCGATGTCGTACGCTCGACCATCTTCAGCCACATATACGCGGCGTCGATCCGAACGTCACCGATTTTGTACCCGACACCGAGCTGGATCGAATTACGCGCCGCATCCGGGAGCATCGG
>CAZWQW010000003.1:0-29554 GCA_964635955.1 uncultured bacterium | reverse complement strand
CCGATCGCGACGATTTCCGGACATGGGATCTCTGACTCGACATCAGCCGACGGTGGGAGCGACCCGGGAACAAGAATGTCGGAAAACTTTGCGGAACCCTCGAGCTCGGTTACCACTTCGCTCCGATAGCTTGCGCCGATCATCAACCACTCTGTGGGGATTACCTGGAATCCGAGGTTGAAACCCCAGTTCAAACCGTTGTTTCCCTCGAGTTCCATCTTGGCGAGATCATTTGGCCAAGATGCCGCTTGGCGAACGTCGCGCTCCATGCTCACAGTAGCGTGAACCGCCTGAACACCGACGCCAACCGTGAACACACCCATGTCAACGGCAACAACCGGGTTAAAGTAAAATGACTGAATCTCGGCGTACCGGGAGATCCATTTACCGGAGAAGCTGTCCTTCCACTCCGTTCCAAGACCAAATGGTGTGAAGAATCCGAAACCCACGCTCACGTTCTCGACGAACGACGGCAATCCGAGCGTTCCGATCGGTGCAACGGCGTATACCGTCGACGGATAGAACATGCCGGGTTCCATCTCGTGTTTCGCGTTGGGGATTCCGAGGAGCGGAGCACCGCCTTCGAATTCGGTGCTTGTGAAGATCAGCGTGGTGCCGATCTCGATTCCGGCTTTCTGACGAGCGATACCGGCGGGGTTGTAAAAGACTGCCGAAGGATCACTCGCGCGTGCTGCGAACGCACCAGCTTGCGCGGTCGCCGCGGCACCTTGCTCGTAAATCGAATACCCAGCCGCGCCGACCATACCGGCGAGCGCCAGCAACGACGCAGAGACTCCTACCCAAAACCGTTTCACCATGATTGCTTCCCCCTTATCCCGGAATGTACCGGAGATGACGAGGTGATTAGTGCAGGCGATCGGTTTTCCGTCCGATTAGACACTCATCAAAACAACAGAAGGCCGACGCCCCGCCGCCCAGTCTACCGTCTACCCTTCCTCCGGGTCTACGACGTAAACGACACGGCGACAATGAATGCCGCTCCGACGCTAAGAGCGGCAGCGTATCTATACTGACCGAACGAGTGTTCGCGTACGACTGAATCGCATAACACCCCAACGCAGCCATGGTTGATCGAATATCCGGAACAAACATTCGGTGCGCAACCCAGCTTCCAAAACGGTTCCGAAAATCGATGAAACCCTTGCCCAACCGACGATCCGAGGCGTACGTTCAATCGACATCCTCCGACTTCCTACACGTAACGTAACTCACGGTACCAACAAAGGAACGCGCGCCTTATGTCGGTTCTCGACGGGCTCAATCCCGAACAACGAAAAGCAGCTTCAATAACCAGCGGACCGGTGCTTATTCTTGCCGGTGCAGGAAGTGGAAAAACACGTACGCTCACCCATCGACTCGCTCACCTGATCGACCATGGGATTCCACCATATCGCATACTCGCGGTGACATTTACGAACAAAGCTGCCGAAGAGATGAAAGAGCGCGTTCGCACCCTTGTTGGACCGTCGGCCGCTCAGGGCATCTGGATGGGCACATTCCACTCGGTGTGTGCTCGTATACTCCGACATGATGGTGAGCGAATTGGCCTCGATCGGAGTTTCTCTATTTACGACGTGGAAGACGCGAAGACGCTGATACGACGGATATTTCGCCGACGTGGAATCGACGAGAAAACACTCAAACCGACACGTTTTCGCGAAATCGTTTCGACAGCGAAAAACCAGCTTCAAAAGCCAGAGGAATACGTACGAAATAACTCCGGTCCACTGGTGCCGCTTATTGGCGAAATGTTCGCCGAGTATCAGTCGGAGTTACGCGCGAATAACGCGGTGGATTTTGACGACTTACTCGTGCTTCCTGTGGAACTCTTCGGAACATACCCCGAAGTACTCGCAGCATGGCAGAGTCGCTTCGACCACCTGCTGATCGATGAGTATCAGGACACGAATCACGCGCAATATTTACTCGTACGACACCTCGCCCATCAACACCACAATCTCTGCGCAGTCGGCGACGACGATCAGTCGATCTATGGCTGGCGAGGCGCCGATATTTCGAACATCCTCGACTTCGAGAAAGACTATCCTGAAGCCGCTGTCATCAGGCTCGAGCAGAATTACCGCTCGTCCGCTACAATTCTCAAAGCAGCGAGTGCGGTCGTTCGCAACAATACGGCGCGTAAAGGGAAAGAGCTGTGGACAGACCGTGACGCAGGCGAACGGATTGTTGCTGCGTCGTTGGAGGACGAGCAGGGCGAAGCAGGATGGATTCGCGACCGAATCGTTTCCCTACGAGCTCAAGGACGCCGATATAGTGAGATGGTTGTGCTCTATCGGACGAATGCTCAATCGCGTTCTATCGAGGAAACGTTCGTGCGTTCACGCACAACGATACCCTATACCGTTGTCGGCGGACTCAGATTCTATGAGCGGAAAGAAGTCAAGGATATCCTCGCGTATCTCCGCGTTATAGACAATCCGCGTGATTCAGAAAGCTTACGTCGCATCATCAACGTTCCGAAACGCGGAATCGGCGAGCGCACCGTCGAAAAGCTCGTAGAGACAGCCACCGAAACAAACCTTTCACTACTCGAAGTCATCCGCGACCGCGATCTCGTTCCCGTATCGAACTCGTCGCAGCAAGGTCAGGCGATTGCCAAACTCGCGGCGTTTCTCGATGAACTGATCGGGGTGAAAGAGGCCATTCCGGTGCACGAAATGATGAACCGTGTCATGTCGGAGACCGGGTATCTCGCGTCGCTTCGTGACGAGAAAACGGTAGAATCGGAGACACGCGAACAGAACCTCCAGGAGCTGCTTGCCGGTGCAACGAGTTTCGCCGACGCGGCGCAAGCTGACGGGCGTGAAACAACCGTAAGCGCGTTTCTTCAGGAAGTCTCGCTAATCACGGACATAGACCAATGGGAAGATGCGTCGGAAGCGGTCACGCTGATGACCCTTCACAGCGCGAAAGGGCTCGAGTTTCCCATCGTATTCATTGCAGGCTTGGAAGAGGGGTTGTTCCCACTCGGCGGCACGCAGCGGACCAACGAAGAACTCGAAGAGGAACGACGACTGTTCTACGTAGGGCTCACACGTGCCGAGGAACGGGTATTTCTCTCACTTGCGCAACGGCGACGTCGGTACGCCGAGTATCTCGCCATGACACCTTCACAGTTCCTCGACGAACTCCCGACCGAACTTGTCGAATGGGAACGTACAGGGCTTAGCCGGGCCGCCAGTGTTACATCGTCGTACAAAGATGGCCTTCCCAGCCGTCCACAACTGAATCGACCGCAGACTCGAAAACTCGGAACCGCGACACAATCGACACCGGTCGGACGACCGCACTCAGGTTCAACAGACGAGTTCGCTCACGCGGAACCGGATTACGACGACGTCTCACAGGTTGCCGAAGACTTCTTCGACACAGGGAGGTACGTCGTTCATCCGAAATTCGGTCGGGGACGTATCATGAAGCGAGAGAACCCAGGACCGGATCTCAAACTCACGATCCGATTTGAGCAGGGGATTGAGAAGAAACTTGTTGCGCGACTCGCTCAACTTGAACCGTGCACATGATTACCCTCTGAGCTCCTCGGAGCGCTTCGCCGCCGCAAGCACAGCGGACATAAGCGCGTTCCGAATTCCGGCCGCCTCCGCCGCGTGGATGCCCGCGATCGTAGTACCCCCAGGGGAAGTCACGCGGTCCCGTAGTATTGCGGGATGTTCACCAGTTTCACCTACCATTCTCGCCGCGCCAAGCACGGTCTGCGCCGAGAGCTTGAGCGCGAGCGCCTTCGGAAGCCCCGCACGTACTCCACCGTCGGCGAGCGCTTCGATCACGAGGTAGACATACGCCGGACCACTCCCGGAGAGGCCGGTTACCGCGTCCATCTGTGATTCTGACACCTGCACGACCTCGCCCGCCGCACCGAGCACAGCCTCCGCTCGTTGCATGTCCGCGTCGGACGCGTGCGTACCGCGACAAATCGCTGCGATACCACTGCCAATCAAGGCAGGTGTATTCGGCATCGCGCGTACTACTCGCACCGGTAACGTATCGCTCGACTGCAGCAACGACTCGATAGCTTCGGTCGAGATACCTGCTGCGATGCTCAGCACCGTCTGATCAGCGCGAATCTTACCTGAGAGAGAGGGTAAAACAGACGGTATCACCTGCGGCTTGATCGCGATGACAATCACGTCCGCGGCATCGACCGCGGACTCCAAAACGTCGGTGACCGTAACGCCAAATGCCTTCGCGACGCGATCGCGCGTTGGTTCGTCGGTATCGCATACGACGACGTCGGTCGCAGCGGCTACTCCCGCGCGAACCAAACCGCCAACCAGTGCAGACCCCATCTGTCCGCCGCCGATAAAGCCGATCTTCATTATTTCCCTCACGATCAAGTAAACAACATCGGGGCACGAAGCGCGATCACCAGACCGCCGCTTCCTGCCCCGTGTGCTATCTACATCATGTGGTGTTCTCAGATGCGCGTGAGCCAGTTGTGCCGGTCTTCGACTTTTCCGTCGAGGATGTCGAAAAGCGCTGTCTGAATCCTCTCCGTAACCGGGCCACGTTTGCCTGCTCCGACTGGTATTCGATCGACTGACGCAATCGGAGTAATCTCCGCCGCTGTTCCCGTGAAAAACAGCTCGTCGGCAATATAAAGCGCTTCACGCGGAATGAGCTGCTTCGAGACTTTGTATCCAAGTTCTCGCGCTAAAACGATGACGGCGTTCCGCGTAATCCCCGGAAGCAACGACGTGCTCGAAGGCGGAGTAATCACCCCTTCGTCCTTGATGAGAAAGATGTTTTCCCCGGACCCTTCCGCGACCGTACCGTTTACATCGAGCAGAATACCTTCGTCATACCCGTTCGTAATCGCTTCCATCTTCACGAGCTGACTATTCAGATAATTTCCACCAGCCTTTGCCAACGCTGGGAACGTGTTCGGAGCGGGTCGATTCCACGTCGACACGCAGACATCGACGCCGTGCGTAAGCGCTTCTTCACCAAGATACTTACCCCAGTCCCACACAGCGATCGCTACGTCGACCGGTGAATTGAGCGGGTTCACCCCGATCGCGCCGTAGCCGCGATAGAACACAGGTCGGATGTAGCAGCTCTCCAAATCGTTGCGACGAATCGTTTCAAGCGTCGCTTCTTCGAGCTGTTCGATGGTATACGGAACCTCCATCCGGTAGATTTTTGCCGAATCGAACATCCGCTTGAAATGCTCACGGAGACGGAATATCGCGGGGCCTTTTTCAGTTTTATAGCATCGAATACCTTCGAATACGCTCGAACCGTAGTGAACCACGTGGGAAAGAACGTGAATTTTCGCCTCATTCCACGGAATAAACTCACCGTTGAGCCAGATCGGACCGGTACCGGGGAAACCCATTGTTTTTCACTTTCAGGGAAGCGGTCTGGAGCCAAACCCGGTGGCTGAGACACTCCCTCGGACGCCTTTCAACGCCCTTCTATCACTCGCTTGGGTAGATACGCCGAGACGATCAGGTCGATGAGAAATACAGATACAAAAAAACTCATCGACTCCTGCACGGCGTTGCGAAAGTACCCCCCGCGCGAACAGAGGTCAAGCTGACTCAATCGGGATGTTGTAGTCTCCGAAGGTGAACTCGCGTATGACACGAGCCAACGTCAAACTGTGTCGTCATCCGGCGGTGGGAAATCGGAAATCGGTTTCTGCGTGGGTACTGTCAACCGACGCAACACGAGCCGGGCGGCTTCGCGAGCGCCGGGACGATTATCTCCCGCAACCTGCTGTTTCACCTGGACAGCAACGCGACGATCGACATCCGATGCCGTCTCACACCCATTAATATCGAGTTTGCCAATTGATCCGACAAACCGCCCCAGAACTTCCGATATCACGCGTACGCGGTCGGTCGGAACGTCGTCATCGTCGTCGTATGGAACGCTGGGTTCCTCCGACACCCGTTTCGACCATCGTCGCCATTGTCCAACGACCTCTGTCACAAGCGCGCGATGTCGTTGCGAAACTTCAGCCGGTAACATATCATTGACCTCAGTATATTCAATGCGATACCGATTCTCTCGTCGATGTGATCATACGGGTTCTCGAACATAGCACCGACGGCACGTACGTCACAAGACCCACGGGTGTAAAAAAAACGCCAAAAAATCGTGGCTACACGGTAATCTGACTGGGGATTTGGTTACCAGTTACACAAATAATGGGGAGGAAATTCGATGCCGAGTGATGATCGAGGTATATCCGCCGGTGAAGTTGGAACGCGACTCGCCGAGGCACTCGAGGAGTTCCTGAATTCGGCGAACAAACGGGACGACCACCTCGTCAAGCTCATGACCGTCATGGCGAAGCTCATGGCGGACTCGCAGCGTAAACAACCCGTTGCCGATGATGCTTTGTCGGGACAGATTGGATTTCTCGCTTCGACGGTCGCATCGATGTCGGAGGGTCTGAACGCTCTGCCTCAGATACTCGCGAAACAGTCCGAAACCGCCGATGCATTCATCAAAGTCGCGGCCGATCACGAGCGACGCTTATCCGATGCTCAAACGAAGGAAATCCCCGCACTCTCGGACGCTGAACGACGGAGCGATCTCGAATTCGTCCCCTATAAGGAGAAAGAGATCGCCTTCATGAAGGAGTCGGAAGTTTTCGGCGCGCTTTCCGACGACACGTTACGCACGATTGTTGCCAATTCCACGCTCGTCAATCACCCACCCGGAGCGACCGTGTTTACCATTGGCGACCCGGTAACTGAGGTTTACATCATCAAATCGGGCATCGTCGAAATATGCCGCCCATCCGACGATCCTGACAAACTGAACGTCGTTGCGTACCTCACCTCCGGCGACTCGATTGGCGAAATGTCGATTTTGCTCACCGGCGATACTCGCAGTTCGATGGCGCGCGCGCCTGAAGGCGCCGAAATCCTGCTCATCGACTACGAAACCTTCCTGAAGCTCTTCCGCGGACTTCCGGAGCTTGGGCTACGACTTGCGTCGGTCTTTGCGCGCAGATTGAAGACTTCGATAAAGAAGGAACGCGTTCAGACGAAACACCGCGAGCTTTCGGGAACACTCCAGTACTTCGACCTGCCGACGGTTATCCAGACGCTCCTTTCATCCGACGAACGGACCGGTGTACTTACCGTTTACGACAAGGAACAGGACCCCATGGCGGACTTGTTCTTCGAAGCCGGCAGCATCAAGTACGCCAAGGTGGGACATCTCTTCGGCGAGGAGGCTTTCTATCAGCTTTTCCAGATCGACCTGAGCGTCGGCAGCTTCACGTTCAAGGAGCGGAAGTTCCCCGAAGGCTTCGACGCGCGTGCGCAAATCGATCAACCGGGTATGAGCCTACTCTTCGAGGCAGCACGTCTATCTGACGAACTGAAGCTCGTCAAAGAAGACATACCCGACCCGGATCGCACCTTTACACTGAAGAAGACCGCTCTCGAGTGGGAGGACGACGATAATCGGGTGCTCGCGAACGGTATCTGGAACATGCTCAAACGCGGCGCAACGGTCACTGAGGTACTCGAAAGCTTACCACGCTCTCACTACTCGATATACAGCGTGCTTTCGGAGTTGAAAAACAAGGGACTCATTGAGTAAGTAGGCGATTCGCCATATTGGGAATGTGCCAACAAAACTGACATGCCCTGAAGGAAGCGTATGCGAGTTATCATCGAACGCGATTACGATGCCGTATCCAAACGTGCTGCCGACTTCGTTACCGAACTTATTCAGAGGAAACCCGACGCGGTATTGGGTCTCGCTACGGGCTCTACGCCGCTCGGCCTTTACCGTGAGCTCATCCGCAGGCACAAAGATGAAAGCCTTGACTTCTCACGGGTTACCACGTTTAACCTCGACGAGTATTATGGCCTTGAGCCAGATCATCCGCAGAGCTACCACTTTTTCATGTGGCAAAATCTCTTCAAGCACATCAATGTTCATAAGTCGCGCGTCAATATCCCTTCGGGTACCACGCAGGACGTGAACGCGTGGTGTACTGAGTATGAGCGGCAAATAACCGACGCAGGCGGGATCGACCTGCAGATACTCGGGATCGGTTCCGACGGGCATATCGGATTCAACGAGCCGGGTTCGAGTCTCGCATCGCGCACGCGCATGAAAACACTGACCGCAGAGACAATCGAGGATAATTCACGGTTTTTCGCTGAAAACGAGGAAGTACCGCGATTCGCGATTACCATGGGCGTAGGCACCATCATGGATGCGAAAACGTGCCTGATTATCGCGACGGGTGCGAAGAAGGCGCGTATTTGGTCGGATTTCGTCGAAGGACCGATCACCTCGCAAGTCACCGCGAGCGCTTTATACCTTCACCCGCACGTGATTGCCTTGTGTGACGAGGAGTGTGCCAGCGAACTACGTCGGCGCGATTACTACCGACACGTCGAAGCCATGACACAGGACTTCATTCATTCACGCCTTGGGACTAAATGATCGGTCTACGCTCCGTTCGCGACACGCAACGTTTTGCGCATCGAATACGAATTGTGCGAGAAATCGCATCTAACACACCAAGCAGTGGGTTACAGACTTGACATTTCGGTCGCGATGCGAGACCTTCTTTCACCGATCTGAGTAAACACTCAGAAACCACCTTACGTAGACCGATTTTAGACGTAGACATTATCTCCGAATTCCGATTCGATAGAACGGCGAACGAACGGAAGGAGCTGAAGTGGGACCATTTTGGGCACACCTTGACCACGCAATCAAGGTTCGCCTGCCGATCGTAATCGGAGTCGTTCTCGTGGCCGTTCTCTTCACGGGAATCGTCACCGATCCCGTACGTCGCGCCATCGGGTACGAACCGACACAACCGATTGACTTCTCTCATCAGCAGCATGCGGGCGATCTCCGCATCGATTGTCGGTATTGCCACACCGGTGTCGAAACGAGCCGAGATGCCGGTATTCCGGCAGTTTCAATTTGCATGAATTGTCACAGCGTCGCCGCAATCGATAGTCCCGGCGTCGCGCAACTTCGCTTACTGTACGAGCAGAACAAGCCAATCGTCTGGAAACGAATCCATCGACTGCCCGATTTCGTTTATTTCTCGCACAGTTCACATATTCAAGCCGGAGTTGATTGCGCAGTATGCCATGGCGACGTGGCGCAAATGGATGTTGTCCGTCAAGTCCATCCGCTGACGATGCGGAGCTGTCTCGACTGTCACCGTAATCCTCACGATTTCGCTGTCGGTCTCGCAACCGACTTAAAGGGATCGGAGACCTGCACCACATGTCATCGATAAATACATCAGATAAAACCAGCCGCCGCGTGTTTTTGATCGCGTTTCTGTTCGGCTTCGCCGCGTTTGTTGTTCCCTCGCCACTGAGACATGCGTTCAACCGTTCGCGAGTGACACAGCGGCTTACACCCTTTGTCGCTCGAACGACTACGTCTGTTCGCGGCGAACCACGAGCCGTACCGCGAGATTCGCAGAGATTATCGGTAGCAGATTCGAACAAGACGATTAACAGGAGCGCAGTATGAGCAACGCTCCCGAACACGGATACTGGCGCAGTCTGGCCGAGCTTCGGAAAGATCGGGATTACACCGAACAGTCCGCGAACGAGTTTAGCGCGCATGCCGCAGGTTCGCCCGCGGATGACGTTCGTGATCTCGATGGTATGAGCCGACGCAGATTCCTCGCATTGGCCGGAGCGTCTACTGCGCTCGCTGCAACAGCGTGCGATCGACTTGACAACCGGGGAGATATTGTTCCGTATGTTCGGCAACCGGTAGGTACCGCTACCGGCGAACCTCGACTCTACGCGTCGACGCTGCTGAGCTATCCCGGTGCGCCGCCGGTACTCGTACAAACCCGCGAAGGCCGCCCCATAAAGGTCGAAGGAAACCCGGATCATCCCGCAAGCGCAGGCGCGCTTGGCGCGTTCGGACAATCCGCGACGTTGCTGCTCTACGACCCTGATCGACTGCGTGAACCCGCACACGAAACTCAACCGGCCACATGGGATGTGGCAATTACGGAAATACGATCCGCGCTTGCGGACGCACGTTCACGCGGTGCGGCAGCACTCCTCATCACCCCGTCGATTGCGTCGCCGACAACGCGGAAGCTCATACGTGACTTCCAGCAGCAGTACCCAAATACGCGACACGTAGCCATCGAAACGTTTCACGCGGGTAATGCGGTCGAAGGTCGAGAGATAGCGCTCCGAAACCGGGCGACGCCGACGATCGCGTGGAACCGCGCGAACGCGGTCCTGAGTGTCGAGTGCGACATACTTGGAGTAGATGGCGCCGTCACCGATCAGTCGGAGTTCGCACGGAGACGCGACCCTGATTCACCAAATGGCATGCTCCGACTGTGGATGACGGAAGGACCGTTAAGTCTGACCGGTTCGAACGCGGATCACCGGTTACGCATCCGACCGTCTGATCAAGGGACGTTCCTTCTTGGACTCCTCCACGAAATCGTCATCGAGCGGCAAATTGGACCTCTCGCTGGCCGGTCGGATCTCGCTGACGCAATTGGTCCGAATTCGCTGAATCACGTCGTCGCGGAACTTGGCCTTGAAGCGGATACGGTCCGTGCTCTCGTCAACGATCTGGTGGAAAACCGCGGCCACTGCGCGGTTATCGGCGGGCCACGTCTTTCGGTCGATGCACATGTTATCGTCGCAGCGTTGAATGCGAGCCTCGGTGCTGAAGGAACCGTCCTGACTGGCGAATCTCAGCAGCCGACCGTATCGACACATGATGAAATCGCGAGTGCGGTTGACGATATGTCGGCTGGACGAGTCGGCGTCGTCATCAATCTTGGAACGAATCCGGTTTATTCGCTCCCGCGCGATCTTGCTTTCGCGGACGCGCTCGCACGTGTCCCAACCGTTGTATCAGCGTCTCTGCTCTCCAACGAAACAACGACGGTGTCGCACTGGACACTACCGCTGGCACACGATCTTGAATCGTGGGGCGATACCGACCGTCATACACAGACGCTCACACTCCAACAGCCCACGATACTTCCGCTCCACGCGGCAAGGCAGGCCGAGGACATCCTAATCGCGCTCATGGCCGAGTCAAACGAGGACAACGCCACGTCGTACCACGATTACCTCAAAAGTCGTTGGCGCGATGAGGTTTATCCGGCACTGAGAGTAGCCGCACCGTTCGAACAGTTCTGGCACTCGGCACTACACGACGGGTTCGTCGTAACGCGCGACCGCGTGAACGGCGCAATCCGTCTCAATCCAACGGCTGTAATCGATTCGGTGCAATCGTTGTCAGCGCAATCTCGTTCAGGCGTTGATGTGGTGCTTCTCCCCTCATACACAGTCTACGACGGTCGCTTCGCCAATTCCGGTTGGTTACAGGAGAATCCACAACCGATCACTTCGCAAGTATGGGGCAACGGCGCGGTTATCGCTCCTGCATTCGCCGAGCGCAACAAAATCGAAGATGGCGATGCCGTCACCGTTTCTATCGACGGTCGCGAAGTGACGTTGCCAGCGATTATACAGCCCGGGTACGCCGACAACACCGTCAGCATCGAGCTCGGGTACGGTCGCACCGCGAGTGGGAATGTTGAGACCGGAATCGGCGTTGATGCCGCGCCACTCATGGTCTCTCGTGGCGGGATTTCCTCTTGGATATATACCGGTGCTGACGTAAAACCGTCCCGCGCGCGCGTTCCAAGGGTTGTTCGCACGCAAGAGCACCACAATATGCACGGACGGCCAATCCTTAACGAAGGAACGCTTTCGGATTACCGCGAGAAACCGGACTTCGTGAAGAAGCTTCTCCACGAATTCCACGAAGTACCAGAGCAAGGCGATTGGCAGGAACGCTGGTACAACAAAGGTAGCCAGTGGGGTATGGCCATCGATCTGAATCTGTGCACCGGATGTGGTGGGTGCACAGTAGCTTGCTACGCGGAGAACAACATACCAGTCGTCGGTCCGGAACAGGTCGCTAAAGGTCGCGAAATGGCGTGGATTCGGATCGACACGTACTACCGTGACGATGCCGAAAACCCCATGGTTGCGCATCAACCGATGCTCTGTCAGCATTGCGAAAATGCGCCATGTGAAGTCGTCTGCCCCGTTGCTGCAACGACACACAGTCCGGACGGCCTGAACGAGATGATCTACAATCGTTGCGTCGGTACACGGTATTGTGCGAACAACTGTCCGTTTAAAGTGCGACGGTTCAATTTCTATAACTGGCACGAGGATCTGATTTCGCCGCAGGAATTGGTGTTCAACCCGGAAGTTACCGTGCGTAGCCGCGGTGTGATGGAAAAGTGCACGTTCTGCGTTCAGCGAATCCGCATCGCGCAACAGGATGCAAAAGAACAAGGCCGTCAACTCGACGACGGAGAGCTTCAGACGGCGTGTCAGCAAGCCTGTCCATCTGACGCAATTGTGTTTGGTGATCTGAATAATCCGGAAAGTAATGTGTCGAAACTCTCAAAGAATCCTCGTGGATACGCAGTGCTCGGTACCTTGAATACCCGGCCGCGTATTACGTATCTCGCGAAGATTCGAAACCCGCACCCGGACCTTGGCGCATGAGTCACACGGCAACCGATACGCGCGATACCGTGGAAGCCATCTTCGGTGAAACGCCGATGGTAACGGGCGATCTCACGCTTGAGCAGATCGATCACGATATCGCCGCGCCCATGGGGCGTATCCCGTCGATCAACTGGTGGATCGCGTTTGTATTCTTCGGCTCGATGATGCTCGTCGGATTCGCGCTGATGGGATGGACGATATACAAGGGAATCGGCGTCTGGGGAAACAACAGCCCGGTATTCTGGGGTTTCCCCATTGTGAACTTCGTCTTTTGGATCGGTATCGGACACGCCGGCACACTCATTTCCGCGATACTCTTTCTCTTCCGTCAGCCGTGGCGTAACGCGATCGCGCGATTCGCCGAAGCGATGACGCTCTTCGCCGTAGCAACCGCGGGCATATTCCCGTTGCTCCATATGGGTCGACCGTGGCTGATGTATTGGATGTTTCCATATCCGAATCAACTCGGGATGTGGGTCAACTTCCGGTCGGCACTCGTGTGGGACGTATTCGCGATTAGCGCGTACGCGTTGACGTCGTTCATGTTCTGGTATATCGGGCTGATCCCCGATCTCGCCGCAATGCGACATCGCGCGCCAACGGTCGTTCACGCATATGTCTATAAGATCCTGAGTTTGGGCTGGACAGGGTTGAGTCGCCATTGGCAACACTATGAACGCGCGTACCTCCTTCTCGCGGGCGTCGCAACGCCGCTCGTCATATCGGTACACACCATTGTGTCGTTTGACTTCGCAACCAGCGTAGTGCCCGGCTGGCACACGACGATACTCCCGCCCTATTTTGTTGCGGGTGCCGTCTTTAGCGGCTTCGCGATGGTACTCACGGTCATCATCGTGCTTCGGCATGTCTTCAACATGAAGCACCTTATAACGCTGAAACATCTCGAGAACATGAACAAGGTGATCCTCGCGACGAGTCTTATCGTCGGGTATGCTTACGGCATGGAGTTCTTCATGGCGTGGTACAGCGGCGAAGAATACGAACGATTCATATTCTGGAACCGCGTAACCGGTCCGCTCTGGTGGACGTGGGTGATCATGGTGTTTTGCAACGTCGTCGTTCCGCAGCTCCACTGGTTCAAGAGATTCCGTACGTCGATCCCTGTCATGTTCGTCGTATCGATACTCGTAAACGTCGGCATGTGGTTCGAGCGATTCGTGATTATCGTAACGTCACTCTACCGCGACTTCCTGCCATCTGCATGGGGTAGTTATTCGCCGTCAATCGTTGATATCGGGATTCTGCTTGGTAGCTTCGGGATGTTCTTCACACTCACGCTCCTCTTTGTGCGGACACTGCCGGTGATCAGCATGACCGAAGTCAAAGCGTTCATGCCGGGTGCGCAACTCACGAAGCATCGTCATCCGTCGAACGAGCCGCAGCCAGTGGAGTCCGTCGATGTCTGATGCAACGCTCCGAGGTCAGAGAATCGTTGGCGCGGTAACCGTCTACAAAACGCCGGACGATCTCGCGGAAGGTCTTCGACGCGCGCGCGAGCATGGTTTTCGACGACTCGATGTGGTAATGCCGTATCCTATTCACGGTATCGACCACCTACTCGACAGGAAGCCATCGAAACTCGGTATCGTCGCGCTAATCGCGGGACTGACCGGTACAGCTCTCGCCAAGAGTTTTCAGTGGTGGGCAAGCGCGATCGACTATCCGCTCAACATCGGTGGAAAACCGCTTTTCTCGTGGCAGGCGTTTATGCCGGTCACATTCGAGTTCATGGTCTTGTTCACGGCTATCATGACAACGATCGGTATGATCGCTATTTTCAACCGATTGCCGTCGTACAATAGCGCTCTGCTCGCGTCGAAGTTCATGCCGGAACTGACGACCGACAAGTTCGGTGTTGTTATCGACGCGCGCGACCCGATGTTCGATACCGAAACGATCCGAAGCGTTCTCGGCGGTAACGGCTCGATCGGAATTGATCTGCTCTACGCTCAGCCTGAGCGAACCACACCTATCACGCGAACGGGTTCGCCCGGTTTCGTAATATTGCTCGCAATAGTGGCAATCGGCGCAATTGTCGCCACCCGAATCGTCGTTCGCTACACCGGCGAAATACCTCCGTGGAACGCGATGAAGTACCAGTCGCGCCTCAATTCGCAAGCGGTATCGCCCGTCTTCGCCGATGGCTTCGGGATGCGTCGGCCAGTTGAAGGAACCGTCGCGCGCGATCACATTCCATACGCGTATGCGAATGATCCCGAAGGAGCCGGGGAAAATCTCGTCAATCCAATTCCGTTGACGGCCGAGAACCTCGAGCGCGGGAAGGACCAATACGGAGTCTACTGCCTTCCGTGTCACGGCGTACTGGGAGACGGTCGAATGACGCTGACGTCGGCGTATCCCAAGCCGCCGACGCTACACAGCAACAAGGTTCGCGATTGGTCCGACGGACGAATCTACCACGTGATCATGACCGGTCAGAACGCGATGCCATCGTATGCCTCGCAGATTCGCGAAACCGACCGCTGGCGTGTGATTCATTACGTACGGGCGTTGCAACGCTCACGCAACGCTCCGGAGCGGGATGTGCAATGAACGTGAACGCAAGCGAAATACATCAAACACCGACGCCCATGCCCGCGAAATTGAAGCGATTTGCGATCGTTGCCGCTGCCATCGGTGTCGTATTGCTCATCCCAGCCGCGCTCGTCGATTCGACTCGTTTCCTTGCGAACTGGCTAACGATGTTTGCGTTTATTGTGTCGATTGGCGTCGGAGCGCTTCTGCTGGTGGCACTCGAGTATGCTGTTGGCGCGAAGTGGAGCGTCCCATTTCGGAGGATCATCGAGTTTATCTCTGCGCTTGTTCCGGTGAGCCTGCTTTTAGTTATCCCCGTGATCCTCGGCATGATTACGCTCTATGAATGGACACACGCGGAGGTAGTCGCAGCGGATCACATCCTCCATATGAAGGAGCCGTATCTCAACGTCCCGTTTTGGATAATCCGCACCTTCTTTTACTTCGCGATCTGGATTGTCGCGTTCGGGTTCTACGTAAAAGGTTCACGCAAGCAAGATTCGACCGGTGACATCGCACATACAAAGCGCGCACGCGTTGTATCGCCGATCTTTATCATCCTTTACGGACTCACCATGACGTTCGCATCCATCGACTGGATCATGAGCCTTGCACCGCACTGGTTCAGCACGATGTTCGGTGTCTACTTCGCTGTCGCTGGAATGGTCGGCGCGATTGCCGCGACGACGTTCGCAGCGACGCAACTCAAGCTCCACGGTATGCTTCCGAATGCCGTCGGACGCGATCACTTCTATAACCTCGGCGGCTTGCTCTTCGCGATGAATACGTTCTGGGCGTACATCGCGTTCGCGCAGTTTTTGCTGATCTGGTACGGAAACATTCCAATTGAACGCTACTGGTTCGCACCCCGCACTGAAGGCGGGTGGATGTGGATTACTCTCGTTCAGATCATCGGCCACTTTGTTGTCCCGTTTTTCGCACTCATATCACGCGAGGCGAAGATGAATCTACTTCGCCTCCGTTGGATTTCCGTCTGGATCCTCGCCGCGCATCTGATCGATATGTACTGGATTACGGTACCAAGTCTTCGCCCAAACGGACCGGTTTTCTCGTGGCACGAGCTGTGGTTCGCGCCGCTCGCTGTCGGAATCGGTCTCTTTGTATGGCTGCGGAGTGCAAAGCGATCACCTATCGTACCGATCCGTGATCCGCGCCTTGAAATCGGACTCAGTTTTCATCTATGAAACGATGGAGTATTTCTGACTCCCCATAGGAACATCGGCCGTGACCGAAACATCCGAACTGCAGAATACAAACGGTAAAAAAACCGCACCGCGCACAGTCGTGATAATCGTTGTCGCGGTGTTTACTCAGGTTGTCTTCATCGGACTCGGACTCTGGTGGTGGTTCTTTCAGGCCGAATATGGAGCGAACCGCGATCGTCTGCTGGTTCGAGAAGTTCTCATTCCTGAAGAGTTGGTGTTCGCTGATACGGAAGTCGGTATCACCATCGGCGAGCGAACTCCGCCAATCGACGTAGTCGCGGCCATTCGCGTCACGCCGGAAAAGATTCAGGCGGGCCAGAATCTCTACGCGGAACACTGCGCGACGTGTCACGGCGAGTCGGGCGCAGGTGACGGTCCGTCCGGTCGTACGCTCGTTCCACCGCCGCGGAACCTGCGAACATTGCACGGATGGGTTCGCGGAACGAGCCTCGCCGATATCTTCACCACCACCTCAATCGGCCTCGAAGGCACTGCGATGTCGGCTTTCGACTACCTGACGCCGGAAGAGCGATTCAACATCACCCACTATGTTATGTCACTCAGCGATGGGCATGCTCGCACGACACCGGCGATGCTCGACAGCCTCGATGCCCGATTCAGCCTATCGGAAGGCCAGCAGCAACCGAATATCATTCCGCTTAGTATGGCGACGGAAAAGCTCATCGGCGAAGCAGTTACCGCACCACCGACACCGGATGAAGCACAACAGGCAGAACTGCGGCAACGCGAACTGCGGGGTGCAGAGCTTTACGAAACGCTTGTGTTTGCGGACGCCCGAGATCGGGTTGCATACTGGCTCTTCGTCGATATGAGATGGCAGACGAGCCCCGATCGCCTGAGAGATATCGTTGTGGCGGGATCGCCGAGCAACGGCTTCGCACCGCGAGTTCGGACACTATCTGCTGAGGATTGGGATAGTTTGCACCGGTACCTACGCCTGAAATACCAAGCGAACTCGTAGTAGATCGTTCCTGTTCCAGAGGGATATACGAATGGATTTCCCTATATATCACGCTGATTTCTTCGGCAATCGAATGATCATCGGCATTATTGCGGTGGTTCATGTACTCATCAACCATCCATTCGCCGTCGGGATCATGCCGCTCATCACGGGGATGGAGTGGTGGGGACACCGTAAGAATCGGCCCGAGTGGGACAAACTCGCCTACAAGATTCTCTTCGTCTGCTTCATTGTGACCACAACGGCCGGCGCGATGACCGGAGTAGGTATCTGGTTCAGCACCGCGTTGATATCGCCGTTTGCTATTGGCAGTCTCCTCCGCGTGTTCTATTGGGCATGGTTCACCGAGTGGATCGTATTCGTGAGCGAAATCTCACTGATTCTCGCGTATTTCCTCACATGGAAACGCATGACAGGAGATCGGAAAACAGCACATATCCGCATCGGTATCGCACTTTCGATTATGTCATGGCTCACGATGGCGGTCATCGTCGGGATCCTCGGCTACATGATGAATCCGGGCGACTGGCTCCAAGAAGCCAATTTACGCGCCGGATTCGTCAACCCAATCTACATACCGCAACTATTCTTTCGCACAGCGTTCGCGCTTGCGTTCGCCGGTTCACTTGCGCTCGCGTTGACAGCCGCGTTTACGGAAAAAGGCAGCGAGTTCCGCGGACGTGCTGTCAAATTTTTCAGCGGTTGGACGCTGTTCTGGCTGATACCGATGCTCGTGTGGGGAGCGGTTTACTACCGAGCGATCCCCACCGGCATGACGGCGAACCTGCCAGTCGCTTTCGGCACGCAAGCGTACGAAGCGAAGTACGGACTCCTCACGCAGATGCTCGCAGGAGTCGTTGTTATTACGGGAGTTCTGAGCGTCTGGGGCGTACTGCGGCCGAGAACAGCGAATTGGGTGATATGGGTGATTCCGTTGGTCATGTTCACCGTCCTGATGGGGTATTTCGAGCGTGCGCGTGAGTTCATTCGCAAGCCATATGTTATCGGCTACTACATGTATTCCAACGGCATACGCGTTGACGAAGTACCGTATACAATCAAGACGGGTCTTCTCACAAACGCCGTATGGGTCGAGCACAACAAAGTGACCGCCGATAACAAACTCGAAGCCGGACGTGATGTATTCATGCTCGCATGCAGCCGTTGTCACACCATCAACGGGATAAACGCGGTCCGTACGAATCTTAGCCGGATGTACCCCGGTCAGGATACATGGGATGCAGGTGCGATCGATCAGTATCTCAAGAGTATGCACGGTTCGCGACCGTTCATGCCACCGTTCCCCGGAAATGCGGCTGAACGTGAGGCGCTCGCCGAGTTTCTCGCATCGCTGAAAACAACACACTACGTCGCTCCGACACCGGCAATGGCCGCGTCGGGGAGTAGCGACAACTGACAGCGTTTAGCCGACGATAAACATACGCACCGGCGCGGAATTGCGGTCGCGCCGTCAACACAAGACGGACACGCTCATATGGAATCATTGATACCGCGGGATATCCCGTTACCGTTTCCGGCACCGTTCTGGTTGCTTGAGGTGCTCCTGATCGTCTCGTTCGGCGCACACATTCTGTTCGTCGGGCTGATGGTTGGAGGTGCTGTCACGGCACTCGTTGCCGAGATCAAAGGGCTACGAAATAAAGACTGGGATAAGATCGCACAGGAAATCGGTAAGACGATTACCGTCAACAAATCGCTTGCGGTGGTACTTGGTGTCGCGCCGCTACTCACCATCAACGTCGCGTATACCGTTCAGTTTTATACGGCGAACGTGCTCACCGCTGAAACGTGGATTCTCGTCATTCCCCTCGCAATGATCGCCTTTCTTCTGCTGTACCTCCATAAGTATTCGTGGGACACGCTAAGGAATCGAAAGGGAATTCACCTATCTATTCTATCACTCGCGACGGCGATCCTACTCTTCATTCCGACGATATTTCTCGCGAACATCAACTTGATGCTTTACCCGGAGTGGTGGCGCACAGTCGACGGATTCTTTGACGCGTTGTTCCTGCCGAACGTCATGCCGCGGTATCTACACTTCCTCACAGCGACCGTCGCCATGACCGGACTGTTTCTCGCGAAATACATGGGACGGCCTGCATACTTCGGGAAGCTTGAACTCCAATCGGTCACTCGCGAGCAACTTGTCGCCGGATTCTACGGAATGGCACTCGCTGCAACGGGGATGCAGTTTTTCTTCGGGCCGTTGATCTTCTTCACACTGCCTGCGCACGTCATAACGATGACCACCATTTGGCTACTTCTCGCGGTTATCGCGCTCGCATCGTTGACATTATGGTGGCTATGGAAAGAAATCACCGGTACGACGGTTCTCGAGCGATTCTGGCGAATCGTCGGTGTGCTCACAGTGATCGTCACGCTCATGATCATCGTTCGCCACGATATTCGCGAAACGGCTGTAGAACCGCATCGGAAACTCGTCGCCGAACGCACACGCGAACACATCGAACAGGTCAAAGCGGCCCAGAACTATTTCGTCATGCCGGGTGGACTTGGCGGCGCTCCGATGAGTCCCGGAGCAGCGCTCTTCCAGCGCAAATGCGCGAGTTGTCACGCGATGGACAAACGTCTCGTAGGACCGCCGCTTGTAGAAACAGCCGAGATCTACGCACAGAACCCGGCTGGTATCGTGGAATGGTCCTTGAATCCCGGTCGGCGGCGGATGGATTACCCGCCGATGGCGCCGCAAGTCATGCCGCGTGAAGACCTCATGCAAATAGCCGAATACATACTCGAAGCAACCGGTAATCAGTAATCGCCACTACGATACAACGAAAATGGGGGTGCGTGAGACATGTTCGCGCACCCCCGTTTCGTATCGAATCCTACCGAGCTATCGTCACGATTATTCGAAAAGAACCTGCGTTAGACGAACCATCACCACGTCCGAAACGATCACCATGAGTGACGACAGCACAACCGCGATCGTGGCGGCACGACCAACTCCCGCAGTGCCGCCGCGGACCGTATATCCGTAGAAACACCCGATCACACCAATGAAGAACCCGAAGACCGCGGTTTTCGCCACCGACGGAATGACATCGATGAACTGGAGGATTTTCATGCTCTCGTCGAAATACAGACGCATCGACGTTTCCATACTCATCGTGGCGGCGAGATACCCGCCTCCGATCGCGAGAATATCGCAGTAGACCGTCAGGATCGGCATGGCAATGATACACGCGAGCACGCGCGGAACGACAAGGTAGCTCATCGGATCGGTCGCGGAGACCTCCATCGCATCGATCTGCTCGGTTACGCGCATTGAACCGAGCTCCGCGGCGAGTCCAGCTCCTATTCGACCGGCGACCATCAGTCCGGCAATAACCGGTCCGAGTTCACGAACGACCGATATGCTGATCATTGTCGGGAGGAGTGATTCAGCGCCGAAGCGCGCAAGCGTCGCTCGCGACTGCATCGCCAATACGGTTCCAATTGCGACACCTGCCGCGCCGACCAAGGGCAACGACTTCGTTCCGATATCGTCGAGCTGCGCAAGTAATTGTTGTATTTCGTACGGAGGCTTCACTGCACGCGCAGTCGTCCGCCCGATGAATGTAGCGAGATCGCCAAACCACGCGAGGATACCGAGCATTCACGAGCTCCAGATCAGCTTGAACGGATACATCACCGCGTAAAAGATCGACAGAGTCGCATCTCATTTGCAACGAGACAGCGTTGAAAAGCCGCTGCCGTAGCAGATACCGATTCAATACAGTACCATTAAAAAGCATTGGTTCGCACTCGTCGGATGTGTTCGTGCGTAGCCAATCATCCGACACGCCACTCAGGAACAATTAGCGATGCTTTCTCGAATGCGACTGGCACGACGGATCGCGCTCATGTCGCACGATACGACTCGGCATAAACCACCAACCCGTCTCGCGCGACCGAATCCCGAACGACCGCCGAAAGAGCATTCCGCTCTACTCGGCAGTGGCGAGGAATGGTCGAATGAGCGTGGAACATGCTGGATCGCTACCCCAAGTGTTGAAGATTACGCAGTATTTGACGACCAACTTGCCGATACGCTTACGGGTCCACCCTCGACAGGTATGCGGCTGTGGCCTGACGGTTGGCGGAAACCTCATGTTACGATTTTAGATATCGAAACGTGCGGTTTTTCTGCGTTTCCAGTGTTTATGATCGGGTTGCTCCGCATAGACAACACCGGCGCCAGCTTCCAACAAGGCATTGCGCGTGACTACAGCGAAGAAGCCGCACTGCTCGACTGGACTCACCGTATGCTGAGTGACACTGGCGTGGTGGTGACATTCAACGGTAAATCGTTCGATATGCGGTATATTCGAGAGCGCAGCGCGTACCATCGACTTGGAACGCTCGACGAGCCGCCGCACGTCGACTTACTCCACATCGCACGCCGCCTGTGGGGTGACGATCTTCCGAATTGCCGCCTACAAACACTCGAATCGTCGCTCTGCGGGCGTTTACGCCACAATGATATCCCCGGCTTCGCAATCCCCGATGTATACCATCATTTCGTCCGCACTGGTGATGCGAAGGACTTCTCGCTCGTAGCAAAGCATAACGTACTTGACATCGTCACACTCGCCGAGCTCTACGTCGCAGCTTGGCACGAAACCGCGAATCGGAACGCGAATGACCGCAGAGAACGCACGTAAATTCCCGACGCGAGAGGACTCCGCGTGGTCGGGCGCTCACGTAACCGTAATGGGGCTTGGGCTTTTCGGCGGAGGTGTCGCCGCCGCACGTTTCGCGGCTGAACGTGGTGCGAACGTAACCGTAACCGACAAGCGGTCGGAAAACGACCTCACCGAATCGATAAACACACTGAGCGATCTCGACCTGCGATTCGTGCTCGGACGCCACGACGAAGACGATTTTCGCAACGCTGACATCGTCATCGTCAGCCCCGCTGTTCCACGCGAATCGCCGCTTCTACAGGTTGCAAGAGATTCGGGAGCGACGCTGACCACGGAAATCGCATTATTCTCCGAACGATGCAAAGGCCGTATCATCGCGGTCAGTGGATCAAACGGTAAGACGACGACGACAAGCCTTATCGGCGCGATCATGCAATCGCACGACTCTCGAACGCGAATCGGTGGCAATCTCGGCAAATCGCTTCTAAGCGAGGTTGCAGAAATCGAACCCGGTGTACCGGTTGTCCTCGAAGTGAGCAGTTTCCAACTCGAGTGGCTCGGAGACGAGAAATGGGCGCCGGAGATCGGTGTGCTAACGAACCTTTCACCGAATCATCTCGACCGCCACGGTACATATGACAACTACGTCGCGGCGAAACGTCTGCTCCTGGCGCATCAATCTCGAGAGCAGATCGGTGTATTGAACACCGCTGATCCGCTACTCGCGAGGATGGCGGCCACCTTACCCGGAACGATCCGATGGTTCTGCAATACCGCCACGCGAACCCCCGGCGCGTATGTTGCCGACGGAACAATCGTGTTTACACGTGGCACCGGTACGGTTAGCGTCATGAACGTCGACGAGATTCCACTGCTTGGCGCGCACAATCAGGAAAACGTACTCGCTGCAGTAGCTGCAACATCCGCGTGGGAGTACGGCGGCGAGGTTGTCGAACCTGACACCATGGCAAACGCCATTCGATCGTTCCGCGCAGTCGAACACCGACTCGAATTCGTCGCAGAGATCTCTGGTGTGAGGTATTACAACGATTCAATCGCGACAACACCCGAGTCTGCAATCTGCGCATTGAGATCGTTCGAACCGGGGAAGACTATTCTTATCGCTGGCGGTTATGACAAGAAAGTATCGTTCGACTCGTTCGGAGCCGAGATCGCCAATCGCGCTGCGGCACTCATCGTTCTCGGCGTTACCGCACCACAGATAGCGAAAGCCGCTCAGAACGCCGGAATGGACCCGAAGTGTATTTACCACGTCGCGGATGTCGCCGCTGCCGTGGACACAGCCCGTAGTCTCGCGAGGGAGGGAGACATTATTGCGTTGTCACCCGCTTGCGCGAGCTATGACCAGTACCGCAACTTCAGTGACCGAGGTCTGCATTTCAAATCGCTTGTTCGCACGCTGCAGACATCTCGACACGAGCACTACGAATGAGTGCCGTAACACAGTATTTTTACTACCATAACGGCAATATGACAAAACTTTCATCACTGTTTCAGAGTCCATTCATTTCAGTTTAGTATTTTGGGAGTTGCTGAACCGGATCACGTGTTCGACATGAGCGCGTTACAGCGGGCGAAAGCATGAGACCGTCTCGCTGTTCGTGGTCGCTCAACGTTACATCACCGAATCGATGTAGCGTGCGGCGTGTCGTTTAACTACGGATCCTCTGGGAGCAGCGATTCGCACTGAAAGAAGGAGTAAATCGAATGAGTGAAGTACGCGTCGCTATTATCGGCGTGGGAAACTGTGCGTCATCCCTCGTCCAAGGGGTTCATTACTACCGTAATACGCCGGACGATGAGTTTATCCCCGGTCTGATGCACAATAACCTTGGCGGATATCGGATCAAGGACATCAAGTTCGTCGCAGCGTTCGATATCGACAAAAACAAGGTTGGGAAAGACCTTTCCGAGGCTATCTACGAGAAGCCGAACAACACGTTCGAATTCGTTTCGCGCGAAGAGATGCCGAAGCTGAATGTACCGGTCCACCGTGGTATGACCCATGACGGACTGGGCCAGTACCTTAGCGAGATTATCGAGAAGGCACCCGGACCTACCGATAACATCGTAAAGATTCTCAAGGACACCGGCGCCGATGTGGTAATCAACTACCTTCCGGTCGGATCGGAAGAAGCGACAAAATGGTACGTCGAACAGGTTCTCGATGCGGGCTGCGCGTTTGTCAACTGCATCCCGGTATTCATTGCGTCGCAGAAGTATTGGCAGCAGCGCTTTGAAGACCGCGGACTCCCGGTCATCGGCGATGACATCAAGTCACAGGTCGGCGCAACGATCACCCATCGAGTGCTCACGACGCTCTTCCGGCAGCGTGGCGTGCGTCTTGAACAGACGAGCCAGCTCAATGTTGGCGGTAACACCGACTTCCTAAACATGCTCGAACGTTCGCGACTCGCCTCGAAGAAGATCTCCAAGACGAACGCCGTAGTCTCGATGCTCGACTATGACATCGGAAAAGACAACGTCTACATCGGTCCATCCGATTACGTCGCATGGCTGAAAGACCGGAAGTGGTGCCACATTAACATGCGTGGCCGCACGTTCGGAGACGTTCCGCTGAATCTCGAACTGAAACTCGAGGTGTGGGATTCGCCTAATAGCGCTGGTGTCGTTATCGATGCGTTACGTTGCGCGAAAATCGGTCTCGACAACGGCATGAAAGGCGCACTCATCGAACCGAGCGCATACTTCAAGAAGACTCCACCAGTACAGTTCGAAGATTCGGTTGCGAGAGAGAATCTCGAGAAGTGGATCAAAAAGAACGGTTGGGCGAAAGAAGACCAGAAACCCGAAAAACCGAAGGCTGCGAAAGCCTCGGAATAACACGAACATCCGATGCAAAAAAAAAGCGTGACGTGGAGACACGTCACGCTTTTTTGTTTTCTCAGCAATGTCGATATGAAACGTCATCACACACTCGTTGGCCGTAGAGCGCCAACGTCGATCGACCGCTAAAAAAACCGAACGCTCGCGAAGAGATTCGCTCTACCGGCGACCGCGGCCACGCGTCCCCGACTGACCGCTGCCGGCGCCATTCGTCGACTCTCCGACGGCTTCGGTTGCTTCTTCAGCCGCTTCTACCGAGTCATCTGTCGTCTGTGGGGCTGCCTGAGCACCCGATTGCGCAGCACCCGCGCCACTTCCGCGACCTGCAGCGGATGCACCCGCGCCACCAGCTTGACCTGGGCGTTCACCTTGACGACCGCCAGCGCCTTGCATACTACCACGTTCCGCGTCGTCCTGCTGCCGGCTCTTATTCCGTAGTCGCATCCGTTGATCCGAGGAGAGCTGACCGTTCATGTTCCGGTAGCAGTTCACATACCGCATCGCGACTTGCTTCCGGAGCTCTGCGATCTCATTTACCTGCGACTGCACCTCGGCGTCGTCGACTTCGCCTTCGACAAGCAGATCATACAGTCGCTGTTCCTTTTCGCGCACCTGTTCTTGCAATGGAGCGACATCCCGTTCCGCGCGTGCCTGCAACGTCCGCAACTGCTCGCGTTGCTCGGGTGTCAGCTGCAACTGCCCGATTCGGTCGAGCATCAACGACGCGGCTGCTTCCGGTCGACGATCGAGTGCCTGCCCCACGCCCACGCCTTGACTGTGTTCATCTGCTTGGCTCATCTGCGCTGCGGGTGTCGGTTGCCGATCCGCACCGTACGCCGCTGTCGCGCCGATCAAACAAGCTGTGACGAGTGCTGC
Organism: uncultured bacterium; assembly: GCA_964635955.1. Taxonomy (GTDB): domain Bacteria; phylum Latescibacterota; class MWCZ01; order MWCZ01; family MWCZ01; genus CAZWQW01. Next base: position 3,786 of record CAZWQW010000003.1, on the reverse strand, counting down.
AACTCTCATCGGTAATCTCCGTCCTGTAAGGATAGTGTGAACCTATCGCCCCCCGGACAATAAGATACCCCAATGACGGCGAAAGTGTACCACCGAATTGAAACTACCAGCCACCGAAACCACCCGGCCGACCGATTCCGTCGCCGGGACGTGGACCTCGCGGTCGACCACTTCGATCGGAATCTGGTGAACGCTGTCGCTCATATCTCTGCGGTTCTTTCGCGATCTCGCGAAGATTGTTTCGCTGGTCGTCGTCAAGTCGATCCCACGCATTGATGTACGCATCTAACCACATCGCATTCAACTCGTCGCGCATCACACCGATCGACTCGATATCGGCTCGAACGCCGTCACGGTCGATCACGTCTGCAAGAAGTCGTTCGGTTAACGCTGTCTCCCGTTCGCGGATCAGATTCGACAAGGGTGTCGCTGATTCCCGCGCAACATCGAGAATTGCACGGATTTCGTCGCGTTGATCGGCGCGGAGATCGAGTCGATTCATGCGGAAAAATAAAATCTGTAGCGGGCATTGACCGGTACCGATAAAGGCAGATCGATCGCCATCGCCTTCTGCTTCTGACGGGGCTTCCGGCGAGCGCGCCCCTGCGAACGCAATCGAAACGACAACTACCGATATTGCAGATACAAACGACACGACGCGGCTGGAAGAGTTCATGGCGTCTCCGAGATCCAGATGGACGGTAGAAAACGAATACGGGGCGACCTGCTGAAGACCGCCCCGTGATTCATGTTGTTTGAGCGTGCGCTACCGATCTATCGTCGACGCGCCGGTGTATTCATCCGGCACTGGGATGTTTCAGGACGCCACGTGGGATCGAGGTACCGCTCGAGCTGTTCGCCCGTTAGGACACCACGGGCTTCGAGTTGCGCGTTTACACGAAGTTGTGCGATCTCACCGCGCACGTCGTTGATCTCCTTCAACTTGTTCGTCACGGCGCGCTGGTTGACATTCGTCTGATGCATAAGCTCACGCAGTTCGATACGTTTCACTTCGAGCGTCGCGCGCTTCGGGATTATCTGCTTTTCTACATTCTGCTGAATCGCGCGAACGCGAGTTGCTTGCTCGGATGTCAAATCGAGAGCAAGAATCCTTTGAAGCGCGACTTTCGCGTTGCCACGATTGCCCATCTGGTTATGACGAGCACCCATCTGCGGACCGTGTGGTCCACCGTTGTCACAAACGCCGGGATTCGGGTTTGGATTCGGCCCGGCTCCCATTCCGGCATTCGGTTGGGCGTATACACTCGTCGCGAGTAAACCTGCAGCAGCAACTGCGATGAGGCTAAGAAATGAACGTTTCATGAATGACCTCCGTTGTGGTCAATGGACCGGCGTATGCATACTAAAGAGTTAGATGAACATTGTTACGAGTCTCGCACGAATGACGCGTGAGATCTGGTATTCGTTCACGCGGATTTCGTATCGTGTTCTCACAGGAGTAAACGCTCGGACGCTGCATATTTGTGTACCACGGTGGAAGTGACTTCAGAGATATTGGCGAAAGGTCGACGATGAAAACCGGATGGATCGAACTGGCACACGGATGGAAGTTCCTCCGCGACGAAGCACCCGATGCATGGCAACCGAAATTCGACGACTCGCACTGGGAGACGGTAAGCGTTCCGCACTGCTTCAACGCTGCCGATTCCTTCATTCCGGAGCAGCGGTTCTATCGCGGTCCGGGATGGTACCGTCTGGTACTTCCCGATCTTCCGAAAGGACGACGTATCGAGCTCTCCGCGCTCGGCGCGTTTAGCGTAACTCACGTATGGCTAAACGGTGAGTTTCTTGGCAAGTATATGGGCGGCTACACCGGGTTCCATGTCGACTTGACCGCCGCGTTGAAAAAGAAACGAAACGTGCTCGCGCTTCGCGTGACAAACCAGCACAATCCCGACGTGCTTCCCGGGAATATCGATCTCGATTACAACCTCTACGGCGGTATTTACCGCGAGATCGGACTGCGAATTACCGATCAACTCCACATCGATAACGATGGAATCATCGTCACCACGCCCGAGGTATCGAAGAAGTCGGGTCGTGTATTCGTCAATATACGGCTGCGCAACGACCGCAATCGACGCGAACACGCGAAGGTGGCAGTACAGATTCGCTCGCCGAAAAACCACGCAGTTTCAGAGAACGAAGTCGAGTTCGCCGTCGCCGCTGGAGCAACGCGTCTCGTGAATGTTCCATTGGATCCCGTCAAAAAGCCGAGCCTTTGGTCACCGGATGAACCGAATCTGTACACGCTTCGAGTGAAGCTCAAAGACAAGGACGGAGTGATCGATGAGCAGTCACAAGACTTCGGATTTCGGTGGTTCTATTTCAACGCAGACCGTGGCTTTTTTCTCAACGGCGAGCAGTTGAAACTTCGCGGAATGAATCGGCACCAGGACTACCCCGGCATCGGCAACGCGCTCCCGGCATCGTTTCAAGCCTATGATGTCGAACTCCTCAAGCAGATGGGTGTGAACTTCGTTCGATGCTCGCATTACCCCATGCACCCGGCGTTTCTCGATGCATGTGATCGTGAAGGGATCCTCGTATACGCCGAAATCGCCTCGTGGCAGTATATCGGCGGAAAACAGTTCGCCGCGAACGCCGTCCAGATGATGGAGGAGATGATCGCGCGTGACCGGCACCATCCATCGATCATCCTATGGGGTCTGCTCAACGAAGGACGGGATCGCGATCTCTTCCAACTGCTCCACGACACAGCGAAGAGGATGGATTCATGGCGACCGACGGTTTACGCCGAAAACCATCCGGAGGACGGGAAAGAGCTTGGCACGGTCGACGTCCCGGATGTAGTCGCACTCAATTACAAAGTACCGCACCTCGATGAATTGCGTGCGCTTCTGCCCGATCTCAAGCTGATGAACTCCGAGCATTCGAACGCGAATACGGGCGAGCGTTTCGTCAAAGAAGGTGCAGGCGGTAACGACTGGCACGATGACGAACTCTGGCAGACCGACAAGATACTTCACGATCTCGACGAGTTTGCCAAGCGCGAGTGGATCGCCGGTAGTGCACTTTGGTGTATGCACGACTACGGTACGGAATACGGCGTTTCGCGTCCAATTCAAATGTCGGGTTGTATCGACGCATGGCGGTTCCCGAAGCTTGCGACGCACGCCATTCGAGCACGATGGAACGACACACCGTTCACGCGTATCCTCGGACATTGGACGTGGCCGGGCGAGGACGGTGTCGAAAAGCGTATCGGTGTCGCAAGTAACGCTGACCGCGTTGAACTGGTGCTAAACGGCACGTCGCTCGGCGTGAAGACTCGCGCAGACGCAACTCGGATGGGTTACTATACGTGGGTGGTACCGTATGCGCCGGGAACGCTCCACGCGGTAGGGAACCACAGTAGTCGCTCGAATGGCGGCGCGCACCTCGATCAGACGATCGACGAGGTGCGGACTGCCGGAGAACCCGTCGGTATCATTGTCGAAACGCTGCACAAAACCCTTCCGGCCAACGGCACGGACATCACACTTGTAACGGCGACAATCGTGGACGGTGATGGCGCGCGATGCCCGACTGCGGATACGACCGTGACGTTCGACGTTGAAAGCGCCGCATCGAAGGAAGACGAAACTCCGGCACTCTTCGGTCTGTATGGCGAACCAAAGGTTACAACCTATCGCGGTCGCGGTCGAATTGTGCTGCGCACAGGTCGCGTTGCCGGAAAGGTGCGTATTCGCGCACACGCCGAAGGGTTGGAATCAGGCGAGGCGGTAATGAAAGCGCGGTAAG
>CAZWQW010000002.1:136781-139179 GCA_964635955.1 uncultured bacterium | reverse complement strand
TTCCCTGAACGAGAAGCCGCCGAGGATCTTGCTCATACCATCGCCGATCTCAACGTCTTGCACTCGGTCGCAGTAACCGAAGGATTCACACTCGTAGAGCTCGCCGTCCCGTCGCAGTTCGAAGGGAAGAAGCTCTCCGAACTCGATCTACCTCGACGCTTCGGTGTTCAGGTCGTGCTTATTCATCAACACGTTCCGGAGGAGACGATTCTTCCGCGCGCCGATTTCGTACTCAAATCAAGCGACACGTTGGCAATTATCGGTTCCGACGAAGCAATACGGCGGATCCAAGCCGAGTTTTAACGGCAATTCCCCGTCGGAGGTGCCACGGTGAGTGTAATGACGTCTCGCGAGCGGTGGCTCGCCGCACTCCGCTGTGAACCCGTCGACCGTATACCGTTCTGGCCGAAGATCGACGGGGCGTATCCGCGCCACCAAACCTCGTTTTTCCGCGAGATGAAACCTCGCGATCTCATCTCGTGGACGGGTGGCGATCTCCATATCGGTATCCCCAACGGTGTTCGTGCGGTACAGAAGCATTCTTCAATCGACGTGAAATCGGACGGTATACGGCGGATCACGACGTTTCGAACTGTGAAACGCACACTCACCTATATCGAAGGATTTGATGAAACGTCACGATCTCACCATCCGATCGTGTTTCCCGTTAAAACAATCGACGATATCGAAGCACTGACGGAACTTTACGACGACACCTCGTACGAACCGGACGACGAGCGACTCGAAGAGGCGAAGCAAATCCTCCATGAAACCGGCGAAACAGGCATCTGTGTAACCCATATCGGTATTTCGCCGCTTATGGACTGGCTACAGCATCTTGCCGGCATACAGAACGGCACCTACCTCCTTTATGACTACCCTGAGGCCGTCTCTGCGCTATTCGATTCGATGCACCGAGGGCTCACACGTCGCGCTGAGATCATTGCCAACCTGAATCCAGCACCAGTGGTGTATGCGGTAGAAAACACATCGACTACCCTTATCTCGCCCAGCATGTTTCGCCGATTCTGCGAACCCTATCTCACAGTATACGGAAGGCTGATGGCTGATGCCGGAAAAGTGTTCGTACTCCATATGTGCGGAAAGCTAAAGGGACTCCTTCCGGATATCGGTCGAGTACCTGCGCACGCGAACGAGGCGTTTACTTCGGCTCCCGTCGGTGATACGTCATTGCTCGACGGACGCACGATGATGCCATCGCGTTGCTTGATAGGCGGTACGAACGCAACGCTGTGGCTCGAACCCGCCGATACCATCATCGAGACGATAGCTCACGACTTAGCAGAACTCCCCCACGGTCGCGGTATCGTTCTGTCTTCCGCAGGAGTAATGCCGCCGAGGTGTCGGCCCGAAACCATTCGTCGCGTAGCCGACTGGATCGCCCATTCCAAGATATGAGCGAATCATTTCCTGCGAACGACGCTTCTACCGCGCGCGCGCGTCTTGCCGCGGATTCCCAGCCGCTGTATCATATCCGATGACGTAGCACGCGAATCGGTTGTCGTTTGCGACGTCAGTATTCGCTATTCCGTGTCGTGATGTTTTGGATCCCTTTCGACAAATGAGGTCCTCCGATGCCGCTATCTCGACGCGATTTCCTGAAGTCTGGTTTGATTCTCACCGGAGGCGTCCTTCTTCCTCGTTGGGCACACGCGGCAGACGCGCCGCAATTCGATCGGCTCCCCGATGTTGTGCATGTAACCGGTGGTGACCCTGATGCACTTCTCCGACGCGCGATTGACGAACTCGGAGGTCTCTCACATTACGTAAAACCGGGAATGTCGGTCCTCATCAATCCGAACGTTGGATTCCCCAATCCACCGGAAATGGCAACAACGACCGATCCCCAACTCATTACGGCTATGATCGATCTCTGTAAGGAAGCCGGAGCACGAAGCATCACCGTCGCAGACTATCCCGTACGCGACCCGGACCTCTGCTTCGAACGGAGCGGTATCGGCGACCTCGCACGACTGAACGGTGTCGATGTCATACCACTCAACGCGCGCAGTCCGTATACGACCACCAGTATCCCCGGCGCAGTGGAAGTCGCGGAAGTTGACCTCGCGACGCTTGTGCACGCTTCGGACGTGTTGATTTCTATGCCGATCGCGAAATCACACGCGTCATCCGGCGTCTCATTCGCCTTAAAGAACAACATGGGCTTGATACAGGCCCGCGGACCATTCCACGCGCGGTATGATCTCCATCAAGCAATCGTTGACCTTGGTAAGCTCATCAAACCGACGCTTATTGTTACCGACGCTCAACGTGCGCTCGTCACGCGCGGTCCGGGCGGACCGGGGCGCGTAGAAACACCGGGCGCAGTCATCGCCGGCTTGAACGCCGCGTGCGTCGATGCTTACACGGTCGGTAT
>CAZWQW010000002.1:132526-136681 GCA_964635955.1 uncultured bacterium | reverse complement strand
GAATCGCCACCGCTCTACGCGTGGATGACCACAACGGCGCTCATATTCGTCGGTATTATCGCACTCGAACGCATAGAGCGCCGCTTCTGGTGTCGGAACCTCTGTCCGTTAGGAGCCTTACTCGGCGTTCTGGGACGGACGGGACTCGTGAAGCGCTTTGTTGTGGCGGAGTGCACGGCGTGTAGTCTCTGTGAACGCGATTGTCCCATGGGCGCGATTCCGACCGCCGATTTCACGAGCACGCACCGTGACGAATGCATCCTCTGCATGCGGTGTAGCAACGCGTGTTCGCAAGCCGCCGTGCGATTCGAGCGGGGTGGCGTACACGATGCACCCGGATTCGTCCCTGAACGACGTCAGGTTCTCGCAGCGGCGGCGACGGGTATTGGGATTGGCTTACTCAGTGCCTCGTCGACGAACGCAACGATCGCACCGGCGCGCATCATTCGTCCGCCGGGATCGATTCCGGAAGAAGAGTTTCTCGCGCGATGCACACGGTGTCTTGCGTGCGTCGAAGCATGTCCGACACATGGTCTACAACCGCTCGGACTTGAAGCCGGGTGGTCCGCTATCTGGACGCCGGTGCTCGTACCGACTATCGGTGGGTGCGAAGAACCGTGCCACAACTGCACGCAGGTCTGCCCCACCAATGCGATCCGCAAGCTCACTCATGAAGAAAAATCCTTCGCACGAATTGGCACCGCACGGATTCTCCGTGAACGATGCGTAGCGTGGGAAGAGCTGAAGGCGTGCCTTGTATGCGATGAGGTGTGTCCCTACGACGCGATCGACTTCCTCACGATTACCGATCACGTCGGCACGCAACGTCGCCCCGTCGTAAACGAAGAGAAGTGCATGGGATGCGGGCTCTGTGAGAACGCCTGTCCGGTTCATGAGCCCCGCGCTATCGTCATCGATCGGTACGGCGAAGAACGTCTCGCGACTGGATCGTATATCACCCCGCGGAAGCGTCAACTTCGCCAAGTGGGAGACGATCGCGATACCGACTACCTCCGCGAATACCGTCCCTACGACGTCTCATCGGACGATGAACAACTCCCTCCCGGAATCATCCTCGACTAAAAAAACGGGGCGGACATTGCGCCCACCCCGTTCCAAACGTGTCGTATAATCGAGTCGATTACCGAACGAGCAACGCCCGACGGTGCAATATCGACTGCGCGTCGGTGCCCGCATTGAACCGCAGGGTGATCATGTAACTGCCGCTCGCAACAGCACGACCTGCGTCGTCGAGACCGTTCCACGTCACGCGATGCACGCCTTGCGTACCAACACCTGTTACGAGGGTGCGTACGTGCTGACCAATCGCGTTCGTGACAACCAACTCAACCGGTCCGGATGACGGCAACTCGAATACGATCTCCGTGGCTGGGTTGAAGGGGTTCGGTGCCGGGTAGTGCAGTGAGAACTGCGCCGGAGCCGCCGTGACGACTCTCGCACCCACCATTCCATCGTTCAACGTCACGCGTGTATCGACGATGTTCGGTGCGGAGCCAGCATGCCGGATGTTGATCAGTTGGAACGGATCCGCGATGTCCTCTGCGCCGGCGAGAGCTACACGCACCGTTTCGCCGTCGACTCGGTACTCCGAAATCCATCCGTCAGTAACATCGACACCGGCTATGTTGAGCGCCTGATCGGCCGTCAGCTCGATGATCGCAGCACTCACAGGCGCGCCCTCACCAACATCGACGCGCCACGCATCGGACGCTGTCGCAACCGAAACGACACGGGCGGCACCAGACGGCTTAGCAGGGATCTGTTGGCCCCAATTCCCCGTCACATCGCCGGCGAGGATCGTTTCCATATTCTGGACGACGACGCCGCCATCCACGTTGATCCAAACTCGATCGTCGAATCCGTATTGATCGAAGTGGTATGGGAAGAGCCACTGAGGCGCTGGGAACATAAACTCGGAGTTGACAGCGAACGAGAGAACATGCGAAGCGTCATACGCTGTAACCGTCCCGTTCCACGTCACGTCACCGGCGAGCCAGGGCATCCCCTGAAGCTGAGTGATTCGCGTGACGTGCTTCAGAATCTCCGATGCATCCATCGCAGTAATGGCGTCTACACGGCCACCAGTCGCGAGCACGTGGAACTGTAACCAGTAACCGCCGCTCGAAACATCGGTGAATTCGTAGTATCCGGCTCCATCGGTGGTTGTCGTCGCCACCAATCCATCCCAGTTCGATAGCGTCACATTGACGTTTGCGATCGGCGACTCGTTGGTGCTGTATCGCACATAACCGTTGACGACACCGACCTGCTCAAAGCTCACTGAACCGTGATATAACTCGGTCCAGACGCCTTCTTCATTGAACACATAACCGTCAACGAAGTCGATCCAAATGTCATTCCACGTCGGATAGTCTACGATATGCGAGAAATAGAGGTACACGAGGACACCCGTTCCCTCGAGATACGGACCTGTACTTTCGGATGCAGCCCCGAACGTATAAACATTGGGTTCAGGATTCCCTACCGTGATCTCTTCGAGGCCCCAGTATTGCGCGCCAAGCGTGCCTTCAACACTATACCCGTCATAGGCAATCTCAGACGAGTTGAACGAAATCTGGAACTGGAATGACGAGATATCGTGCGGCGTCAAGTCATTTTGTACCATGACCGGAATCACCACGGAACCACCCATCGGCGCCGATGCGCTTCCGACCTGCACTCGAATCGGGTCGAACTCACGAACCCGGAACCCAAACTCATACGCCGATAGCGGCGTCTGGTCCATGCTCATGACGTCGGACGTGAGGATTACGACGATGCTGTCCCCGAGCGCAAACGGCTCGTGATTGATCCCCAGCCAGTACGGGTCCCATTCGTTGATCTGAAGATCGGGCGTAAGCGCTTCTTCCTGCGTGTAGTTGTATAGCAACACCGTGTTCGTGTTTAGTGTCGACTGGTTCACTTGCCTGTTGAAACGAACTTCGATACCGCGATCGACGGATATCTCGTCGATCGGCGTGTATTCGTTCGGGAACGTCCACGAAACGTAGAAGCTGTACGGATCGGGATCGACGGAAAAACTGCTGGACCACGGATCCCCGAGTGTAGTAACGCCATCGGCCGACAACACATCGCCGCTGACAGAGATCGTGATTTGATCGGCAGCGAGGAAATGACCGTCCGTGTGGATGAGAATCGAATTCGGAGACGGTGTTTCGTACCAGTAACTTAGTGAACCAACTTCGTTGCTCTGGATGGAGAACCACTCACTCCACAATTCGACAAGCGTGTCGTAATGTAGCGGGCGAGAAAACTCGAGGTAGATAGCCGCGTCTACTGGTACGTTTTGCGACCCGGGCCACGGTTGAACGGATACGACCTCAAACGGCGGTAGCTGGTCCGCTACGGCGAAGCTCCATGCATAGTCAGAACCGAGTGACGACCCGTCATGCCCCATGATCGAACCACTCAAGGTGACAGTGATTGCGTCGCCGAGTGGGAACGGTCCGGAACCGTTAACGATGACGAGGCGAGTCGTGTTACCATTATCGTCGCTGAGTGTTACCGGGAGGAAGTCATCCGTTAACTGCGAGAATACCGATACCTTTTCGGGTGTCAGCATTCCGAAATCAATCGGACGGTCGAACTGCACGATTATCACGCTCGTTGGATCGACGTCCCATGCGCCGTTCTCAGGGAACGTCCAATGAACCTGAAGACCGCCGGAGCCGTCGATAACGCTCCACGTCCATTCATACGGTCCGCCGTAGAAATTGCCAAGGTAATCCTCATCGGTGGACATGATCGCTGGTGAGAGGATAACACTCACCATTTCGCCGACGTTGAGAAATCCCTGGGTGTAATCGATCTCCATCAATACGACCGATGTCCCCGGCGGCACTTCGATGATCGTTTCGCCGGTATCGTACGTCTCGGTGAGAACACTGAATGTGGTTCGGTTCTGAAGCGAACCAGACATCGTTCCATAGATGAGAATGTTGTCTGCGTTGATCGTCGACTGATCGACGACTTTGTTGAACATGACGCCGATCATCGTGTCATGATAGCTGGTACCACCTGCTTCCGGGTAAACCATCGTTACTTCGAAGGTCGTTGGCGCGGAGCCGCCGATCGTAAACGACCAGCTGTACCCATCGGGATACAATTCGCTCA
>CAZWQW010000002.1:117644-132426 GCA_964635955.1 uncultured bacterium | reverse complement strand
GGTGTTCCGCCAAGCGAATAGATCGAGGGATTCAAGGTCACGGAAACGGTTTCGCCCGGATGGAACGGGCTGTAGATGTCGATCGTTACGTACGTGTCAGAAACGTAGTTAATCCCGAAACTCGTAACCGCGCCGGTGGCACTCCCGTAAATCTGAATATTGTGCGCAACGACGGTTGCCGGATCGTACGGTTCGGTAAACGCGAACCGGATAAACGGATACTCGTACACACCCGTCGTTCCGGGCTGTGGTTGAATAGCTGCATTCGATTCGTCGACCGTAAAAGTTCCGGTAGCTGCGTTTGCGTGTGGCGCGAAAACGGATACCGCGGCAACCAAGGTGAGCCACAGTAACATTCTTCTCATGGAAGAACCTCGTCTGTGAGAGGGTACAAAGGGAAAGGCCCGTGTGGGGGAGATTCTGGAAGGATGCTTAGATATGTTCATTACACGCACCACCCAAAAAGGGGGAACGCAAGAGTGTATCGGTACTAATGATATTGTAAACCGAGAAAACGTCAATATGCCTCATGTCCCACGGGCGCGTAATATTTTCGAGTGTCGACAAACCGAGTCACACCGTGTAGACATGCGGGTTTTAAAGAATAACTTCCAGCGCGTACCGCGCTGCGAGTCTTCCTGATAGCACCACCATCGGAACTCCACCACCCGGATGTGTCGTGCCACCGCACAGGTAGAGACCTTTTACCCCCGCCACGCGATTGTGCGGTCGTCGAAATGCTGCGAACCGACCGTTTGGCGACATCCCGTAGAGTGCGCCGCGATGCGCACCCGTCTGTCGCGCAATATCCTCCGGCGTAAGGATATGCTCCGCGACGATCCTATCCCGCACAGTAAACCCGAATGACTCGATACATTCGATAACGCGATCTCGGTATTCGGTTTTCCGTAGTGCCCAGTTCCAGTGCTCACCGAGCGCGGGTGCGTTCACGAGGACAAACCAGTTCTCGCACCCTTCCGGTGCATGATCCGGATCGGTTTTCGACGTGATCGCGATATACACCGTCGGTTCGCTTGGAGGTACTCCTTCGTCGAATATTTCGCGGAACTCGCGCCTGTAGTCGGACGAGAAGAGAATATTGTGGTGCGCAAGGCGTTTTTCCTGTCCCTTGACGCCAAACATAAGCGCAAAGCCCGACGACGACGGCTCCGCGTTCCCGTGTCGCTCTTTTTCTCGTTTCGGTATAACGCCAGCAGGCAACATGCGTTCGTACACGTTAGCCACATCGGTGTTCGCTACGACAATGTCGGCTTCTACGCGTTCTCCGTCCGAAAGCACAACGCCGGATACTTCGCCGTGTGTAACGGTAATCGACTCGACACGGCGCCCAGTGTGTAGCGATACTCCGAGTTCACGCGCTCGCTTTTCGAGTGCATGTGCAATTGCGTAGATACCACCGACGGGATAGGTAACGCCGCGATTGATCTCGACATCCGCGATCACGTTGAGCGGTGCGGGTGCACGAAAGGGGTCACCGCCGACGTAGGTGGCGAATCGCTTGAGGAGTTGTCGGAGGTGCGGCGATATGACAAAGCTATCGATTGCCGCCGCCATGGTTCGCATGCCGTCGACGTTGAGCGCATCGCGCGGTTTCAAGCGAAAGAGATCGGTAACCCTCGGAGGGGGCCCGTAGAGGAACATCGGCCCGGTGATGCGATGTAGCCGCGCGGCATATGCGAGAAAATCGAGCCACCCTTCGACGTCGTGTTCTGACACATATCGGACTCCATCGAGTGTCCGCGGGAGATCACGATTGATGTCGAGAACCGTACCGTCCTGCCAGAAATACCGCGTAATCGGCTCGACGGGACGAAGCGTAAGGTAGTTGTCGGGATCGACACCGGAATCGCGGAGCAATCCTGTCAGCAAATCTGGCATCGTGATAACCGATGGGCCGGTGTCCCAGCGAAATCCGGCGGACCGAATCTCTCCCATCTTCCCACCGACCCGGTCCGCTGCTTCGAAGAGGACAACATCGCACCCGGCGGTCGCGAGATCGATTGCCGCGACGAGTCCGCCGACACCGCCCCCGATGACGACAATACGTTGGTTCATTTACATCCCTACTCGCGATGCACAACCGTGCGACCCTTGTATGGCGCCCCGCCTCGTGCATGCCACCACAGCGACCGCGCCGCAATGATCGACATCAACACGACGGATATCGGCATGAGAACCGCATCACGGATTCGCTGACGGGTCACGGCTGCCGTAATCGCGCGAAGAAGCACGCCCGCACTCGCAAGAATGACCGGCATGGTAGGCCACATGGTGCCGCCATCGAAGTAAAAGCCCCATGCGAACCAGAACCACGGCACGAGAAACACAATCCAATGGAAGATCCACCCGAGCACAAGGAGCCACGGATTCCCACCGTAACCGGCAAGAATCGTTCGCGCGAAGCCGTTCCGCACTTCACGCCAACCGCGGTACATGTGACACGCAATATTCCCTGCGCCATCGGCTTCGACAAGTCGGTATCCACACGCCTTCGTCCGCCGACCAAGACCGATGTCTTCGACGAGCTGCTGGCGAACCGATTCGTGCCGTCCGATCGCTTGGTACACGGAGCGGTCAAACACAATCAATTGCCCGACGGCGGCCGCGCATCCGGGATGTTTGATATATCGAACGCAGAGTTCTGGCAGATACCCGATGATCGTCAGTGCGAGAAGCGGAACACACAGCCGCTCGCTCCACGTCTCGGTAATCTGCGTCGGCCAGACCGTCAGCATGTCAGCGGCGTATCGTTCGCGTAACGCGATAATCGAGGAGAGCGTGTGCGGATACCAGATCACATCGGCGTCGGTAAACACGAGCACGTCGCCTCGCGCGTGGCGTCCGAGTTGCTCACATGCCCACGGTTTCCCAAGCCATCTTTCGGGCAGAGGTTCGCCCGACACGACCCGGAACCGTTCATCACTGCGTGCAGCCGATTGCGCCTTTACTACAGTATTGTCCGTTGACCCGTCGTCGAGGAGAATCACTTCGAAATCGGGATAGTTCTGCAGGAGAATTCGGTTGATGGTGTCGGCAATTGTGCGTTCCTCGTTCCGCGCGGGAATCAGAATGGAAACAGTGGGAAATGCTTCTGGTGCGGTATTACGCAGACGCGGGAAGGTGACGGCGTTGACAGTCGCGATGAGAAGCATCGTGCCCAACGTCACCGCAATAAACACCGCGAGGAGCGTCACGGCTCATAACCAAAAACGTGTTTCATTCGGTCGGCACCGCCTTCCACCGTCGGTACTCCAGAATCCAGCCCGGTACCACAAACGCGCCCATGCCAACGAACCCAACAAGCGCTGGAAGTGGCTGACCCCACATCACTCCAAGTCCGATCAGTTCGAGGAACCAGACAAGCGTGTAGATAATCGCGAGTCGTACGCGCGGAAGATTCAATGGTCGCACGAAAAGCGTGATAAGAAACGCGCTGAACCACCATCCGAAGAAATTGACCCACGGAACACCAAAGTATCCACCGACAACTTCCCATTCCCAGAGACCGTGCCCGACCATCTGCGGATCGAGATAGAGGTCCCACGCAGCGAATGCGAATCCCGCAACAACCGCGAGCTTGATGTGTGATGGCCAATGACGTCGCTTCCTTACGACGAGCATGTCAGCCACTGCCCACGCAGGTGGAAGCATCATCAACCAAGCGATGGGAATCAGGAGCGGCACATTGGCGAGCTGCGGCTGAAGCGCATCGGTGTAGGTATACCGCCCAAACGGTACACCCGTGGACGCACCTATCGCCTCAATACCCCACGTTGACAGGACAACGACCGCGGATGCGAGTATAATTGTCCGACTTCGCCAGACAAACGAGAGTGCGAATAGCGTCAGGATCGCCTGAAAAACAACGCTGGCGTTCGTCATCGCAAGTAGAGCGGAACGCCCGCCGATGTCTTCAAGAACAGGCGTCAGAATGAGGCTCAGCACCCAAACGCTAATACCGCCGAGCCAAACCCATTGTCGGGAAGTCGATTCGCCATCGTCCCGGAGCGAGTGGCGCGAAAATGCTAAGAAGCTGGTTGGAGCGCCGGGCTCGATGGAGGTATATCGATGGTGTATTGGCATAAATACGTCAAAAGCCTTTATGCGAGTCAGATTCCGACCACCATGTTCGCGCAATGATCGCCGCTCGTTTAAGCAAACCGGCACCCGCGCGGCCCGAGTAAACATCGTAACGGCGGCGTCGAACGTCATCGAGTACTGCGTGGTAGATCCGCAGGGAACCGAGTACACCGAGACGACCGCGCATAAGCATCGAAACGCCTTCGCGTGCTTGCCGGTAGTACCGTTCGGTACGATCGAACTCGAATTCGAGTAGTTCGGCAAATGCTCCGTTTACTCGGTGCTCAGCGATATCCTTCTCCGAGTAACCGAACCTCTCGAGGTCCTCACAAGGGATGTAGATACGACCGCGATCCCAGTCTTCTCGTATGTCGCGCCAGAAGTTCGTAAGCTGCATCGCTATTGCCAGCGAGTCAGCCATGGGGAGCGCTTCTTCAAACGAATGTGGCTCGGTAACACCGAGGATATAGGTCATACCGCGTCCGACCGGAACCGCACTACCGTGCATGTATTGAACGAGGTCGTCGAACGTTTCGAATCGTTTCACGGTGAGATCGTCGCGCATTGCCTGAAAGTACGGCGCCATTGTATCGACTGGTATCGCGAATCGTATCGCCGTATCCACGTACGCGCGCACGACTGGATGCGCGCTATCACCGGTTTCGAACGCGCGATAGTATTCGTGTTCCCAATTATCGATCGCTTTCAAAGGTGTGTCGAATCCGGCGTGTGATACATCCACACGGTCGTCACCCACGCGCATCAGTGCGTAAAGCGCCTCCACATGCCGACGTACCGAGCGCGGGAGAAACAGGCTCGCAAACGTGTAGTTCCGACTCGCCTGCCGCATGATCTTACGACAATGACGGTAGTCGTCTCGAAGCTGCTTCGA
The DNA here is from genome assembly GCA_964635955.1 of uncultured bacterium. Taxonomy (GTDB): domain Bacteria; phylum Latescibacterota; class MWCZ01; order MWCZ01; family MWCZ01; genus CAZWQW01. Next base: position 127,433 of record CAZWQW010000002.1, on the reverse strand, counting down.
CATACGCTTCGAGGCAATCGCGCTGATGTTACCGGACATCGCCATCAGCACTCCTCGATAATCCGTTCGGCAACGAGCCGCGCAGATATGAGCACCATCGGCATCCCGATACCCGGATACGTCGCCTGTCCTACGAAGTAAAGTCCGTCGATATCACGGTCGCGGTTGTGTGGCCGAAAATACGCCGACTGGAAAAAGCCGTGCGCGAGCGAACCGAACGCGGTTCCGTGGACGGCGTTAATATCCCGTGCGAAGTTACGCGGATCGTACTGCTCTTCCCAGACAATGTGTTCCCGAATATCAACACCCGCGATCCTCGATATCCTGTCTAAAAGTCGATCACGAACAACCGGCCCAGCCTTATCCCAGTCGATCTGCGCTTTCAGATTCGGCATGGGTGCGAGTGCGTATACCGTGCTTTTCCCGTCGGGCGCGATGGAAGGATCACTCGCGACGGGGTAATTGAGGTGGAACGAGGGGTCTTCAGGAATTCGTCCGGTCACGAATATATCATCGAGGTTTCCGCGGTAATCTTCGGCGAAGTAGAGCGCTTGGTGTTTTAGCTGTGGTAGCGTTCGATCTAACGCGAGATAAAGCAGATATCCGGAGCACGCGTAGTCCATCGAATCGAGTTTGCGGTCGGAGTACCGCGGCCGCTGATGCGAAGGAATCAACGAGCGGTACGTGTATGGTAAATCAGCATTCGACACGACGACGTCGGCGCGTATCTCCTCGCCGGATTCAAGCCGAGCACCACCGACTCGTCCGTCTGTCAGAAGGATTTCGGCGACAGGTGAATTCAGTTGGATATTCACGCCGGATTCTTGTGCGAGTGTGCCAATATCGTTCACGAGGGTTCCGATGCCGCCTTTCGGGTACCACATCCCTCGAGCAAGATCAGCGTACGTGATCAGACTATACATCGCGAGCGCTTGAAACGGTGAAAGACCGAGAAACATACTGTGGAAGGAGAATGCTTTACGAAGCTTGTCGGAATAGAAATAGCGAGATACATCGTCGTAAAGCTTACGGTAGCTTCGCGTGCGGAGGAGTCGAAACCCGGCTTTGGGATTCGCGAGATCGGTAACCCGGTCGTAATTCCGCGTGACGAATTCCATCCCGAGTTCGTATTTCCGTGATGAGTCACCGAGAAACTGGAAGTACCGTTCACCCGCTCCACGTTCAATCCGTTCGACTTCCTCCGCCATATCCGGCATAGATGCGTGGAGATCGAAAAACGTGTCATCGTGATAGTAAACGCGGTAGTTCGGGGCGATACGAATCAGTTCGACGCGTTCATCGATCTTCTGACCTATCGCGCGATACGTTTCCTCAAACGCCTCTTTCATCACGAGAATCGTCGGGCCAGTATCGATACGAAATCCGTCGCGCGCGATAACGCCGCACCGTCCACCGATTCGCGAGAGCTTTTCTACAACGGTGACATCAAAGCCACGGTGATGGAGACGAAGTGCCGTCGCCAGTCCCCCAAGTCCTGCACCAATGACGATTACGGATTTCACCGCGTTACTCTCGTGTCGAGCGGAGAGACGATTCTCAAGGTCGCCTTGATAACAGACGCGACATTGTAAATCGATACCTCGAAACACGGTATCGTAGTTCCGGATTTGAAGTTTATGGTACTTGAAACAAACGCGGTTCCACGCTTCTCTCCAATACCGTACCAACGTAACTTCATCAATCGGACACGTATGATATTCGACCCCAACCGACCGGTACTCAGGTGACCGACGACATATCGGTACAATCGACTCAACCGGCAGGGACGATATGGCCCCAGCTACGTCGTTTCGGCTTGCAGAGCCTCGTCTATGCGGGCGGATCGATGCTTGCACGCCTTGTCGGGTTTATCCTCATACCTCTCTATACAAACTATCTCGCGAGCCAGGAATATGGCGTAGTATCGCTTCTCGTACTCGTCACTCAGGTCGTGAGCACCGTTACGAGTCTCGGACTGTTGAACTCTCTCTTCCGTCTATGGCCGGCGGCGAAAAATCGTTCAGATCAACAACGCTTGTTTTCGTCTGTCGTCCTGACGCAAGTTGTCGCTGGTTTGGCGGTGACGGCGCTTGTTGCGACGCTACCCACGTTCTGGTCAAAAGCGCTTCTTGGCCCTACGGATTGGGGCCATTACGTCGTACTTGCCGTGGCAATCGGATCACTCGATATGATCATCACGACGCCACTCGGCATTCTTCGCATGGAAGAACGTCCGGTTGCGTTCGTCGCAGCGAATCTGGTACGCGCAGTGGTGTCCATGGGGATCGCCGTCTGGTTCGTTGCTGGTCTCGGATTGGGCGTAGAGGGGGTACTCTGGGCGAATTTTCTCGGCGCACTCGCCACAGCGGTTATTCTACTTCCGGTGTTTCTTCGATATCTCCGACCTACCGTCGAAACATCGTTACTCGGTGAGTTACTCCCGTTCGGACTCTGGTACATGGTTGGCGTCACGGCCGGGCTTTTTTGGAACATGGGCGATCGGTACGTCCTGAAGTTCCTCGTCGGCCTCTCCGCTGTCGGCATCTACGGGCTCGGCCATCAACTCGCTGGCACGATGAATATGCTGGGACAATCATTTATCAGTGCGTTCATTCCAATGGGACTCAAACACCCAAAAACCGCAGATGGTGGGCGATTCGTCGCGAAAACCTTCACGTACCTCACGTTTGCCTTTGTGTGGATAGCCCTTGGCTTCAGTCTGATCTCGCGAGAGTTGATTTACGTTCTCGCACAACGACCGGACTATTACGATGCATGGCGTGTGGTACCGTTTCTTACCCTTGGATTTACATTCTACACACTCACCGCGGCGGTTGAGATCGGTTTCTACTTCTCGGGAATCGCCCGCCACAACACCGGGATTATTATTGGCACACTCGCGATGAATATCGCGCTAAACTTACTCTTGATCCCCTACTTCGGGATAATTGGTTCGGCGCTTGCCGCTTTACTCGCTGCCGCCGGTCGGTTTGCGTTTTCCTATCACTGGGCGCAACGGCTCTATCCTCTACCCTACGAAGTCGGCCGCGTGGCGATGATTATCGGAATCGCGGCGTTGTATCATGTCACCCTTATCATCTCGGGACCGTTGTGGGTCACCGCTACCGTGAAGATCGTACTCACCCTTACGTTTCCACTTATGCTCTGGTCTCTACGATTCTTTACACCGTTTGAACGGGAACGTATTCGCACCACGATCAGCACATACGCTTTCCGTAAATAAAAAAGCGGGTCACCCGATTTCGAGTGACCCGCTCAAACTGTAAACGTCTCGATGGTTTGGTTTAGTCAACTGCAATATCGATTTGGCGTGGTTTAGCCTGCTCCGCTTTCGGCAGGATTACCACCAGCTCACCATTTCGGTATTCGGCTTTCACCTTACCCGCGTCAATCGTGTTCGGCAAGCTAAACGTCCGTTTGAACGTACCGCACGACCGCTCGGCACGGTACCAACGCTCACCACTTTTCTCTTCTTGACGCGTGCGCTCACCGCTGATCGAAAGCGTATTGGACTCCACGTTTACGGCGATGTCCTCGCGTTTCAACCCCGGTAGATCAGCTAAAATGACGTACTCGTTCTCGCGCTCGACGATGTCCACACGGGGAGCCCAATCGCAGAGCGCATCACCTTCGTATTCGCCGGTACGGCTCAGCATCGAGTCGAACATACGGTTGATCTCGCGCTGTAGACTGTTGACTGAGGGTACAAGTGCCATCGTATACCTCCGTTGTTACCGTTACATACATAGATGATCGCCAACTACCTCGCAAAGCTCTTCGGATTTTATCCGGTACCGGACCTTTCCGATTTCAATCAAAACAGTTTGCAACGTGCGTACCAGATCGCATAAATCTCGTATCGATGGGCTTTCCCCCATGTTAACCATTCGATCTCTCTCGGTCTCGCCTGTCATACCGGCGGACCAACCTGCCGTCATGGTGTTATTGCGCCATTATGACACCCGCACACTGTTTTTCTCAACGCGGTCCAATTATAAGAGAAGTCTGCGTCCCGTTGGAAACTCATTTACGTCTGAAGTATTCTCATATATGATCCTTCAGGTTTTGTCGCACGTCGAATATGCCCGATTCGAGCGGTTTTCGCGAAATCGGGCGTTTACCTTCTTCGCAGATTTGCGTACGCACTTCGGAAGAACATATGGCTGTTGAACGACGAACACAGCTCTCCATTTGGTATTTCGTCGGCGCGTTTCTTATTCTCCTCGCGCTGAACGTGCTTTTCTCGAAAAGCCCAATGGAAGCCATACATTATAGCGAGTTTCGTCACCTTCTTCGGCAAGGTCGTATCGCTGAAGTAACCATTACCGATCAACGAATCACCGGCACAATTGCCGGACGTACCGAAGGCACCCAACCGGAACGATTCATCACTGTCCGCGTCGATGATCCCGAACTTCTCGACTTACTTCGCGAGCGGAATGTCAACTTTCGCGCACGAATAGAGAGTACATGGCTGACCGAGATGTTCGCCTGGGTTCTCGGAATGGGCGCGTTTTTCCTCATTTGGATGTTTCTCATCCGACGCATGGGGTCCGGTGGCGGCGGCGGAGTTATGTCCATCGGCAAGAGCAAAGCGAAGATCTACGTCGAAACGGAGACCAAAGTCACATTCAAAGACGTTGCCGGTATCGAAGAAGCGTCCGAGGAAGTACGTGAAGTTGTCGAGTTTCTCCGCGAACCGGAGCGGTTCAAGCGGCTTGGTGGAAGAATCCCGAAAGGCGTACTACTCGTCGGTCCTCCCGGAACCGGAAAAACACTGCTCGCGAAGGCTGTAGCCGGCGAATCCGGTGTACCGTTCTTTAGTCTCTCTGGTTCCGATTTCGTCGAGATGTTCGTCGGTGTCGGAGCCGCTCGCGTGCGCGACCTGTTTCAGCAAGCGAAAGAACGCGCGCCATGTATCGTGTTTATCGACGAGCTTGATGCGCTTGGAAAAGCGCGCGGTATGAACCCCCTTGGCGGTCATGACGAACGCGAACAGACGCTGAACCAACTGCTCGTCGAAATGGACGGGTTCGACGCGAACACCGGCATCATCATCATGGCGGCTACGAACCGTCCGGAAACGCTCGACATGGCTCTACTCCGACCTGGTCGCTTCGATCGCCAGATCGTCGTCGATCGGCCCGACATCAGTGGCCGTGAAGAGATACTGAATATCCACGCGAAGAAAATCAAACTGTCACCCGACGTCGATTTGAGGAAACTCGCGTCCGCTACGCCAGGGATGGTTGGTGCCGATCTCGCTAACGTGATTAACGAAGCTGCGTTACTCGCCGCGAGAGAGGGACATGATTCGGTCAAACAGGAAGACCTGAACGAAGCCGTCGAGCGTACGATGATAGGCCTGGAGAAGAAGTCTCGCGTTCTCAATGACAACGAACGCACCATCGTCGCGTACCATGAAGCCGGACACGCACTGGTCGGTATATGTACGCCAAATGCCCATCCGGTGCACCGAGTGACAATCATCCCGCGCGGGGTCGCGGCACTCGGGTATACGATGCATCTACCGGCCGAAGACCGTTACATGCAGACGAAATCAGAGCTCGAAGCGGAGCTCGCTGTTACACTTGGCGGCCGCGCAGCGGAGCAAGTCGCATTCGATCGCGTAACCACGGGTGCGGCGAACGATTTCCAACAAGCGACCCGCATCGCATCGGCGATGGTGAAAGACTATGGGATGAGTGAATTGGGGATCGTCTCGTATGATGACGATTCGCAACCGAGGTTGCTTCGTCAGATGTTCGGCGGTCCGCCAAGTTACAGTGAGAAGACCTCGGCGGAGATCGATCGAACGGTACGTTCAATCGTTATGAAGGCGTATGACCATACGGTAGCACTGCTTACCGAGCGTAGAGCCGAGTTGGAAGCGATCGCAAAACGACTGATGGAAAAAGAAGCCATTTCCGCGGAAGAACTCAAGCAGATAATCGCGTGTGACGAAGACACGGAGAGCGGTGACGAGACTCAAGCTCAAGACAAAACGGAAACAAACGACGCTTCATAAGCTCTTCGCCAGTAGAAGACGCGGCATATACGGTGTCCCACACCATAACTCGTGGATTGTCTCATTATCCTTCTGGTGTCGGAATCTCCCGACTCCGAGAGTACGCGAAACTCAATCTGGGGATCCGCGACCTAAGGCTATGCTCGAGCTTCGAAGCACTTCAAATCCTAATCGTTTTTGCACCGCTGAAACCCGAGAACTGGGAACCTTTTGAATACCGATACCGACACTGTGACGAGCGATCTGTCCAACGATGAAACTGGACCCGGTGTTGAACGGGTAAGCGACCGCGTCGAACGACGTAACTTCGTGCTAATTGCGATCAACGGTATCATGACCGCCGGACCGAGCATGTTGTTCGATCCGAATACAGTTATGGCGGCATTTATTATCACGTTGACCGGCTCGAAAACACTCGTCGGCGTTGTATCCGCGATGACAATGATTGGTTGGGTGTGGCCGCAGTTATTCGTCGCCAACTGGATCGAACCAAAACCGAAAAAAATGTTCGTATACCAAGTCGGCGCAGTACTCCGAGTATCCACTCTCACAATTGCATGCCTGCTCATTTGGTTTATGCGAGACAGTCTGGCACCGTGGTTCGTGTACGCGTTCATCGGAATATTTTTCGTTTACTGGTCCGTAGGTGGATTCAGTGCCGTCGCGTGGTATGAGGTCCTCTCAAAGGCTGTTGCATCACATCGTCGACCCGCGGTATTCGCGTGGAGACAAACGGGAGCCGGCTTCGTCGCTCTACTCGCAGGATTTGTCGTTACCTGGGCACTCAGCGACAGGTCAGGGTTCGCGTTCCCCGTAAATTATTTCTTTCTCCTCGCGCTCATGACTGGTCTCATGGCGATTGGCATCGCTGCCTTCACGATGGTGCATGAGCCTTACGACTACGAAACGGCCACACGACGACGCCCGTGGAAACAGTACTTCCGCATGGGGCCACGTTTTCTCAGAGACGACGCGAACTACCGACGACTCGTATTGGGCCAGATTACCTTCGCGTTCGGCGTTATGGCGACACCGTTTCTCGTGCCGTTCGTCATAACCGAAGTACGAGCGGCGGAAAGTGTAATCGGTGCTCTGATGGCCTTAGCGGCCATCACCGATCTGTTCATGAATATCTATTGGGGCCATCTCGGTACTCGAAAGGGAAACCGAGCGGTACTCGTGCAAGCAAGCCGCGTCGCGCTTGTATCACCGTTTGTTGCGCTTGCCGCACTGTTCGTCGAACCGGTCTCCGTGGTCGGGATCGATATCCGAATCGTGTTGGTCGCAGTCGCGCTTGTGCTCTCACGCGTCGCTGGTAGCGGAATAGGTGTCGGACGCATGAACTACCTTCTCGACATCGCACCGGTTGGCGTGAGGCCGTCTTACATTGGCTTTATGAACACTTTCAGCGTCTTCTCGATGGGAATACCGATTATCGCGGGTACGGTAATCGATACGATGGGATACCTCCCGGTGTTTGGGACAGCGTCTCTGTTCGGTATCGTTACGATATTCATTACGCTCCGACTCGACGACTTCTACAAAAATCGTGAGGCTCGGCAGTAAGATTCCTGGAACGCTCGTAATCCGTTCCTTAACACCTATTTCTGCTTCAGCAGGAGGGATTTTTCGATGGCGAAGGTAAAGGTTCTGCAATTCAGCGGTGGCGAGATCCACAATTGGAAAGGCGTAGGCGCCGCATCGAACGACGCACTTAAGGAGTCCGACGAATTCGAAGTTACTCGCGTTGATGAGGACTTAAACATTCTCGCCAGCGATAAACTCAAGGAATACGACGTAATCGTGTTCTTCTATACCGTTGGCGAGATCACGGATGCTCAGTTCAACGGCATTTCGAACTTCATCAAGAGTGGCAAGGGCTTCGTCGGTATTCACAGTGCAGCCGATTCGTTCCGCAACTCGCCCGATTGGCGTGCATTCATCGGCGGCCACTTCGTCACGCATCCGCATTTCCGCCAGTACCAGGTGAGCGTCTTGGATGACAAGCATCCGATCACCGAAGGAATTGACGAGTTCATGGTAACCGACGAGCAGTACATCACCGATTACGACCCGCGTGTGAATGTACTCGCGACTGGCTTGTACAAAGGCGTCGCGTACCCGGTCGTGTGGACGAAATCGTGGGGCAAGGGCCGTATTTCGTACATCGCACTCGGCCACGACGAACAACCCGCGCGTCACGAAATGTTCAAGCTCCTTCTCAAGCGCTCGACAAAGTGGGCCGCAAATATCGCCTAATCAAGCAGTTTAAACACCGGCGCGGGGGCACAGTCGGATACGATTGTGTCCCCGTGTGTTTCTGGAGAGACGAGAAATGACACCGATCCGAACGTTACTCGTCTGCGGCGGTCCGATTCACGACTGGCGAGCGGTCGGCGACATGATGGACGCAACACTTCGGAGCTCGTCCGAGTTTGACGTGACTCGAATCGACGACGACCTGACGATTTTCGCTGATCCGAAACTCGACGAATATGATGTCATTGTGTTCTATTGGACACGTGGAGATATAACCGACGAGCAGATGAATGGCTTATCTCGCTTCGTGAAATCTGGGAAAGGGTTTGTCGGTGTTCATGGCGCGACTGCGAGCTTTCGGGAGTCGCCCGAATTCCACGAGTTTCTCGGCGGACTGTTCATTAAGCACCCAGAACCGCGGCATTACTCGGTGAGTATCCGGGATACAGAGCACCCAATCACAGCTGGTTTGGATGCGGAGTTCGTGATCTTCGATGAGCAGTATACGTACGACTACGATCCACGAGTAAACGTCCTCGCAACAGCGCTCTGGCAGGGGCATGCGCATCCCGTGATCTGGACAAAACCGTGGGGTAACGGCCGAGTCACGTATTTTGCCCTCGGACACGACGGCGAGATCGCAAAACAGCCGCAGTTCGCGGATCTGCTCGTTCGGTGTACACGATGGGCAGGTTACCGTGAATAAAGCTCAGTGTTCCGCACGATCACAAGAGAACCGTATATTGATCGCAGAACGAACGATGTAAGTGGCGCACACAGGAGAGGTCGTCATGAAACGGTCAGAAATAAACGCAATCATCGCGAGCGCAACATCGATTTTCGAGCTACACGGCTGGACACTACCGCCGAAACCCAAATGGGACATCACAGATTTCGGCCGTGGCGACTTCAACAAATACGGCCTGACGCTCGTAAATCTGTGTGAGGAACCGGAGTACTGCGAGAAACTTATGCTTGCGTGGAAAGGTCAACACATATTCGCGCACACGCACAATTTCAAGAAAGAAGACATTATCAGTCGTTTTGGCGTACTCGCAGTGCAGGTGTGGAACAATCCCGAACGGAAATCCGGCGAACGTTTCACAGTGCAAGTTAACTCCGAGCCGCGGCAAGTCGCGTCGGGCGACGTTGTCTATCTCCACAGCGGTGAACGGATTACGTTGGTTACCGGTATATTCCACGCGTTCTGGTCGGTGGGAGATTACTGCGTCATCGGTGAAGTATCGACCGCGAATGACGACGTAAACGACAACGTCTTCCTCGACGAAGTCGGTCGCTTCCCAACCATCGAAGAAGACGCACCGCCACTCGCGAGACTCGTGTCCGAAGCATAGTCAGCCTATCGCGCGAGAAAAAAAGAGCGTGACACCGGAAGGCGTCACGCTCTTTTTTCCTAATCTGGAACCGTTCGTACTCGCTATCGACGGGCTACTTTATACCGTGCGAGAAGTTTACCCGTC
>CAZWQW010000002.1:85485-117544 GCA_964635955.1 uncultured bacterium | reverse complement strand
GGTCCGGACACGATCCGCTGCGCTTGGTCTTCGGATGTATCTTCGGCTGAACACGCGGCGATCCCGTGTGCCGGCGGAAGCAACGTGCCTTGCATGCGGTCAGTCTCGCCAATCCACGCACTGTGTGCCCAGTTCTGAATCGCCCACCGATGGTTATCGCTTCCGTCCGGTCGCATGACGAACCACGTCTGTGTGTCGTACTCGTTGACAATCGACGTATCAATCCACGCAAGCCAGTTACCTGATCGACTCGCGTTTACATGCGAGATGCTCCCGACGGTACGAAGTTTCGTTTCGCCACCACCGGATGCGTTACACCGGACGACGCCGGTCGTTCCATCGCTGTACCGTGAGCCACCGAAGATCCATTCACCACCGACACTCAGATTGCCGACACCGACCGCATCGTCAAACTTCGCAAGCATATGCTCTTCGTATGTCGACATATCCACCGCCCAGACTTCGTTCCGAACGGTAAACAGTGCGTGTGTCCCGTCATAACTGAGACACGCGCCACCCACTCCGTCGCGATCCGTGAGTTGAATCAGGTTGCGTCCGTTCACATCGCATCGGTACAGGTCGGATGGCGCGTCGCGTTCTGCATTCCGTTTCGAGGTGAATAGCACTGTCTTCGAATCCTGTGTGAAGTTCACGTTTTCGAAGTAAAGATTCGAACTGACTGTAGGATTATTCGTCAGCTGGAGGATCTCGGCGCCAGTCTGAGGATCCATCATCTGAACTGATTCGGTGCCGTAATTCGTGCCTTTTGCCATATGGTCCTCGCTCTATCGTTTCGATTTCTTCACTCGGTTAGAAATCATAACGTTTGCCGGTCCGCCACGCTGTGTAGCATCCTTCAAGCATCTCGGTAAGGTTACGTCCATCTTCAACCGTGGAAATCAGCGGCGTCCCTTGCAGTATCGATGAAACCCACGCGCGCATAATACTCGGAAGGTTAGCCGGAAGGTTCGTTGGAACGATACGACCTTGCAGGTCTCCCGCCTTCAGCTTCCGGCTTTCGACGAAGAGCCCTGAACCGGGGAATCCGCGCCCAATATAGCCTTCTGTGCCGAATACTTCGAAGAGATTCGGACCGGACCGGTGAACGAAGCTCGTGTCGAGAATTCCGATACCACCTTTTTTGAACTCTACAACCGCAACCCCGTTGTCATCGATCTGGTACTTGTCACCGAACGTTTCCATTATTGCGACGGCCGATTTCGGCTCGCCCATGAGCCACCGAACCATGTCGGTTGTATGGCACCCGAGATCAAACATCGCGCCGCCGCCGGCTTTGTCGGCTTCGACAAACCACTGACTACCGCCGGAAAACCAGCTATCGAGCGCGGCACTGTGTGCAACGCGACCACGCACCATCGTCACGTCACCGATCGTTCCGTCGTCGACAAGCTTTTTGATGAGAAGATTCTCTCCACTGGTCCGACTCGGCAGGCTCACCGTGAACTTCACCCCCGCGCGCTTTGTGGCTGCGACAACTTCGTCAGCATCCGACGTGGTGAGTGTGAGCGTCTTCTCGGTGAAGATGTGCTTTTTCGCATCGAGCGAAGCGAGATAGATTCCTTTGTGCTTCGACGTTTCCGCGTTAACGACTACTGCGTCTACGTCACCACGCGAAAGCACATGATCGAGGTCAGATACGAACGGCACACCGAACTTTTCCGCTGCCGGTTTCCCGCGATTCGGATCATCATCCCATACTGCGACAAGTTCGGCTTCCGGAATGCTTTGAACTTCGCGCGCGTATCCTTCCGCGTGCACGTGAGCCATGCTCAACATAGCGACCTTTACAGATGCTGCCATGTGTATTTCTCCCGGTAAAGGAAACAAAACAGTGCGGAGGAGCGATAGGAAAGAACCGACAATGTGTAAGCGGACAAACCCGCGCACTCTGCACACGGGTTCGTCCGTTACCTATTATCGAAGCCAGTCGTCGAGATACGCAGCGACGAAATCATCGTCGATAAGATGCGGGTACGCACACGTTACTCGCGTAATCTCATCCGCTTGGCCAGTCGACAGACCTTCATTCGAATCGAGGCACCAGGTACCACGAAGGAGTCCCTGTCGACGCAACACCTCGTGAACACCGGCGATTACGCCGTGGAAACCGTTCTTCGCATCGAATACGGCAGCATTCATATCGGTCACTTGCGCCGCTGTTGTCAAAAAACGCGATGGAATAACGCCGTCGCCTTTCGTAAAACACGCACGACACTCACTGTACAGATCAACAGCGCTTTTCGTCCATACGGCCCAATGACCGAGTAATCCACCGACGAATCGCACATCGGTGAGTGCTCCGTCGCGATCTGGCACACGGTACGAGGTAAGGAGATCGGCAACAATGCTGTCATCGTTACCCGTGTAGAGTGCTATTTCGTCAGCGCGTCCCGACGCCGCAACACCTTTGATTACGTCGAGTGTGTGATAACGATTGAACGGTGCCGCTTTGACCGCAACCACGTTCTCTATTTCTGCGAACTTTGCCCAGAATCGTTCGCTGAGAAGCCGACCACCTACCGCCGGTTGCAGGTAAAAACCCATTACGGGAAGGATATCAGCTACCGCGCGACAATGCTCGATCAGGTCGTCTTCTTCTGCATCGGCAAACGCTGCAAGACTCAATAACGCGATATGGTATCCGAGATCCTTCTCGAGTCGCGCTTCTGCGACAGCTTGCGCTGTTCTTCCGACGACACCGGCAACTCGAATAATCGGGACATCTCGCGTCTGTTCGAACCGCTCAATCTCTTCGATTGCGAGCTCGAGCACCGGTTTGAACAACCCAATCTCCGGACGTCGAATCGCGAACTGCGTTGTATGGACACCGACAGCAAGTCCACCCGCACCGGCTGTGAGGTAGTACCGACTGAGTGCCCGCTGATGCCGCTCGTCGAGCTTCCGTTCCGCAGTCAACGCCAGAGGATGCGCCGGGATAACCGTACCTTTCTGTAGAACGTGACGGACTTTTGGTGAAAGCTTCGACATATTCAGAACCTTCCATCTCGCGTTTGGAAATGTGTCGGCTTATTGAGAGTTGGTCCGTCACTTTCGATCCAACCGGCACACCACTCGATAAGTGTTTCCAGACCAACAGACGGGTAACCGAAAAGACTGTGACACAGCGATGAATCGTTGAGCAGTGCTGTCTCTGCCTCCGTACCGACGATCTTCACGTCTACGCCGAACCGTTGCGCAAAACGCTGCGCGAGGCGTCGTACACTCACTGTTTCCGGACCAGTAAGATTCAACACGCGAGTCGGCTGTGCGGCGATTTCGAGTGCGCGGATAATGACTTTGTTCGCGTATCCCTGCCACACGCAGTTCAGATGTCCCATTGTTACATCCACCGGTTGCTGATGGAACACTTGTTGTCCAATATCCATCAGGACGCCGTACCGCAATTCGACCGCATAGTTAAGGCGAATCAGGCATAGCGGACTCCCTGTTTGCGCCGCCCAATAGGAGAAAATCCGTTCGCGACCGAGACACGACTGGGCGTACTCGCCAACCGGCCCCGTCGCATCATCCTCGCGACTCCCGCCTTCCGATACAGACACCAGTGGGTATACATTCCCCGTCGACAAGGCAACAATCTTCGATCCGGCGAAGTGTTGAGCGACCATGCCCGGGAGGTACGTGTTCATCGCCCACGTGAGATCCTGATTACCGGTCGATCCAAATTTCATCCCGACGAGGTAGATGACGTTGGGGAGTTTCGGCACTTTTACGAGTTGGTCGAGATCGAGTAAATCGGCTGAAAGCGTACGAATGCCCTGATTCTCAAGCTGATCTCGCACGTCCGATTTCGAAAATCGTGATACCGCGAGTATTTCGCGCTTAATTCCTGCCACCTCGTCCGCACGTCGCAAGAGATACGCAAGCGTCGGCCCCATTTTACCGCCGACTCCGAGAATCGCGATATCTCCTTCGATTCTGCGCACTGCTTCGACGAGCGCTCCCGACGGCCTACTGAGGATTTCGTCGAGCACATCCTCCGAGTCGATTCGTTCTGGGAAACCGTTATCAACCACGCATGACGCTCCTTTTCGTGTTCATACTCGCCTCTGGTCTTCGAATAGAGGAATGTGTCACAGACCCGCTGTAGACGCAACAGGCTCGGTGATCTGCCATCACCGAGCCCGTCTGAGAAATCTGTTTTTCTCTACTGGTTAGATCACCTTTCGGTGAACCTTTCGCAACTGAGCGAGCGCGCGTTCTTTGAGCTGTCTCGCGCGCTCACGAGTAATGCCAAAGGATGCACCAATATCTTTCAAGGATTCGGGGTCTTGATTGTCAAGTCCGAAATACCGCCGGATGATCTCCGCTTCGCGCTCGTCCAGAATACTAAGTGTCTCTTCGACGCTGATACCGAATCGTTTCTCAAACGGACTCTCCTGAAACGCGTCATCATCCTGCGGGATTGTGTCAAGGAGCGTTCGACCGCCTTCTTGATGACCCGGGTCGTCGAGTGAGAGATGCGGACGCGATATATCAAGCGCTTTTTCGACGTCTTCAGCCGACATCCCAGCTTCGTTCGCGATTTCCTCGACCGTCGGCTCGCGACCGTAACGCTGGCAGAGAGCACTGATTCGCTTGTCTACCTTCTGCGCATCTCCCACGCGATTCAGCGGGACTCGAACGATGCGCGACTGCTCGGAAAGCGCTTTAAGAATCGCCTGCTTGATCCACCACACCGCGTACGAGATGAACTTAAACCCCTTCGTCTCGTCAAAGCGATATGCGGCTTCCATAAGTCCGACGTTACCTTCGCTGATGAGATCGAGCAGTGACATGCCGCGATTCTGGTATTTCTTCGCGACGCTGATGACGAAGCGGAGATTCGAACTCGTCAGTTTCTCGAGAGCCTTCTGATCACCTTGCTTGATTCTACGGGCGAGCTCGACTTCTTCCTCACGGGTAAGGAGAGGATAGTCGCGAACCTCCCGCAGGTACGCTTCGAGTGCCTGATCGTCAAGCTTCGATCCACCTGCTACGTTACTTGTCATCGGCGATTTCCACTCCTTTGATTCTATGCGTTGCACAAATGATACACGCGAAAACACGCCCTCGTACGTCAATCGCGACGTAAACGCTCTCGCGTCTGCGTACCGAATAGCGCGTGTGGTAGTCCCAATCGGAAGGTTATACACCTATTTTCGGATTGTCGGTCACGTGACTCGGCAGATACGTGCTCGTTTCCGCTCGAAAACTGCAACATGAGCAACGAATCCCCATCTTTCGGTGTTATTACTAACGACCAAACACAACACCGATTGATCACTTCGACAAATAGAGATGCGAAGGCACTCATTTGAGAAACAATCGAACTGTCGGACATGTTCCGGTAAGTACCGTCAACGAGTCACGACCGTACAACACCTCCGCATTATAAAGTATACAAAAATCGTACGCGAGATGTTCCGTATTCCGGAAATTCCTCCGGACGGGTAGCCCGGTTCGTTCTTATCGATCACGCTGATACCTTTATGCACGGTATATGTTGAGTCCAACTACGAATAGAGGATGTGAGATGGAATCGAAGTACCTTGCCAAACGCGCGCCACGAGGTCGTTGGGTAATCGCACATCGTGGCAACTCCGGTCCGTATCCAGAAAACACGCTCCGCGCATTTCGCTCGGCCGTGGAGATCGGTGCCGATCTGATAGAGATCGACGTACACCTCTCTGCGGACGGCGATGTGATCATATCGCACGACTCCGAACTCGGACGGACATGCACCGGCACCGGTCGAATCGCCGAGCTTAGCACGGCATATCTTCGCGAACAGGATGCGGGTTCATGGAAGTCTCCAGAGTTCGCCGGCGAACGTCTCCCGCTGTTTGCCGAGTTTCTCGCCGAAATCCCGTTGCCGGTCATGGTCGAAATCAAACCGGAAGGCGAAGAGATCGTCCGGCGCACGATCGACGCGGTTCGAGGTGCCAACGCCTTGGACCGCGTTGTTCTCGCCGCGTTTAGTGACAAAAATCTGCACTGGGCTGCGCAGTACGCACCCCAGTGTGAACGGCTCGCCCTCGGCAAACCTTCCATGTCGCGGATGGATAACGTGCAGATCTGTGCCCCGCATTTCGAGGAAGCGGACAAATCCCTTGCCGATGCACTGCATGAGGCACATCGAGCGCTGTGGTGCTGGACCGTGGACGAGCCAACGGATATTCATCGCGTTTTCGGTTATGGCGTAGACGGCATTATCAGCAACTGGCCGGAACGCGTATTCAAGGCGTTGAAATAGCGCGGAGGTCAATCCGCGCTATTACCAGAAAGCCGCGCTCGGAGTTCGTCCGGGATACCGACTGTATAAACCTGTGTTACGCCGGTTCTGTCAGAAGTGAAGACCGCCATCGAACCGTCGTTGTTGAGATTTGGATGCGTGTGTGTCATCTGCGGATGGCCTTGCGATGCTCCGGCGTAACACAACCGCTCGCCGCGTTTCGTGGCTACGTTGATAAGCCAGAGCCCTTCGTCCGGCCAGTTTGTGTCCGCAATTACCCAGTTCCCGTCTTCCGACGCGCCGCAGTGCCAGAAGTACGGTCCTTCTGCGAGTGTCTCTATTCGGTCATGTTCCCGGTCAAGTAAGACTATTGCACGCCCGGGTGGTTTGAGTGTACCCACCCAGTTCCCCGACTCCCCGAGCCATGTTGCGTGCGCAGTCGATGGTGTAGGCGCGGGAATCGAAACGTTGATTTCTTCAAGTGTATCGGCATCGATGTAGACGGTTCGCTGACGGACTCCTCCTTCGTCTCGGTATTTGAGTCCGTACCGAATCTCTGAACCACCTGGATTCGCTTTCGGATGGTTCACGCCATCAGCCTCGACAACAATCGTTGCGTCGCCCGTCTTGAGATCGAAACGGACCACTGCGAGGCGCGAATTCCGTCGCACAAGCGCGAAATACCATCGACCGTCCGGCGTGCGCGCACCTCGGTAGTATGCGTGATGGTCCGCACCATCGACGCGACCGATTTCTTCGTATTCGGCGTTGTCTAATCGCGATCGGTATGCGGTCGCACCTTCCATATACAGGGCGTGTTCGCCGTCAACCGAAAGACAGCAGTTCGACGCGCCAGTCTCGGCATCGCTATTGAGCTTAACCAGATTCATCCCGTCCGACTGGCACGTGATGAGATCCCACGGTGCGTTTCTATGTAGCGATCGCAACGTAACAAGAATCATACGAGTCCCGTCGGGCGTAAACGTCGGTGTCTCGTAGTGCATGTGAAGACTTGGCAGCGGAAAGCTTGTGATCTGACGCACCTTCAAACCGGTAACGGAATCGACACGGTCGATCCGTTCGGTACCGTAATTCGTTCCCCTCGACATAGTGATTCCCTCTGCGTAATCGATCGACGCTCACTGCTTAGTACTGCACCATCTCTGTAGAAATTGACGCTGTTCTCGCTGAGTCCCAAGGTGCGGCTTGGTTCTTCGGCTGGGCGATTCGTTTTTTGAAAAGACCGCGAACACTATCTTCGGCTCAGGCATCTGGTGAAGCAATCCACACAAACGCTCGCTCTCGACGCACAACAGGCGGAAAAGGCTCAAAGACGACTCATCGCAGAAGGAATCGTGTCTGCAAGTCAGGATAGTCTGACGCGCGGAATCGTTCTCCTTGCCTACGCCCTGCTGCTCGGCGCGAACACCTTTCAGATCGGGTTGCTTTCCACAGCGAACATGATCGGTTCGTCTTTCCAACTCCTCGCGGACCGACTGATACGGAAACTCGGCTCTCGAAAACGCCTCGCCGTGGGATCCCTTGGCGCACTTGCCGTCTTACGTGCGTTACTCGGATTGCTTCCGCTCGCGGCAATGTGGATCGCCGCCGAACACTTAGCGTGGGGACTGCTATCTGGACTCCTCATCGTAAGCGGTGCACAACAGATTGCCGAAGTTGTTCGCCTTTCGTGGGTAGCTGAAGTCGTAGCAGAGGAAGAGCGCGGACGTTTCCTTGGCGAGCGTCAGTTCGTCGTGCAATTAGTCGCAAGCTCTGTAGCGATAGCTGCCGCGTGGACGCTCGATTGGCAACGCGCAATATCAGATGCGCAGGGGCTTTTTACCGCGCAAACGTTCTTCATCGTCGCATCCGTTCTCGGTATTGCCAGTATTTTCATCATCCGAACGGTACCCGAACCCGATACCATTCCCACTCGCCAGACACGTAGTTGGACGTTTATCATCCAACCGTTTGCGAACGCGCGATTCCGGCCACTCATGGCGCACTACGCGATTTGGCATTTTGCGGTCGCATTCGCGGGGCCGTTTTTCGATCTCTATCTCATCACTGCCGTAGGTTTGCCACTTGGTGTCGTCGCAAGTCTCGCCTTCATGGGCGAACTCGCGAGTATCTACGCGGTGAGGTTCTGGGGACAATTAGCGGACCGATTTGGTAATCTGCCGGTGCTCCGTATTTGCGCCTTCTCCAAAGCGGTCTTCCCGTTTGCGTGGATCCTGCTCTGGCCGCCACAATCAGTCGGTGGGAAGGTGTTCGTCTACGCGATGGCGGTGATCGTGCATCTTTGGCGAGTATTCAACTCAGGTCAGCAACTTACAACGGTCAATCTCGCTCTGAAGCTCATGCCTACCGATCAGCGAACATCATACCTTGCGACTTTTCGCACGTTAGGAAACTGGATTCACGCGTTCAGCCCTGCGATTGGTGGATTGCTCGCGGTTGCGTTACAGAACCACGGGTGGCCATCACGGTGGAGCATTGCTGTCTTGTTCGCGGTATCGGGCATTGGAAGATTCGGCGCGCTCTACGCGCTCTCGTGGGTACGTGAACCGCGAGCGAAACGCATACGCGCGCTTTGGAAGGCAATGCGACGCCTGCCCGGGGTGCTTCCCGGTCATGGGTTGCGCTCTATGGCGAAGTTCTGGGGCGCTCCGGTGTATAGTGGATTCGTGTTCGTTCGCCTACGACTCGGTCGCATGGTAAACAACTGGCGCGGCACGCCAAACATGGACGAGCGGTAATCCCAAAGCGTCGTTACCGCTCGATCATCCGAGTAATCAGAACGATATCACTGTCGCGAAGTTGATCTGTTTCTGCGCTTCAACATCCGATAGATCGCCACCGACGGGTTGATAGATCCAACGCGTCGACCAGATGATCTCTACTCCTCCTCCGAGCTCAAATCCAACATTATAGCCGTAGAATGTGTCGACGGACGGTGCGAAAAATCCTTCGTCGTACATACCGATATTCGTTTTGCTGTAGAATCCTTCGACACGGCTCAGCTTCGGAACATATTTGAGGAGTTCGCTATCGAGTCCGGCATTTGCAGCCAGTTGTTGCATGCTCTTCGTGCCGTGAAGGTACTGGTAGTTGCCGTAGACGCGAGCGAATCCTCCAATCGACATCGAAGCTTCGGCGAATACGCCATTCAGCATCTGCCCCGAGTGAGAATCCAACATCGAGTCTTTCGTGATTACCGTTCCCGATGCGAAATCGGCAACTGCGCGTTTGTGATCGTAGAGATTATCGAAGTATTCCGGCAGGAACTCATTTCGTATATGTCGATACTCGATGCGTCCGCGCAACGGCCCCATGACAAGCGCGAATCCTGGTGCTCCAAAGCCGTAGCCAACCGCTCGATTCCCGTCGTCATCGTCGATTGATGTTGCGAACTGTCCATAGAGCGTGAGGCCGAGGTACTCTTCTTCAATCAAGTGGTAACCGACATCGAACCCCAGAACACCATACCGATCTGCGCCGACGGTGTTTTTGTTGAAAAGCTGTTGACGCCGTGTTCCGTCAATATCCCACAAAAACGGTTCTTGTCCGGCCCGTGTCATGATGTCGTCAATGGAATCACGTTGCGCCTGAGTTAGTTGGACACCACCGAAATCGATATCGATTCGTCCGTCGCCATCGGCATCGCGGTCCAGTTCGTCCGGTATTCCGTCACGATCGGTATCCGCCGAATACGCAGAGTTATTGGGAAAGCGATCTATCGCGTCAGGGACTCCGTCGCCATCCGAATCGGCAAGACCACCGTATTGGTCAAAATCGACTACTAACGATCCGCCAACTTCGAGTCGATCGGTTAGCCGGCGACCGACGCGAACACCGACGACCGGTCCTCCGGTGCTGATGTCGAGGAAGTTATTCATCATTCCCTCGATGACGAGGCCCGACGCACGTCTGACTTCGAAGTTCATTCCGAGATTCTTTGTTCCCGGATAATCGAGTGTATTCCGGTACCCATTCATGACGAAACCGTACCCAAGCGTCACATCGTCCAGCGCACCGATGCGTGCGTAGAGCGGATCGCCTTCTGTCCCATAACGAACGTAATAGATCTTGCGATAAACTGAATTTGCGAACTCCGTGCCGTTTCCGAACTTCCATCCCCTGCTGCTAATATTTCCTTCACTGGTGATAAACAACTCGAAATCCAACGCAACCGCAAAATTGCCGAATGGGATCTCGGGGCGAAACGCAATTCGTTGCCACTGCTTTCCGTCGACTGTTGTCGAGCCGATTGATATCGTTCGATTCGGTGAGGCCGATTCAGCGGCAACGGATTCGACCGGATCGCCACCTTCGTCGGCCCATGCCAACCCACAGAGACCGGCGAAGACGACGATCGTTGCCGCTGTGACCCGAAGTAGTAACCTCATCTTATTCCCTCCATCGTCCCGCTGCACAATCGAGATTGGACTCGCACCTTTACGACCAAGATACGCGGTTCGTCGAAAACACCAAATCGTCGATCTTTTATTTAGGACACACACCCACCGAACGATATTTGACACATATCACATTAAAAAGGGGTGCCGCACTGTTGGAACGAGAACTCTTATACTATCTTTTACGACAACAGGGGAGAAAGACTCATTACGTGAAGCGACAGCTTACCGAGACGCTTTCGTTTTACGCGTGTCCAATGCGAGTTTTGCTAAAGTAACAAGTCGATAAAGAGGGGGAAACGGTATGCTACACAGCGTTGGCAAACTGCTCGGCATCGCTCTGCTCGCATGTGTACTCGTTTCGTGTAGTGAAGAAGAAACGTCCATACGCTGCGTTTTGACACCCGAGGAAGTCGTCATCCCGATTTCGGGAGAAACCGGAATCGACGCAACGTGGCAGGCAGTCCTCGACGCCCGTGTTGTTGTTGTGTTCGTACCAACGGTGGGATATACACAGGCTTCGTGGCAGGCTACGGCGAATCGAGTGAATGAACAGCGTTGGTCGTCTCTGAGGATCGATCCGCGCCCGACGCCGAAATCCGCGCGTTCGGCAGGAGCTCCGTGGCGTGTAAGTCGCGCGGACAGCTCACGAACACTTCTCATGTTCGCTGAAGACATCCTCGCGTCGATCGAATGGGTCGAACGTAAGGTTGGACCGAATGCGAAAATCATCCTCGTCGGTTCGGATCTTGGTGGCGTCGCAGCGCTTCGGGCAGCGGCAAATGCTCGCTCGGTGTACGGAGTTGCGTTACTCAGTCCACCCGCAAGCGGCGATCTTTTGTCACAAGACGTCATTCAGGCGTACGGCGACCGTCCTCTGCTTGTCATGACAGAGCTTCCGATCGAACCGACGTTGAACACTGCACGGACGCTTGATACATGGCTCGGTCGAGGTTCGACCATGTCACTGCAACTGAGCGAACAGACACCGCCGACCCGCCTCGAGGACAGGGTTTCGGCGCAGCGTACGCTTTTCAGTTGGATACTCAAGGCGACACTCTGAGACCGTTGGTAGCCGTATCTGTCTGACGATTGTATCGCGGCATCGGAACACTTCCGATGTCGCCGGAGTATGTATTCATTACGTTTGCTGCGTAGAAGCCTGATATCACGTTCAGCCGATCTGTTCTACAGGAGCGGAGGAATTGTGCTTCACCCCTTCGCGACTCTCCTTCGCCGCGTAACCTTTGCACTCGCATCGGTCCTTATCGTCTCGGCTTTCGCCGGAGCATCATCCGCGCACCTGGAATACTCTCCCGGAATCATCCTTGTGCGAGCAGACGCCGCCGAAAAGTTATCGTTATCCAAACCTACGCTCGCAAGTTTCGGTCTTACCGATCCGCGTCTCATAACGTTGGTACCACCTCGTATGCGTCCAACATCCGCTGGTATGCAATCGTGGTACGCGTTCGAGACAGACAAAGACCGCGATCCCCTCGCGCTTGCCGACTCGCTTGCTGACTTCGGGTACACCGCACAACCGAACTACCGATATCGCCTTTTGAACACTCCGAACACGCAGAGCGACCCGAACGATCCCCGATATTCCGACCAGTGGGCGGCATCAAACATCGGTCTCGGCGAGACATGGCAACACATCCAGCAAACCTCAAGAGACAGCGTGATTGTCGCGATCATCGATACAGGAATCGACTATGATCATCCTGATCTTGCCCCGCGTATGTGGCGGAATATAGCCGAAATCAACGGAATCGAAGGCGTCGATGACGACGGGAACGGGTATGTCGACGACTTCATCGGATGGGATTTTACCGATGCACCGGGATTACCCGGCGCCGGCGATTACCTCGAACGCGATAACGATCCGATGGACGCGAACGGACACGGAACTGCTGTCGCGGGAATCATCGGCGCGGAGATCGATAACGGAATCGGAATCGCTGGTGCTGCGCCGACAGCTCGACTCATGGCATTACGCGCGGGCGCTGAGCTCGAGTTCGGCGGAGGTTTTCTCGAAGAAGACGACATCGCCGCGGCAGTTGTCTACGCCGTGGAAAACGGTGCACGTGTGGTCAATATGAGTTTCGGAGACGTTGTATCAACTCCACTCATGCACGACATCGTTCGTTACGCTGAGAACAACGGCGTTGTTGTCGTCGCGTCCGCCGGAAATGAACGAACGTCGCAGCTGCTCTATCCCGCTGCGTACGACGAGACTATTGCCGTTGGGTCGATTGATGAAGCGAACGGGAAATCGCATTTTACGAGTTGGGGCGAAAACATCGATCTCGTTGCACCCGGGTCGGCGGTTCTTACAACACGACTAAACAACGACTACGGACTGGTGTGGGGCACTTCATTTTCGGGACCCTATGTTGCTGCCGCGTGTGCGAATCTTCTCAGCTACGCTCCACACCTTACGCCGACGCAAGTACGCACACTCATACGCGCGGGAACAATCGATATCGGTCCACCGGGTTGGGATCCAGAATTCGGCGCCGGACGACTGCATCTTCCGACGCTTCTCGCGGCATCTTCATCGCCAGTAGCCGAAATCCTATCGCCGCAACGACCTGACGGAGCAGATTCCTCATTTGACTGGTCAATTGCTATTGGTGGCGCACCTCCCATCGCGTGGGATCTCAGTTACGGTGTTGGAAGCGAGCCGCGGCTTTGGACAAAGATTGCGATCGGCGCGTCGGAAAGCCCCGTTGATACCGTTTTTGGCAACGCTTCTGTCGCGACGGTTCCCGAAACTACCTATGTTGTACGTCTAACCACCACCGACGCGCTGGAACGCCAACAGCAAGATCGTACAGTGTTGACCATTGATCACACCGCGCCGGTGTTCGTAGACGAACCTGTCGCGCTCACCCGGTGGCGCGATGCCGATCCCGAAGTCGTCATTACGTGGAAAACTGACGACATCGCGTTAGACAAAATACTCGTTCAACATACAAGTGGTGCCGTAACGGAATTGGTTACCGAGTCCGAGGATACGACACACACGGTACTCGTTCCGACGGAGATCTCGCGATGCGAATCGAACACAGTCATCGTGATGGCCACAAATCGAGCAGGGCTCACGACCGTTAGTGAGCCTTTTGTAGTCGAACACCAACGTCACAGTATACCACAAACGGGATTTGAGAGAATCGCCTCACTTCCAGCCGGGGTATTACTGCCCGATATCCTCGACGTCGATCTCGATGGGTTCCCGGAAATCGGCATAAAACCATCGTACCGGGCTCCATACGATTCTGTTACGTTTTACGAGATCGGCCCGAACGGAACACCGTCCCTGAGCTACACGATACCTGAACCAATGCGCCCTGTGGCCGTTGCTGACTTGAACCGAAACTCATTGAGAGAAGTGATTGGTATCGACCATCTGACCGACACGTTTCGCGTTACGATCGTTGAACAACAACAGATGAAATCACCACCTTATCGGGTGGTGTGGCGCGGCGCGAACATGGTGGCGCCCTCGGTTGCCGACACAGACGGCGACGGCCTACCCGAACTCATTACACTGAGAGAACCTGACCGGACACAGATTATCCTACACGAAGTACCGCAGTGGTATGAGATGTCCGCGCTTGCGGAGGTTGCGTCGCTGTCTTCCGCAAACGGCACGATGGCACCGCGATTCGGAATCTGGCGTGCCGTCGGTGATTTTGACGGGAACGGGAGACAGTCGATCGCCGTCGGAACGGAATCAGGCGATATCTACCTGTTCCACAACCTTGGCGACAACACATACAGCGCTCCAGAAATCGTTCAGGGCACAGGCGATGCGACCCGTGTGTGGGGCGGTGTAGATATTACCGGCGACGGTCTCGCGAATTACGCTGTGTTGCGCTACCACGAAGGCTCGAGGTTTTCGATTTCCGAGCGCCGCTTCGAGCTTGAGCTCTATGGGAATGACTCAACGCCCATACTCACCCACGAGCTCGCCGACGCACGAACAGACGGCACCGGTCTCGCTATCGGGGACGTCGGTCCGAACGGTTCGCCCGCGCTTGTGTTCGCGATTCCACCGCGGCTTTATGTGCTTTCCAATCCGCAGTACGGTATTGATGGGCTGACGTGGTTCTCGGAAGCAACAATACCTTCGCAGCCGTTGGTAGCAGACCTGACAAATAACCACCGATCGGAGCTGGTAATCGGGCGAGGCGATTCACTTTTCGTGATGCGGCGAACAACTGTCGATGATCCACTTCCGCCGCCGCGCAATGTCACGGTTACGTCTCATGAATCGACATCACTCGAAATCTCGTGGACCACTGAACCGAATCTCGAATACCGCGTCTGGACGGGATCATCGGGAAGCGACATAAATCCAGTATTCGATCTAACCGATCCCACACCGCCTGTTGTGCTCGGTGGATTTCCATTGGGCGCGTCGATTACCGTGGCCGTTCAAGCGATCGATCGGTCAAGAGCGGACAGCCTCGGCGTACTCAGTGAGCTACAAACTGTCGTTCTGCGACACGGGCCGATGCTTCTATCAACTGCGAGAATCGAGCCGAATCGCATCGATCTACGGTTTGACAAACCGCTCGATCCAACGACGACCACTGTACGCTCATTCCGTATCGAGTTCGATGGTGTGAGCGAAAACCCCTCTTCGTTTGTCATGGATCGTAGCGAGACTCGGGTCATCCTCACCGTTGCCAACGCTGAACTCCTGTCTGAGGCACAGCTTGTTGTTGCAGTTCGCGACACCGGCGGAGCATCCTCATCAGTCACCGTACCAGTACCACCGGTAATATCCAGCGATACTCCTGTGCTAACCTTCGCTCTCGCGACCAGTCCAAAAACGATTCGAATCGGCTTCTCAACTGCTATCGATGAAGCCACCTTGACACCTTCTCGCATCGACCTTGTGGGAGGTCCGGGGATCGACAGCGTCAATCCTGTACATCCCGGAGGACGGGAGTTTGAATTAGAACTTGCGTCCGATCTCGCGGCAAATTTGACCGTGGTTCTGGAAGTCCATGGCGTACATGCGTTCGACGGGATTCCATTTTCTGCCGCCGCAATCGTAAGTAGCGACTATGTAGATTCTGCAGGACCGGTACGTTTGATCGCAGTGTTACAAGCCGCTCCTGACACCCTCTGGTTGATTACCACAAAACCGCTCGATATCGATCGAATGTCTCGATCCGATGTCGTCACCAACCCGCGCGTTCGGATACAAGACATCCTCGCCGGCCCTCTTTCTACGGTAACAATCGTGGCAATCGATCCGACAACGCCGATCGGGCCGTGGGAAGAGTCGTATAGCGTGGTAACACGTGCTTTCGACATGGATGGAGAAGCGAGCGTACTCGAAGGCGTTGTAACACCAACGAGTGGACAGGTGTTTTCGGGACGGTTGGTATCTGCATCACAGACCGGACCACACTCGTTGCGACTCGTTTTCGACGTGCTGCTCGCGCCGGTAGCCCAACAACCCGACAACGCTATTCGTGTCGAACCGGGGCTGAGCGTGACGGAGTACAGTATCCAAGACTCGGTCGTATCGGTTGGTATAGCGGATTCGGGGCGAATCGGACCGTGGGGAATGACCTACTTCGTACACGTCCGATCGCTGAAAACTGTCGATGGCGAGGAATTGACCGAATTGTTCGGTCTTCAGATCGAACCTCCAACAGACTTCGAGCAGCTATCGGTGTTTCCGCAACCATTCCTACCAGCGGTCGACTCCCGTCTCGTCTTCGGCGGACTTCCGCAGAACAGCACGGTGCGGATTTACAACCTCAACGGCGGTCTTGTGAGAACACTCGACGACGATGTCGTTGGAGGGCTCTTCTGGGACGGAACGAATGAAGCCGGGGAATCCGTAGCTTCGGGAGTTTACCTCTATATCATCACATCCAATGTCGGTCGTCGAACGGGAAAAATCGCGGTAGTACGCTGAGGATGATGCTACGCGACTCGGAAATTCGGAATCGTACCGCCTATTTGCGCCGAAATCTAAATCGAATCGGTGACCCCATCAAATCGAATTGCTCGCGGAACGACCGCTCAAGATACCGCTTCGCCTGATCGGTTATCGCAAGAGGATTGTTTACAAAACAGAGGAAGGTAGGCGGCTTGGTCGAAACCTGTGTTATGTAATTCAACCGCGGCGTGCCCTTCTTTGACCCTTGCGGTGGCTTGTTGTGCATGACTCCGCTCAGCCACGTATTGAGCTCGTGAGTTGGAAGCTTCCTCGTCCAGCTCTCGTATGCACGCTGAACCTCTTCCAGCACCCGCCACGTACGCTGTCCCGTCAGCGCGCTGATCAATACCACTGGGAAATACGACCCATCGGGATATCGACGCCAGAGTTCCTGGATAAACGCTCCTGCCGTGTCGGTATCCTTCGCAGGGACGATATCCCACTTATTCGCAACGATAACCAACGCCTTCCCTTGCTCATGAACCTGGTCGATAACCTCGAGATCCTGTTTGACAAGGTGCTCCGTTGCATCAATAATCACCACCGCGACATCACACCGCTCTATCGCGTTGATCGTCCGCAGTGTGCTATAGTACTCAATCGAGTCTTGCGTCTTCCGAAGGGCTTTTGCTCGACGCAATCCGGCCGTGTCGATCAGTGTATACTGGTTCCCACGAAACTCAAGCGAGGTATCCGTCGAATCCCGTGTCGTACCCGGTACGTTGTCGACAACCACTTTTTCGGCGCCAACAAGCGAATTTACCAGCGACGATTTCCCCACATTCGGGCGACCGAGGATCGCGACCTTTACCGAGTCGATCTCCGAATCCTCGGGTTCTTCATGTGGAAGTACGTCAACTATCCGATCGAGCATGTCGCCAACACTCCGACCGGTCATCGCCGACACCGGTATTGGTTCACCGAGACCGAGCAGATGAAATTCATGCCAATCGGTTTCCCATTGTTCCGTATCAACCTTATTAACAACGACTAACGAGGGTAAAACGCCTTTCCGCAACTCGCGTGCAACTTCCTGGTCGAGGTCGGTTACGCCGGTCTGTACGTCGCAAAGTAAAACGACAACGTCCGCTTCGGACAGTGCCAGTTTCACCTGGTCGGCTATCCGCAGCTCCATCGTGTCGGTGCTACCGGGTACGAGGCCGCCGGTATCGACAAGCAGAAACTCCCGACGATTCCACTGAACCGGTAACATGATCCTATCGCGGGTTACCCCCGGAGTCGGATCGACAACTGCGTGACGCTTTCCAACGATACGGTTGAAAAGCGACGATTTCCCGACGTTCGGACGACCAACAATTGCGACAACTGGGCGAGGCATGTGACTACTTTCGGTATCAAAAGCGTAGTTTGCGGATTCCGTGTTATCGATTACGTCTCTGTCGAAGTTTTCGACAAGCGCACCGTAATAAGAGAAGATACGAATAAATCAGACGCTTGGCACACAGCGGAATGACGTGCGCGAATGAGTCACATTCGATCAGATATCGCAGCTTCCGCAACGCTCAACCGGAGATCACGGCGCGTCACGTCATCGATTTCGCGTTCGACGGCCTCGCGTAACGGATCGACCGCGTGTTGTCCAGCGATACGCATGAGCGCCCAACCCGCATGTTCACGTACAAGAGGCGACGTATCACGAAGAGCTCGTTCGAGCGGCTCAATCGCTTCGTTCGTTCCCACATTTCCCAATGCAACGCATACGTTTCTTAGAAAGCCATTCCGCCGTGCGCGAAGAATCGGGCTTCCAGAGAAACGTTCCTCAAACTGCCGCTTACTCACGTCGAGTAGTGGTATCATCTCCGGTGCAACGAGATCATCACGCGGAGCAAACTCCGGCATTTGTGACAGTCCGGCTCCGCTTCGCTCAGCCTTTTCATTCCACGGGCATACATTCTGGCAAACATCGCAGCCGAAGATGTGCGCACCGATCTGTGCTCTCAACTCTCGTGGGATGCTTCCGTGATGCTCGATCGTCAGATAGCTGATACATCGCCGCGCATCGAGAATGTGTGGTCCGACGAACGCACCCGTCGGACACGCGCGAAGGCATCGAGTGCATGATCCGCATCGATCGGGTACGGAGGAGTCGTTTGGCGGAAGATCAATATTGACAAGGAGCTCGGCGAGAAAAAACCATGACCCGATGTCAGGCCGTATCAACATTGTATTCTTGCCGTGCCACCCAACACTGGCTTGTTCAGCAACGTCGCGCTCGAGTATTGACCCTGTATCCACGTATCCGCGCGTTTCGACCGACTGCCCCAGCTGATTCCGGAGTACTGCGCCAAGTTGCTCGAGGCGCTGCCAACACCACTCATGGTAGTCTTTACCCCACGCATACGACGAAACGATTCCGCGATTCGGCATCGGTTCAACGGGTTTCGGAGCTGCAACGCGGTACGGAACACCGAGCGTAACGACCGACCTTGCTTCGGTCCACACATTTCGCGTATCTCGCCTCTCATCTGCACGGCGTTCAAGGTACCCCATGTCGCCGTGCATTCCCACTTCGATCCAGCGGGAGTATTTGTCCCACGTCCGGGCTGGACCGGCGCGCGCTACTCCGAACACGGTAAACCCGAGTCGATCAGCGCGTCGACGGATGAGATCGACGATGTCCATAATTCAAATCCGCTTCTCTGTAAACAGAAACCCGGTGTCGTCCCACACAGACACGACACCGGGCAACGCACGCTTGGTCTATCGATATTCGCCCGTTACTGCATCGAATCAAACGGCACGAAGATCATCTGTCCAGCGGGAACGACTGTGGTTTTCCGACCAACATCCGGTAGAATCGGATAGATGACAACGTCTTCCTGCGCTTGACTAAAGCATAGGAGACCACGCTGAACGTTCCCCTTGATGTCACGGTCAAAGATCGAAGCATACACTTCGTTCTTCGCTCCGTCGACAACGGGATAATCACCAGACTTTGCGCCGATTTTCGATGCGTTTGCAAAGGTCGCGGTAATCGTACCCCAGAACGCAGGATGTGTCGCCGGATGATCAGGATGATCGTCCGCCCACCGCTCGTCTCGACGCCATCCACGGCGATCCGCTCGATGTGGGAAGAGCACCGTGTATCCCGCTCCGACTTGATTTACGCGACCGCCTACGAAATCAACGCCCTTCCCGCCTGCGAAGAGCGTCTCGCCGATCGACGTGTCGCCTTCAACGGTTGCAGGTAATCCGAGGTTGTGCGTAATCAACACACCGCCGGACTTTACCCATGCAGCGAGACGTTCGAGTTCGTCTTGCTCGTACGTCGTCCCTTGGAGAACGATCACAAAATCGTACTCGTCCAGAATACCGTCTGCCACGAGTGTTTTGTCGACAAGATCGAAATCAATTATGTCCCGGAGTTCTTCGATCTGGGGCCAGAATATATCGCGTCGACCGATCTCGCTGAATCCGTGCTCGTCGCGCAGAAGGAAGTGCGTCCATGGATAGTAGACTGCAACACGATTCGCACGTCGATATGTCCCATCGACGAACGGTAGACCTCGCTGTAAAGCCAATCGCCCTGACGGCGGACGAACGTGGCCACTGTAAAACCAGAGGTTCGTCGCATTCTGATTCACGGCGTTGAACATACGTCCGAGGTCGCCGTTTCCCGACATATCGCCGCCCCACGGCTCGTTTCCAAACGGTAGCCCGTAGAAGCGACATGCGGTTCCGATCCACGACGTGTACGCGAAATTGAACGCGTAATCCGAGCCTTCGTTCGTCGCACGATGTCCCACGTTTGTGGGAACGAGGACCTTTGATTGATCCGACCACGATGCGGCTCTCGGCGGGTCGCCTGCGCCACCGGCCGCATTATAGATCACGGTGTTCGGCAGTGCCGCACGGGTTATCTCGCCCCACCGCGCCATCCACCACGTCATCCGATCAACGTACCAATCCATCTGATCGAGCCACGCGCGATCCGACAAAGCATCTTCATGCATGACCGGCCGGATCTCGGTGAACGATGTATACGATGCCCCCCACGCTGTATTCAAGGCGTCGATGTCGCCGTATTTCTCTGACATGGTACGACGTAAATCTTCTACTGCGACGTCCTCACCGCACCAGTGTCCGACGTGGGTATGATACAGCTTCCGAATGAATACGCCGTTTGTCGTCGACTCGCCAAAATCGCCCGCGATTCCCAGCATGATCGATTCGATAATGTCGTGATCGTAGTGCTCAGAGAACTTTTTCATGAATCGAT
This sequence comes from uncultured bacterium, assembly GCA_964635955.1. Lineage (GTDB taxonomy): Bacteria > Latescibacterota > MWCZ01 > MWCZ01 > MWCZ01 > CAZWQW01. The sequence goes on along the minus strand of CAZWQW010000002.1, from coordinate 96,662 downwards.
CGACTGCAGCAAGCATCACTGGGCTCCAGATCGACTGTACCCAACTTTCCTCGCTGTGTTCGAGACATTTATTCCGGTAATCGTTACCAGCGACAAGCCACCAATCGGGCATGGCGTAGTGAGGCCCGATCATGATAAACGCGACCCACTTCATGTCGAAGCGCTTCGCTTGCTCCACGGTCCAATCGTAGATACCCCACGTCCACTCATTCTCCTTACGCTCGATCGATGACCAGCGCACGTACGACTGAATGGACGTCACGCCACACGCTCTGTATATCGGAAGCCACGGAGCGTTTTCGTAGGCGCTGCTAATGTCCGAGTCCTCAAATATCGAGGCAATGTTTCCGACGCTGACTGGGACGCTCGCCTTCGCATACCTCGGACCGAGTTCATCGCGTAACCGACGAGCGTGCGCATCGAGGTTGAACGAATCGAAATCTGCCGGACGTGTTGTGCTTACGGAGACGCTACGCAGAAAGACCGGTTCAGACCCGACAATCTCGATATCGCAACCAAGCGGCCCTTTCCCTTCAAACCGTGCGGCAGTAAGCGGAACGATCGCCTTTTGCCATGTCTGTGAATCGGCTGTATTTATCCACGTATGCTCCCATGTACGTTCGCGTTCGTGAGTACACACATGGTGCACGAATCCTTCGCCGTCCCGTTCGTAGTGAACACCTATCCAACCGACAGCCGCGTCGAAGAACTCGATTGTCACATAAACGTCAACAGTTCCTGTAGGCGGCTCGGCGAGCTTTAACGCGATCGGATGATCGACACCTTCGGCGTCTTCAGTTGTATTCCTCCACCACCCCATCTGGCGGCGTGGCCTTCTGTTTGCCACCGGTCGAACACATCGACGGCTGCCGATATCCGTTGGAACAACAGTCATATTCGTTCCCGTTGCTCGATCAGGAACTCCTTGAATCACTCGAATGCCGTCTGAATGCGGCGGATCATCAAACACAATCGACGCTGAGTACGCAGTGTTTAACGCCATCTGCAGCTCCTATTCGTAAGAGAACCAATCCTCGATGAGAGTTGTAACAGTGCTTGGGTTCGCGGGTACAGAATCAAACACCGTCAAGCTTGTGGGGGAATACTGTCGCGGGAAGTCATCGACCAATCGATCGTCGGCATCCTGTGTCCCGGAACGTGCCCCTCGGTACATTACTATGCGACGATATGACGTGATCGCTCGACATCCAATCGAATTGTGGAGACTACGGAATGACCCCTCGCGAACGAGGTATTGCGGCTCTTGAACGGCGCCAACCCGACGATATCGTGCCAACGTTCGAACTCGTGTATTTCCTCGGACCCGAGAAATTCGGACTCGATTGGACGGAGAATATCTACGGTCTCCCGACGCAGGCCGAAAAAGACCGTGCTCTTCGCGAGCATGCCGAGCTACAGGTCAAGATCGCCGAAGCGTACGATTACTCGATCATCCGATCCGATTATCCGGAGGTCGTCCGCATTCTGAAGGAATGGGGTCTCGATCGTGACTACCTCATCTTTGGCGAGGCAGACGGTACGATGGCCATCCCGAACGGCCAGAGTATGGTTGATGTCGCGATCGAGCTTCGAGAAAAACCGAATGAAGTACATGAGCGCTATCGTAAACACGCGCAAGCGGCGAAAGAGCGAGGCGCTCGTCTCGCCGACTCCGGAGCTGACGGGGTTACGATGTGCTCCGACTACTGCTTCAACGTCGGACCGTTCTTGAGCCCACCGATGTTTCGTGAATTCGTAACACCATACCTCACAGAAATCATCGCGTCTCATCGTGCAAACGGTCTCTTTACGATCAAACACACCGACGGAAACATCATGCCGATCCTCGATCAACTCGTCGAAGCGGAACCAACGGCGATTCACAGCATCGATCCTCAGGCAAATGTCGATCTCGCCGAAGTGAAGCGGCTCGTCGGCGACCGAGTCGCGCTCTGCGGAAACGTAAATTGCGGTTTGATGCAGACCGGAACCGACGACGAGGTTCGAAACGACGTTCTACGGAGTCTTCGGGACGGTATGCCCGGCGGCGGATACATCTTCAGCACGTCGAACTGCGCGTTTCGCGGACTCCCTCTTGAGCGCTACGAGATGATGATGGATCTCCGTAAAGAGTTCGGTCGTTACGATTCGCCAAAGCAAGTTTCGTGATTTCGTGTCAGGTTTTCGGAACTCTCATGCGCTGATACTCTATTTGTAGTATTGAGTGACGCGTGTATCGACTATCGGTCTCGCGTTCGAAGTGGGTCGCCACGAAACGTGGCCTATGCGCATGTCAGTGCGTATATTCAGTATTCAGATTCATTTATACGCTACCCGAGTCCCACACGTAGTCGATGCAATGACAGAAGGAAACGACGATATGGCCGACGAGAAGAAGCGAAACACAGACCTTGAAGCAGTAGAAACGCAGGAATGGCTGGACTCGCTTGACTACGTGATTGAGGACGGTGGCGCCGATCGTGTGAAAAAGCTCCTCCATGAGCTCCATGTTCGCGCGCGTCAGAATGGGATCGAACTGCCTTTCTCCGCGAACACACCGTATATCAACTCGATTCCCGCTGAATCGGAAGAACCGTACCCGGGTAGCCGAGAGATCGAGCGCCGAATCAAGAGTATCGTACGCTGGAACGCGATGGCGATGGTTGTTCGCGCGAATCGACAGTCTGAGGGAATTGGCGGCCATATCTCAACGTTCGCTTCGTCCGCGACCCTCTACGATGTCGCGTGGAACCACTTCCTACGTGGCAATGACCATCCCTCGGGTGGCGATCTTGTTTACTTCCAAGGGCACGCTGCTCCGGGTATGTACGCGCGGGCGTTTGTTGAAGGGCGTTTGAGCGCCGAAAAGCTCCATAATTTCCGACGCGAACTCGCGGAAGGTGGCGGTCTTTCATCCTATCCGCACCCGTGGTTGATGCCCGATTTCTGGCAGTTCCCGACGGTATCCATGGGTCTCGGTCCGATCATGTCGATCTATCAGGCGCGCTTCATGCGCTATCTGCAGGATCGCGGACTCAAGCCGGAATCGGATCAGAAGGTATGGGCATTCCTCGGCGACGGCGAAACTGACGAACCGGAAACACTCGGTGCGATTACTCTCGCATCTCGCGAGCAACTTGACAACCTCATCTGGGTCGTCAACTGCAACCTTCAGCGTCTCGATGGACCGGTCCGCGGTAATGGGAGCATCATTCAGGAACTCGAGCGCATTTTCCGCGGCGCGGGATGGAACGTCATAAAGGTGATCTGGGGGAGCGATTGGGATCCGCTCTTCGAAAAGGATACCGATGGATCGCTCATTCGACTGATGACGGAAACCGTCGACGGTGAGTATCAGAATTTCGCCGTACGCGGTGGTGCGTATATCCGCAAAAACTTCTTCGGGAAGTATCCAAAGCTCGCGAAACTCGTCGAGCACTATACCGATGAGCAACTTGCGAAACTCAGGCTCGGCGGACACGATCCACTCAAGGTGTATGCGGCGTACAAAGCAGCCACGACACATACCGGTCAGCCCACAGTCATACTCGCACGCACGATCAAGGGATACGGGCTTGGTGAAGCTGGCGAAGGGCGCAATATCACCCATCAGCAGAAGAAACTGAACGATGACGAATTACGGAGTTTCCGGACACGATTCGGCATCCCTGTCTCTGATGAGGAAATCCACGAAGCGCCGTTTTATCGTCCGCCTGATGACGACCCCGCGATTCAGTACCTGCGTGAGCGCCGGAAATCACTCGGAGGATGCCTCCCAGAACGTCGCGTGAACGTCAAGGCGCTCGAGCCACCGAAGGAAGACCTGTTCGACGAATTTACCAAAGGAACTGACGGACGACCGGTATCCACCACGATGGCATTCGTACGTATGCTGTCCAAGATGATTCGTGATAAAGAGCTTGGGAAGCTGATCGTTCCGATTGTTCCGGATGAAGCGCGAACGTTCGGCATGGAAGCGCTGTTCCGTCAGATCGGGATCTATTCTCACGTTGGGCAGCTCTACCAGCCCGTCGATTCCGATACACTTCTCTTCTACAAAGAAGCGAAAGACGGTCAGATTCTCGAAGAAGGTATCACTGAAGCTGGCTCGATCTCGTCGTTTATCGCTGCCGGAACCGCGTACGCGAACTACGGCGTCAATATGATCCCGTTCTTTATCTACTACTCAATGTTCGGGTTCCAAAGAGTTGGAGATCTTGTCTGGGCGGCAGGCGACATACGAGCGCGTGGGTTCCTCGTCGGTGGCACCGCAGGTCGTACAACTCTCGCAGGCGAGGGGCTCCAGCATCAAGACGGCAACAGCCACTTACTCGCGTATCCTGTCCCGAATGTCATTGCGTATGATCCGGCCTATGCGTATGAGATAGCTGTAATTATACAGGACGGCATCCGCCGGATGTATCGCGACAACGACCCGGTATTCTACTACCTCACCGTCATGAACGAGAATTACGAGCAGCCACCGATGCCGGACCGAGACGACGTCCGTAACGGGATCATCAAGGGCATGTACAAATTCAAGCCGAGTTCGTTCAAAGACCACAAAGGCAAACCTAAAGCAAACCTCTTCGGAAGCGGCGCGATTCTCAACGAGTGCCTGAAAGCGCAGGATATCCTCGAAGAGAAGTACGGCGTCGCCGCCGACGTTTACAGCGTCACGAGCTTCAAAGAGCTGTACAAGGACGGCCTTGAAATCGAGCGCTGGAACATGCTCCATCCCGATCAACCGGCGCGGAAGGCATATGTTACCGAATACCTGAAGGACGAGGAAGGCGTTTTCATCGTCGCAACTGACTACGTGAAAGCACTACCGAACTCGATCTGTCGCTGGTTCCCGCGCACACCGGTTTCGCTCGGGACCGATGGGTACGGCCGGAGTGACGCGCGCGGTCCGTTACGTGAGTTCTTCGAAGTCGATGCCCGCTTCATCGCGCTGATGGCACTGACGAAGCTCAAGCAGCAGAATCTCGTCGAAAGCAGCACACTGCAACAGGCGATAAAAGACCTTGGTATCAATCCGGACAAATCAAACCCGATGATTGCGTAACCGAAGAATCGATAGTCGCGAAGACAAACTTCATTCTGCAGGTGTAACGATGGCTACAGAAATCACACTTCCCGACCTCGGTGAGAACATCGAGTCCGGCACGGTCGTAAACGTTCTTGTATCTGAAGGCGATCAGATCGAAGCCGAGCAATCGATTGTCGAGATCGAAACGGACAAAGCAGTCGTCGAAGTACCGTCGACAGCCTCCGGAAAAGTTGTTTCCGTAAACGTAAGCGCGGGTGATGAGGTGAAAGTCGGATCGGCTCTGATTACCATAGAGGCCGGCGATGGGGTTTCCGACAACGAACCCGCACCGGAAGAAAAGCCGGATCCTTCGGAGGATACGGTAACCGACGCGGGAGAGACCGAGCCGGAGGATAAACCCGAAAAGCCTGAACCTTCCGTTAAATCCGAATCTGAGGCGGAAGTCGAACAGCCAAAACCCGAACCAGCGAAGACGGACGATACCGCCGCATCATCATCGCAACCCGTCCCGGCCGCACCATCGGTACGCCGTTTCGCAAGGGAAATCGGGGTCGATATAACAGCCGTATCCGGGTCCGGACCGAGCGGCCGGATTACCGTCGACGACGTAAAGGAATACGCGCGAAGTTCGGCTGAAAAGCGCACCGCGTCGCCTTCTGAGTCGAAGGCTCCATCGGGCGTCGCTTCACGTAACTTACCCGATTTTTCCAAGTGGGGCGAAATCGAACGCGAAAAGATGAGCCGTCTTCGCATTGCTGTCGCCGATAACATGGCGAACGCGTGGAATACGATCCCGCATGTGACGCAAGAAGATCGCGCCGATATCACCGAGCTTGAGCAGTGGCGGAAGAAAAACGGCGCGATTGTCGAAGCTGAAGGCGGAAAACTCACCGTCACCGCGATCGCCTTGAAAATCGTCGCGGCGGCGCTGCGCAAGTTCCCGCAGTTCAACACGAGCATTGATATGCAGAACAGCGAAATCATCTCCAAGAAATACATTCACATCGGCGTCGCTGTCGATACCGATCGCGGCCTCGTCGTTCCCGTGATTCGCGACGTCGACCGGAAATCGCTTGTTGAACTTTCCGTCGAGCTGACCGAGTTCGCCGAGAAAGCGCGTGACAACAAGCTCAGTCTCGACGACATGCAGGGCGGCACCTTTACCATTACAAACCTCGGCGGACTCGGAACGACGCAGTTCACGCCAATCGTGAATTGGCCGCAGGTCGCTATTCTCGGCATTTCGCGCGGCAGCTTCCAGCCGACGTGGAATACTGACGAAAAGTCCTTCGAGCCACGCCTCATTTTACCGCTCTCCGTCTCTTACGATCATCGCGTAATCGATGGCGCAGATGCGGCCAGATTCCTACGGTGGATAGCGAAGGCCTTTGAAGAGCCATTCCTTATGATCTGACAACGGGAGCACATCGCAATATGGAAAAGACAAAGGTAGTAGTGATAGGCGGTGGACCCGGCGGGTATGTCGCCGCGTTTCGTGCCGCCGATCTCGGACTCGAAACCACGCTCATTGATCCGGAAGCGAATCCGGGTGGAGTATGCCTCTATCGCGGGTGTATCCCTTCGAAGGCGCTCCTCCACATCGCGGCGCTCATCAACGAAACGAAAGACGCGGCCGAGTGGGGCGTCGCGTATTCCGATCCCTCGATCGACATCGACAAGGTCCGTGCGTGGAAAAACTCTGTCGTAGAGAAAAACACGGCGGGGCTCGGTGAGCTCGTCAAGCGACGAAATATCAACTACATTCGCGGTTGGGCGACGTTCAAGAGCGCCAACAGCCTTTCGATCCAGCTTACCGACGGCGGCGAACAGGATCTCAGCTTCGAGGATGCCATCCTCGCTACTGGTTCCTCACCAGCCGTTATCCCGGCGTTCAATATCGATAGTGACCGCGTGATGGATTCCACAGGCGCCCTCGAGCTCGCTGACATTCCTTCGCGTATGCTCGTTATCGGCGGCGGATACATCGGCCTCGAGATGGCGACTGTCTACGCCTCTCTCGGCACGCAGATTACCGTCGTCGAGATGCTCCCGCATCTTCTCGCCGGTGCCGATCGCGACCTCGTACGACCTCTCGAAAAGCGGTTGAAGGAAGCTTTCGAGGCGATTCACCTCGAAACCACCGTCTCCAAGATCGAGAAGGCCGATAACGGCGTCGCGGTGACATTCTCTCACAAAGACGGCTCGACTTCTCAGGATACCTTCGATCGCGTCCTCGTTTCTGTCGGTCGAAAGCCGAACACGAAGAATCTCGGTCTCGAGAATACCGGCGTCAAACTCACCGATCGTGGGTTCGTCGTCGTCGACGCACAACGTCGCACAACCGAACCATCCATTTTCGCGATCGGTGACATAGCAGGCGAACCGATGCTCGCCCACAAAGCCTCGCACGAGGGGATCGTTGCGGCTGAGACCATCGCGGGTCACAACGTCGCATGGGACCCGCACGCAATACCCGCGGTTGTGTTTACCGACCCGGAAATTGCGTGGTGCGGTCTGACCGAAACACAAGCGAAAGAACGTGGCGTCGACGTCAAAGTCGCGCGTTTCCCATGGAGCGCATCGGGACGCGCTGTCGCCATCGGTCGCACCGACGGACTCACGAAGCTCATCGTTGACGCTGAGACCGACCGTGTGCTCGGCGTAGGCATAGCGGGCGTAAACGCCGGTGACATGATCTCCGAGGGAGTGCTCGCCGTCGAAATGGCCGCTGTCGCATCAGACATCGCGCTGAGCATCCATCCTCACCCCACGCTGTCCGAGACGTTCATGGAGGCTGCAGAAGCGTATTACGGCAATGCGGCGCATATCTTCATGCCAAAACGGAAGTAGCCGACCTAATCGATATCGCAGTACAACAGAAAGGCTCTTGACCTCGCGGTCGAGAGCCTTCTTCTCATGATCTCTGCGCGTTGTATTCTTACAGCGCGAACGTAAATCCGAAGAACTGACTTGAGAAGTGCTCGCCGTAGTCAGCATATGCCCAGTCGACCTGAACCGTCTGTCCAAGCCCCGGCACGTTGATCGCCGCACCCGCTCCGAACGTCAGCCAACCTTCCTGATACCGCGCAGCTTGGCGTCCGACGCGTAATGACACCGCAGTATTCTCTCCGAGCGACGACAGACGTAACGTATACTCGAGGCCGAAAGCAGCATCGACGCGGACGTCACGACGATCTACACCGTCAATGTACGCGGTGAGACTATGGTCCGGATTCGGAAGACCCGTTGCGACTTCAATCACATCGAACATAAGGCCGACGCGGTACGTCAGCGGCAATTCGAAGTTGTGCTCGACATAGCGCTTGCTTTCGCCAAAATGCTGCAACGACATGTTGATCCGTACGCCGCGCATTCCTGTGTTATACTGCGTTCCAAGGTCGAACGCCACCACACCCTTACGATTTTCATGTATCGCCAACTGAGTGCTGTCGTTCGGATCGGTCCGATAACGAGGCGTTCCAATAAACGTCCAGAAGTTGTTCTCTCCAAAGTCCTGATAGGCGTACTTGACCTGGACTCCGGCCTTGAAACGGTCAGTAAACTGTGTCGCAAAAATACCACCGATCGCCCACGCTGTCGGGTTCATGTCGCCGATGTACTCGAAGTTCGAACCGGCAACTGCGTCTGATATTCTCGTCGCTTTTATCGTGCCGTAATCGATTCCGTGGTACGTCAAACCGAACGCGAATATCCCGGCATTCGTAGTAACCGCAATGTCGGTGAGCGTCATATCGGCAAACCAACTCGTGTAATTCACGTAAAGAGCTGCCGGACCTCCCGTGGCGATTCCCGCGGGATTGTAAAACGCTACCGACGGGTCACCTTCCACTCCGGAAAACGCGTTACCCAAAGCCGCGGCGCGCGCACTCGCCGGAATCTGCAGGAATGTCATTCCGGCTTGACCCTTCCACGTCGGCGCGGCAGGGTCGTAAATGCCATCCGGCATCACCGTGTCCAGATCGCTCTGCGCAGATACGACGCTGACTAATCCGATTACGGATACCGCCGTCGCTACGCGAACCATTCGCATCAAGTCCATAGTATGTCTCCCTGTATCGCCACAACACCTATAATAGTAGGGTCGCCGGCGGAATTATCCGTCAGCGAATAACGATGAATTTGCCAACCTTCGTTAGTGCAGGAACATCGACCACTCCCGCGGTCGTGTTCTGTTGACGCGGTGGCATTTCCACAACGTATACATACAGGCCACTCGACACGTACTGGTTGTTCGCGTTGCGACCGGACCAGTTGAATGCGCCATCCGCTGCAAATCCAATAATCGCGTAATCAACACGCGTCTTCGTATAGTTCAGCGTAATAACATGATTACCGGCGGCCGTGTAGACCTTAATGGTCGCCTCATCACCCGGGATCCCCTGAAAACGAATACGCTCGTACCCAGACGGGTTCGCTTGTGCACCGAATAAGCGTCCCGAAATATTGTACGGATTCGGCACGACAACGATGCTGTCGGCCTTCGCAATCTCCGCCGCCAACGCATCCGCCGCCGATTGCGCCGTACTCATTGCGGGAAGAAACAGAACCGCAGCCAACGCAAGCGTCAGGAGAGCGGGTACCTGCGTGGAAGTCCGGAACAATTTCGCCATGAGACGTCCCTCTCTTTGCTTCTCCGGCGTCATCTGCCAGCACGCAGGAAGCAGACGCCATTCTCTTTCGCCGAAGCCGGTAAACTTTTGATCAAAAACGATTGTAATGTGTACACGGAACTCCACCACACGATTTCATCTCTCGTAGTAGGTTCCGACTCGGTGTTGTTAAAGTACGCAATCTCGACGGTGAGGCAACCGGGTGCGAGCGAAATACTCGCACCCGGCCGTACGAAATCATACGCTTAGCGAACGAGAACCATCCGCTTGTGTGCAATCTGATCACCGGAAACGAGGCGGTAGATGTAGACACCGCTGGCTACCGGACGACCAAAGTTGTCAAGACCGTCCCAGGTCACGCTGTGCTGACCGGCTTCGACAGTCGAATTGATGAGCGTACGAACGACCTGACCCGTCGGTCCGTAGATCACGAGGCTGGCTTGACCGGCTTCGGGCAAGCTGAAGCTGATCGAGGTCTCGGGGTTGAACGGGTTCGGGGCATTCTGATTCAGGGCGAACTTCGCCGGCTGGTTGCTGACGGCGGTTCCGACCTGCGTCGCCGTTACGCCAACTTCCGTATAACCGGACCATGTCCACCAAACCGTGCTCTCGAGCGCAACACCCGGCTCCGCCCAGTTCTGGCTGCCGTCGTCAACTGCGACAACCGCATACCAGTAGTCGGTTCCAGCCGTTACGTCTTTGTCAAGCCAGATGAAACCTTCAAACGGAACGTTTGCATCGGCTGCGGCGGTCGCGAGCATACCCGTTGTGAGGTTGTCAGCAAGGACGACCCACGGGGCGAGACGCGAACCAGCCTGACGGATGATCTTGTAGTGCGAGAAGTCCCAGTTACCCGTATCGAAATCGGGCTCCAACGACTCCTTCGACCAACGAATCTCGATACCACCACCATCGGTTTCGGCGCGGGAACGATACGAAACGTTCGCTGGTGCGCGCGGCGCTTCGGGAACGTCCCATTCGCCCTTACCAGCCGGCTTTGCCGTTGCATAGTCCGAAACACCCCACGACGCAAGAGCCGCAGCGTCGGCGGCCGGCGGGAATTCGCCGTAGAAGTTCCACCACGCCATGTTCGCGGCCTTGCGGACCGTGTCTTCGGCGGAAGCGAGAAGCTCGACGTCACCTTCGCGATACCATGTCGCCGGATCTGCTTCGGCGTTGGCTTTCTCGGTCCAGTGTGCGCCAATTTCCTGCGCCGCGTTACGATCAATGCTACCACCAGCGACTACCTGCACGATGCGGACTGACTCGCCAAACGCGAGGTTCCAACCGTGCTTGTCGAAGTTGTCATAGACGAGATCGCCATTGAGCGGTCCATGACCAGCAAGCATCGTCGGACCCGTCGCGCCGTCACCGGTCGTCGGGTTGACCCACTGGCCGGAGAACGAATCGTCACGGATGTCGGTGTCGTCGGCCATCTGGAAGTCACCAGACGCGATGAACTCCAACATCTCAGCGGCGGTCGTCGGCGAATA
>CAZWQW010000002.1:61095-85385 GCA_964635955.1 uncultured bacterium | reverse complement strand
GGATCGGTCGGGTCGTTCGCACCCGAAATACCGTTGTTGGTCAGCGTGAAGTCCTGGATGTAATAGTCCTGGTGCGCGCTGCCATACGGATACGCGATGTTCGTGCGAACGAGTTCGATACCCTGGAGGTAACGCCACTTCGAATCGATCGTGTACTCGACCACCTGGTCGGGGACGATCACCGGCGGCGGATACGGGAACGTTCCGCTATCGGAACGGATTTCGTACTCGGCTTCCGGGTCCCACGGACCATTCGAGAAGTCGATGACGTTTCCGTTCACATAGATATTCGGACGCTCGTTCCGCATCTTCAACGTGATGCCGACCGGATAGAGGTAGTTGAGGTTGACGCCGTCAGCGCCGCCCGAACCGGCAATCCAGTTCTGCACCGCGTAGGCATCGTAGTTGTACGAACGATACAGATACGAGGTCGCAACGGGGTTAACCGTTCCGTCCGGGTCTGTCCAGTTCGTCGTGATGAGGTAGTTACCGAACTTACGGGCATGGCCTACCCAACCACGCTTAATCGCGTTATCCGACGGCCATACAGTCGGCTGGATAATACCACCCGGATTCTGAACGGCCGACGCGCTCCAACCACCGCATCCATCAAACTCTGGGTTCGCCCAAATACGACCCATGTGGAATGGTGGTTGCGCGGTGTTCGCTTCGATGACCGGCGCGAACGCCAACAACACACCGGCAACCAGCACTACTGCTGACGCCAAACGCAATCGTGTCGTCATGTCGTTCCTCCTTGAACGTTAACGACGTGATAAGGGTGCGCACGGTGCGCACCCTCAGATTTCGAACCGCAAACCAAACCGGTAGAAACGCGGATTCGGGAACTGAATCCAATCGGTCTCCGGGCTGATCGGACGCGACCACAACTCTGCGTCCGGATCGATCTTATACGGCTCGGTGAGAACATAGAATGTCGACTTATCTCCGACCTTGATATCTTCACCCAACGTCCTACGGGTGTAGATGTAGTTGAGGTAATCCTGCCAGTTCTTCACGCCGGTCGAATTGAGGTTCTTCCGGTTGAAGACATTAAGTATATCGAAGTACGCCGTCACGTACCTACCACCCCGCGTGGCGAATTGCTTCGAAAACTTCATGTTCACGTTATGGTACGCCACACCAGGCAGATAATTGTCTTCCGTCAGTTCACGCGCGGGCAGTAGGTTCGGGTTGTAAATATACTCGGCACCTTTCTGCCACGCGTACTCGGTGCCAAGCGACCATCCACCGGACATCGCGCCCCAGTCCATCGGTGTACCGAGACGGACGAACGCACGGAAGAATCCACGCGCCGGAACTCGTCGAACGGTCGGCAGATACGGCGTCAAGAAATACGACATCTTGTCGCCGATTCTCGGAATTGACACTTCGCCTGTCCGCGAGCTATACAACTCGTACGTGATCTGTCCGTTCACAAAACGCCCCGTACTCCGCGCGAGTTGGAGCTCGTACCCACGAACGTCCTCGTAATTCGCGTTTCGATAGACACGGTACGAGAAGTTCGAATAGTTGACCGTGACCATCGTCACTTGGTCCTCGTTGTACTTCGCATATCCGGAGACCTTGAATACAATGTCCCGCGGTAACACATGCTCAACACCGACTTCGTACATCGTCGTGGTGCTCGGACGAAGGCTCGGATTGTAGATATACTCGATACGTCCGGTACCACCGCCAGGCCGTCCGTCATGGATGTTGTAGCCGTACAGATGGATCGGCTTCTGCATCGAGTAGAAAATGCCGTAGTTGAAGAAGAATTTCGTGCGGTTACTCACCGGATGAGAAATACCAAAGCGCGGCGCAACACGCCAATGTACTTTATTATCGTCGGACGGCCACGCGCGCACTACGTCGTACGGCATCGGTGCGTTCCCGTCGAGCATGTCATTCAGTATGTAGAAGTTCGTGCCGATCGATCCGAGCAGCGACGAAGTCGAATCGATTCCCGCTTCTATAAACAGACGGCGAGATATGGCTTGGCTGTTCGCTTCGCCCATGACGACGATATTGAACATATCGGAATAGAACCACGTCGGATGACTCGCGTCGAACCGTTCAAAACGGAAACCGAGGTTCGCGATCATCCCGTCCGATTCGTACTTGTCTTGTAGATACGTTCCGATAATCTTCGGTTGCGAAGCGGGATAGTTCCCACCAAAGTCACGCATCTGCGAGTTACGACCACCGCCGACACCGGACTCAAACAAGCCACTCGACTCTTCCTGGAGATATGCCAAGTCGCGGCCGATGTATTCGATACCGGTCTTAACGGTGTGTTGACCGATCACGTGTGTAATATCGCCACGCGCGGTTGTCTGCGTTCCACTCGATTCAATGATCTGCTTTCCGCCACCACCGAGTGTGAATCGGGCCGCGAGATCACCATACGGGTTACCCACCCATCCCTGCGGCGAAACGACCATTACGTTGAATGTCGTATCGTCAGTCGCGTCGTTACGGTCACCACGGGCAGGCACCCATGAACGATGTTCCCACGTAAACGTTTCCGTGACGAATTTCGTCTCCGTCGGTGGCGCGGGATACGCATTTGGATGCGCATACGGTGACCGAAGTAGGAAGCTATCGGGATTCGTCGCGTACGACATGCTCGGCGGCTTCGCGTAGTCACCGGTATACGTGAAGATCGTCCCAAGGAATGCGCCGTAATCCCAGTCCGAAGTAGCGCTCCACTTCGAATCGGCGTCAAACGCTCCATGTTCGGGATCCATATCGGCACGTGGTAGATCGCGTTTGAGACTCCACGACGTTTCCGAACGACCAAACGACGCGGTGAAGAACGTCCGTGGGCTCAACGTATACGTCAGCGTTCCCATGATCTGGCTGAATTCGCTCGTTAGCGGAGCCGAATACGACAGGTTTACCTTACTATTCTCAGCACTGTCGTCTTCGTTCATCGTTCTAATCAATTCAGTCGGTGACCGAAGTGAGACGGGATCGTCACCACGCGGTATACCAGCCGTGTCCTTGCCTTCAGAACTCTGAACAAGAACGCCGGCGGCGCCACCCGTCGAGCGACTGTCAGCAACCATATAACCGACGCTCATCTTGAGATTGTCGATCGGGCTCAACGTGAACTTCGCCTCGAACTGGCGGTCGCGGTAATACGGAACAAGCGCGGGAACCGCAGTCATCTCTTTGTTATAGCTATAGCCGAGGACGACGCCACCGAGTTTCTTCGGCAATGCCCAACCCATAGCGATATCAGCAGCAACATCTGGATCGTGGGAATACTGCCAGACCTGCTCGTCCATGTTCGTTTCCCACGCCCACGCTTCTTTGATATCATCGAGCGTCCAGCCGTTGTGCATATATGGCGGGCCGTAGCGCAAACCGGACGAGTTCACCGACTTGAGAATCTCGTTCCAGCCCTGATGCACTCGGTACTGCGCACGACGTGAATTTACATAGCTCATAAACGCCGTGTCAGTCCGCGTTTTCTCGTAGAGATCCGGCCAGAAGATCGGTCCGCCGGTTATCGCCGAATCGGTATCGAGGAGGCGCCAGTAGTCATACTCGTCGCGATCGTACGCACCCGGTCCATGGTGTTTCTTTTGCGGAGGCGCGTAGGTTGCCGCTGCGGCGACCCAAGGAATCAACGAACCGCGTTCGCTTCCTTCCTTAACAATTACGTTCACCATACCCGAGCGAACGTTGCCGTATTCCGCGTTGAATCCACCCGTCAGCAGCGTCACCTCGCTCACGAGCACCTGATTGAGCTGCGTATAACCTTTTCCGGTCGTTCCGTCCGTCCGGTCGACACCGTCAACCTGGAAGCGGATTTCGGACGGCCCGCCGCCACGAATCTCCAACTCGTTCCCGCGCACGACGTTCACGCCCGGCTGATAGTTCAGCACGTTGAGCATCTGATTAACGGGCATTTCCGCCACGCGCTGCGCATCCACGATCGTCTGCGAGCTCGTCACGTCAATACGAATCGGGTCACGCTGCGCAGTGACGACAATGGCGTCGACTTCAATGGCTTCTTGCTGGAGACGGAAATTGACACGGGAGGTGAGGTCGGCGCTTACCTGCACGTCAGTTACAGTCGTTGACGTATACCCAATCAGATAAGCGGTTACGGAATGATTGCCCGGAGGAACGAGGAGAATAACATACTGACCGTCAATGTCGGTCGTCGCGCCGAGACGCGTGCCTTCTACGGTCACGCCTACGCCCGGCAGCGGTCCTCCGTCAGCGTCTGTTACGGTACCGGAAATCGTTCCGGTTGTTGCGGCGAACGCTGAAGTCACCGCAAGTAGCGCGCCCAAGATACCGGCGACAAGCCAATGGCAATTCGAGTAGCTGAAACAGTGTTTCATAACGACTCCTGCCTCATCGCGTCGGTCTAACCCGATGCGGTCTGCGTAGTCCGGCGATCCGGATGGATCATGAAAATCCGCGGCTTATAACTCTGCTCCCAGTAAACCCTCCTTCAAGCGGTCCATACAGCCGCCGACCACTCACACCGGCGACAACCTACTCAACGATAGAAAAACGTAACAATGTCCGCAATAGCCATAAAGACGCTTTATACCCGTAATATAGGCAAAGATACCCGCGTGGCAACCCCTAATCGCCACGATATTTCGTAAAATCAGCTCTATATAGCACTTATACGTATATTTCGAGTCGCTTTATACGAGGGACGCCGCAAAATCAACGGTTCGAACCCGCGCTGGTCCTCGTTGGGTCAACTATTGTACACGAAGATATTCTCACAAGATTCTCTCAGAAGCAATACCCCGGAGACCGATTCCCATGAAAATCGCCGCGATTCAACTCGACTCCGCACCGATGGAGGTGACGACAAATGTACGTAACGCGATGTACGCGTGTCGTCGAGCCTTTCTCAACGGTGCACACATGGTCTTTCTCCACGAAGGACTCACCGCCGACTATTCGCCCGAACCGCTACGTTATGGTCGCGCTCAGGAAAGCGTCGAGGTGCACGGATTCGCGGTTCTCGCGAAACAGTACGACGGGTACATCGCGCTCGGGCTGAATGAAGTGTGGCGTGGTCAGGCGTTCATTTCGTGTGTGTATATCGGTCCCACCGGCGTTGTCGATGTGTACCGAAAGAGCTTCCTCTGGTCTGCGCGTAATCGAGACGATAACGTTCCATACGAAATGGGATACCGACAGGAACTCGGAATACTCGGTCATGGTGACGGTCCACGTGTGATAAACGTTGGCGGGCTTCGAATCGGCACGCTAATCTGTGCCGACGGCGACGTGCCCGAGTCGTGGGACGTCTTCCGCAAGGATGTACCGGACCTCGTGTTCCATCAGAGCAATCAGGGCTTTCTGCGAATGGACTACCGGCAAGCAGTCGCGAGAGAGATAGAGCGTCCGATGATCGTGACGAATCGTGTTGGCTTCTCCTACCATCATTTCCAGACTGGCGGAACGCGAATCGTGCGACGCGATGGGAGCATCGCCGTCGCCGCGAACACCGAAGGTCGTGAACAGACGATCTACGCTCATCTCGAAGAACTGTGATATCGCACGAATCCAACCATATCGGCTTGGGCCGGTGACGCCGCGTCGGGATATTGTCGTACCACACTCACCCGAATCACGTATCATGTTCAGGAGGATTCCATGACTCCACGCGAGCGATATCGCGAGGCTCTTCTCTTCGGCAAGCCCGACAAATACCCGCTGAGTCCCGGTGGTCCGCGCGAAAAGACTCGCGCGCGCTGGTACCGCGAAGGTCTCCCTCGAGACACCGATTACATGACGGAGCTCTACCGCATTCTCGATATCGAACCGGAACGTAGCGAGAAGCCTGCACCCGGAATTGGTGTCGATTTTCGTATGATACCGCAGTTCGAAGAAAAGGTGCTCGAACACAAAAACGGCCATTACATCGTTCAGGACTGGATGGGCGCAATAACCGAGATATCGGACGAATACGATTACACGTACATCCGCGCGGCGCGAGATTTCGTCACGCGGAAATGGCACCGCTTTCCCGTGCAGAACCGGAAGGATTTCGAAGAGAAAATTCGGTGGCGTTACGATGTTGACGCACCGGGGCGATTCCCAGACGACTTCGACGAAAGATGCGCGAAGTCAAAGGATCGCGATAACGTTCTTCACGTCCACTTCAATGGCCCCTTCTGGCAACTACGTGAGTGGTGCGGATTCGAAGGTCTTTGCACGCTCATGATCGACGACCCCGAGTTCGTCGACGAGATGGCGCGATTCTGGACCGAGTTCGTATTGGAGACGCTTGAACGAATCATCAGTCGCGTCGAGTTGGATTCCGTTGGTATATCCGAAGACATGGCGTACAAAAGCTTTAGCATGATATCGCCAGCAATGGCGCGCCGCTTCCTGAAGCCCGCGTATGAGACCTGGGTGCCCGCGATCAAAGCGAGTGGATGCCCGATTGTCGATATGGATTCGGACGGATACATCGGCGAGTTGATACCGATTTGGATAGAAACCGGAATCAACGTTTGCGATCCGATCGAGGTTGCGGCCGGTAACGACATTATTGAGTTCCGCCAGAGATTCGGCACACGTATCGCCTACAAAGGCGGAATCGATAAGCGCGCGATCGCTGCCGGCGGTGACGTAATGCGCGCCGAACTCGAAAGAGTTGTTCCACCGCTACTCAAAGACGGCGGGTTCATTCCGAGTTGTGATCACGGCGTGCCGCATGATATTTCGTGGCCAAATTTCATCGAATACACCCGGTTGCTCGCTCAGATGACCGGTTGGCTTTGAGACGGAACATCCAAAAAAACGCGCGACCGACGACATAATCGGTCGCGCGTTTTTGTATTTCAACGGAGTATCCGTTCAAATCTCGAATCGCACTCCGAATCGATAGAATCGCGGACTCATGAACTGCAGCCAATCGGATTCCGGACTAAGAGGTCGCGACCACAGCGCAGCGTTCGGGTCGATTTTATACGGTTGCATCAGGACGTAATACGTCGATGCATCGCCAACCTTGACATCCTCGCCCAAACTCCGACGCGTAAAGACATAGGCAAGGTAATCCTGCCAGTTCTTCACGCCTGCCGATGTCAAGTGCTTTGTATTCAAAACGTTCAGAATGTCGAGATAGACCGACATCGACCGTCCGCCCGAAAACGTCAACTGTTTAGAGAACTTCATATTTACGTTGGCAATATCGACGTTAGGTAGGTAGTTATCTTCCGACAACTCACGTACGGGAAGACTTTCCGGATTGTACAAAGTCTCTCCCCCTTTGTGCCACGAATAGTCTGTTCCCAACGACCAGCCACCTTTTACTTTTCCCCAGTCCAAAGGCGTTCCGACCCGTACAAACGCACGAAGGTAACCGCGGGCTCGAGCGGTCCGAATAGATGGCAAGTACGGCGTCAGGAATCGCGAAATGTCGTCGCTGATACTGGTGATTGCGGACTCACCCGTTCGAGAACTGGACGATTCGTAGGTGATCGAACCATTGATAAATCGTCCCGTCGTTCGCGCCACTTGCAGCTCGTACCCTCGGATATCTTCGTAGTTGGCGTTACGCAATGTAGTATACGAACCACCCAACCTCCCAAGATGCACGGTAATATTGGTGACTTGATCCTCATTGTATTTCGCGTAACCCGCAACTTTAAACACCGTCTCAAACGGGAGTACCTGTTCAACACCGACTTCGTACATCGTCGTGCGACTCGGACGGAGATTCGGGTTGTACATGTGACTAAGCTGTCCGACGGCTCCTCCGGGTAGACCAGATATTCCGAAAAGATGCGATGGCTTCTGCATCGAATAGAAGATGCCGTAGTTGAAGAAAAACTTCGCTCGGTTACTCACCGGATGCGACACACCGAATCTCGGAGATACGGTCCAATTCACCTTGTTATCTTCGGTAGGCCATGCACGTACAACATCCCATGGCATCGGAGCTTTACCATCGAGGTACTGTTCGCTGTTTATTGTATAGATATGCGTACCGATTGAGTTGATTAGCGTTGTTCCCCAAGCGACTGTATCCCACCCCGCCTCAATCACCAATTGACGCGAGAGACTTCGACTGTTCGCCTCACCGAAGACGACAGGATTGAACATATCGTCGTAGAACCACGACGGGTGTCCCGCGTCAAAGCGCTCCAGACGAACTCCAAAATTCGCGATCATTCCGTCGGATTCGTATTTGTCCTGTAAATAGGTGCCGATGATTTTCGGTTGTGCAGCGGGGTACTGCTTCCCGTAATACCGATGCTCGCTGTTCCTGCCTCCCGTTACGCCCGCTTCGTAGAGTCCCAAAGATCTCTCGTATCGGTACCAAATATCTCGACCGATGTATTCGATACCGGTCTTCAGTGTATGTTCTCCAATCACGTGAGTGATATCACCACGCGCTGTTGTCTGCTCACCGCCGCCGTCGATGACAAACAGTCCTCCGCCGGCAACGGTAAACCGGTTCGCCAAGTCGTTGAACGGATTACCCACCCACCCCTGTGGCGAAACTACAGTTACGTGGAATGTCGTGTCGTCCGTTGCTTGGTTTCGATCACCACGCGCAGGCACCCACGATCGATGCTCCCAGACAAACGTTTTCGTGACGAACTTCGTCTCGGTTGGCGGCGCCTGATACGCGTTCGGATGCCCATACGGTGTTCGCAGCAGAAAACTATCCGGATTCGTCGCGTATGACATGCTCGGTGGTTTCGCATAATCTCCTATATAGGTGAAAATCGTCGCGAGAAACGCGCCATAGTCCCAATCTGACGTCGCACTCCACTTCGCATCCGCCGCAAACGCGCCTTCACTCTCCATATCGGCGCGGGGAAGGTCTCGTCCAAGCTCCCAAGCGGATTTAGATCGCCCAAAGGAAGCAGTGAAATAGGTCTGAGGACCGAGTGTATACGTGAGCGTTCCCATGATCTGGTTGAACGATCCATCCAACGGGCCGGAATGCGACAGGTTTACCTTACTGTTCTCCTGAGCTCCTTGGTAGTCACCTTCCGTTTCGTTCATCGATCGAACAAGCTCTGTCGGTGAGCGGAGCGAAACCGGATCTTCACCACGTACTGTCGCTCGTGTAGTTTGAGCCTCGGGGTTGATCTTGAGCGTACCTGCACCTACCCCTGTCGATCGGTTGTCAGCCACCATGTATCCGATATTGATCTTGAGATTATCGATCGGCGTCAGTGTTATTTTTGCATCGAACACTTGGTCGCGGAAATACGGAATAAGTGCCGGAACCGCCGTCATTTCGCGATTGTAGCTATAACCAAGAACGATTCCACCCAGCTTCATCGGAAGCGACCAGCCGACCGCGACGTCGGCCGCAATATCCGGTTTGTGACCGTATCGCCAGACCTGCTCGTTCATATTGGTTTCCCATGCCCACGCTTCTTTGATATCGTCAAGCGTCCAACCGTTGTGACTGAATGGCGGACCATAGCGTAGACCTGCGGAATTCGCCGTAGCGATAACAGCGTTCCACCCTTGGTGCGAGCGGTATTGGCCCGAATGCTCGGTGACAAACCTCATAAAGGCAGTATCGGTCCGCGTCTCCTCGTATAAATCCGGCCAGTATATTGGCCCGCCCGTCATCGCGGAATCCGTTTGAAGTAGACGCCAGTAGTCGAACTGATTTTCGTCGTAGGCTCTGGGTCCGAAATGCTTCTGCTGAGCAGGCGCGTAGCTCACGACGCCACCGACCCACGGAATAAGTGACCCTCGTTCACTTCCCTCCTTTACCACGACGTTAACCATACCAGAACGTACGTTGCCGTATTCAGCGTTAAATCCGCCGGTTAGCAACGTTACTTCGCTTACGAGTATCTGGTTGAGCTGGGTAAAGCTTTTCCCCGTCATTCCGTCTGTACGGTCAACACCGTCAACCTGAAAACGAATCTCGGAAGGCCCTCCGCCGCGGATTTCCAACTCGTTTCCGCGAACAACGCTGACGCCCGGCTGGTAATCGAGCACATTCAGCATTTGATTGACCGGCATTTCGGCGACACGTTGCGCGTCGACGATCGTTTGTGAGCTCGTCACGTCAATTCGAATTGGATCGCGTTGCGCGGTGACGACGATCGCCTCCACCTCGATGGCTTCTTGCGATAAGCGGAAATCCAATCGCGTTGTAAGGTCAGCGCTTACGCGTGCGTCTGTCGCCTTCGTTGACAAATACCCAATAAGTTGCGCTGTTACCTCGTACTCTCCGGGTGGAACTAACAAAATGACGTACTGCCCGTCAGAATCCGTCGACGCGCCGAGTCGGGTACCTTCGACCATCACCGCTGCACCGGGAAGCGGCATTCCGCTTGCGTCAGTTACCGTCCCCGAGATGGTTCCCGTTGTCGCAGCATCCGTACCGCGAAACCACGTCATGAAAAAGGCGATTACTACGAAAAGCGATAGAATGCGTCGCATCGGTAGATCGTGTGCCATCGGAGCAGCTCCTTGTTTCGCACGTGGGAACACTACTCGGAGAAAGAACGCAGCGACGCCGCGGAGATGTCGCCTCCTCCTTGCGACACCCCCGCGTTACGCCTACCGGTCGGGCAAAACGGTTCGATTCGTTACAACTCGAACCTTACACCGAACCGATAGAATCGCGGATTCAGAAACTGAATCCAATCCGACTCAGGACTGATCGGTCGCAACCAAAGCGCCGCATCGGGATCGATTTTGTACGGTTCTGTGAGCACGTAGAACGTCGACTTATCGCCGATTTTGATGTCTTCACCCAGGTTCCTTCGAGTGAAGACGTACGCAAGGTAATCTTGCCAGTTCCGCACGCCGGCCGAATTGAGGTGCTTTGTATTGAGAACGTTTAGAATATCCACGTATGCCGTCATGAAACGGCCATTCGAAAGCGGAATCTGCTTCGAGAACTTCATGTTCACGTTATGCGAATTAACCCACGGCAAGTAGTTCTCTTCGGTCAATTCGCGAACCGGTAGCAAGTTTGGATTGTAAACCTCCTCACCACCTTTTCGCCATGAGTACTCTGTCCCTACTGACCACCCACCTCGCCATTGACCCCAGTTCAACGGCGTCCCCAGACGCACGAATGCGCGGAAGAAACCCCGACCTCGAACTGTTCGTGTAAACGGGAGGTACGGCGTGAGATAATACGACATGTTGTTACCGATATTCTGCAATGATACCTCACCGGTACGATTACTCGATGACTCGTACGTGAACGACCCGTTCACGAAACGCCCTGAAGATCTCGCGAGTTGGAACTCGTACCCACGGACGTCTTCGTAGTTCGCGTTGCGGTACATCGTGTAGTGAAAGTTACCCGCCCAGAGTTCGACGGCAGTAACTTGGTCCTCGTTGTATTTCTGGTACCCGGTGACTTTGAAAACAGTCTCATATGGCAGTACATGTTCCACACCAACTTCGTACATCGTCGTGTTGCTCGGACGCAGATTCGAATTGTAGATCGCGCTGATACGTCCAAGACCACCACCCGGTAGACCATCATGTATACGGAAAGCATACATATGGATCGGTTTCTGCATCGAGTAGAACGTGCCGTAATTGAAGAAAAACTTCGTCCGATTCGATACCGGATGAGAGATACCGAACCGCGGGGCTACCTTCCAGTACGCCTTTGTGTCGGTCGACGGCCACGCACGGACGACGTCCCACGGCATCGGTGCATTCCCGTCAAGGCTGTCATTGATCGCGTAGAAATTCGTCGAGAGTGACCCGAGCAGCGCTGTGCCCCACGCTGCCGAATCCCAGCCAGCTTCGTAAATGAGCTGTCGTGCAATGATCTGACTATTCGCCTCACCGAACACGGTCGTATTGAACATGTCATCGTAGAAATACGCCGGATGTCCAGAATCGAAACGCTCAAACCGAACACCCACATTCGCAATCATTCCGTCCGACTCGTACTTGTCCTGTATATACGCTCCGAGGATCTTCGGTTGCGCTGCCGGATATTCCTCGCCGTAATGCCGGAATTCGTTGTTTTCGTAATAGCCACGCGATTCTTCGTAATGGTAATGGAGATCGCGACCGATGTATTCGAGACCAGTCTTCAACGTATGTTGGCCGATCACGTGAGTAAGGTCTCCACGCGCGGTAGTTTGAGTGCCACCAGCGTTGATCGTGAACCATCCACCTCCCGACAACGTGAACCGACTCGCGAGATCACCGTACGGATTATAGAACCATCCTTGCGGCGATACGATCGTAACATGGAACGTCGTATCGTTTGTCGCCGAGTTCCTGTCGCCACGCGCCGGCACCCACGAACGATGTTCCCACGTAAATGTTCTTGTAACGAACTTCGTATCGGTTGGCGGCGCGGGGTAGAAACTTGGATTCCCGTACGGTGAGTTCAGTCGGTAATTCACTGGGTCGGTTGCGTACTCGAGACTCGTCGGCACTGTCGGTCCACCGACGTACGTGAACATCGTTGTAAGAAACGCACCGTAATCCCATCTCGATGTCACGCTGTACTTCGCATCCGGCCCGAACGCCGTCTCACCGTCTTTGTCCGCTCTCGGCAGATCGCGGTTCAACTCCCAAGAGGTTTCGCTTCGGCCAAACGATGTCGTGAAAACCGTCTGCGGCGAAAGGGAATACGTCAGAGTCCCCATAACTTGATTGAACGTCCCCTTGAGAGGACTCGCAAACGAAAGATTCGCTTTGCTGTTTCGTGCTTCGCCTTCAGTCTCGTTGATCGAGTAGATTAGGTCCCCAGGCGAACGAAGCGATACCGGATCATCCGCTCTGGTAAGCGCGCGCGACGTCTGCGCCTCGGCACTATTCATCATCACGCCAGCCGACGCACCCGTAGACCGGTTATCCGCAGTCATGTAGGCGACGTTGAGCTTGAGGTTGTCCACCGGCGTCAACGTAAGCTTCGCTTCGAAGCTGCGGTCGCGGTAATACGGTACGAGCGCGGGAACGGCAGTCATCTCTTTGTTATAACTGTATCCGAGAACGATTCCACCGAGCTTTTTCGGAAGCGCCCAACCGACTGCCAGATCGGCCGAAAGATCGGGTTCATGGGAATATTTCCAGACCTCTTCGTTCATGTTGGCTTCCCACGCCCAAGCCTCCTGGATATCCTGCAACGTCCATCCGTTGTGCATATACGGCGGACCATAGCGAAGCCCCGAAGCGTTCGCTGTTTTAATCACATCGTTCCAGCCCTGATGTACCCGGTATTGCGCGCGACGGGTCTCCACTTCGGCCATGAACGCCGTGTCATTTCGCGTTACATCATAGAGATCCGGCCAGAAGATGGGACCGCCGGTCATTGCTGAATCGGTTTTCAACAAGCGCCAGTAGTCGTACTGATCCTCATCGTATGCGCCCGGACCGAAATGCTTCCGTTGCGCGGGAGCGTAACCGATCACGCCGGCTACCCACGGAATGAGCGACGCGCGCTCGCTGCCTTCCTTTACAACGACGTTCACCATACCAGACCGAACGTTGCCATATTCCGCGTTGAAACCGCCGGTCAACAGCGTCACTTCGCTGACGAGCACCTGGTTCAACTGCGTATATCCTTTACCCGTCAATCCATCTGTCCGGTCGACGCCATCAACCTGAAAACGAATCTCTGACGGTCCGCCACCGCGAATCTCAAGTTCGTTCCCGCGGACAACACTCACTCCCGGCTGGTAATTGAGCATGTTGAGCATCTGGTTGACCGGCATCTCGGACACTCGTTGTGCATCGATAATCGTCTGGGAACTCGTCACATCGATACGTATCGGGTCACGAGACGCGGTAACCACCACCGCCTCAATCTCAATCGCTTCTTGGTATAGACGGAAATTCACTCGCGTGGTCAGGTCCGCACTCACGCGGACTGCTGTAACACTCGTGACGTTAAAACCAATGAGGTGTGCCGTCACTGTGTATTCGCCGGGAGGAACTTGCAGGATTACATACTGTCCGTCGGCATCGGCAGTTGCGCCGAGACGGGTTCCCTCAACTTGCACAGCCGCGCCGACGATCGGCGCACCGTTGTCGTCGGTAACAGTACCAGAGATGATTCCAGTTGTCGCTGAGTAACTCCGACTGGCAAGAAATACCAGCAGAATCAGGAAGGGAACCCAATACAGCGAACGCGAGAACCGAAGACGAGGAAGCATTTTGGCCTCCTTCTTTCGCGGGATTCCGATTACTGCGCAGTTCCAACGCGAAAACATCGCCACGAACCCACGTGTAATCGGGTGCGCTCAATTTGTCCGTGCAGTTTGTGATCGAGATCTATATGATCAACCAACCGACTTAACGTATGAGTCGCATGCAGAGAGAAACCTCTCCGTTTCTCTTAAGACGGTAATATATCGCATCCACGCGGTGGCGCCAATATACACTGCGTGTTTTTCGACACTATGTCCTTAACGAGAAAAACGAGGCGCTACAATCGTGTAGCGCCTCGCTTTCAAACCGATGAGTTGTTCGAGATTAGATCTCGAATCGGACTCCGAAGCGATAGAAACGCGGATTCATAAACTGGACCCAATCCGTCTCTGCGCTGATCGGACGGTTCCAGAGCGCTGCATTGGGGTCGATCTTATACGGCTCGGTGAGCACGTAGAACGTCGACTTGTCGCCTACCTTCACGTCTTCTCCGAGGCTACGTCGCGTGTAGACATACCCGAGGTAGTCCTGCCAGTTCCGAACGCCGTATTTGTTCAGGTGTTTCGTATTGAGGACGTTGAGAATGTCCAGATACGCAGTCACGAAGCGACCGTTCGAAAGAGGTATCTGCTTTGAGAACTTCATGTTCACATTCTGTGTGCTGACCCACGGGAGGTAATTCTCTTCCGTCAACTCACGCGCAGGCAGAATGTTCGGATTATATATCTCCTCGGCACCTTTCTGCCATGAGTATTCCGTTCCAAGCGACCATCCACCAGACCACGTGCCCCAATCCATCGGCGTACCGAGACGTAGGAACACACGGAAGAAACCACGCGCAGGCTGCCGGCGAACATCAGGTAGGAATGGAGTGAGGAAATACTTCATTTCGTTACCGATGGTCGGCACCGAGACTTCGCCAGTCCGCGTTGAATACGATTCGTACGTTACCGCACCGTTTACGAAACGACCGGTATTACGTGCAATCTGAAACTCGTAACCGCGAACGTCTTCGTAGTTTGCGTTTCGGTACGCGTTGTACGAGAATACGCCACCGTTTACGATCATCGTGGTAACCTGATCTTCGTTGTACTTCTGGTATCCGGTCACCTTGAACACTGTCTCATACGGCAACACATGCTCAACACCGACTTCGTACATCGTGGTCGTGCTCGGACGCAGGTTCGCGTTGTACATGTAATTGATGCGTCCACTACCACCACCGGGGCGACCATCATGAATAGTGAATCCATACATGAAAGTCGGTTTCTGCATCGCGTAGAAAACGCCGTAGTTGAAGAAGAACTTTGTACGGTTGCTTACCGGATGCGAGATCCCGAAACGAGGTGCCGCTCTCCAGTACACCTTGTTATCACGCGACGGCCACGCACGAACAACATCCCACGGCATCGGTGCGGTGCCGTTTAAGTAATCCGGACCGTTGATCGTGTAGAAGTTCGTTCCAATCGAACCCAGAAGCGAAGAATTCGAATCGAGCCCGGCTTCATGGAACGCGATCGCAAACATGTGACGCGAAATCGGCTGGCTGTTCGTCTGCCCAAACACTGTCGAATCGAACATGTTGTGGTAGAACCACGCCGGATGACCTCCGTCGAAGCTCTCCAGACGGACACCGACGTTCGCGATCATACCGTCAGATTCGTATTTATCCTGAATGTAGGCGCCAATGATCTTCGGCTGCGCCGCAGGATAATCGTTCCCATAGAAACGGAAGGTTGTGTTTCGACCAGCACCGACACCGGACTCGAAATACCCACCCGACTGCTCTTTCAGGTAGTCAAGATCACGCCCGATGTACTCGAGACCGGTCTTCAATGTGTGCTGACCGATTACATGGGTAAGATCACCACGAATCGTCGTCTGCGTACCACCACCTTGGATATTCTCTTCACCACCACCACCAATACTGAATCGGCTTGCCAAATCGCTATACGGATTAGCTACCCAACCTTGCGGTGAGACAATAGTTACGTTGAACGTCGTATCGTCAGTCGCGTCTGCCCGGTCACCACGAGCGGGTACCCACGAACGGGGTCCCCACGTGAACGTCTTCGTGATGAACTTCGTCTCGGTGGGAGGCGCGGCGTACGCATTCGGATGCGCGTACGGCGAACGAGTCAGGAAGCTATCCGGATTCGTCGCGTACGACATGCTGGGTGGTTTCGTATAGTCGCCAGTGTACGTAAAGATCGTCGCAAGAAATGCACCGTAATCCCAGTCTGACGGCGCGCTCCATTTCGCGTCGGGCGCAAACGCTCCTTCACCGTCTTTATCGGCACGCGGGACATCACGTAGTAGATCCCACGTCGACTCCGACCGACCGAATGACGCTGTCACAAACGTGCGAGGTCCGAAGGTGTAGGTGAGACTTCCCATGATCTGATTGAACTCACCGAGAAGCGGGCTCGAATAGGATAGATTAACCTTGCTGTTGCGTGCCTCGCCTTCAGCTTCGTTCACGGAGCGAACAAGCTCTGTCGGTGATCGAAGTGCGACTGGATCGGTTCCGGAAACTCGAGCCTTTGTCGCCTCACCTTCCGGATTGAACAACAACTCGCCGTACGACGCACCAGTTGCACGGCTATCAGACCTCATGTAGCCGATATTGAGCTTGAGATTATCTACGGGCGTTAGCGTCAATTTCGCTTCGAACTGCCGGTCACGGTAATACGGAATCAGCGCGGGAACTGCGGTCATCTCACGATTATAGCTATAACCAAGAACGAGTCCGCCGAGCTTCCGCGGTAGCGCCCAACCCATTGCGATGTCAGCGGAGACGTCAGGTTGGTGCGAATACTGCCATACCTGTTCGTTCAGATTCGTCTCCCATGACCACGCTTCTTTGATATCGTCGACCGTCCAACCGTTGTGCATATACGGAGGACCGTAGCGCAATCCCGACGAGTTCGCGGATTTCACAACTTCGTTCCAGCCTTGGTACACGCGGTATTGCGCGCGACGGCTATCGACGTAGCTCATAAACGCAGTGTCGGTGCTGGTTTTTTCGTAAAGGTCCGGCCAATAGATAGGGCCACCGGTTTTCGCTGAGTCGGTCTCGAGCAAACGCCAGTAGTCATACTGATCGAGGTCATACCCGCCGGGGCCGAAATGTTTCTTCTGCGCCGGCGCATACCCCACTACTGCGGCGACCCACGGAATCATTGACGCCCGTTCGCCACCCTCTTTAACAACGACGTTCACCATACCCGAACGCACGTTGCCGTACTCGGCGTTGAAACCACCAGTCAACAGCGTCACTTCGCTAACAAGAACCTGGTTCAACTGGGTATACCCTTTTCCAGTCAATCCGTCAGTTCGGTCGACACCGTCAACCTGGAAACGGATTTCCGATGGTCCGCCACCACGGATTTCAAGTTCGTTTCCGCGAACAACGTTTACACCCGGCTGGTAATTCAGCATGTCAAGCATCTGATTTACCGGCATCTCGGATACACGCTGCGCGTCGACGATCATCTGCGAGCTGGTAACGTCAACACGGATCGGATCACGTTGCGCAGTAACGATGATAGCATCGATCTCGATCGCTTCTTGATCGAGTCGGAAGTTCACGCGCGAGGTGAGATCAGCATTGACACGGACATCCACAACACTCGTCGGATTGAAGCCGATTAACTGGGAGGTAACTGTGTACTCGCCAGGCGGTACCTGCAGGATCATGTACTGACCATCGGCGTCTGTCGAAGCGCCAAGACGCGTGCCTTCGATCATCACCGCTGCACCGGGTAACGGCATACCGCTGGCATCCGTTACTGTTCCGGAAATGATTCCCGTCGTCGCTGCGAATGTCGATCCGGCAGCCACCATGACACTCAAGACGACGCCAAAGCACCAACGCATGATACGGTCGCAAGAATTCATGTGATCTCCT
Source organism: uncultured bacterium (assembly GCA_964635955.1). Classification (GTDB taxonomy): domain Bacteria; phylum Latescibacterota; class MWCZ01; order MWCZ01; family MWCZ01; genus CAZWQW01. The sequence goes on along the minus strand of CAZWQW010000002.1, from coordinate 67,354 downwards.
GTTGCAGATAACCGTCGTGATCGACGGCCTCAACCACGAACTCGGACGCGGACTCCAATGTATTTGAGAAAAAGATGAATGATACACGACGCAGTGTGCCGAAAAACGGCAGAGTCGATGGCTTGGTGCGCGGCGTTATACTGAGGATTTGACGGAGGTACTCACCTCGATGATCCCAGTTCCAACGCAGACTCACCCAACTACTAACCTCGTAATATACCACGTGTGTGATACGAGGCAACCCGTATCACACAGAAACACGTGGCATCCAGCAAGCTCCGATCGAGCTGCTACCTATATCTCGAACCGCACGCCGAACCGGTAGAAACGCGGATTCATAAACTGAATCCAGCTTGTTTCAGCACTAATCGGCCGCTGCCAGTACGGCGACGCAGGGTCGATCTTATACGGCTCGTTGAGAACATAGAACGTCCTCGAGTCACCTACCTTGACGTCATCGCCAAGTGTGCGTCGCGTAAAGATGTATGACAGGTAGTCGTTCCAGTTTCGTACCCCCGATTCGTTGAGCTGCTTCGTATTGAAGACGTTAAGAATATCGAGATACGCGGTCACGAACCGACCATTCTTCAAAGCGATCTGCTTCGAGAACTTCATATTTACATTCTGCTTATTCACCCACGGGAGGTAGTTCTCTTCGACCAACTCGCGCGCTGGTAAGTTGTTCGGATTGTAAACTGATTCGCCACCCTTTTGCCATGTGTACTCGGTTCCGAGTGACCATCCCCCTGAAACATCGCCCCAATCCATCGGGGTGCTCAACCTTAAGAACGCACGAACAAATCCGCGACTTCTCGCTGTACGCGCATACGGTAGGTATGGCGTGAGAAAGTAGTGCATCTCCGGACCGACGACTCGCACTGACACCTCACCGGTATATGTATCGAATGCTTCGTACGTAACAAGGCCATTTACGAAACGACCAGTGGTTCGTGCAAGCTGTAGCTCATACCCGCGGACAGTCTCGTAGTTCGCGTTCCGATACGTCGAGTAGTCGAGAATCGGCATGACGACAGATATTCGGGTTACTTGATCCTCGTTGTATTTCTGGTAACCCGCGACTTTAAACACGACCTCGTAGGGCAATACGTGCTCGACGCCAACTTCATACATGGTTGTGCTACTCGGGCGAAGGTTCGCGTTGTAGAGATAGTTTATCCGTCCGCTTCCGCCGGGACGACCGTCATGGATGCCGTAACCGTACAGGTGTATCGGTTTTTGCATGGCGTAGAAGGTGCCATAGTTGAAAAAGAACTTGGTACGGTTACTCACCGGATGCGATATACCGAATCGCGGCGCCGCGCGCCAATAGACCTTATTGTTGTTCGATGGCCACGCACGCACAACATCCCACGGTCTCGGCGTGCGGCCATCGAGGTACTGCTCACTGTCGATCAGATAGAAGTTGTTACCGAGTGAATTGATGAGCGATGTGCCCCATGCAACCGTGTCCCATCCCGCTTCGATGATGAGTCGCCGCGCGATAAGTTGGCTATTCATCTGACCGAAAACGACTTCATTGAACATATCGTCGTAGAACCACGACGGATGGCCCGCATCGAACCGCTCAAAGCGCACGCCGAGATTCGCGATCAAGCCGTCGGACTCGTACTTATCCTGCACATACAGTCCGGTGATCGTCGGTTGAGCGGCGGGGTACTCGCCACCATAGACACGAGACGCGGTACCTATGTTGTAACCGGTTGTCGTTTCGAAGTGGTAATTGAGGTCGCGCGAGATGAACTCGAGTCCGGATTTTAGCGTGTGCCGACCGATAACGTGCGTCACGTCTCCACGAATGGTCGTCTGCGTTCCGCCACCCGTCACCATGTGCTCGCCGCCACCGCCGAGATTGAAACGCCCCGCAAGGTCGCTATATGGCGACCCAACCCACCCCTGAGGCGAAACGATCATTACGTTAAACGTCGTATCATCCGTCGCGGCATTCCGGTCACCGCGAGCAGGTGTCCACGAACGGCTCTCCCAGACGAACGTCTTCGTAACGAACTTTGTCTGCGAAGGCGGTGCAGGATACGCGTTCGGAGTTGTGTATGGTGAAGCCAATCGGAAGCTGTCCGGATTCGTCGCGTATGATATACTTGGTGGCTTGGAATAATCTCCAACATAAGTAAATACGGTCGCGAGAAACCCGCCATAATCCCAATCGGAGGTCGCACTCCACTTCGCGTCTGCGGCGAATGCACCTTCACTTTCCATATCGGCACGCGGAAGATCTCGCTCGAGTTTCCACGACGATTCCGACCGACCAAACGACGCGGTGAAAAACGTCTGTGGATTCAGCGTATATGTCAGCGAACCCATGATCTGACTAAACTCACCGGTCAGTGGACTGGAGAATGAAAGATTCGCCCGGTTATTCGATCCGTCGGACTGCGATTCGTTCACCGTTCGCACCAAATCCGACGATGCTCGCAGCGAAATCGGATCGTCACCGTGAGTTTCCGCGCGAGAAGCTGCATTTTCAACACTGGTTACCAACGGACCGGATGAAGCACCTGTCGAACGCGTATCCGACGCCATGTATCCGATATTTAACTTGAGATTATCGATCGGTGTCAGCGTGAGCTTCGCCTCAAAGCTCCGATCACGGTAATACGGGATCACCGCGGGTACCGCCGTCATCTCCTTGTTGTAGCTATATCCTATTACTACACCACCGAGTTTCCGCGGTAACGCCCATCCGAGCGCTATGTCAGCAGCGACATCGGGCTCGTGGGAATACTGCCACACCTCCTCGTTCATATTTGTTTCCCACGCCCACGCTTCTTTGATATCGTCCAGTGTCCAGCCGTTATGCATATAGGGCGGACCGTACCGGAGACCTGCAGAATTGGCCGTCTTAAGCGCCTCATTCCAGCCGGGATAGACCCGGTACTGTGCGCGACGTGATTCGATATAACTCATAAAACCAGTATCGGAGCGAGTTACCTCAAATAAATCCGGCCAGTAGATCGGACCCCCGGTCAACGCTGAGTCAGATTGCAGTAAACGCCAGTAGTCGTATTGATCTTCATCGTAGGCACCAAGACCAAAGTGCTTTTTCTGCGGAGGTGCGTAGCTGGCCACCGCCGCCACCCACGGCACGACCGACCGGCGTTCGTTGCCCTCTTTTACAACGACATTAACCATGCCCGAACGCACATTTCCATACTCGGCGTTGAATCCACCGGTTAACAGCGTCACTTCACTGACGAGCACCTGGTTGAGTTGGGTGTAACCCTTCCCGGTCATGCCGTCTGTACGGTCGACGCCGTCCACTTGGAATCGGATCTCCGATGGTCCACCACCGCGTATCTCCAACTCGTTCCCGCGTACGACGTTCACACCCGGTTGGTAGTTGAGCACGTCGAGCATCTGATTCACAGGCATTTCGGCGACACGAGCGGCGTCGACGATCGTTTGCGAACTTGTTACATCGATGCGGATGGGTTCGCGTTGCGCGGTCACAACGATCGCGTCAACCTCAATCGCCTCCTGCGCGAGTCGGAAGTTCACGCGAGTCGTGAGGTCTGCACTGACACGTACGTCGGTTACACTCGTCGGATTATACCCGATAAGCTGTGATGTAACTGTGTATTCGCCGGGAGGTACTAAGAGAACGACGTATTGCCCGTCCGAATCAGTCGACGCTCCAAGTCGTGTGCCTTCGACCATTACCGCCGCGCCCGGGAGAGGAGAGCCGTCGGCGTCGGTTACTGTTCCTGAGATGATTCCCGTAGTAGCCGCGTCAACCGATTTCGAAAAAGCAGCGATGCTGATTGCAGCGACGAGGACTGAGACCAAACCCATTTTGCACGTACGCATACACTTCCCCCGGCTGGATAAGGAATTCGAAGCAGTGGCTTCACTTGAGGATTCTGGTGTGAACGGTGCAAGTGTGCGCGGAACTTGGCAGTAGTGTACAACGGGAGCGTCGTTCGGGGCAATGCGGGCGACTAATCCAAATGCTTCACGGCTCTGTCGCGTAGACCGGCGGTTTCAAACCTTCGCGCAATCGTCTAAACGTCACAAACGCGGCGCCCGTAACCGGTATCGCAAGAAACATACCGAGAATGCCTGCGTACGTGCCACCGAGAATAACGGCAAGAAACACGATGAGCGGGTGAAGCTTCACACTGCGCGACATAACAACAGGCGCAACGAACCAGTTATCGATAAACTGTGCGATCCCGAATACAATGAGAACGCCAAGTACCGATCCCTCGCTGGTCGTTATGACAATTATCAGTCCAATGAGCACACCGAACGTCGGTCCGATATACGGGATCATGTTTGCAATACCCGCGACAACACCGATAATCACGGCGTATTTCACCCCCGCGATCGTAAGACCAATCGACGCGATCGTTGCGAGTATCGTCGCCTGAATGAGCAATCCACGGAGATACCGTCCAACCGATTCACCAATACCGCCTACGACGTGCAACGTCGTCTCGAAGTACCGATTCGGCACCAACTGAATCACCCACATCTTAAAAGCTCTACCGTCGCGCAGAAGGAAAAACGCGATGAACGGAACCATCACGAAATAGAGGAGAAAGTTCGCGATGTTCGTCAGCACGCTCGTGAGCATCGTCGGAGCTTGTGTTATTGCACTGGTTATCCACGACTGAGCTCCCACAACCACGCGAACGCCCAACGGTTCATCGCCAACAATCATGGAAACAGCCGAGGGGAACCGAGAACGCGCCCAGTCGACCCAGACGTCGAGATATGCCGGAACCAGCGGCCACAAGGACCTCAGCTCCCGTTGTATATCGGTTAGTTGGTTGATGAGTGCGGGAACAAGATAGAAAACTGAAAGGATGATCAAGCCAACAATGATTAGGTAAATGATCCCGATTACTGCCCATCGAGGTAACGTGCGTCGCTCGCCGAAGTCGACAAAAGGATTCAGCAAGTACGCCATGATTCCGGCAAGAATCACCGGCGGTAACGTCGAGCGGACCATGTACAACGCGGCGAACACAACTGTCGCGGTTAGCAGAACTGGCCACCACGCACCACGTTCATCATGCGCCTTAAGGTTCATTTTTCTTTCGACGCTTTCGCTGCACGAAGTTCTTCCACAGTCGCCTTGTTCGCCGCGCGAAGACGTACCGCAAGCATTTTTGCAAGCGGGAGAAGCATCTCTACACCAATCGCCGGTTGCCGATCGATGAGATCCAACCAATCCGGACGAGCGAGCGCGGCTGCTTCTGTCGGTGACGCCGCTACCGCAGAAGCCGAACGCGGCGACGAATCGAGCAACGCTAACTCACCAAACAGATCGCCCGCGCTCAAACGAGCAACTTCAACACCTTCATCGGGGTTTTCGCCCGGTATGACAATACGAACTTCACCCGCAAGAATAACATAAAGTGCGACACCGGTATCTCCGGCGTGAAAAATCTCTTCGCCCGCACGATACGTACGCCGATGGATTATTCGCTCAACCTCTTTCATCTGCTTCCGGTTGAGCTTTTCGAACATCGGTAGTTTTCGAAAAGTCTCATCCAGAGTCGCCGGCGCACTGATCAGCGACTTAATGCTGGACCAGATCGGATTCTGTGCCATCGGCGTCCGACTCCTATTCCGCGCGCTGAGCGAAGGTAATCGTCATACGACCGGTTTGATTCTCTTGCGGCGCATCAGGCGACAGCGAATCAAAACGCGAACGCCTCACATAATTCACCGCGAAGGTTTCAAGCTCTGCGTTCTCTTTTCGCGCAACAATCACGCTCACGATCGACCCATTCGGCGCTACGACAAGTTCGAGTTGCACCTGAGTTCGCGCCGGGATCTCAGGAACCTCGGTGAGTGTAGCTTCATGGAACTTGCGTCCGGTCAGTTCGCCCTCAATAAGAAACACCGGTTGAATATCACTTCCAACGTGCTCAGATTCAATTCCTTCACCCGGTCGCGGACCCACGTCGACGTGCGCACCTTCGTAGAGCATCTTACGGTCGCCTTCGATAACGGTACTGACCGATGGTAGACCCTGCCCCGCCGGCCGCGGCGGAGTAACACTGTGCTTCTCAGCATCGAGTGCAACATTGTCGGGGAGTAGGCGTCGCTCAACATCGGTTGGACTGATGGCAGGTACATCGATCCGCGGCAAACGCCGTTGCGGAGTCTGCATGCGCTGTTCCGGTGCCGTCGTTTCCATAGCCCGCTCAGATTGCTCGATCATCCGGGTGATTTGCTGCTGCGAGAGGCGACCGATGTTTAGTTCGACGAA
>CAZWQW010000002.1:48634-60995 GCA_964635955.1 uncultured bacterium | reverse complement strand
CGGCTGACCAACATTTGGCGAATACGCGCGACGAGCTCCGCACGGCTCACGAGGTCTTCGTTCAAATAGACTGATCCATCGCGCGCAACGGATATTACAAGCGCCTTTTCTGCCGTAGGCTCACCGACCGTCGTCTGCGGAAGATGGACCTTGATACCCGTCTGTAGAATGAACGTCGACGAGAGGAGAAAAAAGATCAGCAGCAGAAAAATGATGTCTGCGAGTGACATCATCTGAAACGTGCTGATCGGTCCGACCTTCGTTCGTATTTTCATCGGTATTCCGCCTTAAGCGGTCATATTCAGGAGACCGTTGCTTGCGCTCTCCATATCAGCGATCACGGAACGGAGTTTCGAACTGAGGTGGTTGTACGCGACAATAGCGGGAATCCCCACCGCGAGGCCAGCGGCAGTGGTCACCATGGCCTCCCAGATACCCCCCGCCAGAACCGTCGCGTTCACGTTCCCACCGAGATTCTCGATCTGTTGGAACGCTTTAATCATTCCCAGTACGGTACCAAGAAAACCGAGCAACGGCGCGATACCCGCTACTGTCGCAAGAATCGCCGTACGATCTTCGAGGAGGTGCACCTGCCGGCTCGCTTCACCTTCGAGCGCTTCTCTCGTTGCATCGCGACCCTGTGGCATAACAGAGAGACCCGTGCGAACAACGCGCGCCGGCGCCGTATCGATCTTGCCGAGTTTCTCCTGAGCCTCTTCGATGCGACCCGTCGATACCATCGGCCGAATCGTCTCCAATAACCGCGTCGCGCTCATCTCGAGCTTCCGATACAGCATGAGCCGCTCGATATACACCCACACACCGACGATCGAGCAGAGGGCGATCATCACCATGATCCACCCGCCTTTTACCATGAGCTCGAGCACCGTCATACCGTTACTCCTTCTTCATATGTAACTCAGGTCCTACCAGACTTTACGAGCGCTCATCTGAACATGGAATCCCGGCGCGCGGACACCATCGTACCGATCGTATCCCTGATTCAACATGTTCAGCACGGAAAGACCGACATCCCATCCTCGCCGCACGGGCATCCGCATCTCGAGGTTCACGAGGTAATAGGGATCCAGCTTCCCGATCGATGCCGGAGATGTGGTTACGTCATAATACGAACGCGTCCCAATTAGCTCCACCGACGGGGTCACCGTGATGTTCCGAAATGACGTCAAATAGCTTGTGGCAAAGTGCGCTTCCCAATCGGCGAGAAATGGAACCGGATCATTCGTATCCTGTACGTTATGCTCCCGCCAGAGCAACAGTACGTCCGCTGTACCACGCAGCCACGTGTGGAAATACCGGCTGTAGATCGTTGTCACGCGAGCGCGTTTTCCCAGTTCGATCTCATACGGTTTACCCGCTGCTGTACGCCGCCATATGGCGTAATCGTCGATCATCAGTATGCGTGTGCCGGCCGAAAGCTCATTCCATCGTCCGATTGGCAGGTCTGCGTTGATGTCGACGTCAACACCGCTGAACGGCATACGCAGCGGGGTCGCCACATCGAGCATGGTGTTATCGCGGTACGCCCGATACACCCCCATCGGCTCGATACTCGAGCTCAGACGCGCTGTCAGTTTGACATCGAACAGACGCGCCCACGCTGACAACGACGGTCGAATCGTTCGAAGCGAATCCCCTGCGAGGTAATCGACGCTGTATACCGTCACTCCCATCGCGCCGCCGAAGTTTTCCTCCAAGCGAGTCCACGCTTCCGCACCGACAGTCACCAGTTTCGCCGCACCGGTGGTACCAAAATCACGATCGGCATTGATGTACGCGAATCGACCGCTTCCCTTCAGGAAAAATCGTCCGTTCGCCTTTTGCCAACTCAGTCGGGAATCGAAATACTGCTCCGACGCATCGTTCGATGGCGACGATACACCTCGCTGGTGCGCTTCAAGGCGTACGCGGAATCGATGATCACCGAACACTGTAACGTCGCCTCCGACACGCGCCGCGACGTCATACGCGTCTCTGTGTGAGGTCGTATCCATCCCCCACACCCCGGTTCGCGTGTTGATTAGGTCAACTTCACCTGTATATCCCGACCACCATGACACCATCTTCCGAGTGCGAGCACTCAAGCGCTCTCGATGCCAGCCCGCTCCGTCGACATGTCCGTATCCGCCGCCCAACTCTCCGTCAACCGACGAAAGGTACCCGTGCCAATCGCGGAGGTACCGGCCCGACGCCAGAATGTTGCCGTAGTGTTGCGCCGCTATCTGGCTCGACGCAGCACGTACTCCGCCGTGCCGGACGGGCACCGGAAACACATCCTTCGATGCGAGCGGAGGAAGCGTCGTGACAGACTGCGGCGGTTCAATGACATCGAGTCGATCTTCCGGAAACGCGCGCCCGTAGTAGGCGAACTCCTTCGCACCTTCTGTGATCTGTTCGTACGTCGTGCGACCCGGAATGACGAGCGAATCCGGAATATCGAGAACCGGTCGTTCCACTTGCGCGGACGCCACCGACGCGAACGCGATCACAACGACGCACACACCGAACAGACTTCGCATCGTCACCGCGCTCCGATCTCTTCAAGGCGACGTCGTGCCTGTACTCCGAGCGTATCCGCGGGATGACTTCTTACGACGAGTTGGTATGCCTCCCGAGCGCGCGCGAGATCATTCTGTGAACGGTAGATATCTCCAAGCGCGAGGTTCGCGCGCGCAACCCATTCGGGAAACGCCTCGTAGACAAGGCGAACCCGCATGAAGTTCAACCTTGCATCGTCAAGATTACCACGCGCGCGTTCGATCTCGCCGAGGAGATATTGCGCGGTGGCAGCATACTGATCTGTGCGACTGACGAGAACACTGTCAGCGAGATCGCGTGCCTGATCGTAGTTGCCGCGACGGATCTGCAGTCTCGCCAACTCGAGTCGCGCATCCGCTCCCGCGATCGATTCGCCGCCGATGCTCGCAGCACGACGGAACGCTTGGTCTGCCGCCATTTCACTTCCGAGAGAGAGGTGCGCTCGACCTTGTTTCGTCAACACAGCGGCGCGTTTGTTGCTTTCGGGGAAACGCCGGTCGTATTCCGTGTAGCTCTCAAGTGCCAACCGGTACTCGCCGATCTCCATCCGCATGTCACCAATACGCTCGAGTGCATCCGCCGCTAACGGTCCGCTGCTTTCGGCGACGCGACGGAATCGTTCGATCGCTTCCTGCCGACGCCCGAGTTGTGCGAGCGCTGTCGCCTCCCAGAAAAGCGGGGAACTCGGAAGATCGACGTCGCCAAATTCGTCTGTTATCCGACGATAGGTCGCGACTGCGTCTTCATACCTTCCTGCAGAATAGAGCCAATCGCCACGCTTCATGAGAAGCTGCGCTGAGACGGGGCTATTCGGATGTTCTGTGATATAGCCTTCAGTCCGGGTAATCGCGTCCTGAATCCTACCCTCGCGGAGGTAGCTATCCCAAATGCCGCTGATCGCCGCGGTAACCTGCGTCGATTCCGGCCATCTGCGAAGGATTTCCTCGTACGCCCGTACGGCGTCGGCATATCGACCGCTATTGTAATACGCGTCGCCGATACCAAGCTGTGCCTGCGGTGCTAAATCGCTCTGCGGATAGTTTATCGTGAGATAACGGTATGACTCGATAGCACTTGGATAATCGTCGATACGCAACCGCGACCATCCTATCATGAACCACGCGTCATCAGCGAACTCCGACTGCGCATGCCGATCGGTTATTTGGCGATAGGTGCCGATCGCTTCCTGAAGACGATTCATGTGAAATAGGCTCTGTGCAGCGTAATAGATCGATCGCGGATTATCCGTATCGAGTCGGGACGCCTCGCGATAGGCCTCGAGCGCTCGATCGAAATCACCCTGATTGAAGTACGAGTCACCAACTCGAACTGCCGCATCGGCTTTAACCTGCGGATTCGACGCGTTTCGTTTTGCTTCGCTAAATCGCCGAATCGCTTCGTCCCAGTCACCTCGCTTGAACGCCGTCCAGCCAAGCCCGTATTGAGCGTCAGATACGAGTGTGTTTGTCGGATAGGAATTAACAAGTACGAGATACGCTTGGGACGCCGCATCCAGGTTACCCACCGCGTAATACGCTTCGGCAATGAGATACTGCGCGTCTGCTGCAAGAGCATGCTCCGGCCAAAGACGCAGAAGCTGCTCCAAGTCATCGATCGCGTCGGGATAACGACCGAGCTTGAATCTGGTCCAACCGCGCTGGAAAAGCGCTTGCGGCACGAGAGGCGACGACTGATACGAACCGATAATCGTTGTGAAATAGGTATTCGCGCTATCGAGTTCTCCCTGCGCGAGCATCGTTTCGCCGAGCATATACGTCGCTTGCATCCTGAGGTCGCTATCGGAGCGCTGTTCGAGGAGTTTACGGAATGAGCCCTCCGCGATACTGTAATCCTGCCGATTATACGCAAGGGTTCCTAACTCATATGCCGCGTCGTCGGCAACGTCTGATTGCGGGTATGACTGCAGCAGGTCCGTCAATACGCGTTCGGTCTCCGCGCGCTGGTTGAGTTCCTTGAGCGCCAACGCACGACGGAACTTCGCTTGAGGTATGATATCCGCGTCTGGATACTGGTCTTCCAGCCGACTCATCGTCGATACGGCTTCGCGGAAGTTTCGTTCTTCGATATGCGTCCAACCGATTGCATAGAGCGCAGGCGGAGCGAGCGATGTCCGACCGTAATCGGAAAGTACGGTGTTGTAGTGATGACGCGCACGATCGTATTCACCGAGCGAGCGGTAGCTTTCACCGAGTAGATAATGACCGTTTGCGCGAAGCTGCGGGTCGCTAATCCTCGGCATTGACTCACTCAGCGACTCGATCGCCTCGCGATATTGTCCAAGTTGGTACTGCGACTCCCCCATCTTGAAGCGACTCAGATGCACGAGCGGATGATTCGGCGCCACCCGCATCATCTCCTGATACGCAGCGACTGCATCGTCGTAGTGTTCGAGCTTCTGTCGTACCCAACCAAGGCTATACAGAGCGTAGGGAACAACGTTACCGGACCCCTGCGCAGCCTGAGCATAACTCCGAGCAGCTGCTTCCAGTTGTCCAAGTTCAAACCGCGCTTCGCCCAGAAACATCTCCGCTTCGTACCGTAGATTGCTCTCCGGGTACGCGATTAGGAGTCGGCTAAACGCATCCGCCGCTTCACCATACCGAGCTAATTTGAAATGCGACTGTCCGATCCTGAAGAGTGCATCGTCGTCATGCGCAGACGCGCCAAACTCGATCCGAAAACGCTGGAACTGCTCAAGTGCGCTGCTGTAACGTCCGCGCTGGAAATCTGCGTCGGCCAACATAAACCGCACATCGGGAACGCGAGGACTCTGTGGGTAGCTTTGAATGAAGTCACGCAATTGCCGCTCGGCGAGGTCGTAATCGCCCTGATCGTACAGGCGCCGAGCAAACGTGTAATCGTCCGCTTCACGTCGGCTCACTGGGGCCTGAGCCGGAACGATGTCCGGTAGCAGCAGCCCAAAGGTCAAAACGAAGCCGATTACAACGCGTACGGTGAGTCGCTTGCGCATAGCGGAATACCGAATTCGAGGGATCATGGTATCACATGCAGTGGTGATCATCATAAAAATGATACGGGTAGAAACCAACCGCGTAAACTATCGAGTACGGTGGTATAGCCCCTGAGTTCGCACGCGATTACGTTTTACGCAACATTCGTACACAAAGGTTTTTCACCCGTGCGTACCGACCGCACGTACTACGCGCGTACGTAGGCAACTGTTCCCCATCAACGCGGAATCTTTTCGCGTTCTTCGACTTCGATAGAGAGAGAAGGAAATAATCTATGAAACCTGACGCGTTGCGAGCAGAATTCGCCACACCGCCGATGGAATACCGTCCAGCCCCATTCTGGTTCTGGAACGATCACCTTGAATCGAAACGACTCGTCGAACAGTTCGACGCGCTCGTTGATGCGGGAATGGGCGGTGCGGTACTCCACGCACGAGGCGGACTCGACGCAAGCGAATACCTCGATGAAACGTGGTTCGACGCGATCGGCGCCGTTGTCGAAAGAGCGGCCGAGCGCGGCGCGAAAACGTGGTTATATGACGAACTCGGCTGGCCATCGGGAAGTGCCGGTGGACGCGTTCTCCGCGCGCATCCGGAGCTCCGCTCAATGCGCCTCGTTATGCATGATATTACAGCTGAGTCTGCATCCGCCTTTGACGCGGTAAAAGACGAAAACGTCGTCGCGGCGTTCGTTGTCGTTCATACCGATCCCGAACACGGCATTCTCCATCGCAACGATCGCGGGAGCCCAATCGCTGGCGCGGTAACACTCCTTCCAGATCGTATCGCATACGAGCGTATCGAATGGCCAGCGCATCATGGGAGTCTGATCGGTCGTCGGTTACTAATATTCGAACAGCGGCACGACGGTAGCACGATAGATTACCTCGATCCGCGTGGTGCCGAAGCGTTTCTCGAATCGACGCACGAGGAATACTACCGTCGTTTCAAAGAATACTTTGGTACGACGATCACACATGCGTTCATGGATGAAGCCGGGATGCTGGTCGGCGCGTCGACTCTTCCATGGACATCACGCTTTGCGTCGCGATTCCGCGAACAGTGCGGTTACGACCTCGTCGATTCCCTCCCCGCTCTATTCTTCGACGTTCCCGGTAACGAGCGCGTGCGATTCGACTTCTGGAGTCTCGCCACGAAGATGTTCCGGGAAGGGTTCGGAGTGCCGATGCATCGTTGGTGCGAGCAACACGGCATTCACTACTCCGGCCATTACGTGTTCGAAACGACGCTGAAGGAAGCCACACGGCAACTCGGTAGCACCATGCCGCTGTACGAGTTTCAGGGGATGCCCGGCATCGACGTTCTCGGTGGCGATTTTTACAGTCGTCGATTCGCGCCCGAAGATTATGGCATGTACACCGTAATGCTAAAACAAGCCGCGTCAGTCGTACATCAGCTCGGGAAACCCGGTCTGATGAGCGAAAGCTACGGCGTTGGCGGCCATGCATGCGGTCCTGAAGCGATGCAGACGGCAACGAATTGGCAGATGGCGCTCGGCGTAACCTTCATCGCACAACACGCCGCATTTTACAGCATGCGAGGACGACGGAAGCTCGACCACCCGCCAATAATCGGATGGCAACAACCGTATTGGCGCTTCATCCGGAAACACGTGGAGGCGATAACCCGTACCGGTTGGCTGCTTTCACAAGGGAAACATCGATCCGACGTGCTCGTTCTTCATCCACAAGCAAGCATGCAAGCGACGTATCGGCATTTTCGGAATCGTGCCGAGTACAAGGCGGAAAACTACCTCTACGATGCTGATTTGCCGTATGAGCTGATCGACAAGCACATCACGCTCCTCAGCGTCGCACTATTAGACGCACAGATCGATTTTGACTTCGGCGATGAGGAACTGCTCGCGAAGTATGGTTCTGTGGACGAAAGCCGATTACGCATCGGCGATATGGGGTACCGAATTGTCGTCATGCCTCCATTGGTAAACATCCGGTCGTCGACACTCGAGCTTCTACGATCCTTTGCTGCTGCTGGCGGCACAATCTTTCTCGTCGGATCGATGCCGTACCTTGTTGACGGCAAACCGTCGGAAGACGCGCGGTGGTTCCTCAGCGAATACGCACAGCGAGTTGATGGCTCAGACCGATTCGATTACTCCGAAATCGTTGCCGCCATCTCAGATGTAAACGGACGAACGGTTGTCGTCCGTGACGCATACGGTTCCGATGTTCCGCAACTCAAGGTGAACCGACGGGTATGGGCGGATCGTGAGATTCTCTACCTCGCAAACGTGTCGAGGGACCTAATCACCGCAACGGTCACGCTCGATTTCACATTCGATGGCATCGTCGAAGAGTGGGATCTTTCGACAGGCGAAACGATTCCCTTCGCCGCATGCTCAAAGTCTGAGCCACTCGCACTTGAACTGACGTGGCATCCTCGACAAGCGCGTGTCTTCGTCGCCATACCCGGCGCGAGGAACATTCCTGCTCCGATGAGGTGGCGCGAAGTGCGTCGTATACAGCCGACGTGGACGGGTAAACGCACGGAGCCAAACGTCCTCGTTCTGGACGCCGTCACGCGAATCGACGGCAACGGACATAGCGCCATTCAGTCGGTAGCAGACGCGCAAGGGGATCTCAAAAAGCGAACATCGGAGCAAACGGAAGCACCAATCACGTTCGAGTATTCGTTCGTCGTACATTCAGAATCGGAACCGAAGCTCGAAGGCCGCCTTGCGTGCGAGATCGGATGTGATGCTCGAGCAACGCTGAACGGCGATTCGATTGCGGCAAACCCAGAAAGGTGGTTTCTCGATCCCGCGATTCGAATGCTTGACGCGAAGTATATCATTAAGGGAACGAACTCGTTCCGCGTGACAGATACCTATGAACAGCCAGAGTCGCTACAGGCAGCATATCTCCTCGGCGATTTCGATGTGGAGTCCGCGAAAAACGTTCAGTTTTCGGTTTCCACGCCACGCGATTACGTTCCGATAGGACCATGGCCGAAAGTCGGCCTGCCATTCTATGCGGGAACGGTTATATACAAAGCTACGGTCGAAATCGAAGCTGAATCCGACACGAAATACCGGCTTCATTTGCCCGGACTTGTCGGTTCGGCGGAGATACGTGTGAACGGTGAAGTCGTCGATCATGTTCTGTGGCCACCATACACATGCGACATTACCAACTACGTGCATTCGGGAAGCAACGTAGTCGAAATCGAAGTAGCGAATACACTCAGAAATCTCCTCGGCGCGCATTACAACTACGACGAAGAAACACAAGCCGGTATTTCGATTGCATCATATAGCGCACCATACGGCGCTCGAAAGAAGTTTATCGATTACGGATTGCTGTCTGCGCCGGAAATCGTCATCGAAAAGCCGGAGTGACGAGAGGTTTACACATCCGAGTATTCAGAGTATCGTACTTTCGATAGGTTGTTCTATTGACGAATATTCGTGAGTGGGAGAACTGACAGCGTATGAAAATCCGGGAGGAAGCGCTTCGCAAATGGGCGGAAAACGATCTGGTGATGACATCTCTCGACGACGGAGTGTATGACGCGGCATTCACATATCGCGCGTCAACTTGTCGCAACGGAGGGACCGAGTTCGATTCGGTCGTACGCGTCAAGCTCCAACCCGAAAACAGCGACTGGCGAATCGTAGATGTCGCCGTCGAAATCGATTCGGAAGATCCAGGTTGGCGAGAAACATGCATACACGAATCCAGCGCTGATCCCAATCCCAAGCATCTCGCAAAGCACTCGCAAGCTCGAGGTATGCTCGTAAACGAGTTTCTCGAACGCGAATGGCCGACCGACAACGCTGGTTGCTACTGTACCTCAATACACCTCAACCACAAACTGATACTCGCACTTTCGACGGCGAGGTATTGGATCAACCATTACACGAAATAGAAAAAGCGGGACGACGTTTACCGCGTCGTCCCGCTTCTCTACTCTAAACATCTATCAGTGCAATCGCTCCATCGTACCGTCCGCAATACGGTCGATCTCTTCCGGTGAGAACGAGGCATACCTCACGCCGATTCGGTTCCACGTGTAGGTTACGTGTACGGTTCCATCGACCCCTTGGATAACCGCCGGATAGGAATATTCCGTGCCCTCGTCTTCGATCACCCACGGTGCACTCCACGTCTCGCCATCGTCCGACGATACCGCCGCGTGAATGATCTCACGACCGCTCCGCTTATCTGTGCGTTGTGTATGGTTGTAGATAAGCACCACACGTCCATCAGCGAGTTTTACCGCATCGATACCGCTGTTCGGATTCGGCAACGCTGTCCGTTCGGCTACGCTCCATGTTTCGCCGTTATCCTCCGAATCGCTTGTACAGATATAACCGATTTCCCGCGTCGATCGGAGATACGAGCGAATGTGCCCGGGCATTACCTCCCACAGTGTTGGCTGAATCAGGCCTCGTGGCGTGTCGGGAACTGCGAGCGGACCTCGTATCGACCAGCTACCCGATTTCGGATCGTAGATATGAATCCAACCAGTCCACGCATTGTAACTCTCGACGGAGCTGCCACATGCTATTCGCCCGTCCGCGAGGCGAATCGGTTTGTTTTTAATCGGACCAAAAAGCCCGGCGGGCATGATTTCCGGACTACTCCACGTCTCCCCGTCGTCTGTTGATTTGATATAGAATCCGCTCCACGTATCGCACGTATACCCGACCTGATAGAACAGCCAGATGCAACCAGCGTCATCGCGAAAGAGGACAGGATTCCACGTTGGGACATCCGGCTCATCGACGACGACGGTTGCCTTGCTCCACCCGTCGGCCGTCCGACGAGACATCCATATGGCGACCGCGTGATCACCTTCACGCGCGCCGCCAAACCACGCGCACAGCAGATCGCGATTCGATGTTTCCACAATCGTCGACGCATGTGCCTGACCGACGATCGTCTCAGGGCTCACAACGTATTCCCACCGCACAAGGCACACTCCTTCTCGTGACAGGTTACCCAACGTATCACCTGGGACTATTAGCGCAGGTATATCATACGTTGGAGTTGGCGCTCGGCTCCCCATGCCAACTCGCAGAAGTAGACTCCCGAACTCACAGACATGCCGTGGTTATCGCGACCATCCCACGAAAACGTGTGTACACCGGCGCTCGCCGGTCCGTCGTGTAGCAACCGCACCTGCTGACCGAGCATATTGTACACCGTAAGTCGCGCACGTTCACCAACACCTTCTCGCGATGGAACGGAAAACGTTATCGTCGTCTCGGAGTTGAATGGGTTCGGGTAATTTTGATAAAGCGTAAGTCGACTCGGGGCGAGCATTTCTTCGCGTTCGACGACTTCGCGGAAGCGCTCGTCGCCAACAACAATCGCGATTTCACGTTGTGGGAACCGTGCAAGGTCACGAAGGCGATAGCTCACCGATTGCTGATCGAGGCGAACGCTGTCCATTACCATGAGGTCGATGAGATCAGCGTAGACTCCGGACGGTAACGGATCCGCGAATGAAAGTTGCAGATCGACCGGCCCGTCATCGTTTACATCCACAAGGAAACGCCAGATCCCACCTGTTCCGGGCGGCCGTACATCAACCGCGTAATCGCCCGGACGCCGTTCCCAATCTTCATGTTGCATACGAACGACGAAGCTGCTATCCGGAGACGGTGGCATCGGCACATCAAACCGATCCCACTCGTCGCTCGCTTGACTATTCCATCCGATCCCCATATCCAGGATACGTCGCGACGCTGACTGTGCATGGAGCGTAACGAAGAACGACTCGTCACCGAACCATCCGGCGTTCCGTGCTAATTCAATCGGCGCACGAAGTGTCGACGCGGTGTCAACGCGAACGTCAACGATCGCCGTATCACCCGGTGGTATCTGCATTGTCGCAGGTTGGTTGCCCTCGAGGTAAATCCACGCCGCGTGCCACGGTCTCCAGATGTTTGACATCTGCAGACCGTCATCGATCACCCACGGCTTCGGTAGATTCAGATCCACGTTTGCGTTGGCGACTTGTTGCCACGAAATCGGATACGGGAACGGCTGTCCAACGAGGTTCCACCCCGGATTGAGGTCCACACTCTGTAGCGAATCGAGTGGCACCGTCTCGCCCGGTCCCACAAGAAGCACCGGTGCGCTTTCATCCCAAGCGAACGACACCGCGTCACCGACAGACAAACGTTCAATCTCGTCTACACCGACCCATCGCTGCTCATGCGAGTCCCACCCACGTACCGTAGACGCGAGTCCGTTGACACCGAAATCGCGGAGGAGGTTACCAAACGCGCTTCCCGTTTCATCGCGAACTGGGGAGGCAAATAAAGTCCGACCACTTCCCCGCGTTCCGGATTCGGGCCAGAAAAGCCCCTCGTCCGGAGTAGCGAATCTCATTGACTCCCACACCTCAGGCCATTCATAAAAGCGCCGATTCGTCTGAATTACCCACTGGTAAAAGAAGCCCGAGGGTGGCGTTATGAACGAGGGAAGATCCACTTCGACTTCGCGATTGCGTATGACACCATCGATCACTTCCGTCGCATTTGACCCAGCCGCGCGGACGACGAGTTGGGCGTGTAAGATCTCGCGATCCGGTGGGAGTTCGATGCCAGCCCGTACAGTGCCACCAACACCCAACACTGGCTTCGCCATCAACCAATGCATTTCCGGGATTGCCGTATCGGCGACTGTGCTGAACGTTCCAGTCCATCGTGTCGCGTTCGGAGGTTCGGCACGGTCAGCGACTTCAACGTCGACGGTTATCACCTCATCCAGTGGCCACGCCTGATCGAAGTAGGTCAACGTCCATTCTGTCTCGCC
>CAZWQW010000002.1:41736-48534 GCA_964635955.1 uncultured bacterium | reverse complement strand
GTTCTGGTCGACGCACATCAATACGTTCGATTTCGTACCGGTCGAGATCCGCGACATCCACGGAGTTCCAGTGAATCGTCAAGGTATCGCGCCGAAGCTCAGCGATGGGTTCAACCGGAATTGGTGGAATAGTATCAACCGCAAGCGCTTGCATGATAACAACACCGCGGGCCAATGAATATTCGAGCGACACGTCGCCGACAGCTAATGCCGTAAACGAAACATCGAGACGCACGGAATCAACCGATGATTCCGACTCAGAAGGTCGTACCGTCGCAAGAGCGCTTCCCGAACCGATATAATCCTGACGGCGCTCGTCCGACAACATCCGAATCCATGGAACCACGAGTGTGTCAGAAACAACGGTGGAATCCCTTTGGACGACGCCAAGATCGAGCACATATTCCGCGTAATCGGCATCGTCCGATAAACCAACGACGATGGATATCGGAACGTCAACCGATCCCTGATCGACATCCGGACTAACAAATGTCAGCGTCGCGTCGAAATCCCGTTGTACACCAGATGCAATTCGTAATCCAACCGAAGTTGTATCACCCGGCGAGATTGTCCCGGGAAACGCCTCAACAGCTGCGTTCGGGGTGTTCGATACAACATCGGTAAGCAGTATATCGAGCGCCGTAGGATTTTTCAGGTGAAGCCACGCGATATCTCCGGGACCGGCAGGACCAACACCTTTGTCTGTCACGAGGTGATGACCAGAGAGACGACCATCCGTTCCTATGTAAACCCGGATGATGCCGGAAGGCGAAAGTGTGACAACATCGGGCCGTCCGTCGCCGTCAATATCCCCGACGGTCACTCTCGAATCGTCGATTTCAGCAGGCGGACGATCATCGAGCCAAGATACGCGAACCGACTGCGGATAGTTTCCATCAACTCGCCGAACAACCGATCGCCACGCCCGTAAACCTACATCCTGAAAGGTTCGGGCGTTCAGGACATCCGAGTCTTCGAACGGTTGGATAATCGTGACTGATTCGCCATCGATGGCATCGCCGGCTGATACAACGACAATCTCCGATCGCAGATCGTCATCTGTGTCAACAACGAAGAGTTCTATCGCGGAGGGATACACATACTTTGATACTGGCCACGGCATTACGACTCCGGCCGCCATATCGTCTCGATGTACCGATACCGGAATTCCCGCGTAAACGAGCGCTACGGCTTCGCCGGGTTGGAGCGGTCGTGGCGAATCCCAACGAAGCTGCGCTCCGTCACCGGAAAAAGCAACTCGCTCGGGAGTATCCAATCGCGAGGTTCGAACAACCGACCACAGAGCGCGCGCTTTCCGATCCACCGGCGGGCTGACGCGCCATGTCAAGTGCAGACCATCGACCGAGTTCGACCATTCGGCAACAAGCCGTGCCTCTGGTGGATCGTAGGAAACCGTAACCAATCCGGCTTCAATCGGCCGTGCGACAATGGATTCCGTACCGTCGGGCCAACGGACTGTGAAACCTCGCGAGCGCGAAGGAACCGTAAATCGAATCCGGTCCTCGATCGTCGGACGGTATATCCATCTATGTTGCCGGCCTACGTCCGTTTCGAGCACGACAACCGCGCCGAGAGCAGCACGATTACCCTCTGGACCAACGAGCTTCAGATCAAACACCTGCTGTTGAAAGCTGCTTAGCGGTTGCGACCCCGAGCTCCAGTCGTCGCGGCTACTCAGCCATACGCGGTCACCAACAACCAAGTCCTGTCGCCCGTCTCCATTCACATCACGTACGCTTTCGACGGCACCAGTAGGAACTTGGACGTAGGAAAGATTCGGAGCACCGTCGCTACGCCGGCGTACGACAACGACGGTTGAAGTATCCGTGCGACAAACTAAGTCTGGATAGGGTGAGTTCGTGAGATCGGCTGCGAAAACAGAGAGAACAGTAGCGGGAAACTGAGATGCAAATCGTTCGTCGGCACGAAACGTACCATCACCGCGATTCACATAGACGAGGAGCGGCTCACCGCTTCGGTAAACGAGGATGTCAACGAATGTATCGGCGTTCCAGTCGAGGAGTTCGATTTTGGCGGTCGGAGTGTCGGTACGTGTGGAGGAAACAGTGCTGCTGTCCTCCGTCTCGATAGTAAATCCGAGCGGAGATTCGTCGTCCGGGAGAAGGCGCTCGAAACGGCCATCACCGTCGAGGTCTACCTTCAGCGGCTGGCTCCATCCGGGATACACTACGCTCAGCGTAGCGATGATCACCCACGGGATGATCGTTGCCAGAAAACGCGAAGACGAATGTGTTGAGATCCTGAACGCAGCCGGTAGCAGTCTACTCATGCCCCTCCTGTTGGGCACTGATATGACACTCAGTCAGTGAATCGACCGCGCGCGAATGTTTTCGATGCGCAGACTAACTCATCACTAACATACACACACAAGTACTCGTTCGGCAAATCCCCTTTCATATGATCACACGCGCGAATCATGAGATACTGGACATTCAGCAGTGAGATACCGTACATTTATTGTTTTGACGTGGCACCGTCGTGTTTTTCTCTCCCCTCGAGAAGGTGTTCGATGGTCATTCTCCCAGCAATCGACCTACGTGACGGCAAGGTCGTTCGTCTGCGACAAGGTCGTGCGGAAGAAGAAACAATATTCGGCGATAACCCCGTTGAAATGGCTCGCCGTTGGCATTCGTTCGGAGCCGAATGGTTGCATCTCGTCGACCTTGACGGCGCCTTCGAAGGTGCTTCAGCGAATGTTGCGGCAATTCGGAGCATCCGAGCCGCGGTCGACATGAAAATCGAACTCGGCGGTGGAATTCGCACTATCGGACATGCGGAAAAGTTCCTATCACTTGGTATCGATCGAGTCATCTTTGGTACGGTCGCCGTTTCTGACCCTCAAGTCGTCCGTAGAGCGGTCGAGAGATTCGGTGCAAACCGTGTGGTGGTAGGCATCGACGCTCGCGATGGACGAGTCGCCGTTCGAGGTTGGACAGAGACAAGTGCGGTCGATGCAACAAATCTCGCGCTGCAGATGCGTGAATTCGGTGTCGAACGCGTTGTCTACACAGACATCTCACGCGATGGAACCGGTCACGGTGTAAACGTAGAAGCAACGGCGAATCTCGCCAAAACAACCGCACTCAAGATCATCGCATCGGGCGGTGTTCGTGAACTCGACGATGTTGTTCGACTTATTGAACACGAGTCGGACGGTATCGAGGGAGTGATCATTGGACGCGCATTGTATGACGGTACCATCGAACTCGATAAAGTACTCGAAATCGCCCGAAAAGACACTTCGCTGAACGATTCGGATAAGGAATAGGTCATGATAATTGTCATGGAACAAGGTGCATCGCGAGAACAGGTCGATCACGTCTGCCAACACATCGCCGATCTTGGCTACGAGGCACATCCGATCTTCGGGAAATCTCGTGTCGTGATCGGCGCAATCGGCGACGAACGAGGCCGCACACAGGCTAAAGCAGCGCTCGAGGTTCAACCCGGTGTCGAATCCGTCACGCTTATACTAAGACCGTACAAGCTGGTAAGTCGCGAAGTATCCGCTGAACGCACGGTCGTCAATGTCGGCGGTGTCGAAGTTGGCGGTGAACGATTCGTCGTAATGGCGGGACCGTGTTCCGTCGAGTGCGAGAAACAGCTTTTTGAGACAGCCCGTCGGGTAAAAAGCGCTGGAGCGCGCATCCTGCGAGGAGGAGCGTTTAAACCGCGCACCTCCCCATATAGCTTCCAAGGGCTCGCCGAGGAAGGTCTCAAGCTTTTGTCAGCAGCGCGCGAAGCGACCGGTCTTCCGTTCGTCACAGAAGTTGTCACCGAGCGCGATGTCGAGTTGGTCGGTCGCTACGCCGATATGTTCCAGATCGGCGCTCGCAATATGATGAACTACCAACTCCTTCGCGAAGTCGGCAGATCGGGAAAGCCGGTTCTTCTCAAACGCGGTATGGCGGCAACTCTCGACGAACTACTTATGTCGGCAGAATACATCGTCAACGAAGGAAATGACCAAGTAATACTGTGTGAACGGGGAATTCGTACGTTTGAGACATTTACTCGGAATACGCTCGATCTTGCCGCCATACCCGCGGTTCACCTGCTGTCGCACCTACCGATCATTGTCGATCCAAGTCACGGTACGGGTGTTCGCGAGTTGATCGGCACTATGCTGAATGCGGGAATCGCCGCAGGTGCCGATGGCGCGATGATCGAAGTACATCCCGAGCCGGAGAACGCATGGAGTGACGGGGCGCAAGCGTTGGTTCCGGACGACTTTGACAAGGTGATGGAGTCAGCAAAACGATTCATTGTTGCGGCGGAACGAACCCTGTGAGCCACCACGATTCGAAAAACGAAGACAGACCGTCGTACGACGTTCACGATTCGCTAAATCGTTCCGAATGGTTGAAGAACGTCCGACGCGTTGTCGTAAAAGTCGGCACTCACGTGCTCTCGCGTGAAGACAATTCACTCGACGAATCGTTCGTCGATTACCTAATTGGACAAGTCGCCGCTATTCGTGCTACGGGACTACAGGTAGCAATCGTTACAAGCGGAGCTGTCGGTGCCGGAATGGGCAGTATGGGCATCAGTCGCCGTCCAACACAAATCGAAATGCTTCAGGGTCTTGCCTCAATCGGTCAGACGGTGCTCATGCATCGGTACAAAACCGCCGCGCGCGATCGCGGCATGCGGGTTGGACAAGTCCTGCTCACCGCCGGAGACCTGAATCGGAAGCGCGACTACATCCACGTGCAAGGTGCCTTACGCGCGCTGTTTCAACTCGATGCGATACCAGTCATCAACGAAAACGACTCCGTCGCCGTGCAAGAATTGCGGTTCGGTGACAATGATTCGTTATCTGCGCACATAGCGAATCTTATTAACGCCGACCTACTCGTGATCTTCACAGATATCGAAGGACTTTTCGCCGGTTCGCCAAATGACGAACCGAAGCCGCCACTCGTTCGAACAGTATGGAATATCGACCGTTCAATCGAACAGCTCTGCACATCGGGTGGTAGTGGTATCGGCGGAATGCGAACGAAAGTCGAAGCCGCTAAGACGCTTGCCGCGTCCGGTGTTCCGACGGTTATCGCACACGGTCGCGAGGTAACACTGGATCGTATTCTGGCGGGAGAGCCGGTCGGTACGTTCTTCGTCCCGCAAGCGAATCACACACGCGCGCACCGCCGATGGATTCTCGCGCGTAAAATCGCCGGAACACTTGTAATCGACACTGGTGCGGCAAAGGCGCTTGTCGAGCGCAACATGAGTCTGTTGCCGAGTGGGATTCGTAACGTATCCGGTCGGTTCTCGCCGGGAGACGCCGTGAGCATCATCGACGAGGACGGACGCGAGGTCGCGAGAGGCCTTGTCAGGTACTCGTCAACGCACGCGAAGGTTCTCGCAGGGCATCATTCGCGCGATATCCAATCGCTCCTTGGATTCCACGCGGGCGACGATATTGTGCATCGCGACAACCTTATCATCGTCGTAAATGGAACAGCGTAGCACGGGAGAGATCGATGGACTTGAAGGTATACATCAACGATGTCGGCAAGCGCGCAAAACAAGCGTCTGTCCGCATGGCGGCGATTGATAGCGCCACTAAGGGCCGAGCGCTCCTTGCGATGGCCGACGCGGTTCGAGCGAACGCTGACGCGGTAAAACGGGAAAACGCGAAGGATCTTGAAGCAGGTCGGAACAACGGCCTGTCGGACGCGTTGATCGATCGTCTTACCGTCGATGACTCCGGCATCGAAAAGATCGCGAAAGCGATATCGGAGATAGCCGCTCAGACCGATCCGGTCGGCGAAATCACCGACATGGTACGGCGCCCGAGTGGAATTGAAGTTGGACGAATGCGCGTGCCGATCGGCGTCGTCGGTATCATCTACGAGTCGCGCCCGAACGTGACGGCTGATGCAGCCGCGCTCTGCCTGAAGGCGGGAAACGCGTGCATCCTCCGAGGCGGTCGTGAGGCGTTTCACTCGAACATGATACTCGCGAAAGTCCTTCGAGACGCAGGTACCCAATCGGGACTTCCGGAGTACGCGATCCAGCTCATCGAAGTAACCGATCGCGAGACCGTTACGCTTCTCGCGCAGGCGGTCGGGCTCGTCGACGTCATCATCCCACGAGGCGGAGAAGGACTGATTCGCGCGGTCGTAGATGCTGCGAAGATTCCTGTGATCAAGCATTTCGACGGTATCTGCCACACATACGTTGATGCAGAAGCCGATACCGATATGGCTATTTCCATCTGCTTCAACGCGAAGGTACAGCGTCCAGGCGTGTGTAACGCGATGGAAACGCTCCTCGTTCACCGAGACGCCGCGCAACGAGTGTTACCGCCGCTTTTTGCGAAGTATCGTAAAGCCGGTGTCGAGCTTCGAGGCGACCAAACTACTCGCGCCATCGATTCCGACGTGCTTCCGGCATCCGACGCGGACTGGAAGACCGAGTATCTCGACCTGATTCTGTCCGTCAAAGTTGTCGAGAGCATAGACGACGCGATGGATCATATTCGCACGTACGGTTCCGCACATACCGACGCTATCGTGACAAATAACGTCTTTACGGCGCGTCGTTTCGTGCGAGAAGTCGACTCGTCAAGCGTTATGGTAAACGCTTCAACGCGCTTCTCTGACGGTGGTGAATACGGACTCGGCGCAGAAATCGGGATCTCGACGGATAAACTCCACGCACGCGGTCCGATGGGTGCCGCCGAGTTGACGACCTATAAGTGGGTGGTATACGGCGAGGGTACCATTCGTACGTGACTACTGCGAAAAC
>CAZWQW010000002.1:29347-41636 GCA_964635955.1 uncultured bacterium | reverse complement strand
GTCGTCGTCACGGCGTACATCCTGTGGTATCTCTTCTTCACCGTAGACAATTGGCTGAACGGCATCTACGACTCTGTACCGTTTCTCACGGTAGGCGGCCGTCCGATTCCCGGTCTCGGATTCCTTACGGTCGTGCTTCTGGTAATACTCGCCGGCGTAATCGCGCGGAACATTATCGGCAGCCAGATACTCAAGGCAACCGAGTCGCAGTTCACGCGCCTTCCTCTCGTCCGAAGCATATACAACGGAGCGAAGCAGCTAACACAGGCGATATTCGGTGGTAAACGCGCACTGTTTCAACAGGTCGTGCTCGTTCCTTTCCCGACACGAGGTGTCTACGCAATCGCGTTTTATACCTCAGACGCCGCTCCGGAAATTGCTCGGAAAACAGCAGATGACATGGTAAGTGTCTTTCTTCCGACGACGCCGAACCCGACATCGGGATACATGCTCATCGTTCGCCGCGCTGATACAATCCCGCTCGATATGACCGTTGAGGAAGCCGTAAAACTGGTGATCTCAGGTGGTGCCGTAATTCCAGACGACCGCGCGATGCAGATGATGGCTGACGCTGCCCAAGGAAAAAGCGTTGCCGATGATTCGCCGGTATCTCCTCTATCGAACGTCGAATACGCAAAAGAACCGAACTCGGTAAATTGATCGCTGGAGTCACAATCCGTGTCGAACCCCGTCACAACGACGGCCTTGGTACTTTCCCGGTTGCCGTGGTCCGAAACGAGTCAGATCGTCACGATCATCACACCCGATCTCGGACGAATCGGCGCGATCGCACGCGGTGCGAAGCGTGCATCCAGTGGAGTCGGACCCGCACTTGAACCGGTCACGGAAAGTCAGATCGTTCTCACACCGTCGCAGTCGGGGACCCTCGCGCGAATCCAATCTGCCGAGGTGCAGGACTATTTTGCCGCGACGAAGAAATCACTGACTCGCATAACGCTTTCGTTGGCGCTGTGCGAACTGGCAAGTCGCGCGGTCGCGGAAGGTGAAGAGAATCGACGGGTGTATGACCACCTGAAAGCCACGCTTGGTGGAATCGACGCGAGCGCTGATCGTGACGCGATAAACTGGCTCTGGTGGGGAGTGCTGCAGATCATCAGCGATCTTGGTTACGGCATACAGGTAACCGAGTGCGCTCGGTGCGGATCACAGGAGAGACCCCATCGGTGGTTTGCGCCAGCCGAGGGCGGTCCGGTTTGTGGATCGTGTACGGGAGAGAATCTCAGAACGTGGAACGCCGATACGCAGGAAACGCTTGATTGGCTACTGCATGTGGAAATCGCCGATCTTCCCTCCCGTCGCATTCCGAAACATGTGAACCGTGACATTCGCAATGTGCTTGAGGACTATCTCCGGTACCATATCCCCTATTTCGAGCGACTCAAATCTCTCGACGTTCTCGCGGAGTAACCTCACGAGTTTCGACAGAGCGTCCATACGTCAACCCGCACCCTTGAACCGAACGGCGAATTTGCCTATTGTTCGATAATTCAGGTCGTTACTTATACGCGAGGGGAATGCCAATCCCACATCGCTCCACGAAGGAGTATCCATGGCGAAGAAGCGCGATTCCTTGGACGATATCGTATCACTTGCGAAACGGAAAGGTTTCATTTTCCAATCGAGCGAAATTTACGGCGGACAAAACGGCTGCTGGGACTACGGCCCGCTTGGATCACAACTCAAACGAAATATCGAACAGGCGTGGTGGGATTGGATGACCCTCGAACAGGATGATATCGAGGGACTGGACGCCGCGATTATCATGCATCCGCGTGTGTGGGAAGCATCTGGGCACGTGAGCGAGTTCACCGATCCGCTGGTAGATTGCACGAACTGTAAATCGCGTTTTCGCGCCGATCAGCTCGAAGAGGGTAATCCCGATCAGTGTCCAGTATGTGGAATGAGAGGCACTCTTACCGCACCCCGGCAGTTCAACCTCATGCTGAAGACCTACATCGGCCCAGTCGAGGAAGCCGCAGCAGTCGCGTATCTTCGCCCGGAGACGTGTCAAGGAATCTACGTCGACTACCAGCTTGTCATGACAGCAATGCGGCAGAAGATACCGTTTGGCATCGCACAGATCGGTAAAGCTTTTCGTAACGAGATCAACCCGCGCCATTTCGTCTTCCGGTCGCGTGAATTTGAACAGATGGAGATGCAGTTCTTCGTCAAGCCGGGATCCGACATGAATTGGTTTGAGTCCTGGCGCGACAAGCGGATGGACTACTACCAAAACCTCGGCATCAATCCGGAAAAGCTCCGTTTCGCACCGCACGATAAGCTCGCGCATTATGCCGCGGCGGCGGTCGACATCGAGTACGCGTTCCCGTTCGGCTGGGGCGAAATCGAGGGTATACACAACAGAACGGATTTCGACCTGAAACGCCATTCGGAGTTTTCCGGAAAAGATCTGAGTTATTTCGACGACGAGACCCGCGAACGATTCATCCCGTATATCATCGAGGTATCTTCGGGAGTGAATCGCACGTTACTGGCATATCTCTGCGACGCATATGACGTTGAAGAACTCGAGAAGGATTCGCGTACGGTACTGCGTTTCCATCCGCGCCTCGCACCGATCAAGGCGGGAATATTCCCGCTCGTCAAACGCGACGGAATGCCCGAGAAAGCGCATCACGTAGAGCGTATGCTCAAACCACATTACCGAGTGTTCTACGATGAAGGCGGTGCTGTCGGACGTCGCTACCGGCGTCAGGATGAAGCGGGAACACCGTTCTGCATCACGATAGACTCGCAAACCCTTGAAGACAATACCGTTACAGTTCGCGATCGTGATTCGATGGCGCAAGAGCGTTTCGCGATAGACCGACTGGTTGAGGTTCTCGGCGATAAGATCCACGACTGGCAACGACCAGGATCCTCAAACTGACGACTTCAGTTCAGTACATGTCGAGTTGCGATCGATGAAAGGAAGATGAAGCATGGAAACGTTGCGGGTTGGAATCGTTGGCACCGGCAGTATCGGTATGGTACACCTCAACACGTATAAGTCCACAAAAGGGTACGATATCACCGCGGTATGCGATATCGATGAGCCAGCGCTTGAGCGTGGTGAAGAAGCTTCGGGAGCGAAGGGATTCGACGATTACCGAAAGCTACTTGACCGCAAGGACGTAGACGTTGTCGCGATCTGCACGCCGAATGATCTCCACGGTCCGATTGCGGTCGACGCGCTGAACGCCGGGAAGCACGTCTTCCTTGAGAAACCGATGGCGTACGATGCGAAACAGGCGCGTGCGGTTCTGGAAGCTCGCGACCGGTCAGGGAAACTCGTGCAAATCGGTGTGTGCCAACGTTTCCGCGGCGACGCGCAAGTGCTGAAGGGATACGTCGAGGCAGGCGACCTCGGCGACATCTACTTCGCGAAGTGCGGTTATCTCCGTCGTAGTGGTATTCCGGGATACGGCAGTTGGTTCACGACGGCAAGTCGCTCCGGAGGGGGACCGATCGTCGACCTCGGCGTACACGCACTCGATCTGACGATGTGGCTCATGGATAACTTCAAGCCGGTCAGTGTCGCGGCGAGCAGTTTCGCAGAGCTCGGTCCGAAAGGTATCGGAAAGGGCGGCTGGGGCACACCGGTTGAAGATGGACCGTTCGATGTCGAAGACCTGGCGGCAGCGTTGATTCGCTTCGAAAACGGCGCAACGGTGTTCCTTGAAGTCAGTTGGGCCGCTCATCTCGGTATGGGAAGCTTTTATTCGCAGATTGTCGGAAGTGAAGCGGGACTTACGCTCGATCCGCCGACCATCTTCACTATCGAGCGCGGCCGTGAAATCGACAAAAAACTCAACGCACCGTCGGTCGACGTGTATCAGGCGGAACATCGCCATTTCCACGACTGCATCGTAAATGGAAAAACACCCATGCCGAGTGCAGAACAAGGTCTCGCTGTGCAAGCGGTGCTGGACGGCATACGGGAATCGGCGAAAACAGGACAGTCGGTAGCGATTCAACTTTGATTTCGATGAAGCATATCGCGTCGCGGACCACGAATACTTCGATCCGTTAGAATGGGACTTGAATGGCGCGCGAGCATTATATCGGCATCGACCTTGGCGGGACGAACGTCCGCGCTGGCGTCGTAACACGTGAGGGTGAGATTCTCGGGCGTGACAGTCGTCGTACCGAGGTTCACGTTGGTGAAGAGCATTCAATCAACCAAATCATCTCGTGCGCCAAAGCGGCGGTATCAGACGCTGGCTTGGAGAGCTGTGATATCGCTGGTGTCGGCATCGGCTCTCCGGGACCGATCGACGCGTTCAGTGGCCTTGTCGTAGCCCCCGTCAATTTCCCAACGTGGGGAACGGTTCCGCTCGTAGAAATCCTCAGCAAGGAGTTCGGCGGCGTACCCGGAGCACTCGACAACGATGCGAACGTGGTTGCGTACGGTGAATGTTGGCTCGGTGCGGGGCGTGAAACGGACAACTTTCTCTGCATAACCCTCGGCACCGGTGTCGGTGGTGGCGTTGTCGTGGAGGGAAAGCTTCTCCACGGATTTGACGGTAACGCTGCCGAAATCGGACACATATCGATCAACTTCGACGGACCACCGTGTAATTGCGGAAGTATTGGGTGCCTCGAGCTCTACTGTAGCGCAACCGCTATTGTTCGGCGTACGCGCGCCGCGATGCAGGTGGAAAGCCCGAAGACAACGCTTCAGACCGAGGGCCTGACTGCTCACGTTATCGCTGACGCAGCCAATCAGGGCGACGAATTTGCGCGTCGAATGTACGAGGAAACAGGTTTCTTCCTCGGCATGGGTATCGTATCCGCCGTCGCGCTCTACAATAGCGAGATCGTCGCCATTGGCGGCGGCATGGCGCGTGCCGGTGAACTAATCTTCGGCCCGACGCGGCGGACGTTCCGCAAATACGGGTTCCCATCGATTCGTGAGAAGTTGAAGATCGAACCGATGCGTCTTGGCGATAATGCTGCGCTTCTCGGCGCCGCAAAGCTGATCATGGACGGCGGAGTAAAAGCCTGAGAACGGCGGATTGATCGATGTTTCAGCGGCTGATACTCGTCGGCTTTTTTCTTGCGGTTACGACGGGAACCACCGCGGCGCAAGAGGGGTACTCACCCGACTCGGCACGTACCTATGATCCCGGGGCCGCGTTTCGCAGGTCTCTCGCGTTTCCAGGATGGGGTCAGTGGTACAATGAGGAGCGTGTCGAGGCGTTTGTGTGGGGGGGTGTTTTCTGGACTTCGATCGGAGTCGCGATTCACAATTGGGATACATCGATCGGGTACGACGGACCGGGAAGTATCTTCTGGAGCGCCGACGCGTGGACGCGTGGACGGAACAACTGGCTCATACTCGCTGGTGTAACCTATCTCCTCTGTTCCGTCGACGCGTATGTCGATGCTCACATGAAGTCGTTCGATATCGAGCCGATCGCGTACCGAGGCTCACAAGACGGATGGAAAGTCGGACTGAAGATCGCTCTACCCATCACCGCGCATTCGCAGTCGCGCTTCTCACGATACTAATCGTTGTCGCTCCCAACACGTACAGCCAACAACGTATCCATGATGCTGCGAATCTCGCACTCGGCGAGCTCCCCATCCTGCCAACGACATCGGCTTCTGCTCTCAACCCCGCGTTACTTGCCAGCCTGAAAGGTACCAGCGTATCTGTGAGCGTGTATCGTCCGTATGGCACACCGGAGATGGCAGATTACACGGCCGGTGGAAGCCGATTCACGGAGCGATTCGGATTCGGAGCAAGCGTGTCGTCGACCGGTGACGATCGTATGAACGAAGCGCGCGGATCGTTTGGCACCGCGTGGCGCGTCAATCAGTATCTATCGGCAGGAGCCGGAACGCGGATTACGCGAGTTTCGGTGGAAAGCGTAGGCTCAGCTACCGCCGCAACATTCATTGCTGGCGCCACTCTCACGCCAGTGAATTCGTTGATGTTCGGTGCATCAGTAGACGGTCTCGTTCGCAGCGTATACGGTGATCTCGCGTGGTCCGAACCGCGCTCCACGTACCTCACAGCGACATACCGTATGTCCAGCATCATTACGGTTTACGCCGCCGCAGCACATGATACATGGCGGGGGTGGTCGCACAGCGTTGCGCTGTCGGCTCTTCCGCACCCGTCACTTGCGGTGCGTCTTGGCCGAACAGGTGGTCCCGACGGCGTAACGGGAGGAGTCGAGTACGACGGAACGTGGTATCGCATCGCATACACCACACGACTGCATCGCGCACTCGATGCCACCCACGCTGTCACATTTACGCTTTTCCCGTAGTCCCGTATATCTAAGCTTCCGGGTTCATCTTTCGCGATAGGTCGCCGTAGAAACCGTCTTTCTTTCGCGCGGCTTCCGTAATCCGCACAACCTCGCGGACGTCCTCGAGCATGATATCCTGTTTACCGCCTTCTCGCAGAACCATATAGATATTGTCGTGCAGATCATGCGGGATTGGCTCGTCGATCGTCTCAGTTCGTTCTTGAAAATCGATCTTCCCACCAAAATCGTAGCTGCGGTTCGGTGAAGGTCCGCGTTTGACGCGATACGGCGGAAGGTCGCCTTTATCGAAGTACTTGATCTGTGCCGACTTCCCATCGCTGACGAGCGTCCCTCGCGAACCGAGAACTGTCCATTTCGGCTCGGGAAACGCATCGACCGAGGACACGAGAAGATCGGCGGTACGTCCGTTCTTGCCACGAACGATTATTCGCACATGGTTTTCCGCATCACCGACGTTCGTTACGAGCTTCAAGTCGGTGAAGAACTCATCGACCGGTGCTCCGATCAACTGAAGAAGAAGATCGACGAAGTGCGGACAGGTGTTGTTGAGCACTCCACCACCGTACTCACGAAGTGTCTGCCAATCGTTCCGTCGCGAGAAACCGAGGAGCCGACACCGAATCTCGAAGACGTCACCGATCGCTTTTTCGTCGATGATACGACGTAAATATCGGTATTCCGGGAAATATCGATAGTTGTGAAAGGGGAATACGCGTTTCCCAGATGCGTTACGAGCAGCGATTAAACGATCGAACCACGCAGTATTCATCGCGATAGGCTTTTCAACAAGCACATGGTGACCCGTCTCGAGAGCTTCAATCGCAACCGGTGTATGGGAAAACGAGTACGACGAGACGATCACCAAATCCGCGTTAGCTTTCCTCAGCATCGAACGATGGTCGGAGTAGACTTCGCACCCGAGTTCTTCTCGACTCTGCTTCCGACGCTGCGCGTCGTAATCGGCGACTGCTACGATCTGGAAACGTTGATCATCCCGTAAGCGGCGGGCGTGAATATCCCATCCGGAACGACCTTGTCCGACGATCGCGACACTAACGGGATTTGGCATGATAGACTCCTTTATTCGTTTTCACGTAATCAAGCGAGACGACTAACGTCGCGTACGTTTCAAGAGCAATACAAGAAACGCGGGGCCGCCAATAAGCGCGGTGATTACTCCGACCGGAAGTTCCGTCGGCGCGATGATTGTTCGAGCGACTGCATCCGCGAGCATGAGAAACGCGGCGCCACCCAGAAACGACGCCGGCATAAGAAGTCGATGGTCAGGGCCAACAATCAGGCGCATCGCGTGAGGAACAATCAACCCTACAAACCCGACCAAGCCTGCCGCCGCGACCGCGCCCCCAGTAATCAATGACGCACCGAGGAATGCAAGACGCTTCGTCCATTCGGTATTCGTGCCTAAAATCGCGGCTTGAGACTCCCCAAGGCTCATCTGGTTGAGATCGCGTGCGATGCTCAAGAGAATCACAAGACCGATACCAACGTATATCGCGAGGTTACCTACTCTACTTAGCGGAAGTGTACTGAGGTGACCCATGAGCCAGAAAATCACCGTCTGAAGCTGATCATAGGAGATAGTAACAGTGAGTCCCATGATTGCGGAGGAGCAGATCGCGTTGACAACGACGCCAGCGAGAAGCATCGTGTGAAGATTGACTAACCCGCCGGACCGTGCGAAAAGATACACCAACGCAATAGCTAACAACGCACCGATAAACGCGAAAATCGGCATTCCGGCCAAACCGGCAACCGTCACGTGTCCACCGATAGCCACAGCCAAAACGGCACCCAATCCAGCCCCACCACTAATGCCCAGAATGAACGGTTCGGCAAGAGCATTGCGTAACAGCGCTTGAAATGTCACGCCCGCGGTGGCGAGTGCGCCTCCCACGATCGCTGCAAGTAGTACTCGCGGTAACCGGACATCGCGGACGATCACGCCGGTTATTCCATCCGCACCCGCAAACGCTCGAAGTACGTCTATCGGTGGCACCCACGTTGATCCAAACCCGATACTCAGAATACCTGCGAATACAACACCGATTGATAAAACACCGATCCACATCCAGAGCCGACGCGATGTAAGGAATGTCACTCGCAACACCCTCCGCGTGCGAATCCTTCACGCGCCGCCATTCGTTGCATCTCGATAAACGCTGACGCTCGCTCGTTTTCGTTTTCGGGATCGCAGACGCATCTCAGCTCCGATTCAAGTTCGCGGGCGATTTCCGTTTCGCTTTCGATCCTGTTGTCCAATTCGTTCGGATCACTCGCGAGATTGAACAGTTGATTCGGTGCGCCTACGTAATAGATAAACTTCCATTCACCGCGTCGAACCATATACGCACTCGCTCGTGCGCCGTGTCCGTGATACTCAGAGAAGATGATTCGCTGGGAGTCGTTGTGCGGTAGCTCTTGGAGAGGTTCACCCGTCAGATCTTCTGGTCGTTTGGCGCCTGTCGCATGGAAAATCGAGGCTTGAAGATCGAGCGAACTCACTGGTGTCTCGCACCACACACCGGCCGAAAAGTCCGGACCCGCAACGATCAGCGGCACTCGGACCGAGTGCTCGTACAACGAGCACTTCCACCACATTCCGAACATACCAAGCATGTCACCATGGTCGCTCGTATAGGCGATGTTCGTCGAATCGGAAAGACCCGACTCATCGAGCGCATCTATCAGCCTACCGAGTTGGGTATCGATAAACGTCACGCAACCAAGGTACCCACGTCGCAATCCACGGATGTCTTTTTCCTTGAATTGGTCGGTCGCGAAATAACGCCGTAGGTCCGTCGCATGCTGATGCTGAGCGGACTCTTGTTCAGCACCATACCGTGGAAGATCGTCGCATCCGTCGTACATGCTCCAGAGATCCGGCGTAACGTAATGCGGAAAATGCGGTTTGTTGAGATTTACGCAGAGCACCCACGGCGAATCGATCTGTGGCGCTGTTTCCCGAAGCCAACGAATCGCAGCGTCGGTCCGCTTCAAATCGGTTTCAAACGGAGCCTCGTGGGGTCCATAATGACGTGCCCGTGACGCTGCGTCAGGTCGGATTTCTAACGGTTCACGGCGTATGTGACAGTCAGGCGAGTCTCGGTCCTGAGCCTCGATGATCTCAGAGAAGCCGAAGTTCGCTACACGATCGTACCCGTCGGATTTGCCAATAAAGGTTGTGTGGACGCCTTGATCGGTAAGTAATCGGCCGAACGATGGAAATCCCTTCCGTAAGCCGGTGTTACAGTTGTTGTACGTCTGGATTTCGTGCACGCGTCTTCCAGCGAAGAATGCGCTGCGACAGGGTAAGCAGAGGGGCGATGGACAGTACGTGTTTTCGAATACGGTTCCACGCTCCGCAAGTCGTGCCATATTCGGTGTGTGAACGGACGGATGGCCGTAGATCGACGACACGAACGGATTATGTTCGTCGGACATCACGTAGATGAAATTCGACACGGAGTACCTCGGCAAATAACAACACAGTCGAGTTCGTAGTCTGTCGTGTAAGAAGTTCGGTTGTGGAAAAGTGCGGAGCAACGGGACGCATGGTCCGCGACAGGGAGTTCACCCGGTCAGATCGATAAGAATCGACCAACGATACGAAACGAGCGCGGAAAGAGAGTAATCTCCTTCCACGCTCGTGGTATCCGCCTTAATATGACCTATGATCGTCAGCTAATCGAAATCGGTTTTCCGCTCTCGCCCGACCGGTAGATCGCGTCGAGCATCTTCTGAACAGCAAGTCCGTCCCGCGCACCGGAAATCGGAGCACGTGACTCCCGAATACAGGAAATGAAATGAACGATTTCCTGTTCGTGACCGTTAATACGCGGTGCCGATGGAATCAGGTCCGTCGGTGACCCGTGGAGGTCCTTGACGATCTGGAAGTTGGGTTCGATTCGACCACCACCCTCGGTTCCCATTACCTCGCACGTAAACCCGGTCGTCGGCGCGTTGAGGATCCAACTAACTTCTACCATAATTGCGGCATCATTGGCGAATCTGATGTGCGCGACCGCGGCATCTTCGATATCGTATGTGCCGGGACTTCCACGACGTTCCCATTCCTTCCGACCGATCTTCGCAAATACCGATGCGCTGACCGATACCGGATCCGGAGCACCCATAAGCCACCAGCAGAGATCGAGCGCGTGGACACCAAGATCGATCAGAGGGCCACCACCACTCATTTTCTTCGTGGTGAACCAGCCGCCGAGCCCGGGAATCCCACTCCGGCGGAGCCAGCCGCATTTGCCGAGATACAACTCACCGAGGTCGCCGGCGTCGATGTACTGTTTGAGCAGCTGAGCCTCGCCACGGTAGCGGTTATTCAACCCCATCATGAAAATCTGGCCCTTTTTCGTGGCTTTCTCCGCTTCATCCGCAAGACGCTGCGCATCCTCCACGGTTGACGACATGGGCTTTTCGCAGATCACGTGCTTTCCGGCCCGGAGCGCGTCGATTGAGATCGGTACATGCAGCGAGTTCGGCGTACAAACGCTCACGGCATCGAGATTTTTCAGCTCAAGCAAGTCTTCGTGATTGGTAAACGCGTGTGGAACTTCCCACTTCGCCGCAACCGCTTTCGCTCGCGCTGGGTCGATATCTACGATGCCCACCACGTTGACACCCGGTATTTTTGAATACCCGTTAAAATGCGTGCCACCAATACCCGTCCCGACGATTCCTACATTTATCGCCTTCGGTTTCTTGTCACTCGATTTCTTCGCCGCCATGTTCGCTCCTTCATCGGATTATGTTGAGATACTGAATGAGAAGAGAAGAAGGATGGGCAAGTTTCGCATACGGGGCAAGGTTACAGCGAATACTGGCTGAAACAAACAGAAGCCGGTGGACGCATCAGACGTCCACCGGCCCCAGCATACTCCGTCGTTCGTACAGTCTAATCAGTCGTTCGAGACCATATTTCGCAGAAGAATCAGGCGCAGAAGGTTCATCACGGCCATCGTCGCGGAGGCAACATACGTGAGCGCTGCCGCGCGTAAGACCGCTTTCGCCGCGGGGATTTCGCTTTGGGCGAGGAATCCCTGTTCCTCAAGCAACACAAGCGCGCGACGTGACGCGTTGAACTCGACTGGCAATGTCACAACGTGGAACAGAACCGCCGCGAGGAAAAACGCAATCCCGAGGTCCATGAAAAACGTGCTCAGTCCTGAGTGGAAGAACAGTCCGATGAAGAAAAGCGGAAACGCAGCCATCGAACCGAGATTCGCCGCGGGAACCAGTTTATGGCGCCAGCGCATCGGCGAGTAATCGTCGCGATCCTGCAGTGCGTGGCCGACTTCGTGCGCCGCAACAGCGAGACTCGCGATTGACCGGCGGTTGTAGTTGCTCTCCGATAGGTTCACGACTTTTGTTCGCGGATCGTAATGATCAGTCAAATGCCCCGGAACCGCGTCAACACCAACGACGTTTTCTGCACGATCGCGCGCGCTCAGCCCGGCGTTATCAAGAATCGCGCGTGCTACCTGAGCACCGGTATACCCCGCCTGACTCGGCTGTCGGCTATATTTATCGAATGTCGACTTGACCTTGAACTGCGCCCACATCGCGAAGATCAACGCGGGCACCAAGAGCATCATCGTCGGATCAAAAAAGAACGGGAACATCGACCGTTATCCTCCCAATATCTCCGGAGCACTCACGCTCCGTTTTGTACTTTTTCTTCGATTGTGTCGTTATAATCACTCGGTTGCGATTCTTTGGAACAGCTAACTACAAGCTTTGAATCTGTTCGAAAGTAAAACGCGGAACAAGGTACTCAAGTTCCCACGAATACGCACTCGAATACGATATTTCTCCGTAGTTCAAGGCGCAACGTTATATCTACGACTTGCAACCACATCCTCGCGCTCCGTATGCTGTGGAACCACGCTTGACTATACCGAAAGGCATCGGATCAGCATGAATGCAGTAACCGTGGGTGTTGTCGTACC
>CAZWQW010000002.1:12872-29247 GCA_964635955.1 uncultured bacterium | reverse complement strand
CGTTTATTCAGTGCCACGCCACGACGGGCGCGGACGTAATCGTCGGCGCACGTCGGCGCGAAGACTCTCCGATGCCTCTACCGCGACGACTCTCGAACGCCATGTCGTCAGCGGTCGTGTCGCGACTCGCTAACGCACGGATCACCGACAGCCAGTCGGGATACCGCCTCGTCTCGCGACGTGTTTGGGAAACACTCCGATTTAAACGAACGCGTTACGATATGGAGTCGGAGTTGCTCATCAAGGCTGGACGCGTAGGGTATCGAATCGCTGAGATACCAATCACAACCGTCTACGGTGTGGAACAGAGTCACTTCCGGGCATTGCGCGATACATTTCGCATGGCGAAGGTGTTTGTTAGTCTGTGGCGAGAGGTCGAATGAAGCGACTGGGTAGCAACGCTTCGTTATTATTTCAACCCGTGTTTCGGCTCATGCTCCATTAGACGGACGAGTGACCAACCCGCTCCACCGAGGAGCACCGTTCCCGCGAAGAGAAACACGACGACCGCACCACCCGGTAACGCGGGAAATCTCACTCCAACGGACTTGCTGACAACAACGTCACCTTGCCTCGCCGAGAGCGTAACCATTCCAGCGTACTTCGGTGTCCATGGTACCGTACCTGCGGAATCGGTAACACCGATCTCCACTACGCTCTCAGCGGTGCTGTTTGGATAGTACCGCGCCGTGACGACAAATCCGGTTACGTCGTCGCGCGTCGTGTCCACAAGAATCACTGACACCGGTTCGCCGCGCGTCATCGCCTTCGTGTGGAACGTTATTTCCGTAGACCGAGCGTTCTGAGCAACCGCGATGGCAAGAATCGCTGTGAGAACGAAGTGTCTCATTCCGCATCCTCCCCAGCCGATTCGAGATCTTCGAGATCGGAATCCTCTTTATACCCGCCGCCGTACGTGAGCGCAAGTCCGGTGCCTACGGTAAACAATAGCCAGAGAACGAGCGCGATCCAGTGAAGGCCACTCACCCCGTCAACGACGAAATCGTGACCGTAAAGGCCGCTTATGATTTCCGTTGCGATACCCCAGCCGAGTAGAATGAGAAGGATACCGGGAATCACCAACTTTACGAGCACGTCCCACCAAACGCCGATCGTCAATGTGCTATTCTCGTTGATCACTGCGCGAAGTCTCCGTGCGCCAAACACCCAGCCAATCAGGATGCACTCGACCAAGCCAGTGATAAGGAGGCCATATGAAAACGCCCAGTGATCGAACAGATCGAGAAGCGTCAACCCAAGTGTACCGTTACTCGTTATCTCGGCGTCGACAAGAATCGGAAGTGCAAACGCCGCACTCCCCAAAAAACATCCTACAACGACGACGGCGAGCGTTGTTCGACGGCGCCAGTGATACTTGTCAAGCAACGCCGCAACGAGCGCTTCGAGTAGCGAAACACTCGAACTCAGTCCCGCGATGAATAACAGGAAGAAAAAGAGCACACCGAATCCGACAACGAAACTGGGAAGATTCGCGATCCCCTGTGGTACGACAAAAAACATCATGCTGATCGTACTCGCGCGCGGAACGACCGCAAACGCGAATAGTAGAGAGAATATTGCCAGTCCCGCGATAAACTCGAAACTGCAGTTGAGAAACGATATTGTCGCCGAATTGTGAACCTGATCGGAGTCTTTCGGAAGGTAACTCGCGTAGGCTGTCATGATACCGAATCCGAGAGACAACGTGAAAAACATCTGACTGAAGGCGCCTTTCCAGACCTCGGGATTTTTCATCGCTGAGAAGTTCGGATTGAAGAGTAAATACACTCCGTGTTCGCCCGCCGGAAGCGTTACACCGCGGACGATGAGCGCAATCATCGCGATCCACATGAGCGGAACGATCCAGCGAGTCGCTGCCTCGATACTCTGCGCACCACGATGGACGATCACGTAATTGATTACCCATACGCCAACCACGAACAACATCGGCTGCCACGATCCGAGCATCCGGAAAAAGTATCCAAACGGATTCGTAAGAGCGAGAGAGCCAAACGCGCCGTCCGTTACCGGATCGGTGCTCCACAAACCCGTCAGACTACCAACGAGCATACCGAGCACCCAGCCGAGGATCGCCACATAGTACATGTTGATGATTGTTGCGTTGAGAACGCCCCACCATCCAAGGAATTCGGCGGGCTTCTTCGCGATACGGTAGAGTGATTCGGGAAAGGCTTTGCCAGTATGCGACCCAAGCGATAACTCGAGCAACATCAGAGGAAGGCCGACGACAATCAGAGCGAACAGATACGGTAGATAGAATGCGCCACTGCCGAACTTATACGCGTTTGCACTGAAGAAAACGATGTTCCCAAGTCCAATCGCCGATCCGGACGCCGCAAGTATGAATCCGAGCTTTGATCCCCACTGTGAACGATCTTCCGCCATAGCCCCTCCGATGTTCGGCGGATGTCTTTGCGCCTCGTTTTCCGGATCCGCAAGCGTACACCTAACCGGAAATCAGCGTT
Source organism: uncultured bacterium (assembly GCA_964635955.1). Classification (GTDB taxonomy): domain Bacteria; phylum Latescibacterota; class MWCZ01; order MWCZ01; family MWCZ01; genus CAZWQW01. The sequence goes on along the minus strand of CAZWQW010000002.1, from coordinate 26,761 downwards.
AGAGTATAGAGGTAGAGAGGGTACGCCGCAATGCATAATTCGGAACCGTTTAATCTACTTCTCGAGGAACACTCCGGTCATTGACCCCATCTTCCACTCAGGTACTTTAAATAGTTGTAATCGAGAATGATTCTCAAGGCGGTATTATGAACAGACAGTCGCTCGTGAACGAATTCGCCGAGTTCCTCCGCGAACGTGGTCTACGCATGACCGGTGAGCGTCGGCATATCCTCGAACACATTTTCGGCGCACACACCCATTTCGAGGCAGAAGACCTGCATACACGACTTCGCAGCGCAGGACATCGCATCGCTCGAGCAACGGTGTACCGAACTCTTGCGTTGCTTGTCGAAGCAAACATCATCCGCCAAGTCGTCGCCCCTCCTGACAGCATCTCGGCTCACTACGAACTCGTGCATGGCCTTTCCCACCAACACGAACATCTACAGTGCCTTAACTGCGGTGAGACAATCGAGGTGTCAGACACACACGTCATTGAAGAGGGGCTTCGACAGGTTGCCGCTGGAATGGGCTTTGAGATGACTGACTACACGGTGCGACTCGTCGGCAGATGCGAGGAACTCAGACGCACGGGTACATGCTCCCGGTCCGGACTGACGCGCGAACGGGAATCGTAAGCGCTCCAGCACACATATCGCCGCAGAGACAAAAACCGCGAGTGAAGTTGCACCACCCTATTGCAATCGAGTCTCATGTAGTATATATTGTTTGGCATACCAAACAATGCGCGCTGGCTCGGAGGTATCATGGCGCACGCCCACTCTATGGCACCGCTCGAAACCGCATCCAACGGTAAGTCCCTCATTCTCGTCGGAAACCCGAATGTCGGCAAGAGTGCGATTTTTGGATTCTTGACCGGTAGTTACGTCGACGTCTCGAATTACCCCGGAACGACAGTCGAAGTAACACGCGGCAACGCGTCGCTCAACGGGAGTCGCGGAACAGTCATCGACACGCCGGGAGCGAACAGTCTCATTCCCATGTCCGAGGATGAGCTCGTTACGCGTTCGATTCTCCTCGATCTACCCGATACTCCCGTTCTTCAGGTCGCTGACATGAAGAACCTTCGGCGTGCGCTTGTTCTCACGTCGCAGCTGAGTGATCTCGAGCGCACCGGTGGAATCGCCCTCAATATGGCCGACGAGGCGAGCGAACGCGGCATTAGCATAAACGTCGCAGACCTCGAAAAGGTCATCGGCGTTGGCGTGCAACCGACGATCGCGATTCGTAAATCCGGCGTACGGGAAATCGCAGAGAATAGCATCACCGGACGTTCGTTTTCACTCCGTATTCGCTATTCAGACGAGATCGAATCCGCAATCGAAAAAATTTCCACAATCCTTCCGCCGGATATGCACGGTAAGCGCGGGATTGCGTTGATGATTCTCGCCGGCGATGAGACCGTCGCTGATTGGCTTCACACCCAAGTAACTCCCGAAGCATTGGCGCAATGCGAATCGATTGTTCAGAACACTCGTGCGAGATACTCGGTAAGCCTGAGTAGCGTAATCACCATGCGCCGCTTGACAGAGATCGATCGATTGTTAAACACGATCATGAGCCGAAAAAAAGCAATCGACAATCCATTTTTCCGACTTCTGTCCCAATGGTCGACGCATCCGATCAAGGGCCTCGTTGTCGTCGCGCTGGTGCTCTATCTCACGTTATGGTTTGTTGGACTCTTTGGCGCGGGAACCGCGGTTGACTTCTTTGAGGAAGTCATCTTCGGTCGGTATGTGAACCCTGCCTCAATATGGGTTATTGACCATGTCCTGCCGTTCCCACATGAGCATATCGCGGAAGAGTCGGAATACACGTTCGCGATTCCGCTTTCGTTGATGCACGAGTGGGAGATCGGCACCTCAACGAAAATGGTGACGACGACGGACTACGAGTTGACCGTCGAATCGCTCACATGGTGGCAATCACTCTTCCGACTGATGCACGACTTCCTTGTCGGACCGTACGGCGCAATCACCATGGCGCTGTCGTACGGGTTCGCAATCGTACTGCCAATCGTCTTCACGTTCTTTGTGCTCTTCAGTGTTCTCGAAGATTCCGGGTATCTGCCGAGACTCGCGGTCATGACGAATCGTTTGTTTCGGATTATGGGGCTAAACGGTAAGGCCGTATTACCCATGGTACTCGGGCTCGGTTGCGTCACCATGGCGACAATGACCGCGCGTATTCTGGAAACAAAAAAAGAGCGTCTGATTACCACTCTGCTGCTTGCGCTCGGGGTTCCGTGCTCCGCTCAGTTGGGTGTCATCCTCGCTATGGTCGCTTCGATCAGTGTCGTCGGAGTTATTTGGTGGGGCGCGATCGTTACGATTGTTATGTTGACAGTCGGATGGCTTGCGGCCAAGCTTTTCAAAGGTGAAACAGGCGATCTCGTGCTCGAGTTGCCACCGTTGCGAACCCCGCAGATGTCGAACATCCTCGTCAAGACTCTCGCGCGAATCGAATGGTATCTCAAGGAAGTTGTGCCGTTATTCGTCCTTGGCACGGCGATTCTGTTTGTTCTCGATCGCACGAACTCACTTGGCGCAATACAGACATTCGCGGCGCCCGTGGTACAACACTGGCTGGGGCTCCCGGCACAAGCAACGGAAGCATTCCTCCTCGGCTTTCTTCGTCGTGATTACGGTGCCGCAGGTTTGCTCATGCTTCAGCAGCAGGGGATCCTCGATGAGATACAGGTCATCGTCAGTTTGGTAACAATCACCTTGTTCGTTCCATGCATCGCGACTGTATTCATGATTGCGAAAGAACACGGTGTAAAAAGAGCCATTTGGATGACGGTGTTCATTTTCCCCTTTGCGTTCCTCATCGGAGGGATTGTGCGCTGGCTCGTAATACTAAGTCAAACAGTGTCCTGACGGAAAACACGATCCGGAAAACCGGATCGACTGGAAAGATAGATGGCTGATCTTACGTGTCCGATTTGCCAGACGGTAATCCCACCGGACCGACAATCGTGCCCATCGGGATGTCCGATGGCGGGGCGATGTGGTCTCGTTCGCTGTCCGAACTGCGGGTACGAGATGCCGCAGGAATCGAAACTCGTACAGCTTGTCCGGCGCTGGACGAGCAGAGGTGACAAAAATCATGAATCTCTTACATAGTCAACTCGATCATGACGGCGAAGAAGCCCTCGGTATCGTGTGGTCTGCACACGAACAAGGGAACCCGCAGATCCAAGCAATCTGCGAACGATGGCCGCAGATGCGCCGCATGATTCCCCACTTGGAGCGAGCCAATCTTCTTCGCCGGAACGGTGATAATGTCGAGTTCACCGAAGTTGGGCGAGAGCGCGCCGAACAGCTTGTCCGTCGGAATCGCCTCGCCGAGGTTCTCCTCAATCAGGTTCTCGAAGTGAGCCCGGAAGGCACAGCGTATACCGCGTGCCTTTGGGAACACATGCTCACGTGCGAGGTCACCGACAACATCTGCACGTTTCTCGGTCATCCGCGGCAATGCCCGCACGGGAAACCGATCCCGCCGGGTGAATGCTGCAGACGCATGACACGCGAGGTAACTCCGCTCGTCCAACCACTGACGTCGTTGCGTGTTGGTGGCACCGGCAAAATCGTCTTCATAGCGCCGCGAGTGCACAAACGCCTTGACCGTCTCGCAGCGTTGGGAATTGTGCCCGGGACGGATATATCGTTGAAACAGAAGTCTCCGTCGTACGTCATTCGGTGCGGTGAAACCGAAGTGGCGATAGAATCGAACGTAGCAGCCGACATCTTTATTCGTGAGACATCGCCGTCGGAATAGGAATCAAACGCTATGTGAACGGCGAGCCAGTTGCGCCGCTCGCGGGGTAGCGTGTAATCTTAATAGATGCCGCGAAACGTCGATCAGGACGCCGACATTCGCGTAACCGAGCGAAGAATCGCCGAGGGCCATTCCATGGTCGTCGGCCTTTCGTTGTTTCTGTTCGTTGGAGCAATACGCCGATAAAGCCCTGATATACGGGAGTTCACGCGTTGGATATCCAATCGCTTCGCCGAATACTGCGAGATACCGATCCGTTCCGAGCCGTTATGGATGTGACCAAAAACGGGACGCAAGCGGTAACGCTTCACGGTCTCGCCGGAAGCCTGAACGCGTTCGTTCTCGACGCGTTGAGAAACGGATGCGACCGACAGATACTCGCGATCACCTCCACAACAAGCGACGCTGAACATCTCCGGGACGACCTCGAAACGCTGCTCGGCGAAGATTCTGTCCGGTACTTTCCCGATTGGGAGCTGATCCCATTCGAAGAAAAATCACCGCATGTGGAAGTTACGTCGCTCCGACTCGAGGCGATGCAGTCGCTGTTGATCGGCGAACCGGTGGTCGTTGTCGCGCCGGTGACTGCGTTACTTCGTCCCACGCTCGAACCGGAAGCGCTTGCAGCGGCGAGTCGAATCATCTCCGTCGGCGACGTGCTCGATCTCGACGAATTGGCGAAATGGTTACGGAGTCTCAGCTTCGAGCCCTCGAATCAGGTCGTCGAGATGGGGCAGTACGCGCGACGTGGCGGTATCGTTGACGTATTCACCTTTGGCGCAGAACATCCGTTTCGAATCGAGATGTTCGACGACGAAGTCGAATCGATCCGTTCGTTCGATCCCGCGACACAACGTAGTGTTGATAGTGTCACCGAGATCGAAATCCTCCCGCGCCGCGAAGTTCTCGCTGGCGACTCGTGGTGGGGAGCCGCCGCTGAACGAATCGCGGAAGCCGAATCTCAATTCGGCATCGATCTCTCGCAATTACGAAATCGGGTACAAGTCGGCGTGCATTTCGATGGTATGGAGTTCTGGAGTCCCATCATTTCTGGTGTAAAACCAAACCTACTCGACCACCTCGACAAACGAGCGTTAGTCTACCTCGTAGAACCGGACGACATCGAAAGCGCTGCGGAGCGGTTCATCAGCGAAACGGGAAAGCTCATCGACCGGAGAACCGAACGCGGTGAACCGTCCGCGCCATACGAAGCTGTATTCCATCAGTGGTCGACCATCGATGGATTGATTCGAACCCGCATGACGATCGCGGAGTGCGCACTCGCTCCCGACGCCGATGTGATCGAGTTCGCAGCCCAACAGGTGCGCCAGTATGACGGGAATCTCGAAGCGCTCCAAGACGACATGGTCGAGCATTCACGTCGAGATCGCGGACGTACCCTCTTGCTCGCCGAAAATGAGAGTCAGGCTCAACGACTCAACGAGCTGCTCGAACGCGCCATCGACCTCTGCGATATTGCGATCGGCGAGTTGCATCACGGATTCCGATATCCCGCGGCGCGTGTTCTCGTCCTGAACGATCACGAACTATTCAGTCGCTATCGTGGTCGTCACCGTTACCGGAAGTACCGCGGCACCACGTCGGTAAAGGATGTATTCGCGCTCTCCCCCGGTGACGTCGTCGTACACGAAGACCACGGCATTGGAATCTACCAGGGTGTCGAGCGACTGACAGTCGACGGAATCACGCGCGATCTCGTTCGACTATTATACCGAGACAACGACAAACTCTTCCTCCCCGTCGAACAGGTAAATCGTATCCAGCGATTCTCCGCTGACGAGGAAGCTCGACCGCCTATCAGTAAACTCGGTGGCGCGGATTGGGAACGTGTTCGCCAGAAGACGAAAAAGGGCGTTGTCAAACTTGCCAAAGAACTGATCGAGCTCTACGCGCGTCGACAGTCGCAACCAGGTTTTGCGTTCTCGACCGATTCTACCTGGATGCGCGAGATGGAAGCAGCATTTGTTTATGAAGAGACGCGCGACCAGATTGTTACCATCGATCAGATCAAAGGTGATATGGAAAAATCGGTACCGATGGATCGGCTGGTTTGTGGTGATGTCGGATACGGAAAGACTGAAGTTGCCATACGTGCGGCATTCAAAGCGGTAATCGATCAGAAACAGGTGGCAGTACTGGTTCCCACGACCATTCTCGCACAACAACACTTTCGCACCTTCAGCGAACGCCTCGCAGATTTTCCCGTCCGCATCGAGCAGCTTTCGCGATTCCGCACGAAACAGCAGATCGACAAAGCACTGAGCGATGTTGTACGTGGCGCGGTCGATATCGTGATCGGCACACATCGACTCCTGTCCCAAGACGTCGCGTTCAAAGACCTCGGCTTGCTGATCATTGATGAAGAACATCGGTTCGGCGTGAAACACAAGGAGCGCCTCAAAGAACTGAGAACCGCCGTCGATGTCGTTAGTATGACGGCAACTCCGATACCTCGGACGTTGTATCTTTCGTTGACGGGTGCGCGCGACATGTCTGTCATCAATACGCCACCGAAGGACCGACTGCCGGTGCATACGGAAATCATCCCGTTCGACGAGGATCGAGTATCCGAGGCGATACTGCGCGAGATTGACCGATCCGGGCAGGTGTTCTTCGTGCACAACCGAGTGCAGACGATTGAGGAGCGAGCGGCGTGGCTTACGGAACTTCTTCCCGACGTCCGGTTTCGTATAGCACACGGGCAAATGGGTGAGCGTCAGCTGGAACGCGTGATGCTCGACTTTCTCGATCGCAAGTTCGACGTGCTCATAACAACGATGATCATTCAGTCCGGGCTCGACATACCAAACGCGAACACGATCATCGTCGACCGAGCGGACTGGTTCGGGCTTGCAGAGTTGTATCAGCTTCGTGGTCGAGTTGGACGTGCCGCACATCGCGCGTATGCGTACCTCATGGTTCCGAAAGATCGCAAACTGAGTTCGGACGCACGACGCCGATTGCATGCGATCGAAGAATTCAGCGACCTTGGCAGCGGATTCAAAATCGCGATGCGCGACTTGGAGATTCGAGGCGCCGGCAACCTGCTCGGACACGAGCAGAGTGGGCACATAGCGGCGGTTGGATACGATCTTTACGTAAAACTTCTGGAAGAAGCGATTCGCGAACTGAAAGGCGAGATCGTCGAGACAATGCTCGATTGCGAAGTTGAAATCGGTGTCAGCGCGTATCTTCCGGATGATTACGTCACCGACGGCGAACAGAAAATGGCGCTCTACCGTCGTCTCGCGGAGTCGAGATCGCTTGTGGAAGTCGACGGCTTCGTGGAAGAGTTGCGAGACAGGTACGGCCGTCTGCCTGATGCCGCTCGTGGCTTGGTTGATATCATGCGCCTGAAAATTGTGGGGAAACACCTTGGTGCGCGTAAGATCATTGTGGGAAGAAGCGGCCGCGTGCAGATTCTTTTTCACGCGAACCATACGCTTTCGCAGAACGAGATCATGCAACTCGTTCAACGCTCCCCGCGACCCGTGGAGTTCAAAGTCGACGCGGAACTCGCGCTCGAAATGCGGCTTGGCGATGAGAAAGGTATCGATCAAGCAGACGCGGCGGTTGATGCACTCGGCGCAATGTTAGACACTACGATTACTCAAGCGGCGTAGGTGTTTCGGGAAGGAATAGAATGAGGGCGATGTATTACCGCTCACTGAACTATTTCGTTATAAGCATAATCGCGCTTGTGACTGTAGGTTGTTTCGGTCGGAATCGCGATTCAAGCGCTGCCGTCGCGAAAGTTGGCGACGAGATTCTCACTGAGCGCGATCTCAGCACGATCATGCTTGACGACATCAACTCGCGTGGTTCTTCGGAAGCGCGGTGGTCCGCTGCCGAGCGGTGGGTTAATCGCGAGTTGCTGTACCGGGAGGCGTTACGTCGCGGTGTTGATGCGGACCCGAAGGTCGCTCGACAGCTTAAAACAGCCGAACGTGAGATCCTTATCAACGCGCTCATTCAGACGTTTTACGTAGACGAGTTGACGGTAGCGGAAGACGAAATCGTCCAGTATTACGAAGAGCACCGTGCGCTGTTTCGCCGCGCGGAAACATCGATACACGTTCGTCAGATAGTCCTGGATAACAGCACAGAAGCACGAGCCGTCGAACGACAACTCCGACGGTCGCCGGGAGACTTCGAAGAAATCGCGCGTCGTCAGTCATCCGACCCGTCGGCGGCAGATGGTGGAGATCTCGGTTATGTAACGGCGTCTACCGTCTATAATCAAGAAATCTGGCAGGCACTCCTTCGACTCAACGACGGCGAGATAAGCCGCTCGATCAGCACAGATTTCGGTTGGCATATTCTCAAGAAGATCGAAAGTCGTCCCGAGGGAAGTTTCAAATCGTTAGACGAAGTTCGACTCGAGATCATCAATCGAATACGCGCAACGAAACGGTGGACGATTACCACCGAGTTGGTCGAGCGACTGAAGCTACAGGAATCATATGTATTCTATGCTGACCGACTGGGACCACGCGAGTTCCAGTACCAGGAATTCCCGAGTGCTGGTTCGTTGATCGATGATATCGACGCTCATGAATAAACGCTAATATCAGTCTACCAAGGAGAACACCTCGTGAAAACTCGCCTACTGAGGGCAATACTGAGCACCAGCATAGTTGCTTTGTCGCTCATCGCTTCCTCGAATGTTACCGCCGCAGAAGAGGTCCTTGACCGAGTAGCCGCTGTGGTAGGTCGAGACGTCATTCTCGAATCGGAAGTCGACGAGTATCTCCAACTCCATCTGATGGAAGCGGGTATTCAACCCAATCGTCTGAGCGAGAACGAACGGCAGACATACCGGTGCGAAGTTCTTCGAAGCGTCGTCGACGACCGTTTGCTGGTGTCAAAAGCGCGACTTGACAGCATACAGGTCACGCCGCAGGAAGTCGAACAACGTCTTCGCGAGCAATTCGAGACACTCAAACGTCGATTCCCTAATGAACAGGCGTTTCAACAGCAGCTTGCTCAGGAAGGAACCACAGAGCGCGAGTTACGTAATCGCCTCCGCACGCAAATGGAACGGTATCTCCTGCGCGAGCGCTTAATCGGACAAATGGCGGGTACAGTATCCGTCACGTTCCGCGAAATCGAGAAGTTCTACGAAGAAAACCGCGACAGCCTGCCCACCGTTCCTGCGTCGGTCACGATTGCACATATCACGCGAGTAGCGCAGCCCGGCGATTCGGCACTCGCGTTGGCCCGGGAGAAAATCGAACGCGCTCAATCACGTATTCGCGCAGGCGAACCGTTCGATGTCGTTGCGCGTGACGTGTCGGAAGATCCCGGCACAGCGGCGGCAGGAGGCGAGCTTGGCTGGTTCGGACGAGGCGAAATGGTGCCCGAGTTCGAAACAATCGCGTTTTCACTCGATTCAGGACACGTGAGCGGCCCAGTACTCACGGAGTTCGGGTTGCACTTGATTCAGAATCTCGGATTCCGTCCAAACGAGGTGCACGCGCGCCACATTCTTGCTCGCGCACAGCCATCGCAACGAGACGCTGAAGCAACGCGCGACACGATGATCAATGTCTATGAACGACTTCGCGATGGCGCAAGCTTCTCAGAACTCGCGCGTCGGTATTCGATGGACCCAACCGTTCAACAGACCGGCGGCCGAGTCGGTCCTGTTTCTCCATCGGACTTGCCGACGCCGTTCGGGCGCGCGCTGTCGACGCTCGAAGTCGGTGACGTCAGCTATCCGTTCGAATCACAAAGCGGTACATACCACGTCGTGAAGCTCATCGACCGGACGCGTGAACACCGCATGAATATGCAGGACGACCGCCGTCAACTCGAAGAAGCGGTGCGCCAACAGAAACTCATGGTACGCCTTGCCGAGATACTCGACAGAGAACGCAGCAGAACGTACGTTGACATACGCATGCCAAACTGCGAACTAACGCCTCGCTCTGTTGGCGCGATAACACGGTAAATCGTGATGAATAATGACGAAACCATGCGCCTCGACGTATTCCTTTCGCGTGTTCGATTGATCATGCCGCGAACGAGCGCAAAACGTGCGTGCGATAATGGGATCGTCACGGTAAACAATCGTCCCGCGAAACCATCAACCGATATTGGCATCGGCGATATAATCTCGGTTCGGTTCACGAATCAGGACTTGATGGTGCAGGTAACGCGACTCCCTGGTAAGTCCGTAGCGAAGAAACAGGCCGACACTCACTTTACGGTGATCGAGAACCGCGCGAGCGCAAACCATCAAGGAAACGAATGCGCGGATTGATACAGCGTTTACGGCGAATCGATAAAGGCGATACCCCAGTGCAAGAATTACAGCCGTATGAGCAACTCGCAGAGGTGTACGACTATCTCATGCGGCATGTCGACTATGTTGAATGGGCGGATTATGTTGAAGACGTCTTCCGCCATTTCGATCACGCACCGGACCGGATATTCGAAGTCGCATGCGGCACCGGTACACTGGCGTTTGAGTTGACAAAGCGCGGGTACAAAGTTCACGCCACAGACCAATCACCAACGATGGTCAACGCCGCGAAATCCAAACTCAATGGGAGTATCGATGGGCCGTTCTTCTCTGTTGCCGACATGCGCGATCTTCCACAAGGCGATGCAGACGCGGTCCTCTGTCTCTATGACAGCGTCAACTACAACCTGACGCAGGACGACTTGCGCGCCGCAATCGCGAGTATGAGACGAGTTGTCCGCGCAGGCGCGCTCTGCATCTTCGATGTCACAACGGAAACGAACTCCGTTCTCTATTTCTCTCATTACGAATCGAAAGAACGCCATCGTGGGTTTTCTTATACACGCCGAAGCGAATACCGCAAGAAAGAACGCCTTCAGATCAACGAGTTCTTTATACGACACCGTGATCGCGCAGACGTCGTGCACGAGCGTCACGAACAACGTATCTATCCAATCGATGACGTGCTTAGCATGGTCAATTCCGACGAATGGCGGATACTCGGTGTTTTTGACGATTACACGCTTGACCCGGCCGATGCCACATCCGAACGAATTCACGTCGTGCTCACCGCGCTATAGGAATAGCCTATGCTTGCACGAGACAACGTCATGGTCGAGTTCGACCGCGTCACGCTGTACGGCATGCGTGAAACGATCGTGCGCGATGCCTCGTTCCAGCTTCGACGTGGTGAGATGGGTGTTCTCTACGGTCCAACCGGCGGTGGGAAGACGACGCTTCTTCGACTCGCGCACTTCGACCGTCGACCAGATGCCGGACGTGTGCGCGTAGCATCGTTTACTTCCGAACGAATTACCGAACTGATTCTTCCGGAGATCCGTCGCAGAATTGGTATTGTGTTCCAGGACTATAAACTTCTGCCCGATCGCTCCGCGATCGAAAACGTTGCGCTACCGCTCGCGATCAGCGGAATGTCGAACCGCATGGTACGCAAGCGCGCGATGGAGCTCTTGCAGCAAGTAGGTCTCGGCGCGAAGCGGGTTGCGTTCCCACAGACGATGAGCGGCGGCGAACAGCAGCGGCTCGGCATCGCGCGCGCGCTTGCCTACGACCCCCACGTACTCCTCGCGGACGAACCTACCGGGAACCTTGACCGGAACACGGCCCGCGAGATCATGGATCTGATTCGCCGGATAAACCATCGCGGAACGACCGTTTTACTCGCGACGCACGACCTCGACCTTGTACGTGGCTACGGTTATCCGTGTTGGCACGTCGATCAAGGACGAGTGACGGCATCATCACCACTATAACGGGAGGCAGCCATGACGTGGCGTATGTCGCTGATTGAAGCATGGCGCGCCTTTCGTAGCGCTCGCGGAGCTACGCTTTCAAGTACCCTAATCATCACGCTCTCCCTTACGATCCTCGGCGCGCTCGGTCTGATCGCTCTTGTTCTGGATGCTGAAGCCCGCGAAGCGCGTCGATGGATCACCGTGGAAGTGTTTCTCTCGGACGACGCTACAGAACAGGAGATACAGGAAATCCGCGCGAGCCTCATTCGGAAGAGCAGCGTGATTGACGCGAGACTCGTCTCAAAGCAAGAAGCACTCGAACGATTCAGTCAGTTCTTCGGAGACGAACTCATTGCGGCACTTGAGACAAATCCACTTCCGCGATCACTGCTTGTTGAAATGGCGGAATCCGGTCGATCGCCGGCGAATCTCGAACGCCTCGTAAACGAAGTAGCCACATGGAACGGCGTGGATACGGTGCAAGCGGATATCGAATGGCTTACCATGCTCAACCGTCTTGTAGCTGGTGCAGTGATTGTGATGGTGTTGCTTCTTGCGAGCGTTGGCGTCGCGGTAAGTATCGTCATCGCGAGAACAATCGGACTCGGCGTCACAGCAAGATTGTATGTCGTCGAGGTTCAGCGAATACTCGGCGCGCCGGAATGGTTGATCCGACGTCCGTTCGTTATCATGGGCATCATCCAAGGTGCGATCGGAGGCGTCGTCGCGGCTTTGATCGTTGTTGGCGGCGCTCATCTCTTCGGAATCGTGCCGCTACTTGGACGTTCGTTGGTCGGTAGCCTGCCGCAAGTTACCGTCGGACTCATCGTATTGGGGACGTTGCTTGGTTGGTGGGGAAGCCGCTCGGCGATAGCAACCGCGCTCCCACCTGATCCGTGGCTCGAATCGCCGGAACGCCGGAGATCGTAGACGATGCTCCGCGCTCGAATCTCGATACTAACCTGTCTCACAATCATCACAGTTTGCCTTCGCACGACGTACGCCGACGACACGAACCTTTCCCGCAGACTTGAGACACAACAGACGATACTCCTCCAAATCGAAGCCGATCTCGTTCGAGCGCGTGATGAAGCTCGCGAAATTCGCGATACTGAGCAGGACGCCGCGAAACGATATGTCGATGCTCGCAATCGAGTCAGCCTCATCGAACACTCACTCAACCAACTTATTCAAGGAGAATCGCTTCTCAATGCAGACATTGCGGAAGTGAATCGACAGAGGTCGGAAATATCTTGTAAGGTCGCCGAACGATCCGCAGTAATGGAGCGACGTGTCCGCACACTCTACACCCAAGGGAGACGCCAACCGTACCAACGCGCTTTGCTTGCGTCGTCTCTCAGTCACTGGATGGCAGCACGTCAGTATATGGCAACCTTGAACCGGCGAGACCACATCGACGTACGACACCTCGTCGAGGACCGTATGCGTCTCGATACGCTCGCGACGCTCTATCGAAAGCAGCGTACGACTCTCGATACGCTCATTGCGCGACGCACTGAACAACGTGAAGAACTCGTCGCGGCGCGTTCTGAGGCGGAACGATTCCTCGCACAGGTCCAACGCGATCGACAGCTCGCAGAGCAAGCTGCGAACGAGCTTGAGGGACAACGTCGCACGAGTCAGGAGCGCGTCTCAGATTACCTGCGTCAACTCGAAGCGATTGGCACGCATACGCGTGATGACGCCGCGTACGGTGGGGTTTCTGTTGTAACGCCAGTCGATTTTCTCACCGAAAAGGGACGCCTACCGTGGCCGGTTGACGGTCCTGTTGTTGGCCGATTCGGACGACAGCGGGACGCGGAGACGCGAACGTGGACTCGGAACCGCGGTATAGATATAGGTGCGCCAAAAGGAACGAACGTTCGCGCCGTAGCCGCCGGTCGAGTCGTCTTGGTGGACTGGTTCCGCGGATACGGCACCTTTGTTATCGTTGCGCACGGACAGAACTATTATACCCTGTACGCGTATCTCGATGCGGTTCACGTTCGACCGGACGACCGTGTCCGACAGGGACAGGTCGTCGGTACATCGGGATCTGAAGACCATTCAGCGACCGGCGCGATTCACTTCGAGCTCCTCGCCGGACATGAAGCGCTGAATCCTCTCGATTGGCTTGTTCCGGCCGCACAAAACGCGTCGTAGCAGACGACATTTCGAATTACGGAGTGGTAACACGTGTCGCGCGCTCAGCAACTCTATGAAACGGTCTGGTCGAAATTCGATACGGATCAACTATTTCGTCAGCGTCAGGAGATGGTCGATAGGCAACTCGCCGGACGAAACATCGAGGACGAACGCGTACTCGACGTGATGCGATATCTACC
>CAZWQW010000002.1:6841-12772 GCA_964635955.1 uncultured bacterium | reverse complement strand
AATGTGGCGATGGCTCAGAAGGCTTCCCGGATGGCACATGGTTCGACAGGATTATTGTCGCAGCTGGATCGCCGAGAATACCCGAATCGCTACGTCAGCAACTGTCGTCGGCGGGCGGCAGGATGGTGATTCCAGTCGGCTCACGAGCGACTCAGGATCTGATGGTCGTCATCAGAAATGGTGACCATTTCTCGCAATCCGGGCATGGTGGATGTATATTTGTTCCTCTGCTCGGTCGCGAAGGTTGGTCGTGACACCCTCGGTGTTCCAGCAGTAATATGTGATACACAGTGAATCGACCATATCGGGATATCTTCTATCCCCACCGGAATCCATTTTCGAACCCCATATGAGGAATTGATGACTGATACGACGACTGCGATTGGTGCGCCGAAGAAACAAGCCGGGATTGTTCGGAGAACGTACGACTGGGTACTTGCATGGGCGGACCATCCGGCCGGCGTGTGGGTGCTTGCTATTCTCGCGTTTACGGAGTCCGCATTCTTCCCGATCCCTCCGGATGTATTGCTCATTGCGTTGGCGATCGGTAAACCGAAACGCGCGTTGTGGTTTGCTACCGTGTGTTCTGTCGCGTCGATCTTCGGCGGAATGTTCGGGTACCTGATTGGATGGGGCTTTTGGGGAATCGTCGGCCCGTATTTCCTCGCTTACGTACCGGGAGTCACAGAAGCCGGGTTCGCACGCGTGCAAGGTTTATACGACGCATATAACTTCTGGATCGTGTTCACGGCCGGATTTACACCGCTTCCGTATAAACTCTTCACGATATCTGCTGGCGTGTTCGGTATCAACTTCGCCATGTTCCTGATCGCGTCGGCGGTCAGTCGCTCCGCGCGATTCTTCATCGTAGCGGGCTTGATCTGGAAATTTGGACCGCCAATCAAGGTCTTTATCGATAAGTATTTCAATATACTCGCGATCGCGTTTACGGTGCTCTTGATCGGCGGATTCGTCATCATCAAGTACGCGCTGTAGTCAAAACGGCAACCGTTGGAATGTCACATGGTTCCACGAGCGCGCGGTGGTTATCGAACGAACGATAGCCGTATTATCGGCGATTGAAGACCGATTTCTTCAGCGCGCTCGCAGCGTACACCGCTGAGGAAACATACCGCGACTGACGCCATGCCTTCACGGCGCTACTCGCCATCGTCACCCACGGTTGTGTTACACCGACCTCAGTGCGGAATCGTCCCGTCGCAAGGTCATTCCGCACGTCATCGGTCTCAGTGATCACTCGACACGTTCCGATCTCAAAGCCGAAGTGCGCGTCACTTCCAACGTATCCGGGTTTAGCGAGATTCTTCGCAAAATCGACCGCTCGTTGGTTTGTCTCGCGGGGTATCCGAGCGTTCCATACCTCAATCAGGTCACACTGCTCGGCAAGTCGTTCGATGTCTCTGTGGCTGTAATCCGGGTGTGGAAGTAACGCGAGACCGCCTTGCTCGTGGATACGAGCAATAACCTGCTCGCTCTCCCGTTCGACGATTTCGTGTTCTATAAAGAGCGCAACAATATCGCCACAGTCTGTTCGGTATTCAGCTCCCGGAATGACGAAAAAGTCATCATCCGGATTCGCCGCGCGAACGTCAATCGCTCCTTGGAGTGTATTGTGATCGGTGATCGCGATACCCGATAGTCCGGCTCGACGCGCGATCTCCACGACCCTCTCCGGTCGGATACACGCGTCGAGTGAACGACGGGTATGCACGTGCAGATCCACGATCACCGTGAGATCCTCGGCTCACCGTGTGGTCTTCGTAGATCGCCGGACAGTGTTCGCGTCAACAGCTTCACGCCCGTCATTCCGATCTGAAACAACGTTGGCAGCGGATCGCGCCACTCGACGTTTCCACGCACCTTAGCATCAAGCGTATCACGAAGAACGGCACCGATCGATGACGGTCGCGACGCAATATGGAGGATTTCGTCGGGGTACAGCCAATGATACCGGACTCCGAGGCGGTAGTCGCTAACCGGCTCAATATCCCCATCGATGGCCATTCGCGCTGTGAGCCACGCGAAATCGACTCCCGATGCCGCCGCAAGATCGAGTGATCCCCAGAACTTCGGATTGATCTCCATGAGCGTGTACCGCCCGTCACGAGAATCTTTCTTGAGTTCGACCATTGCGACACCGTGCCACTGAAGCGCATTGAGTAACCGCTCTCCGATCTCCCGGATCTCAGGATCGTAGACACTTTCGGCTGCGGTGCTCGCGCCACCCGTCGCGGGATATTCGCGTATGCGCCTATGCATGAAATACGCGCGTATACCGCCATGCCGATACAGGGCGTAAAATCCATATCCATCGCCTGGGATATATTCTTGAATCACTGCGCCCGTTGTACCGATATGGGCGAGCGCGTCGGCATCATTCACGTAATGTAACCGGTGCGATTCGCCGGTGGATTTCACTACAACCGGAAACTGCTCGACATCTGCGGCCGACGCGTATATTCGTGGGATTCGGACGCCGCATCGTTCGGCAAACTGGTATGTGCGGTCTTTTTCCGAAGCGATTTGCATCGCATCATACGATGCAACAGCAGTCCTCGTCGCCTCTTCGAACTGCGGAAGGTATTTCGATACCGTCCTCGACGCCGCGTAACCAATCGGGAGCAGAGCGTCAACAGGATTTTGTCGCATGTAGTCGACGAGAAACACGGTGAACGCGATCTCGCTCGAAGGAGGCGGCGTGATGACGCGTTGCGAGCAGTACCGAGAGTAGAGTCCTTGCGCCCTCCACGACGTCGCGCCGGCAACAACGTCCACACCACGAGCGGCGAGTCGGCGAATTGCACCGAGTGTATGCTTGTAATCCGCATCGGTGAGAAAGAGCTTCATCTCGTGGAAGCTCCGGTACTCTGGTCTCGCCAATGCGTCACAATATCCCGTGCAGTGGGCATCCACGCGTTTAATCCGCGTCCGTGCGCGAGTATCCGCTCGTATAATTCGCGTCGTGATCCGGAAAAGTCGGTATTGTGCCAGATAATCGTTGCGACTCCGCCAAGTTCGGCCGTTCGGTCAAGAATCACTCTTGAGAGCTCGAACGCCTTTTCGTCCGACACGCCGAGGTACCGATCAAACGTTCGATCCATAATAACAACCGGCAACTCGACAATATCGACGAACTCTTGAGCGTTTCTATCGTACGGTTGGTATGGGTGACACATCCCGTTGCGGAATCCGATCTGATCGGCCCAACCGAACGTTGTGTCATAAACGAATCCGATGTCGGCAAGCGATCGCCACGTTTCAGGAACGGCGAATCGCAGATAGTGATTCCGATATCCCACCACAGGGGATCCGAGAGCATGTTCGATTCGATCCTTTTCTTTGCGAAGGGTGGTCAAATAATTCCACGCCCTATGGCCACCGTGGAGTCCAACCTCCCATCCGCGCCGCTCGACTTCTTGGAGCACCTCTCTCACTTCGCCAATTCGGAAGTTATAATCTTGATCACCGGGTTCGAGAGCGAGGAAGAAGAAACTCGACCGCGCCGCATATCGTTCCTCCATCGCCATGATATCATCGAAGTTCCACAGCGGATTGCGCGATCGGCTGAAGCGCGACATCGCCATCGATAACGCAGATCGAAAGTCTCCGCGTCTCGTTGCAACGAGTGTCTCGAAACCGGTTTTCGGAATGGAATACCGGATACAATCGACATCGTGGGTCAGGCAAATCGCAAACGTATGCCCGTTCGGCCACGTCGGTCTACCGAAACGTTCGACCAATGTGCGCGAAACCACCGGCTCGAACGGGTGCGGTCCGCGAGACATCCACGACCGAAAACGTCCGTACTGATCGACGAACTCCGGAGCGTACTCCTCGTCGCGACTAAAATGATCCCACAATTCGGGGTTTCCCGTTAACGCCATCAGATCGAACACGACGACTAATCTCCGTACATCAAAACATCAATCGATGTGTTGATTCGAGTATTCGCCCGAAAAGCGGACCGGCCTCGGCACACACGCCGCGATACGTTCTTTTTATCCTTCGAAAGTAGGCGAACTCGCACTCGGTTCGCCGTCAACGAATTGCGTAAACCACTCTTCAAGAAACAGAAGCGTCCACAACTCGTCCATAAGCTGCATTCTACCGCTCACATGCTCGTCGATGATCTGCTCAACTCCCGCCATGTCGAATAACCCACGTTCGCGCGATTTCGAAGAAAGGAGTCGATCGTAAAGGTAATCTCGAAGGTCCGTGCGGAACCAATGAACGAGCGGCACGCCGAACCCCTGCTTACGCTCGGTGTCAAAACCGTCAGGCATCCACGGCCGTATGATCTCTTTGAGAATGTGCTTCGATATCCGACCATCTCGGAGTTTCGTATTAAGCGGCAAACGATTCGCAAGCTCCACAACGCGATGATCGAGTAGGGGCACTCGCGCTTCCAACGACACCGCCATACTCGCGCGATCAACTTTGGTGAGGATATCATCAACAAGATACGTCTTCTGGTCAGCATACATTACGCGGTCTACAAACGATCCATTGGGTACCCGTTTCCACAAATCATCGTTGCTGAACGATTCCGCGTATTCCTTCCCAATTGGAGGATTCGGCGCAACCGTATTCATAAACTCAGTTGTAAACGCACCGAGAGCCTCTCGGGTGATGTCCGGCAGCGGTTTTGATAGTCGACGGAGTATCTCACGATACCGCAGTGGAACTGGTAACCGCGCGGCGGCACTGAACAGTGGATGCCGCAAAGGTCCCATAAGTCGGTCGAATGTCGCGTATTTCTGCAGCCAGCGATAGTGTTTGTACCCAGCGAACAACTCATCACCACCGTCGCCGGTGAGAGCGACGGTCACGTGCCGTCGCGCGAGTCGGCTTACGTAGTACGTGGGAATCGCTGACGAATCGGCAAAAGGCTCGTCGTAGTGCCACACGAGTTTCGGCAGAAGCCCGATCGCGTCTGGTCGAACGATCTCTTCGTGATGGCCGGTGCCAAGGTGCTCAGCAACCTTTCGCGCGTGGGGAAGTTCGTTATACGGTGCGTAATCGAAGCCGATACTGAACGTTTTCACCGGCTCGTTCATCTGACGAGCCATCATCGCGACGACAGCGGATGAATCGATACCTCCGCTGAGAAAGACCCCAAGGGGAACGTCTGCGATCAGTCGCATTCTCACCGCTCGGAGAAGCTCGTCGCGAAGTTGCTCCACGGCGTCATCGAACTCAATAGAAATCGGATCCGGAACGGAATCCCAGTACCGTTCGATCCGTAGTTGGCCATCGCACCAGATGGCGCAGTGACCGGGATGCAGTTTCCGAACGTTCGTAAAGACTGTACGCGGCGCTGGGATGTACATGAGTTCGAGGTACTCACGAAGCGCTGCGTAATCAATCTCGCGACCGACCGCGGAATGAGCGATAAGCGACTTCAATTCGGACCCGAAAAACAGCCCTTGATCGTTCTCGCAGTAGTAGAGAGGTTTGATACCTAATCGGTCGCGTACGAGTACGAATCGACGCGTGCGCAAATCCCACAACGCGATCGCAAACATTCCGCGTAGATGCTCGACAAATCCCGGTCCGTACTCTTCCCAGAGATGAACGATCACCTCGGTATCGCTGTTCGTCGTAAAACGATGCCCCTTCGACTCAAGTATCGGACGCAAGTCGCGGAAGTTGTAGATTTCACCGTTGAATACGGTCCATACGGTGCTATCTTCGTTGTGGATCGGCTGATGTCCCGTCGCAAGATCAATAATACTTAGACGGCGCATACCGAATCCGACCGATCCATCGATGTGATATCCCCAATCATCGGGACCTCGATGGATGATTCGGTCGAGCATCGGTTTCAACTCATCGAGTAAAACCGAATGCTGCGGATCACGGTAGACGATTCCGGCTATACCGCACATGCGGAGATTCTTTCTGGCGTAT
>CAZWQW010000002.1:1444-6741 GCA_964635955.1 uncultured bacterium | reverse complement strand
CGGTTCGCCGATACCTACGCTGCAATCCCAACCGTTCTGTGCCGATTGTTGAGGAAGAAACTCTGGATCGTTCTCGGTGGATACGATTCGCACTGGTTTCCGGAAGTGCAGTACGGTGTGTACGGCTCAACGCTGCGCCGTGCATGCGTCAGATACGCTGTTCGAAACGCGACTGCCCTTTTGCCGGTGCACGAATCGCTATATAACGGGGTTAACACCTACGCGTTTGATTCACCGCGGAATACTGGCGTAGAATCCCTCGTACCGGGTATTCGTGGCGATGTCAGAACGCTTCACAACGGGTTCGATCCGGGATTCTGGATTCCCGATCCATCCAAGCAGAAAGAACCAATCGTCGTAACCGTTGCCACCGTGCCGCACCTTTCGTCACTTGCTGCCCGCACGCGTATGGCGCGGCTAAAGGGGCTTCACACACTCGCCGCAACAGCGCAGCTGCTTCCTGAAACGACATTTGTTGTCGTCGGTGTGGACGAACCGGCACTTCCGCCCGAGCTTCTGCCGCTCCCGAAAAACGTTGTTCTCATTGGAAGGATATCGCTTGAGGAAGTACGAACATGGTATCAACGTGCTCAGGTGTACGCGCACCCGTCGCTAACCGAAGGTATGCCGAACGCCGTTGCCGAAGCGATGCTCTGCGAATGCGTTCCGGTCGGTTCCAATGCGAACGGCACTCCAACGCTTATCGGCGAGACCGGATTCATCCTTCAACGTCCCGATCCGGTAGCGTGGGCCGAAGCGATTCGGTCAGCGCTTGTCTCCACGAGTGGTTCGTCCGCGAGACGTCGCATCGTCGAACACTTCAACGTCAACGACCGGTGTGCGCGCCTCGTCGAGATCGTCCGACCCTAACGCGACACCCCACCGACCGTTCGACGGAAAGCCTCTGCCACCTTCCCCACAGTACCCCCTCGGACATCGTAGTGACTCCGAAGGTCGTCGATGCGGTTGATAACATCCATGAGCGTCTGAGTTCGCAACTCTTTATCGTCGCTATAATCGAACGTGTTATGCGTAATGATGCAGAGCGTGCGAATATCGGGTTTTTCGCGATCCATTTCGGCAAGCGCGTAATCAATGATCGGACCGTGAACATCCGCGTACGGCCCACGCTCGATCCGAAGTTCCTGCGGTGATGAATTCCGCTTCAAATCACGTCGATCTGTGGTAATAGGGATTTCAACAAAAGGCATGTCGCCGCGAATCCCCGGTCCTTCCGCACTTACGAAATACGGCCACGGGTACGCATCGAACCAGTCCGCCGCCCAATTCGGCGCATGCCTTCCGGGATCCGACAGGCTCCCGTGCGTGAAACCAAGCTCGACGAGTATCGGAAACGTATCGTTGTTCGCCGAGCAATTCCCCGAACGAAAAGCGGTAGGAATCACTCCGACCGCTTCTGCGACCTTGTCACGCGCAATCTGCAAGATATTTTTCTGCGTCGCACGATCGTACATACCAATTGGTTTGTCCCATCGACCATCCAGAAAGCTCTCCGGATGAACGTGAAGACCCAATTGCGCACCGGCGTCACCAAACTCGCGAATCATTCTTGCGTGCCGTGCCGCGCATTCCGGTGTCAGGAACAGCGTCGGTGGCATTCCACGGTCGATCAAACGCTCGCAATAGCCACGAATCGCGCGTTCACTCAAGTTCCACGATGCTGGACCGCCCGGTGGCGATTCGGCTTGTATCCGTTCACAATCCATCGTGAACGTGATGTACAGAGGTTGTTTCATCGATCCTCACCGTATTAGGAAACGTTTGTCAGCTGGAACGCGAATGCATGCCGTAACGGGAGCTCGTCAGGCCCGATTCGTGGCACTTCAATGCTCATTCGACCGTTCTCGTGCTCCCATTCGAGCGATTCGTCATGACCAAGTAACGTTACGATAGTGTCGCGCGACGGTTCGGGCGCGGTAAGTTCGAGGCGTTCACCGGGCCACTTCAGCGCGATGGCGTACACCGCATCGTCCACCTTCGTGTAACGAACCGTACCGCCATCCGATACTTCGCGCCATCTGTTCGATCGGTAAATCGCGGACCCGTTTACCTGAAGCCAATCACCGATCTCCACGAGTCGCTCTTCCTGGAGTACCGGGATGCGTCCATCGGCCGTCGGACCGACGTTTAGGCAGAGGTTTCCGCCACGTGACACGGTATCAACGAGAAGGTGCACTAACTCGCGCGTCGAAAGGTAGTCGCTGAGCTCTTCGTTTCGATTAAACCCAAACGACGAGCCGATTCCACGAATCTCCTCCCACGGTCGGTTCGCTGCCAACGACTTTCCCGCGCCGACCTCGCCGTATTCCGTAGTAAAGAACCCGCCGTTTTTACTTCGAGAATCCTTCCCCCAACGGTCATTGACTACTACATCGTCTCGGACGGGCGACTCGTTAAAAAGCCATGCGAGCAGCTCAGCGCTATGCCACGTCTCTTCAGGATGATCCCACTCGCCGTCTGAGTAGATTATCGATGGCTCGTACCGCTCGACGAGTTCCCGGAATTGCGGGTGCATGTGCTCGAGTGAATACCGTTCCGGATCCTGCAAATAAAGCGGATTGAACCACTCATACAACGAATAGTAGTACCCCATTTTCAAGCCACGTGCGCGTACAGCAGCCGTCAAGTCACCAAGTAGATCACGATGCGCGCCGATGTCGACAGCATTCCAGTTCCATGCGTATTGACTCGGCCACAGGCAAAATCCGTCGTGGTGTTTCGATGTAAGCACGACGTAACGCGCACCGGAACGCTCAAAGAGGCGAGCCCAACGTTCCGGTTCAAACAACTCAGCACTGAATCGCGGTGCGAAATCTTGATAGGCGAACTCCTCACCATACAGTTCGACGTGCTTCCCCCATATCCCCTTTTCGCGACCGGTCGGAGCATTGGCATATCCGTTTGGATTCGGCTCGACCGTCATTTCGCGCTTTCTCATCGCGTCCCAATACCATTCAGCATACGTTCCTTTCGGAGCCCATGCTGGAACGCTGTAGACGCCCCAGTGGATGAACACGCCAAAACGCGCGTCCGTGAACCACGTCGGAGTCGGACGCGAATTGATCGATTCCCATGTCGCGGAATACTTCACACATACCTCCAATAGCCTTCGTCTGCTCCATCATGATTGCGCGAAATCACCGTGGAACGAGATACGAGCACTTCGCACCTGTCGACAATTCACCGTCCCGAACGAAGCCTTCCGGGCGACCACTTAATTCTTGTACAAGTCGCTCTCGCCAAGGATGAAGTTGCTCGTCGGATCCGGAATCGAGGGCAAGATCATGGAGTTCTTTCGGATCGTTATCGAGATCGAATAGTTGTTCTCGTCCGGATTGTATATGCCAAACATATTTCCACGGACCATCGGTCAGGTACTGCGTCGCATATTCGGGACCATAGGTTCCCGCGTCCTCACCGTGGAGCACGTCTCGCCACTCTCCGGCATCATCACCGCGCATAAACGGTAATACACTGCGGCCGGTCACGGATTCGGGTACCGGCACCCCAGCCACGTCGAGAAGCGTCGGCATCACATCTTGCCAGCCAATTGGACGCTTGCACTCTACTCTACTCGCTAATCCCATAGAAGCCGGTGCCTTCGCGACGAATGGAACGCGCGCCGAACCCTCGTATGGATACGTTTTCCGAAACAGGTTATGGTCGCCGAGCATCTCGCCGTGATCCGACGTGAACAAAAAGAACGTGTTACTCAATTCGCCGAGATCGCGTAGACCTTGAATCAATCTACCGATTTGATCGTCGACGAAATTGATCATTCCGTAATACCCGGCACGTGCACATCTCATTTGATCCGGATCGATGCGTACATGTTGAGCGTTTGGATCGAGCCCACGTTCTGGTTCGCGCGATTCCGCCCAATCGCCGATAACCGGCTCAGGCAGGTCCCGATTGATGTACCGATCGTAGTAAAACGCAGGTGGCGTTAATGGCGGATGCGGATCAATGAAGGACACGTTCAAAAAGAACGGCGAAGTTGGATCCCGTCGCTCGACGAACTCGAGCGCCCGACTCACGCACCAGAACGAGTGCATCAGCTCTTCCGGAAGGTGATGCGGTCGGCCGACCCAACCGTTTGACGACAACCCGTGCGCCATACCGGGATCGATCATATCGTTCCAGCCACGCTGCCGCAGCCACGTCACGTAATCGTTATCCGCACCACGTGTAGCGTCAGCACGTTGCATGCGTTCGA
Organism: uncultured bacterium; assembly: GCA_964635955.1. Lineage (GTDB taxonomy): Bacteria > Latescibacterota > MWCZ01 > MWCZ01 > MWCZ01 > CAZWQW01. The sequence goes on along the minus strand of CAZWQW010000002.1, from coordinate 2,504 downwards.
AGCCGAAACGCTTTCGATGGGGCCAGAGGTGAATCTTGCCGATCATCTCGGTTTGATACCCTGCGCGCGTCAGTTCGCCGGCGAGCGTATGTGGAGGATCGAACGGCACGCCACCGCGCATGGCAACCATCCGGTTCACGTCAGGAGCTTGTCCGGACATCAACACACGACGTGCGGGGATACAGCTGGGGCACTCTGAGTACGCGCGTCGGAAGAAGGTACCAGAACACCCAATCCAATCGATATTCGGAGTCTGGAGTGCTGGATGACCGTCAAGGCCGATACAATCTCCGCGTTGCTGATCAGTGAGAATCAGGACGATATTTGGACGGGAATCGGACATCGTGGACCTCCTCGCAACGGTAAACCTCGATGTCCGAGAGTATAGAGAGGCGCGAAAACCGGTCAAACGGGAAAGAGCCCGTTTCCCGTATGACCGAAAAGTTAACCCACTACTCCGCTGCGATGACTCGCGCGACCGGGATTTCTGGAACGTCTCGACTTTCACCAAAATCGAGTACCCAGAACTGATCGCGACGAACCGGTCCCGTTGTCTGGGCGAGATTCAAGTCGATAAGTGGATCATACTGTCCGTCGTCAGCTAATGAAAACGTTCCGAAGTGTATCCCCATCGCGTATTCCGCGCGCAAAATGGCTTGTGCTTCGAGCGCTTCGGCTGGGTTAATGTGGACAGGTGACATGAACCACGCCGGTTGATACGCACCGATCGGTAAAATCGCAAAACGAATAGGTGAGTATCGCGCCGCGATCTGTTCGAAGTGCGGACCCCATCCGGTATCGCCGGCGAAATACACATTCCCTTGCTTTGATTCGATGATGTATCCGCCCCAGAGTGTCTTATTTCGGTCACCGATGCCTCGCCCGGAGAAATGCTGCGCCGGAACGAACACGACTCGCATATCCTGCGCGATGTCTGCACCTTGCCACCAATCGAGCTCGGTAACGCCATCTATGCCATTATCGCGCAGTAATCGCCGATTACCGAGTCCAACGATATACCGCGGGCGGTGCTCCGCGTACAGACGTTTGAGCGTCGGGA
>CAZWQW010000002.1:0-1344 GCA_964635955.1 uncultured bacterium | reverse complement strand
TCGGACCATTCGCCACGATGGCGCGTGAAGGTCCACCGAAGCAAATCCGCAAAACCGTGTTCGCGAATCGGTGCCTGATTCCGAAACCGCGTGCCATCGAAATTCGTCGAGCGTGGTCCTGTATATCCCGGCGCTGCAAACGCGCAACTTCCGATACCGAACACGAGAATCGTCAGCACAAGAACGATCAATACCGTTGCTCCTGCTACTCGTGCAACGATAGAGGTAATAACTGCCATCTTTATTCCATTCATCGAGATCGTCACGTCTGTATGATCGCCGATGTGGTACCGAATAGAGTCTTCGCCCACTTCAGCGGTAATCTATAGAGAAACGCACGGGGGAGTGTCGACGGTTCCACCAGTATAAACAGCAGTTACGGGCTCGCGGTGATATCGAGGGATGCTCGCGAGAGGTCTCCATAGGCATTGAGATCGTCGTCGTCAGTCGTGTGGAAACTCGCCCAAACAGGCCGATGATCAGAGATCGCGCGAGATGCTCGCTCCGCGTCGCCGTTGTAGAAGTCCGCATCGAAAGAAACAATACCACTTTCACCTGCAAATTCGCGTGTGTGTAACGTGTCAAACAGGATGTTGTCTGAAAGCCGAAGATTACCGACCGTTGTTCGTTGCGGTTGCGTGACGACGGCATGCCATCCACTCAACTGAAACCCGCGGTCCTCTGGTGGGAAACTAAAGTCGCCAAGCAGGATCACGTCTCGCTCATCACCGTTTGCGCGTCTCACCACATCGACAACCTCGTCCATCAGACGCAGTTCACGGCGGCGAATCGGTATACTACCACCATCATCGATTCGAATCGTACACAAGGTGAAGTCGAAGCCGCCAGACCTGAACGTGGCGACAAAAGGCTCGCGTTCCAGTTGACTGAGCCGATCACCAACGACAGCCGGCTCACCGATGATATCGACTGACGACGAACGCCAAAGAAAGGCATACCGCTCGGTGCTGTCATCGGGTCCTAACGGCGGTGATACAACGTGGCGCCAACCAGAGAGGTAATCCATCAAGCGGTCAAGCACGGCAGTTTGTCGAACACCTTGCACCGCTACCACATCGAATTGGGACACGATATCCGCGATCTTCTCGAGAGCACGATCGTCATGTCGCTCAAGAGAAAACGAACGGATATGCCACGTTGCGATACGAACGACGCCAGACGTGAGATCCGGCGCTGGCACCGCGTCGATGATTTGTTCAAGGGGACGTGCAATCTTTCGCGCCACCGGACGTGGATCGACGCCATTGATGACGAGCGCGAGCACGACGGAGATAACCACGATCGCCACGTACGTGAAGAACGACCTTATTCGGCTACGCTCTG
>CAZWQW010000001.1:95490-143574 GCA_964635955.1 uncultured bacterium | reverse complement strand
CGCGCGGTAATCGGAATCAGCGCGGTGACTCATGTCGGGCTCGATGAGTTGCGTCGTGAGTTGCTGGTGCTTCTTGATGAAGGACCTGCCGCACCTCCGAAACAGGACGAAAACCGCGATATGTACACCCAGCAGCTCCCGACTGAATTAGATCAAGGTGAACAGGATGATCGATCGAACACCTGACGAACTCGCCGCGCTGCTCACGCTCAGTTCCGCCCCGGGTGTTGGCGGAAAACGGTTTTCGGCGATCATGCGCTATTTCGGGACCGCTGAGAATGCACTCGGCGCGTCGATCGGGGAATTGGTTGGCGTCGACGGTGTAACACCGGCTGTTGCGTCGGCTATTGCTGGGAGAACGGCGGATGACGCTGTTCTTCGGCAGCGTGATCGTGCACTGGAACTCGGCGTAACCGTTCTCGCGATCACCGACGGAGGGTATCCGGAGCATCTTGCAGTCCTCGATGATGCGCCGGCATTGCTCTACGTACGGGGCGACGTGGGCCTTCTTGCGGTGCCGGGCGTTGCTATCGTAGGCACACGTCGGCCGTCACCGTACGGCAGACAGGTTACGAACGGGCTGACGAAAAGGCTTGTCGAACACGGTATCACGATCATCAGCGGGATGGCTCGCGGTGTTGATACCGTCGCGCATAAAGCCGCGTTGAAATGCGGCGGCACTACCGTTGCCGTGTTGGGGTGTGGCGTTGACGTGACGTATCCGCCTGAATCGAAGGAATTGCACGAACAGATCGCGTTGGAAGGTGCAGTCGTTAGTGAGTTTTCTATAGGCATACCTCCAGACGCGACACACTTTCCGAGAAGAAACCGGATCATCAGTGGACTCTCGCGTGCGGTAATCGTGACGGAAGCGCCGCTACGTTCGGGTGCGTTGATAACTGCGCGGGTTGCCAACGAGCAGAATCGCGACGTATACGCTGTTCCTGGTGATATAACACGAGAACAATCTACCGGTGTGAATCGACTTATAGCCGATGGAGCGCAAGTCGTTACGGGTGGCGATGAACTCTTGGTAAGCCTCGGTCTCGCAACCTCGGTTTCGGTACCTGGTGGCGACCGAATTGCGTTACCTGTTGAGATACCGGACCATCTCACCGGCGAAGACCGCGCGATCGTCGAAGCGCTTACTGTCGACCCGGTTCATATCGACGATCTTGCGACGAAACTCGGCAAAGATACCTCGGATCTCCTTACCTCGCTGACGCTTCTGGAAATGCAGGGGCTCGCGGAAGCGCACTCGGGTTCGCGATTTGCCCGTGCGGTGATAACCGGGTAGGAGTCGCCGTGCGGCTGACGATCGCTCGAAAAGTGCTTCTTGGAAACCTGCTTATGATCGGGGCGGTAGTCGGAGGCGCGTTTTGGATCGTGAACGATCTCCGGAAGGTTGACGAACACCTCGGGCTCGCCGCTGACGCTCAGGAGCAACTCCTTTCGATCAACAGTGTAGCAGACGATATAGACCGTGCGCGGCGTGCATGGGGACACGTGATTGTACGCGCGCTGGAATCCGACCGTTCCTCCTTGGTTACTCCAGAGATTACCTCTCAGCGACGTTACGCAAACAGTCTGCGCGCTCCGCGTGATAGCGTCCTTATGGTGGTATCGCGATCTCGTTTTGGCGAACGAGCATCTATACAATCGAGCATCGAAGCGCTGCGTGTTGCGGCGCGGGACCTTGATCAGGTGTTCGACGAAGCAGAGCGATTGGCGAGGAGCGGTCTGCCAGATGAAGCCGAAGCGATGCTTCACCGTTGGCATGAGCCCGACGAACGACTCCAAAATGCGCTGTCAACACTTCAACAACATGCACGAGAAGACGCGAGAAACCTTGTTCAAAGCGCCGCCGAGTTTCGGCAACGGATGATTCGACGGGTCGCAACGATCGCGCTGCTCGTAGTTGCGCTACTTCTTGGAACCGTGTTCCTGCTCAATCGGAGTATCAGGAGATCGACGAAGCGTTTGAGCAACACGCTTTCCGCTGTTGCAGAAGGAAACTTTGGCGACCGCGCGCGACTTGAGAGCGGCGATGAGTTCGAGGAGATTGCCGACGGTGTAAATGCGATGAGCCGTCGGTTAGGCGAACTGGACGAACTGAAGGCGGATTTCCTCTCGAACGTTTCACACGAACTGCGAACACCGATCGCTTCGGTGAAGCAGTCTGCATTACTTCTTGAAGAAGAGGTCGTTGGTAAATTGTCGCCTGATCAACGCGAAATCGTCGGTATAGTGCGTTCGAATGCGCAACGACTCGGTGCACTTATCAACGATCTTCTCGACACCGCGAAACTTGAAGCTGGTAAGCTCGATATCGTTCCTGAGCGCGTTGATATGCGTGACCTCATTCGACGGTCGGTAGCAACGGTTTCGCCGCTCGCGAAGGAAAAACAGCTACGTGTCAGCATGAAGCCGAATCGCGACGATGTAACCGCGATGGTGGACCCGACTCGTATGGAGCAGGTTCTCATCAATCTCTTGAGCAACGCAATCAAGTTCACGCCAGAAGGCGGAGCGATATCGTTGACGTGTGAGCATCGAGGTGAGACGGTTGTTTGCGCAGTGGCCGATACGGGTGTCGGTATTCCGGCTACAGAGCTTCCAACGATTTTCGATAAATTCCATCAGGCGAAAGCCGCACGCACGAGTCAAGTGAAAGGCACCGGTCTCGGATTGACAATCGTACGGTATATTCTTGAAGCGCACGGTGGAAGCATCGATGTGACGAGCGAGGTCGGCGTTGGCACGACGTTTACCTTCTCGGTGCCGTCGGGTGCGGAAATCGGATAGTACACGGAACGCGAGCGAGGTCTGCAGCGTTCTCATTGGTGAATACTACGAAATCGAATGTCGTGTAGCTTTCGGCGTTTTCGAATGAGGAGACATTGGGATGGGAAACACTTCGATCGATCCGTTGAACAACGCAGCGATCAAGCGGGTCCAGAAGGTCGCGCGTGAGAACTGGGAATACGCAGCAATAGGCGGCGCGGTTGTTCTTGTCGTCAGCGTTATTACGTTGCTGATTACTCGAGCGATCATTCGACGTCGTCGGCGGACATTCTGGCAGCGCGTTTTGGACTACCTCGAGGATCTTGGCGAACAGGGCGAGCGCGTCGTTGATCGATTGAAGGATCTCTACGACGAGAACATCGATACCGACGCGATCGCTAAGTCAGTGAATCGTAAAGTGAAGAGTGTTGAGAAGGAACTGAAGTCGCTGGACGACACAGTATCGGACGTGAAAGAACGCGGTCGCAAATTCGCTCGTCGCGTGATGTAACATCAAGCGTGTCGTGATTCTAAAAAGAAAATTCGCGTAAAAATACGCCCGCTGATCCTGCGTAGTCGCACGGATTGGCGGGCGTTTACGTAGCGTATTACTCGCTCACGTTCGTGAGTTAAATATACGATATAAAGCTCGGTATAACAACGCTTTCCGATGATAGAATTCCTTGTATATTCCTCCGATTGGATGTCTCTCGCGGCGGAGGAACCTCTATGAACGAATCCTTCAATGTACACACTCTCATTTCCGCAGTCTCCGCGAATCGAATCGAGGCATCGAGTCGATTCAAGGCTATCGAAAGATCAGACCAAGTCGATCTGGTGCGTTCAGCTTCGGTAGAGCACCGGTACGACATTATCACGCTGCTCGATGACGCGCGACCGCTCGTCGAAGCGTTGAGTGTCCCTGACCTGTATGTTCTCGTAAGTCACGAAGATATCAATTCGCGTGTACAATCGTTACTCGCGGTGGCAACACCGGAACAGCTCCGCGGTGTGATGGACTTCGCCGTCTGGAACGGAGACGAACCGGACGAGGACGCGGTTCTCGACTGGTTCGAATGGCTCATGTCGTTACCGGACGATACGCTCGCGGATCGCATTCGAACGCTCGATCCGGCGTTTCTCGCAACGGTACTCGGCCCGCATCTGGATGTATGTCCAGAGCATACACCCGGGGAATTCACCGTAATTGCGACGAAGATAGACGCGCTGCCGACAGCGTTTGAATATGATGACGCGATGTGGGAATGGTTTGTCTATCGGCTTTACGAGGTCGACCTCGAACTCTTCGACGAGACGATGAATCGGATTTTTCGCGATGAATGGACGGAATACCGCGGTACGAAACGGAGTCTATCCGATCAACTCGGTGAGGCAGCTCATCTTCGAGCGCGACGCCTTCGCGACCTTGAACTCGGCGATACGTATGAGTCGCGTGTCGACCTGCTCCAGCCACTCGAGATACACCTGCCAAAGGTGCCACATACCGATGTCAGCGATCTACCGGTTACCATACCTGTGCAGAGCATATTCGATCGCGTCGTCAATGCTGCGACGGAGCCGGAGGTGGTTTCGCGGTGGCGGATCAGTTTCGCGCGACTCTCGAGTGATGTGGTCATGGCGCGGAAAGGGAATCCGGCAAATCGGCGTGATCTTGAGCGAGCCTCCGATTTCACGAAATCCTCTCTCAGCGTGGCGCTCGACACGCTCGCCGGAGGTTGCGAGTCTATGGCGTATGCTATCGCGATGACGTGGGATTGGCGTGACTTGTTCCGAGTCGGGAATACGCTTTTGGAGCGACTTCGTTGGAGAGTCGACTCAATCGACCAATCCGACGTGCCAGACGGTGACATGCGTGTGGAATTATCGGGGTTATTTCGTACACCGATGCGCGTAATTGATCCGCATACAGGGAAGCATCGGTTGCCACTGTTTGCGAATGAGTTGGCACGGGCGCATCGTATGATTCACGAGATCCAAATGGCAAAAGCTGAGACGCGGAGAGTTGTGTGATCGTAGGCGAGGGAGTGTGGCCTAATCTGAACCGTTTGACGAATCGAGCGCGCTTTCGATCTGCCGTTTGAGTTCAGGTAGATCTTTGTGTATGGCATCCCAGACAATATCGGTATCTATCTCACAGCGGGATCGCCTCACGAATAACGCGATTCCGAATTCGCGGTTTGAGTCCGCGTTCTGTTACCACGTCGACATCGCGTCCGAGAAGGTCTCGGAGATCCATGACGAGTCCACCCATGTCGAACAGACTTCGACCGGGCTCCATTTCGACAAGAAAGTCAATATCGCTTTGATCGTCAGCCGTTCCGCGTGCAATCGATCCGAAAACTCGAATGCTGCGTGCGCCGTGAGGCTCGGCGACGCGCATAATGTCCGATCGTTTGGCTTTGACGAGATCGTCGACTCTCATTACTCAACGCCTCGCTCTGAGTTGGCATGATCAGGATAGTTTACGGAGTAAAGTATACGAAACTGCCGGAGAGACAGTTATCGAAGATGATGTTGGTGGGCGTCGCGGTGGAAAAGACGAAGTAAGGTACTATACCCGGGGTTGTATCAACCGGTTACAGAAAAACGCCTCGGTGCTGCCGAAACAGCTCCGAGGCGTGAATGGCGCATACGGGAGTCGAACCCGTGTTACCGGCGTGAGAGGCCAGCGTCCTAGGCCACTAGACGAATGCGCCGTCGTATCGCATATAGACACTTAATATAGGCGCGCATTTCATATCTGCCAAGTCCGGGAAACTGGCGTTACGCTACATCGCCTGCAGTAACAGACACGTCAGATACTCGGTTTCGCGCATGGAAAGAAGCACGGGATGGTCGGCCGCCGCGCCTCGTGCTTCGATGAGACGAAGCGTGCGACCGGCTGCGCGACCCGCTTGAACTACGAGGTTCCGGAATTGATCTGACGATACGTGGTGACTGCATGTACACGTCGCCAAGATACCGCCTGGCTTTACGAGTTTGAGCGCTTGGATATTGATATCACGGTAACCTTTTTTCGCTTGAGGGATCTGCGAACGTCGTTTCGCGAATGCCGGTGGATCGACGACTACGATGTCGAACTCGCGTCCTTCAGCGGAAAACTCGCGAAGTGCATCGAACACATCCGCACGCTCGAAGGAGCACCGGTCGGATACGCCATTCACTCGAGCGTTTTCTCGCGCAGCCGTGAGTGCAGACTCGGAAGAATCGACACCGACGACCGAGGCTGCACCAGCCTTCGCCGCGGAGAGTCCCCATCCGCCAACGTAACAGAACGTGTCGAGTACCGTGGCGTCTTTCGCGAACGAACTCAAAGCGCGTCGATTGTCCTTTTGATCGAGGAATAAGCCCGTTTTTTGACCGCCACGTACGTCAACGAGAAATCTTACACCGTGTTCCTCAACGTCGACTGTGTCCGCAGGTGAGCCGGAAAGCACGGTTACTGCTTCCGACAGGTTTTCGTATTGACGGAACGCCGTATCGTTACGTGCGATAATCGCGCGAGGTTTGAAATGCTCTTCGAGGATCGGAAGCCATAATGGTTGAAGACGCTCCATACCGGCGGTGAGTACCTGCACACTCAAATGATCAGCATACCGATCGACAACGAGACCGGAAAGACCGTCCGCTTCTCCATGGATCACGCGGTACGTCCGTAATTCGGGATACAGTGCGCGTCGCCACATATCTGCGCCAATGATTCGTTCGCGGAAGAAGCGTTCATCAATCATCTCTTCTGGACCAGCAAGTGCTCGCACAGCGATTAGTGTGTGTGGGTTGACATATCCTTCAGCGATGGTGCGTCCGTTGTTCGTCGCGATCGTAACGAGTTGCCCTGACTCATACTCCGGCAGTTTGTCAAGCACCTCGTTGCTGAAGACCCATTGATGGCCGCTTTCGAGGCGACGTTGCGCACTCGCGTTGACTCGGACTGCGGTTTTCTGTGCGCGTGTTTGTTCAGACATGGTATGGCCTTCTTCTCGCGACTGAATCCGTTGGAAACGACATAAGGTAGAGCGTGTACAAAAACAACGGCACAGGTCGATGCGCCTTCGTGAGAGGAGCTCGTGTACCTAATCGGTTGATGGGTTATAGTTGCCTTCAGAGGTTTGCGCCAATCTACCAAGACGTTCCGATACTGCTCGTAGATTGTCCGCGTGCTTTGTCGATTGTTGCGATTGTTCAACCTCGTGCTCGATGGCACGCGCGATCGATGTCAGATTCCCGACGATCGCGTTCGTTGCTGTCAACTGGTCGCGCGCCGCTTCTTCGTTGCGCTTTACCCGCTCAAGGGTACCGGTCACATTTCGCTCGACGTCTCCCAATAACCGTTGAGAATCGTTGGCATGCGCGATACTGCCGCCAAGGTCGTCTGCGATTTGTTCGAGAAGCAATCTGGAATCGACTGTTTCTGCTCGCTGTTGTTCGAGAATCGCCGAGATACCATCTGCGATTTGCGTCGTGTGATCAGCGAGACTTCGTATCTCTTCAGCGACGATGCCGAACCCGTGCCCCGCGTCGCCCGCGCGCGCTGCTTCTATTGCGGCGTTTAGAGCGAGCAGGTTTGTTTTCGACGCAGTCGACTGGATCGCATCGACAAGGTCGTTGATCTCCTCTGAACGATCGACATATGCGGCGACGTGTTGAGAGGTGAGTCGTGTTGAGTCGTCGAGACGGTTCAGCAGATCGATAAGGCGCGCGACGAGCTCATTTCCTTTCTGCGCGGACGCTAATGTCTTGTGTTCCGCTTGTACTATCGAATCGAACTCGATGATGATGTTTGACATTTCAGAGGCCAGCGACTTTTCGGACCGTTCTGCGTCGGTGAGGCGTGTAACGCATTCTGTTAATTCTGTCGAGGCAACGTTTGATGATTGAGTGATGTCGCCTGCAGTCGAGTCGATCTCGTTGATCGCTCGGAGAAGAATTCGATTGATCTCTGCGAAATTGAGCGTCAAGGTATCGAACGCTGTGGCGAGCGGCGGTCCGATCTCCGCCGCATCGAGCGAAACAGCGCCGTTGCCGAGACGTAAGGTATCGAGATCGTCCGCGATACGCGTTAGGTGTGTATTGTGCCGTCTATGTAAAGCGAATGTGGCGATCCACAAGGCAACGAAGCAGATCGCGAACAGGGCGATCAGTAATACGGCTACGGTGCTGCTATCTGTTGGGATATTGATCGAGGTAAACGACGCAGAAACATAGACGAGAGCCGTAATGGTGATGAAAAGCACAATCGTCGTTATGATTACGACGCCGATTTCGAATCGGAATGATGTCCGCCCTGAAGTTTTAGACATAACGAGAGTCTCCTCGGTCCGGGATTAGCGCGCGGAATCGAGGTTGTTACTCACTTAGAGTTCGTTTTAATACCCATGTGGTCGACTCGGAAGATAGGTATTCCGGGGTGTGATACCAAGTTAGGACTTATTCACGCCCCAATGCGCGGATCAGCGTGCATACTTCGCCGATTGTTCGCGCATCAGAGCGAAGGTCGCACGGAAGGGTGGTGTGAGGACCTCCGTTTCCTATTGGAGCGGAGACGCTCCCGTTTCGAGATCGGTACCGTCTGACGACGGGTCGATATCCGATGATTGTCACGACAAAACACTCGTCGTTATACGGCTCGCGAGCACATGCGACCGCGTAATCACCCCGCTGCATACCGAAATCCGTAAGGAGGTTGTCAACGATCCGGACTGCGAATACCTCTCCGTCTGTGGGTAAGAAGGCGGAGTCAACGGTGAGGTGTCTTCGTACGGTCGCGTGGCGAAGATCCGATTCGCGGTCGGGGAAAGCCTCGATGATTGGAACTTGTCGACCATTCGTCCGTTGGCTTGACTCTGGTATCGGATCGACCAGTTCGATACCACGAGACAGTCGATCGTGTCGCCGAATGTATCCCTTTCGAACGATCGCGTTCAGGGCTTCCCGGGCGCCGTTCGACGACCGCATACCGAATCTGTCACCGATCTCTCGAATCGTCGGAGGCATACCTCTTTCGCGAATCTCTTCCACGATGAAGAGGTAGATCTCCTCTTGACGTCTGGTGAGAGGTTTACGCATGCGGTTCGTTGCGAGTTAATGCTGATGAGGTGTCCACCGAGAATAAATGGGGTGAACCTGCCGTACGTTTACTCCTCGCGTCCCTCCATAGTGAGAATGTCGCTCCCGGACGATTGAACCAAAAGGGTGGCGAACGATCTGCAGAAGATTCCTTGCGTTGGGGAGCATCTACGGGCATCTTATGCGGTATGATGCTGCGAAGAAAATGTGTCTACGTGTACACCGTGCTCTGTCTCGTATACTCAACGAGCATTGCGCAGGATCTTATGAACGACGCGAAGGAGATTCGCGATCTCGATTTCGGTTTGCCCGCAGTACGACGCTCGATGCTCCTTGAGATTCAGGAGAAAAGTCATCAGGCGGAACACGCGGTCGCCGAAAGTCTTGCACGTGAGTACGTCCTACGTTGGCCGGATGACCCGACCGGGTATTATGCTCGCGCCGTGGCGCTACAAGCGAAACATTTCGGTTGCGAAGGGTTCCTGGACGAGACAGCGATTGTCGCCGCACTTAACGGCGCGGTAGAACGAGCGAATGAACGACTGCGGCTCAATGAAACCGACGTTTGGGCGCAGTATATGCTCGGTCTTGCACTGGGCTTCCAATCTGTTGATATGCTTGACCGAGGCCGACCGTTCGAAGCGTGGAAAATCAGTCGTCGAAGTCTCTCGGCGTTGGATGACGTACGTCGAAAGGCTCCGGAGATCGCCGATGCGCTCTTACCTCTTGGCGCGTATCATTTTTGGCGTGGCCGAGCCGTCGCGAAGTGGAGTTGGATCCCGTTTGTGGATGACACGCGGGAGCAAGGCCTTCAGGAGCTGCGGATAGCTTCGGAAGCAGGTTATACAACATCAATCTCAGCACAGAACATACTCATGTGGGCGTTGCACGTAGACGGGCGGTACGAAGAGGCGTTGACGCTTGCGGATTCGTTGCTGGAAAAATACCCGCGAAACCGGTCGATTCTCCAAGTGCGAGCGGAAGCGTTGTATGCACTCGACCGAAAGGCATCCGCGCTGGATGCGTACCGCGACCTGATTAGTGCATATGAACCTGAACTCTCAGAATGCCCGGGTCGTTACACGGCAATCGGGAAGCTGGGTGTGATATTGTCGGAACTCGGACGGTGTAATGAGGCGTTGCCGTATCTGCGAGAAGCAGCCACTTATATTCCGCCAAGTGACGCGCAAAAGGGGTTTGTTACAGCCATTTCGGAAGCTCGCGGTGCATTGAAGCGATGTGGAGAAAACGAGTAAGATGATTCCGCACCGGAAACGCGCCCAATCGCTCCGTACCCGAAAAGGTCGGGTTTCGTCTGGCGAGTTACTTATCGAAGGTGTGCGTTTGATCGAGGATGCGCTCGAAGCGGATGTACAAGTCCGACAACTCTATCATCTTCCAACAGAAGCTGGATCGCGACTTGACACACTCGTGACACGCGCATCGAGCGCGAACATACCGTGCGCCGAAGTGACTGCAGAGGAGTTGCTGAGCCTTAGTGATACGCAGACACCGCAAGGTGTTGTCGCGATTGTCGAGCAACCGGAATGGACGGTCGAGGATGTGGAAGCAAACGGAGTCGGTGACGTGCTCATTCTCGACGCGGTCCGCGACCCGGGGAATGTCGGTACGCTACTTCGGACCGCAGAAGCAGCGGGTGCGCGCGGTGTTATAGCTACACGCGGCACGGTCGAGATGTCGAATCCGAAAGTCGTACGCGGAAGTATGGGCGCCTATTTCCGGTTGCCTACGTGCGTGGTATCGGAAACATCAGAGATCGTTCGTTTGTGCGGGAATGTCGGGCTTCCGATAGTCACGACATCGCTTCAGGGTGCGGACGCGGTCGGTGCACTCGCGGGGCACGATTCGGTAGCACTCGTGTTGGGCGGAGAAGCGGAAGGTATCAGCTCGGATTGGCGTGACGCAGGCGCGATTGACGTGCGAATTCCCATGTGTGGCTCTGTCGAATCGCTCAATGTCGCCGCGGCGGGAGCGGTTTTGTTATTTCGCCGTATATGGCGAATACCGGAAAGGTAGGAGAGAATGCTGCCGAATGTCGGCTCTTGGGAGATGATCATCATACTCCTTGTGGTGTTTCTCGTGTTTGGGTCGAAGCGTTTACCCGATGTTGCGCGAGGTCTCGGACGAGGATTACGCGAGTTCAAACGCGAGATGCGTGGGATTACCGACGAACTTAATAGTGTCTCGGATGATGCGACGCGCGACCTCCCGAAGGCGAAGCGAATGAACGCGTCACGAAATCGGACTCGCACCGATGATAGCTCCGAGTCGGAGAACACGACGAAATCATCCGAAAGCACGGTTGAATCGCGCGATTCCGCAGCGACCGAAGATGAATCGACGAAATAGATAGAAGTAGATAGGAGTACCGCGTGAGCGTGTCGAACGACGAGTTTATGAATATTGCGCACCGAGGATACAGCGGGCGGTATCCCGAGAACACGTTACTCGCGTTCGAAAAGGCGATCGAACTTGGATGTCGATGGCTGGAATGCGACGTACGGCTGACATCAGACGGTGTGCCTGTTGTGATTCACGATGCGACCGTAGATCGAACCACGAACGGTACAGGGGTGGTATCCGACCTTGCGTGGAGTCATGTTCGTGCGCTTGACGCAGGTTCTTGGAAGGAGGCGACGTTCGTTGGTGAACGAGTGCCCTCGCTCGACGAATTGCTTGATACGGTACGTGGCCGAGCGCAAATCGTCGTCGAGTTGAAATGCGACACGGAGCGAGTGGACGAGATCCTCGACGTTGTTGAACGAAGAAACGCCATATCGTGGACCGCGGCTTCGGCGTTCGAATGGGAAACGATTGTTCGTGTTCGGCAGATTGCGCCGAATTGGCGGACAACGTACCTGACACGGTTGCACGATGTATCGGTATCGGACGCGATTGAACGATGCGTCGAAGCGGGTGTTGATACCTTCGGGCCGGTCGCTAACCGCACAGATGGCGAGGTTGTGAAGGCTGCGCATGCTGCCGGATTACTCGTTCGATGTTGGGGACTCGGTGATGATCGTGGTCCGGAAATGCGTAGGCTTGTGGGAATCGGTGTTGACGGTATGACAACGAATTGGCCTGACGAACTTGCAGCGGTAATCGACGAACGAAAAACGCGGAATCGTACGATTGAGTGATGTTTTAGAGTTCCCCCGAGCGACACATTCCTGTATACTCACTGACCAATCTATCGACGCTTCGCCGACGTAGGAGATCACACGCCGATGAAAGGCGTTTTGTTCATTCATCTTCGTCGTTACCTCGAATCTGAACACCCCGACCTTCGGTGGAACGAGATTCTCTATGAGTGTGGAATCAACCAGTTATTCGCATCAGGCTGGGAGTACCCCGACCGGGCGATTGACTGCATCGTGCGGTCGTCGGCGAGAAGGTTGAATCGATCGACGGGCGAGATCTACTACGGTTTTGGCAAGCGGTCGATATACGAATTCCGAAAGGAATATCGACGATCGTTTGACGAGCATCCGAGTTCGAGGTCATTCTTCACGCGATTGAATGACATCGTTCGCGAATCGATTCTCAACACTCCCGATGTCCAGCCGCCTGAATTTGAAGTGCGCGAGAACGGCGAGTCGGTCGATCTAACCTACCGGTCTCCGCGCAAGATGCTCGCCTATATTCGCGGGATCATCGACGGATTGCTCGAGATGTATGGCGAATCGGCACGCGTCGAGATTGTCGATGAATCGGACGATAGCGCGACGTTTCGAATCACGTATACCTGACATTCTCACAAAAAAACACCTACCGATAGCGTAATCAGACTCTCGTGGAGGGCGAATGCGCGAATTGCGTCTCACCAATTGGCGATTGGCGGCGAACTCTGAAGTTCGCGCACAACGTCCCTGTTGGATGGATGTACGAGTCCCCACGACGGTACAGTCTGCGCTTGTTGCTGCTGACCGAGCGCCTTCACCTTGGCTCGACCGCAACGCTGAGTGGTTCCGTTCTGTCGAAGACGAGACGTGGATATACCGAACCGAATTCGCGGTACCGGAGGAAGATCGAGATGCCGATGCGTTCGAAGTCGTTTTCGAAGGCGTAAGCGTCTACGCGCATATCTGGTTGAATGGGTCGATTATTGGGTCGATACGAAACGCGTATCACGAACATTCATTTGACGCAACGCCGCATATCCACCGGGAAAGGGTAAACGAGATCATCGTCGAGTGTCGTATTCCCGTTGCAGAGATGCGCGGAACCATCTCGAAAAAGATTGGGGCAAACGCTGACGACGTAAGACCGTTTCTTCGTGTTCCCCAAATGGTGTTCGGTTGGGATTTCGCACCGCGTCTGCCCCTTATCGGACTGTGGCGTCCGGTATCTATACGCGCACACCGCGCCGCGAGTATCAGCGACCTCTGGGTGCGCACATTGAAAACCGAGGGAGCAACAGCGGAACTCGAAATCGATGTTTCGGTTCGGTCATTCGAGAGTGACACCATCCCTGCAAACATTCGGGTTTCGGTGTATCGAGAACTCAACGAAAAACCGCTGTTCGAATTGCACCGGCCTATCGTGGGTAACGACTGTTACAAAGAGCGTTTTACACTTGAGAACGCTCAGTTTTGGTATCCGCAGCCAGTAGGTGAACCTTTCCGCTATTACGTTATCGCTCGATTGGAACGGAACGGGGAACTGCTCGACGAACGACACGACCGATTCGGCGTGCGAACGGTGAAGATACTGCAAGAGGATGAGTTCACGTTTTCTGTAAACGGGCGACGTGTGTTTGCGAAGGGTGCGAATTGGGTTCCCGCGGATAGCCTTGCGCTTGACGCACCGGAAGAACGATTGAGGCATCTACTGGAACGCGCGCGTGATGCGAACTTCAATATATTACGTGTCTGGGGCGGTGGTATTTACGAGTCTCCGTTGTTCTACGACCTGTGTGACGAGTTCGGTATCATGGTGTGGCAGGATTTTATGTACGCCTGCTCCATGTACCCGGATAACGACCCGGCGTTTGTCGAGAGCGCCGCACGCGAAGCCGAGTGCGTTGTGAAACGGTTACGACGACACCCGTCGATTGTTTTGTGGTGCGGTAACAATGAGTGCCAAGAAGCATGGGTTCTCGGAGACTGGCCCGAGCGTGCTGATAGGCACTATGGTGAACGATTTTACGACGACATTCTCCCCGACGTCGTTGCACGTGTGAATCAGGATGTGCCGTATTGGCCCGGATCTCCATTCGGTGGTCCGACGACGCGTTCACGCACCGTTGGCGACTTCCACGACTGGTATAGCCTTCCGAACTGGCGGACGTACGACGAGAACGCTCCGCGATTCAGTAGCGAATACGGTTTCCGAAGCATTCCGGAACGAAATACGTTGGACACTGCAATATCGTCGGAGATCCAATGGGAACCGCATCCGCCGCAACATGTTGTTTGGAAATACCATCACGGTTGGTGCGGTTGGATGAATGCAGTGTTACCCGAGTTTGGTGTTGCGGAAACGCTTGACGAATATATCATGCTTACCCAAGAGGCACAGGCGACGCTTATGCGGTACGCGATCGAGGTGTATCGTCGCCGAATGTACGACACCAGCGGGTCGCTTATATGGATGTACAACGAGCCATGGCCAGCCGCGACGTTTAGTGTAATCGACTACTACGGACGACCGAAAGCCGCATATTACTGGGTTCGCAAAGCGTATGAACCGGTAATGGTCATGCTCCATGAGAAAACAATGAGCGTTTGGGCCGCGAATGACATGGATACCGAATTCGCGGGTATCCTCCGCGTCCGGCGGTTCAAATACGATGGCACGGTACTTGGCGATATGAAGATGCCGGTCAATCTGCGTCCGAACGGCGCTACGTGCCTGGTAGAACGCCTACCCAACGACCTCCGCATAAATGACTCTTCGTCCGAGCATATTCATGTCGCACTTACCGCCGGTCGATTCGTGTCCGAACGAACCTACCACGCTGGGAATCGCCGCGATTGGACACTGACGGATGCATCGATTGACGCGACTGTCAACCGTATCGATCAGCATACCGTGCAAGTGCGGCTGACAACTGAGAGATACGCACATTTTGTTTCGGTGTCGGTCGATGATCCGCTCGCTGTGTATTCCGATAACTTCGTCGATCTATATCCGAATGAGTCGCGAGAGATTCGAATCAAAACGGAGATGGCCGGAACGATCCGTATACACACTGGGAACGCCGCGGGCGCGGTCGTGCAGACGCTTTCTTTACCGGAAAGCGATTGATATTTTCTCTCGTTCGTTATCGTCGTTCGAAAAACTGAAATCGGTGAATTCGAGGAATCCGTGTTACCACTGAATGATCAGATGGATCTCATCCGTCGCGGTGTAGAAGAGATCGTCCCTGAAGGCGACCTCGAGGCGCGCGTCCGAAAAGCGATAGAAACCGACACTCCGCTTCGAGTAAAATATGGGATTGATCCTACGGGAAGCGATGTGCACGTAGGGCATATGGTGCCGATCAGCAAGATGCGCGACTTCCAGGACGCGGGGCACATCGGCATCATCATCATCGGCGACTATACCGCTCAGATTGGAGATCCGACGGGGCGAGACGAATCGCGGCCATCGCTGACAAAGGAGCGAGTTCGCGATAACGCGCGGACATACGTCGAACAGCTCATGAAGGTGCTCGATCGCGAAAAGACGAAGGTCGTGTATCAGACGGAATGGTTCGAAGGTTTCGGACTTGCGGACATGATTCGCATCGGGCATTATTTCACCATCGCGCAGATGCTTTCGCATGAGACATTTGCGAAGCGACTCGAAGCGGGATTGCCGCTTGCGATGCACGAGCTTTTCTACCCGATGTTGCAGGCATACGACTCGGTCGCGATCAAGGCGGATATCGAGCTTGGCGGGACGGAGCAGCGGTTTAACATCCTGCAGGGACGCGATCTCCAACGCGCCATGGGACAGACACCGCAGATCGCCGTGCTCAGTCCGATGCTCCCGGGTATCGATGGTGGCGCGAAAATGGGGAAGAGCCTCGGTAACTACATCGGGGTGAGTGACGAACCGGCGGATATGTTCGGGAAGGTGATGTCGATTCCCGACAATCTGATTGTCTCGTACTTCACCCTCGCGGCAGGAGCTTCTCCCGACGTCATCGAACACGCGAAATCCGAGCTCGCTGCAGGCGTAGTCAATCCGCGCGATATCAAACGCCGACTTGCCTCGGCAATCGTTACGCGGTACCACGACGCTGAAAAGGCAGCGCGGGCGGATGAAGAGTTCATGGGAGTCTTTTCGCGTCGCGATCAGCTTCCCGACGACGTCCCGGAAGTGCATGTAGCGGATAAACCTATCGGAATCCTCGACCTCATCGACTCCTTGAAACTCGCTCCTTCGCGGTCGGAAGCGCGTAGGTTGGTGCAACAGGGTGGCGTGACGTTAGATGGCGAAAAGATCAGCGACCACACGGTGGAGATAACGCCGCGAGATGGTTCCGTGCTACGGGTCGGGAAACGGAAGTTTGTGCGGCTACGAGTGGGGTGATTGCTATCACCGATATTTTTGGAGACGAGGACGCCGTAATGGAGTCCTCGTTTTTTATGGAAGAACGTAGACCGCGTCTTAGGGATCTGCGGCGATGGCGTATCAAACCCGTCTCCGTTTCATCCTGACCGCGTTTCCAGTACCGTAATCTTCCAAAATCGCCTTACGAAGAGGGAAAAATACACAATGACGAGGACACTGCTCTCCACGGGTTGGCATCTCGCTGCGGCACACGAAGTATCGCATACGGACATCCAGAACGTCGATCTGGATTGTACCAACTGGATACCGGTAACCATTCCATCGACGGTGCAATCGGCGCTCGTCGAGTGTGGACGCGCACCGTCGCCGTGGCGAGACTGCAATGCGAAAGCGTTCGAGCGGTACGAGAACGATACGTGGGTCTATCGTACGGTATTTGACGTTCCCGCGGATGATGCGAAGTCAGACCGGTTCGAACTGCAGTTCGAGGGAGTCAGTCTTTTCGCGACGGTGTGGTTGAACGGATCGCCGGTCGGCTTTACGGATAACGCGCATCGGACGTATCGCTTCGATGTTACGCGGCAAATCCTTCGCGGCGGTCGCAATGTGTTGGTTGTGGAATGCGATCTGCGCATTGACGAGGTGCGGAAGCGGATTCGAGGCGATATCGGCGCAACGAGTGATCGAGTGCGCTCGTACGTTCGACTGTGCCAGATGTCTTTCGGATGGGACTTCGCACCACGTCTCTTGCCGACAGGATTGTGGCGACCGGTTTCGCTCCTCTGTCACCGAGGTGCGTCGATAGGTGACCTCGCTGTACGCACGGAATCGGTAACAAACGGCGTCGCGCACCTGTCGATTTTAGCGGAGCCGCGATCGGTCAGCGACTTAGGAAAACCTGTGACACTGCGTCTCACTATCCACGACGATGGCGGTGAGACGGTGTGGAGAGGTGAGCACACGTTTTCGTCGGATGTTCCGATTACCGTTGAAGTGACAGTCGAAGACGCGAAGTTGTGGTATCCGAACGGGATGGGGTCGCAGCACCTGTATACCGTGGAAGCGGAAATCGAACGAAACGGCGAAGTAACGGATCGCCGGTCGCGACGTTTTGGAATCCGTACGGTCGAACTGAAGCGCGACGGGCAGTTTACGTTCTGCATCAACGGCGTCGACGTTTTTGCACGCGGGGCAAACTGGGTTCCGCCGGACACGCTTACCCTCGACACAACACCGGAAAAGTACCGCCATCTGCTTGAGCGGGCTCGTGACGCGCACTTCAACATGCTGCGCGTGTGGGGCGGTGGGACGTACGAAAACGATACGTTCTACGACCTGTGCGACGAGTTGGGAATCATGGTGTGGCAGGACTTCATGTTCGCGTGCGGAATGTATCCTGACGATGACCCGACGTTCATGGAAAATGTCGCGCAAGAAGCGACCGATGCGGTTCGGCGACTTCGCTCCCATCCGTGTGTTGTGCTCTGGTGCGGCGAGAATGAGTGTCAGGATACGTGGGCTGGCGGGTATGAGTGGTACAAGAACGCCGACAGGCACTACGGCGCGCGAATCTACGAGCACGTGTTACCGGACGCGGTTGTAGAGCTTTCTCCTGACGTTCCGTGGTGGCCGGGTAGCCCCTTTGGCGGCGCGGCGACGATGTCGCTGACAGAAGGAGACTTCCACGATTGGTACGATCTGCCGAACTGGCGGAAATACGACGAGCATGCGCCGCGCTTCAGCAGCGAATACGGCTTTCGTTCGGTGCCGCAACAGGAGACGGTAGATGCGATGATCTCACCTCAGTTCCAGTGGGACCGCGTGGGCTTTCTTCATCATACGTGGGACTTTCATCACGGCGTGTGCAACTGGATGAAGGGCGTACTTCCCGAGTTCGGTGAACCGGAAACACTCGGCGATTTCATCATGCTGAGCCAAGAGGTTCAGGCGACGCTGATGCGGTATGCAGTGGAGTCGTACCGCCGGAAAATGTTTGGTACGAGCGGGTCGCTTATCTGGCAATACAACGAACCGTGGCCCGCGGTGACCTTCAGTCTCGTTGACTATTTCGGACGACCGAAAGCCGCGTATTACTGGGTTGCTCGTGCGTACGCGCCGATGATCGGTTTGTTCTACGGTGACGAAATAAACCCGGAATACTGGGGCGTTACGGATACCATGACGACACAGAGTGGTGTGTTGCGATTACGGCGATTCAATCACGACGGTACACTACTCGGCGAGGTAAGTGCGGATGTAACGCTGAATCCGAACGCCGCAACGCGGTTGTTTTCCGAGATGCCACCGGGACTACGTATCGAAAATCGTGAGACCGAGTTGATCCACGCGGAGCTCCGTTGTGGCGACGTGGTCAGTGAGCGCGTTCACCATGCAGCGGTACGAAAGGACTGGGAGTTCGTGCAGGCGGACGTGCGTGCGAAGGTTGAGCGCGTTGGTAATGATACGATTCGGTTGACGCTCGAAAGCGACGTCTACGTGCACTTCCTCTTTGTACGATGTATTGATGAATGTGCTTGGTTCAGCGATAACTACATCGATCTCGTGCCGGGAATCGCGAAGACGATAGAAATCCAATCGTGTCGAGACGAGTTCTTGACGATAGAAGCGGCAAATGTCGCGCCTTTTCGGGTTGATGTGTAATAGCGGCTGTTACGGTGACTTGCGGAAGCCGAGTGTGAAATGCGTGAACCGTCCTGCACGCGAATATCGTTGAAAACCAGCCGATTCGACGGATGACCGGAGTTCGTCAAGCGGAACTGAATCGGGATCGAACAGCTGCATCTCTGTAATCGACAACAGACCTTCCGGTCGTAGTACTCGGTGCAATTCACGAAGACTCTTCGCTCGGTCGGGCACTTCACCCAGCACCGACACGAGAAACGCGACGTCGAACGAGTTATCCTCCGCGGGTAACGAAAGCGCGTCGCCACAGCGGTATTCGACGTTTGTCACGCCTTTCTGGTCAAGGCGTTGTTTTGCCATGTCGAGCATTTCCTGCTGAACGTCCACCAGTACCAGTTTTCCCTGCGGCAAAGCACGTGCGACGGCTGGACTGAAATATCCCGGACCGGGTCCGAGCTCGAGTACCGTGAAATCGGGATTGAGTTCAAGCCGTCGGACGAGAGCCCGTGGAGACAGGGCAAGCGCACGTAGTGGGTTAAGAAGGTGCACCGCATGCGTGTACGGCATCGGTGTTCCCGGCTCGTGTTTGTGATGCGCCATCGTCTCGCCTCCTCTTGCGCGCGTACACGTGCACCATCCGGCGTGATTTACGGGCGACGCGACCAGATCGACCGATCGCGGTTAAAGCCGACCGGCGTCATCCCGGTTGCTGGTAGCCACGTCCGATACTGTGTCCCGGTTGCGCCTGCGCTTGCGAAGTCGCAAAGCGTCAACTTGTCGCCGGTGCCGGTGTCGCCGGTGACAAGCAACCACGGCGCCATCCATCCGGAAGGCTTTTCGACGGACGCGGTAAGCGTACGTAAATTGATAATTGGGAGCTCATCGGGTTCGTGTTGGTCGTAGCGCGGATCATACGCGAGCAGAATCGGACCGCGGTAAAGTGACGCTTTCCCAACGCACGCGCCGTCTCCGACCCAAACATGCGGACGAAAATCGAAATAAATCGTGATCGTATCTCCCGCACGCCAATCGCGACTGAGCATGAGAAAGGTTCCGGACGATACCCCATCAACTGCATCGCCGTTTACCGATACCTTCGTATCGTTTGACCACGTCGGTATTCGAAGTCGGAGACTGAATTTTTCTCGTTTTGCGAGTTCGAGGCGCATCGTGACGGAATCATCGAGGGGATACGCCGTGTCTTGAACGATGCGCAGTCGGTTGCCTGACCGGAGCAGGACATCGATCGTAGAAGGACCGTACCAGTTGACCGTTACGCCATCGTCTGATTGCATAACCGCCCACTCGGAGATCATTCCGATACCACGTGGCGCGTTTGCCGAGCAGCAGTTGAACTCCGGACTGCCGGCTCTCGCCTGAAAGACGATGTCGTGCTGACTCGCACGTTTCTCGCCATCCATCGGCGTATTGTACGTCCACCAACGGCCGGATGGGTGTTGTGCGCCAAGTATGCCGTTGAGGGTGGAGAGCTCAATTTCGTCGGCGATTCTCGAGTTGCCGGTAACACGTAGCATATCGATCGACAACGCGATCCACGCAACGGTGCAGCACGTTTCGATTGCACCTTGGTGGTACGGATCACCTTGGCATGCTTCACCCGATGTAAAGCCACCGGTATTGTGTCGATCGCCTTCGAGGATGCTCCACCAGATGTGTTCAATCGCGCGAGCGTAGCGGTCGTCACCGGTTATCAGTGCCAGCTCGGCGATTGCCTGCCAATCGTGGACACTTTCCCATCGGTGCGAAGGGAATTGCCATACCGGCTCACCGGCAAGCGCGCTCGACATATACCGTCCCGCAGGCGGTTCTTCCCATTCGCGCTCGATCCACGACGCGAAATCGAGATATCGTTTTTCGCTGGTAACGCGGTAGAGATGCAGTGCGGCGTGTGCTATAGCGTAGTTCTTTTCTCCGTCAGGATCGTCCGTAGTCAGCATACGACGATTCCCCTCAACGAAGTACGAAATGAGTAGGTCCGCAATCCGTCGCGTCGCCGAGAGGAACCGTTTGTCGCTGGTTTCATGATGCCATGCGAGGAGCGCCAGCATGAGGTGGTAGTGTCCCCATACGTCCCATTTCTCTCGTAATCGCGTTTCGCCGTTGAATGGACCGATATACCCGTCGTCGCTTTGTAGAGCGATTGTACGATCGATTACCTGCTCGATCATGTGCTTCAAACGGTCGTCGTTTGATAGCTTCCAGATTCCGATCGAACCGAGGAGGTACTTACCAACGAACTCGCCCGCCCATGGCACGAGATTCCGATTCGTCGCGCGATCGCGATCTGCGAGCATTTCGGTGAGTGCTGGGTTCGCTTCCGGTGCGGGAAGCAACCATCCATCGATCGTCGCGGCGATTCGCGCACCGGCTAATCCGTCCATGCCAAACGTTGCGTTGGGAATCGATTCGAGAGTCGGGGCCACGCGGTACGGAGTTTGTGATGACACGAGTGTTGTCATACATGTTCTCCTGTGAACCATCGATTATTGCGGAGGTACGGCGAGTTCAACCTCACTCCGTGCGGCGTCGAACCAATCGTCGACAGAAATGTTGAACGTCATCCCCGCTACGTTGAAGCGGTAATACGGATCATTGTCCCATGATACATCGCCTTCAGACGGGACTGTTACGCCGTCGAACGTGTCCCATGCGTGGAAGCGAACGCGCCACGCGGAACGCGTCGTGTCGTCCTGACATCGCACACCACTGAGTTCCGCAAGCGCTCGCGTGCGCGCGTCGAAATGTACGGTAAGGCTATCCGTTTCGCCGACTGATGTGTACCGCATCGTGAGATTCCAGTTACCGTGTCGCGACCACGTGATGTCGTCATGTATCAGTGTGGAAGGCAGCCAAACGCGTGTCGCGTGTGAGCGCATTGCTTGC
The DNA here is from genome assembly GCA_964635955.1 of uncultured bacterium. GTDB lineage: Bacteria > Latescibacterota > MWCZ01 > MWCZ01 > MWCZ01 > CAZWQW01. Next base: position 121,632 of record CAZWQW010000001.1, on the reverse strand, counting down.
GCTCGTGGGAGGCACGTCGCCGTTACGATAGTTTCCCCGAGCCGCGCGTACGCCATATCGGAGTCCCAGAAATCGATCGCGTCGAGAATCGACCACTTCCACCACATGATCTGCCCACGCCATACGAATCCGCGATCAACGTCGATGGCTTCCTGCCACGCAATCGGAAGCCAAAGCTTTCCAAAGCCGGTGTCGAAAAGAATCTGGCCGGTGCCCCATAGAAGGGCGCTGTCGGTGATCCACGGTGCTCGTCCCACGGTTTGCTGGAGGTAGAACTGAAGCGCCGGGGGTAAACCGTCGTAGAGTGCCGTGCGATCGGTCAGATTCGAGTGCGAACGCGGCGGTTCATCGATCGAGGGAGTTACTCTGAAGCCGGCCCAACCGATGCCGATGACGATCAGCGCAATGAAGATGATGATGGCTACAATGCGCCGAATCATGTCCGTTCACCGATGAGGATCATATGCGGCGAGTCGACAGTCATTTCGGAGCCGTCGAAGTCGCCGTACACGTCGAGTGTTTCAATACCGATCGACGCCAACAGCATGGCGAGTTCCGCTGCTGAGTAGAGCCGAATCGAGTGCGCATATTCGCGTCGTTTCGCGCCGTCGATCACGGTGACCGAAACTTCGGATCGGCACGTCACTGGATCGTATTCGCGCGCTTCGAGAACCGTCAGCTTGCCGGTACGAAACCACGTCTGCGGCGGTGCGTGCTTGATGAGAAACCCAACGTTCACGGTTTCGATTACGAGGCGTCCGTCGGGCGCAAGAACACGTGCGGCCTCCGACAGTACGTGGTAATTCTCATATTCATCGTCGAAATAGCCGAGACTGCTGAACATGCTGATAACGCCGTCGCAGCTTCCGTCGGCGAGTGGAATAGTCCGTACGTCGCTACGCACCCATTGCGCGGATGATTCGAGACCTTTCGCGCGGTTCAGGAGAACGTCGGACCGGTCCAGTCCAATGACGTCATATCCGGATTCGGAAAGCGGCGCGGCGTGTCGTCCGGCGCCACAGGCGAGATCGAGGATCCTACCGCCATCGGGCAGGACATCGATGAGGAACGCGACTTCCTCGGGCGTATCCGGATGATCGTCGAATCGCGCGTAATCGTCGCGGAAGAAGGTATCATACCAAGGTTGCGTCATGTATCGATCGTAAGAGAAGAGTGGACGGGAAACTTATTCGAATGAACGATTGAAAACGTGGCAGACGCAATGGATTGGGTGTGCGCGACGAAACATAACGCGACGCACCGCAGAAAGCTACGATGCGCCGCGAGAGAGTAAAATCGGAGTCTACTACTTACTCGGCAATACTGCCGTGACGTCGATTTCGACTTTGATATCGACCGGCGGTGCGGCTTCGACAGTCGTGCGAGCCGGTTTGATGTTCGCGAAATACTCGGCATACGCCTCGTTCATCTCTTTGAAGTCGGCTTTATCGCGAAGGAAAACGCGAGCTTGTGCGACGTTTTCCATGCTGCTGCCAGCTTGTTCGAGAATCTTCTTGATACACTCGAGTACGAGGCGTGTTTGCTCTTTTACGCTGAGATCGCCGCGAAAACGCTTTTCCTTGTCGTCCCAAGGGCCCTGGCCTGCGACGAATACGAAGCCGTTCGCGATTGTCGCCATTGAATACGCGCCTTGCGCTTCCGGGAGTCCGGGTGTGGTGAATATGCGTTCCATAAGCTCCTCCTGAATGGTATGGGAATCGTACGAGCACTCACGAAAAATGCGCAATCGGCAGCGGCTGTCCAACGGTTCGTCGCAGCCTTGTGTCGGTTTCACGCGGCGCTGTACATTGACGAGTATTGTGTTATTGACAGGGATTCGGCTGCGAGGAGGCATTCGGTATGGCGGTACGCTGGGGTGTGATTGGGGCCGGGGGTGTCGCCCGACGTCGTACGATGCCGGCAATCAACCAAGCGCGCGATGCAGAGCTTGTTGCGCTCATGGTGCGAGATCAGCAGCGTGCCGACGAGCTCGCCAAGGAGTTCGGTGCGCGTCGTGGGTATTCCGATTGGAAGGCACTGCTTCAGGACGACGAAGTTGACGCAGTGCATATCGCGACACCGGTCTATCTCCACAAAGAGCAGGTCATCGCGGCGGCAAAGGCCGGTAAGCATGTGATGTGCGATAAGCCGATGGCAATGTCTTCGGACGAATGCCGCCGGATGATCGACGTGTGTGGCCAAAACGGTGTGCATCTGCAAGTATGTTTCCTCATGCGCTTCGGATCGGTTTACCAACGATTACGGCGACAGATTGCGGCTGGAGAGTTCGGCAGAATCCTTGAGGTTCGCGCGACGATCTTCAAGTGGATTGAGCTCGACAGCGGTTCGTGGCGGGTAAAGCCGGAACTCGGCGGCGGCGGTCCGTTGATGGATCTCGGCGCACATACGATCGATTTACTTACCTATCTCATCGGGCCGATGGCTACGGTAACCGCATTCGCTTCGAATCGTGTCGAACATTGGGACACCGAAGACACCGTCAGCGTGTTGATGCGGTCGGAATCGGGCGCGCACGCTATTGTCGGGCATAGCTTCCGCGCAAAAGGTGGCGACTCATGCGTGGAGATCAACGGATCGGAGAAGAGTGCGCTTGTTGCGACTGATCCGACGACAGGCAAAGCGACACTTTCGGTTTTCGATGGCAAGGAATGGAAACGCGAACCTATGCCGTGGGAGAACTACTATCAGTTGCAGATTGAACACTTCGCCGACTGCGTCGCCGGTAAAGCTGAGCCGATCGTGACCGGGCACGACGGTCTGGTGAATATGGCGACGATCGAGGCAGCGTACCGTTCGTCTCGACGTGGAACGCAGGAAAGTGTAAACATATGAACGCGCGCCATGTCGTTGTGGTGGTAGTCCTTACCGCGGCGACACTCGTCGCGTGCGGTCCACGTACCCCGCGTGTTGCAGTGGTCGAACGGCGCCCACAGCCGGAGATGGTTCGTATTCCGGGCGGCGAATATCTCATTGGCAGTGAAGATGGCGCGGAAAACGAGCGACCGACTCGACGCGTCATCATCAAACCGTTTCTCATCGATAAGTACGAGGTTACAAACGCTCAGTATCTCGAGTTCGTACAGGAGACCGGATATCCAGCGCCACCACGGTGGCGACCGAATGGTACGTTCTGGCCGGAACAAGCCGACTTGCCCGTTACATGGGTGTCGTGGCACGATGCGTTGGCGTATGCCAATTGGCGAGGCGTTCGCCTGCCGACTGAAACGGAATGGGAAATCGCGGCGCGCTGCTCGTCCGCTTTTATTTACCCGTGGGGCGACAGCACGAACGCGGATATCGGATCGCTTGCGAACATCGCCGGAGATGTCGATGGGTACGAACTCGGACCGGCGCCGGTAAACGCATTTCCGAGTGGCGCGTCGTGCTGGGGTGTGTATAATATGGCTGGAAATGTCTGGGAATGGGTAGCCGATTGGTATCTTCCTTCAGCATACCAGAACCTACCAGAAACCGGTCCGGCAACCGTGACGACCGATAGTCTGTACGCGCAGCGTGTTATTCGCGGTGGATCGTGGTTCGACCCCCTTCCGCATGCACGTACTACGTCGCGTGCGGGATTCGAGCCGTCGTTCCGAAGCGACATACTCGGATTCCGGTGTGCTCGAGACGCAGAATGATATCATGTTGACGAAACGAATGCCTGAGTATCAATTCGTTCGATCCTTCCGAAACAGATGACGCAAAAATCAGCATCTCGTGATACCGAACGAGTAATGTCCTTCTGGGATCACCTCGAAGAACTGCGGTGGCGCTTTATCAAGGCGATCATCGCGGTTCTCGTTGGCGGAATCGTCTCGCTTGCGTTCTCCGATCAGATGCTCGTGTTTGTTATGCGGCCCGCTGAGCAACTCAGCGCGGATGTCCGCATGGTGAATCTCACTCCGCTTTCCATGATCATGGTACGCCTGTATATGGCGTTGATTGTTGGGCTCGTAATCGGTTTACCTGCGATCGTGTACCAGATGTGGATGTTCATACGGCCGGGGCTCTTCCGACACGAGCGCCGCATGGTACCATGGGTACTATTAAGCACACTCGTGCTGTTCTGCTTGGGCGCGTTTCTATCGTATAGCATGATGCCGTATCTGCTCAGCGTACTTGTCGACGCAGGATACAGCGGAATTGAAAACACGTGGAATATCCGCGAGTACGTCGGATTCCTCCTCGGGTTTATGGCTGCGTTTGGTGTTGTGTTCGAGCTTCCCGTTTTCATCTATATCCTTTCGGTTGCCGGTATCGTGTCGCCGGCGGTTCTCAAGCGTTACCGAAGGTACGGAATCGTACTCATCTTCATTATTGCAGCCTTTCTCACGCCGTCGCCGGATCCGTTCAGCCAACTCGCCATGGCGCTGCCCATGCTGCTCCTTTTTGAAGTGAGCATACTCGTATCATCCATGGTGTGGAAGGCAAAAGCGAAGCGCCGGTTAGCGGATCTTGAAGCGGAAGAGCGTGCAGCAACTGATAAAGGTGCGGGCAACAGTGACGCTTGAGGTTTGAGCCGGTGTGATCGTGGTTTGTTTTCGCGCGGTCGGGACGTTACCTTCTACAGTCTTGGCCAGACCGCGTATGTGAGGAAATAATGCAGAAGGTCCAACCGATTCGTTTGGGTGTGAACCTCGATCACGTCGCCACTGTACGGCAGGCACGGCGTACGACAGAACCGGATCCTGTTCGCGCGGCACTACTCGCGGAAATCGGCGGGGCTGATCAGATTACGATACACCTACGCGAAGACCGACGGCACATTCAAGATCGCGATCTAAGACTGATGCGCGAAGTCTCCCAGCTCCCATTGAATCAGGAGATGGGGGTCACCGAAGAGATGCTCGCGATCGCGCTTGCTGTGAAACCGGATATTGCGTGTCTCGTGCCCGAAAAGCGGGAAGAAGTGACAACTGAGGGCGGCCTCGACATCGTTGGGAACAAAGAGCGTGTACGAGACGCGATTCGGCGGCTGCACGACGGTGGGATCGCTATATCGTTGTTTATCGATCCGTCTGAAGCACAGGTTCAGGTCAGTCGAGAGCTTGAAGCGGACGCGGTTGAGCTACACACCGGCGAGTACGCGAATTCCTCCGGCGCGGAACACAGCGAGCAGCTCGAGCGGCTTCGACAGATGGCAGAGCTCGGTTCGCGTATCGGTCTACACGTACACGCAGGACATGGCCTTACCTATCAGAATGTTGCGCCCGTTGCGGGTATACCGGAAATCACCGAATTGAATATCGGGCATTCGATTATTGCCCGTTCTCTCTACGTCGGCTTGCAGCAGGCCGTCGCTGAGATGCGGTCACTCATGGATCGGGCACGGACGGACGCACGACTCGGTGCGTGGTCGCACGACTGAACGAGCGGCGTTACGGAGAAGGAGTCACCACTATATGTCTCGCGGGCTGCAGTTCAAACTCGTATTGATACTCATCTTACTCGGCTGGGCTATCTATGAGCTGGTTCCGACATTCCAGTATTGGCGACTGGACCGGCAAGACCGTCAGGAACTCCAGATTCAGGATCCACAGCGCTTCCGTTGGTTACAGGCTGAAGCGATAAAGCGGGGTCTCGATCTCCAAGGAGGGGTGTTCCTCGTACTGGAAGTCGATCCGAATCGGAGTCTTCCCGAATCGGATCTTCCCGATGCTGTCGAAGGCGCCCGCCGAGTTATCGAACAGCGCGTGAATCAGTATGGTGTGTCGGAAGCGAATATTCAGAAGACGGGCGAGCAGCGATTAATCGTCGAGCTTCCCGGTCTGGAAGACGTTACGGCCGCGATGCGACTTGTCGGACGCACAGCGCTGTTGTCGTTCAATCTGCTCCGTCCGATGTCGGAACGTGACGAGGTCATCCGTCGAATCGACGCAGCGTTGCCACGGCTTATCGGAGCGGCTGCCTTTGATACCACGAGCACATTCGAGCAGCCACAAGAGAAGGTTGAAGCTCCAGCCGCAGAAACCGCTGCGCAGCCTGCAACCGGCTTGTTCGATATGGACGATGATGAGTCGGCCGTTGCGTCTGCGGATAGTGAAGCCGCCGCAATTGATACGTACGACAGAGCGAATCCGCTCGTCGGTTTAAGCTCACTTACGAGTCTCCTTCAGGTCGGTCCTGCGGGTGATTACTATGTGCGCGTTGAAGACCGCATTCGAGCCGAAGCCGCGTTGAACCTTGTTAAAGAGAAAGCCGCGGAGCTGATTCCCGCGCACAGCGCCTTCTTCTTCGGTAAGGTCGAGACATGGGGTGGACAGCCTCTCGCTCCGCTATTCTACGTGAATACGCGACCGGAAATGACCGGCGCAAGCGTTGAAGACGCGCGAGTTGGACAAGGCAGCGATTTGGAGCTCGATCAGGCGGGACGCGCCGTCATCAATTTCAGTGTGAAGAGTGACTCTGTTCGTCTCTTTTCCGATGTGACTCGCCGCAATCGAGGTGAACGACTCGCGATCATTCTCGATGGCGTAGTGTACTCGGCGCCGACGATCCAAGCGCATATCACAGACGGCCGTTCGGTCATTACCGGTATGGAGGATCGTGAAGAAGCGCGAAGTCTTGCGATTGCGATCCGATCCGGCGCCCTGCCTGCGGAAGTTGAGATGCAGGAACAGCGGTATGTTGGACCGTCTCTCGGGCAAGACTCGATAGAATCAAGCCAGATCGCTCTTACGGTTGGTGGCGGTTTGGTGATTCTATTTATGCTCGCGTACTACCGATTGGCGGGTACTGTTGCTATCGCCGGTCTCGTCATGAATATGCTGCTTCTCTTGGCAGCGCTTGCAGGTCTTCACGGCACGCTCACTCTGCCCGGTGTCGCTGGTTTGCTCTTGACCATCGGCATGGCTGTTGACGCAAATGTGCTGATCTTCGAACGCATTCGTGAAGAGCTTGCCACTGGAAAAACCGCGCGATCGGCCATTGAAGCCGGATACGAACATGCATCGTCCGCGATTTGGGATGCGAACATTACGACGTTCATTACAGCCGCGGTTCTGTATCAGTTCGGTACCGGTCCAATTCGCGGGTTCGCACTGATTCTCGGAATAGGCATCTTCACGAGCGTGTTCTCGGCACTGTTCGTGACACGCGCCATTTACGAACTGTGGCTCACGGGCAAGACAGTAAGAGAGCTTTCGATCGGGAAGCCGTTCTTCTCGAATACGACATTCCAGTTCATGCGCGTCCGGAAGATGTGGTATCTGATTTCCGGTGGCGCGGTGATTTCGTCGGTAGTGCTCATCTCCACGCTTGGATTCAACTGGGGTGTTGACTTCTCAGGTGGAACGCGCCTCGAGGTCCGATTCCAGCCACCGGTACCGATCGTTGAGGTACGGAATGCGCTTCGACAGGTCGAAGTCGACGGTCAAATGCTCGACCTGACCGGTAGCGAGATCAAGACGGTCGATGAGATTACCGATGTACTCATCACGGTGAAGCAGTTCCCGGATATCGAAGCATCGGCTGTTGAAGGTGCGCTACGTACCCATCTTGCAGAATCGTTCTCGGAGAATCTGAAGGGCGATTGGGTACTCGGTACGGAAACGGTCGGACCGAAGATCGGTAGTGAGTTAAAGGGTGCGGCAATCTACGCGGTGCTCTTCGCACTCGTCGGTATTCTTGTGTATCTGTCGTTCCGTTTCGAGTGGCCGTTCGCGGTGGCGGCAACACTCGCGCTCTTCCACGACGTCATGTTCACGTTAGCAGTCTTCAGCGTTATACGGCATGAAATATCACTTGCTGTTGTGGCGTCGGTGTTGACGATTGTGGGATATTCGCTGAATGATACGATCGTTGTATTCGACCGCATTCGAGAAGGTCTGAAAACGTACCGGCGTCTGCCATACGAGGAAATCCTCAATCGATCGATTAACGATACCTTGTCTCGTACGATTATCACGTCCGGTACAACGTTACTCGTGGTGCTGTCGCTTTATTTCATCGCGGGTGATGTCTTGAAGGACTTTGCTCTCGCGTTGATTGTCGGTATCGGCGTCGGTACTTACTCGTCGATCTGGGTTGCGTCGGCGCTTGTATTGGATTGGCAACATCGCCGTGAGCGTGTAGAAGCTGCGCAAAATCGCGCACACGCCGAAGAAGCGGCAGTGCGTCAACGGAAGAGCAAATCAGCATAGGGGTGGTCTGTAGGGTTAAAGACGGCAGCGATACGCTGCCGTTCCGGCAGACGCCCTGGCATAGGTTCTCCCTTTTACGGGAACCGAATGAGTGGTATTCGCGTCAGTTACCCGTGTGGTGGATAGTTCGTCCACCGCGATGGACGTCGGCACGGTGTTTGCCCGTTGTCGCGTCGTGAGGTAGTAGAAAAGATCGTCAGACGACGCGAGTGTGAAGGGAACACGGCATGCCGACGTATGAATACGAGTGTAAATCGTGTGGGCAACGTTTCGAAGTGTATCAATCGATTACTGCTGATCCGCTTACGGAGTGTAAGGCGTGCGGGGGGCGCGTCGAGCGACTGATTTCTGCAGGCGGCGGACTTCTCTTCAAAGGTTCCGGTTTCTACATCACGGACTATCGGAGCGAAGGGTATAAGCAAAAGGCGAAGTCCGAAAGCACAGCCTCCTCAACATCGTCGTCCAGTAGCTCATCATCTGGTAGCGATACATAAGCGACATTCCCGTTTGCTTCATCCGGATGTATCCGCGGTTGCGTACATCAGAGAACTGCGGCTGCTCCTTTCCAGAGAGGAACGGTATGCGACGGTTTTTTACCGGCTTGGCTATTGTGGCAAGCGTTATTGTCTTTGCCGCGTGCTCTAACGGTCCCGATCGCCTTCTAAAAGACGGCGCGGATGCCATGAACAACCTCGGAGCGGATCCGGCGTTGAACGAGGCGAAGATCAGCAAAGGTATCGCAAGCCTCGGCCTTTTCCTTGATCGCCATCCTCACCATGAAAACGCCGACAGCGCTCTTTTCATGCTCGCGACTCTCCAAGAGATCAAAGGTGACCATCGCGACGCGGCACAAAACTACCTTCGGCTGCTACGCGAGTATTCCACGAGCTCGTTCCGCGCAAAGAGTCTGATTCTCGCGGGTCACATCTACGAAGGATTGAACGATTTCAATCGTGCGCGCGCCGCGTACGAGCGACTCATTCGAGAGTTTCCTGAACACGAGTTCGTGACCGGCGGATCGGCGAAGTGGCTATTGGAGAATATCGGTCGCCCCATTCAAGACTGGCCGGTACCGTACGGCGACGATGCACCGCGAGCGTCCGCGAATACCGTTGATTGACGCCGTCGGGGGCGTATCCCAATGAACGCGCGCCAGTACCGGTACTCAGTCCTACTTCCGCTTGCTCTATTATTGTTCCTCGGTTGTGACGCTTCCGCGAACGCGGCGGTGACATCCAACGAGGTCTCAATCGTCGCGGAACTCAGTCAATCACCTGTGGCATTCGACGGACGTACACGCGTCGATGTAACGGTCGAGTGGACAGGAGCGGCGGATCGGTACATCGCGGCCTGGCCGGAGAATCCGTCGCTCGACGGGTTGCGTGTCGTTGGAAGTAGGCAGGAAACCGCATCGTGGGTCGAGGACGGAATACAGAAAACGCGTCAGACGTTTTCGTGGATCGTCGCGCCGGAACGAATCGGCGTTGCGCACGTCGGAGTAGTGGAAACCGTTGTCAGAGACGCGGTGACTGGTAGTTCGCGGAGAATCAGCACGGCACCGGTTCCAGTCGAAGTGGTACGCGGTACGAAAACGGGACGTTTTCGTTGGTCGCAGGTCATCTATGGTAGCGTTGCACTCGTCATCGTCGTTGTCGTCGCCGGGTGGATTCGTGTACGAACAAGACGAAGAACTCGAAGACGGCAAGAGCGAATACTGGCGGGCGATCGGAAGTTAGCCGAGGAACTCAACATTATTCGTCAGGCGCGGGAATCGGGTGATACGTTGGCGTTTTATGACGGTGTGTTCGCAGCGTTACGCAGTATCGTTGCGTTGAGATTCGGTATCCGCACCGACGGAATGAGCGCTGACGAGCTCCTCCACGTGGTTGAGACCGCGTCACTCGACGAGAGCGAGCAGACTGCGTACGTGAACCTTTTACACAACCTCGATTGTCGACGATATGCCGCGGAGCAAAAAAGCGTTGATTCAAACGAGATGATGGGAGCAGAAACCTTGTTGCGCTTTGCGGCGATGCTGATTCGAGAGGAGCGCAATGTCGGGTAACGTAGATATTGAACGCACAAACGAATTGATTCGGGAAGAAAGTGCGTTTGTCGAGCGCGTGTTGGCCGAGATTGGAACGGTGATCGTCGGTCAGCGCACTATGGTTGAACGTCTCCTTATTGGGTTGTTTTGCGACGGGCATATCCTTCTCGAGGGTGTTCCAGGGCTGGCGAAGACTCTCGCCGTTAGCACCCTCGCGCACACAATCGATGCACGCTTTCAACGCATCCAGTTTACACCCGATCTTCTCCCCGCTGACGTCATCGGAACGCTGATTTACGATCAGCACGTTGGAAAGTTCACCGTAAAAAAGGGTCCGATATTCGCGAATGTCGTCCTTGCCGACGAGGTGAACCGTGCGCCTGCCAAGGTGCAGAGTGCGATGCTCGAAGCGATGCAGGAACATCAGGTGACGATCGGTGAGGAGACCTTTCCCCTCGATAATCCGTTCCTCGTACTTGCGACGCAGAACCCAATCGAACAGGAAGGCACGTATCCGCTTCCGGAAGCGCAGGTCGATCGCTTCATGCTTAAGGTCGTTGTGGGGTATCCGAGTAAAGCAGAAGAACGGCAGATACTTGACCGGATGACCGAAGAGTCTGTACCCGTGGCGAAGAAGCTCATTACACCATCAGACATCGTGCGCGCGAGATCGCTTGTTCGCCAAGTTTACGTCGACGAGAAGATCAAGGACTACGTGATCGATCTTGTATTCGCAACACGGAAACCAGTGGATTACGGCCTTACAGAATTGACCGACCTCATCGAATACGGTGCGTCACCACGCGCGACGATATGGCTGACAATGGCGGCGAAGGCGCACGCGTTTCTTCGGAGACGCGGGTATGTGACACCAGAAGACGTAAAGGCGATCGGTGTCGATGTGTTACGCCATCGAGTAATTCCGACGTACGAGGCCGAGGCGGAAGACACGACGAGCGAGGACATTGTTCGTCGCATATTCGACACGATCGAAGTGCCTTAAACTTCCATGCTGCCGAAGGAGATTCTCAAAAAGGTCCGGCGCATCGAATTGCGCACTCGGCACGTGGTAAACACTGTTCTGAGTGGTGAATACCATTCAGCATTTAAGGGTCAAGGAGTCGAGTTCGCAGAAGTGCGCGAATACGATCGTGGCGACGATGTCCGTTCGATCGACTGGAATGTAACAGCGCGAATGGGGCGACCGTTCGTAAAGATCTTCGACGAGGAGCGCGAGCTCACCGTCATGTTGATGGTAGACGCCTCTTCGTCCGGTGAGTTCGGCAGTGTCGAGCAGACGAAGTCGGAAATCGCCGTCGAGGTCTGTGCGTTGTTGGCGTTCAGCGCGATTAAGAACAACGATCGCGTCGGTTTGATCGTATTCACTGACCGCATCGAACGTTTCGTTCCGCCGAAAAAGGGGCGAAAGCACGTTCTCCGCGTGGTGCGCGAGCTCGTTGCACAGTTTGCCGGATTATCCGCGAATGGCGGTGACGCGACGGGGAAACGAGCGCATCCGCTTATTGGAGCCTTCGCGGCGACCGTGACATTACTCGCGACGGTATTGGCAATCGCGTGGATCGGTGTTCCAGCGACGGTGTTAGCATGGTTAATCGTGACCGGAATTGTCGCTGCCGCGGTAGGACTTCTTGGGTTGATTGGACGAACGTGTTTTCGTTCTTCAAAACCGTCTGAAGGGCGAAAAACCGATATCGCGCAAGCACTTGATTTTCTCAACAGGATAACAACGCGGCGTGGAATCGTGTTTCTTGTGAGTGACTTCGAAGCGAGCGATTTCGAAAAGCCATTGCGAATAGCCCGGAAGCGACATGATCTGGTCGCAATTCGAATAACCGATCCGAGAGAAGAAGCGCTTCCGCCTGTCGGACTGCTTTCGGTTGAGGATCCAGAGTCGGGTGAGCAAGCCGTAGTCGATACATCGGATCCGATATTCCGTCGAATGTATGAACGTCGCACCGATGTAGTCGATGTCGAACGCACTCGAGTGTTTCGATCGACCGGTGTCGATCTCGTCGATATCTCGACGTCGGCGTCGTATGTCGATCCCCTTGTGCGATTCTTTACGTCACGGTCAAATCGGATGTAAATGGAACAAAATGCCTGTCGATTCGTCTGCACGATTCTGAACGGGTACCGTAAAGAGTCGCTTTTGTGAGTTTCGCGGCATACGAATCGGCAAAATGAGTGTGGCATAACGAGGAGGATACGTGCGTTGATTGAAGTCGATGGTTTGACAAAGAGATACGGCGACTTCACGGCAGTGAACAACGTCACGTTCCGCGTGGAGACCGGGCAAATTCTCGGTTTTCTCGGACCGAACGGCGCAGGGAAGACAACGACCATGCGCATCTTGACGTGCTTTCTTCCACCGACGGAAGGCACCGCTCGTGTTTCCGGGTTCGATGTGCAGGAACAATCGATGGAGGTCCGGAAGCGCCTCGGATACCTTCCCGAAAACCCGCCGCTATATAATGACATGACCGTGAGCGAATACGTCGAGTTCGCAGCGCAGTTAAAGCGTGTACCGCGGAATCGGCGTCGTGCGGCAATCGATCTCGCGATTGAACGATGCGGTTTGGAAAATCGTCGGAAACAGCTTATCGGGACGTTGTCGAAGGGGTACCGTCAACGGACAGGGTTGGCGCAAGCTATCGTACACGAACCAGACGTACTTATTCTCGATGAGCCGACAATCGGGCTTGATCCTGCGCAGATTATCGAGATACGTGAACTCATCAAGGGATTTGGCGGGGAGCACACAGTCATCCTCAGTACGCATATCCTGCCAGAAGTGAGCGTGACGTGCGATTCCGTGGCGATCATCCACGAAGGGCGAATCCGATTGGTCGAAACGCTGGATGAGATTCGTAAAGAAGGTAACACGTCACTCGAAGAGGTCTTCATGCGCGTAATCAGCGGACAGCGCGATGATACAGAGTCGTCGACTGTCGATTCTCGCGAGGAGCAGGCTGTATGAATGGAGCATGGAGCATCTTTCTCAAGGAGGTCCGGGGGTACCTGCACTCGCCGATGGCGTATGTGATGGCGTTCGTGTTCCTGATCCTCACCGGCTACTTCTTTCAGGAGTCAATGAATCATCTGAACCGCTATACGCGAGAGTACCCGTTGCGCCTGCAGCAGATTCACGCCATGTCGCAGATGGGTATGCAAGCGCCGCAACCTCCTCCGCCACCGAACATCGATCAGATCGTCGTACGTCGCACATACGGTACGATGACGTTTTTGCTCACGTTTATCATCCCAATCCTCACCATGCGGACGTTTTCCGAGGAGTACCGCAGCGGCACGATTGAACTCATGTGGACGTCGCCCACTACGACCACAGGCATACTTCTTGGCAAGTACCTCGGTGCGCTCGCGCTGTGGACAGCGATTATCGTCGTATCGCTCGTATTCCCAGCGATTGCATATTGGTACGCTGAAAGTGGCGTCGGACCTGATACGGGACTTTTGATATCGAGTTATTTCGGTATCTACCTTCTCGGTGCGACGTTTATCAGTGTCGGACTCTTTTCGTCGTCGCTAACGGAAAACCAGATCATTAGCGCAGTGATTAGCTTCAGTCTGATCCTGTTTTTCGTTTCGATCGCGGCAGCGGCGAGTTATGTCGGGAACTTCGCAGCGGGCGAGTTTTTGCGGTACCTCTCGGTATCCGGTCACGTCGAAGGGTTTCTCGCAGGCGTGATTCGGTTACGCGACATCCTGTACTACGTCACATTTATCGGATTCATGTTGTTCGTGACAAACCGAGTCTTAGAATCTCGACGGTGGAGGGCATAGATGATTCGCTCAATTCCTCTTTCCGTCATTGGCCTTGTCGGACTGCTACTCGCTGTAGACGGTATCACCGCGTGGGTGGCTAACGCACCGATGTGGTCGTGGGGAATCCCATGGGCGCTGGGTACAGCATTCCTTGCCGGTGCGTTCTTCATGCGCATCGGACGCACTCCGCGATTTGGGACGGCCGTATCAGTCGGTGTTACGATTGTACTCCTCGCGTTGGTAGGAGTCTTCGGGTTCGAGATCGGTGGAATCAAGCTTAGCCACGTTGGTTCGATCGCCGGGTTCCTCGTATTGACGATCGGCACCGTCGCAGTGGGTATTTTTACGATGCTCCGCGGTCGGGCGAGTTCTGAAGGTGCGAATGTTTGGGTATACGTTGTCGCCGGGCTTGCAGTAGTCGTAATGGTGAATTACATCGCGTCCCGACATGTGCGGCAACGGTGGGATCTCACTCAAGCGCAACTGGAAAGCCTGGCAGAACAGACCACGACAAAGCTCCGCGGTCTCGAGAGTAACGTACACGCAATCGCGTTTTTCCGCGACGACCATCCGAGCCGCAATAGTTACGCGGAACTACTCCGGAGATACACGGAGATAACACCGTATTTCACGTTTGAAATGGTCGATCCCGACAAATATCCCGATGTTGCTCGACAGGAGAACATCCAATCGACGCCAATGGTTGTACTGAAGAGCGAAACTGGACGTCGGGAGCTTGTACCTGGACCGTACGAGCGTGATCTCACGAGCGCACTCATCAAAGTTACGCGTCCCGGAACATCGGTGATCTACTTTAGCAGTTGGCACGGTGAGCGTTCCCTCGACGGCGATCTCTCGCAGTTCGTATCGAGTCTTGAACAGCTCAATTACAAAGTAGAACCGTGGCAGCTGACTGAGGAAGATATCCCGTTGGACGCCTCCGTTTTCGCGGTTATTGGACCGCGAGCGCCATTCGCTCCGGTAGAAATCGAGCGTATTGAAGATTTCGTCGCACGCGGAAACAAGCTTCTCGTCATGCTCGATCCCGACACGGTACAAGTCGGTATTGAGGATCTGCTCTCTCGCTTTGGCGCGAAGGTGCTTCCGAATGCTATTATTGAGCGACAGAGAGGGCTTGTGCCACGTTCCGGTGGCTACTATATGGGCGAGCAGCAGTCGGTATACGCTCGTGCAACTGAATACGCGGAAGATCCAATCGTTATCGATCTCCACGAACGCGGTGTCGCTACCGGATTCTATCTTGCGCGTGAAGTTCAATGGCGAGGGCCGACACGGCCTGAGCTTCGAGATGCGACAGGAGGATCGATCGTCCATGCGGGTTCGCGCCTCGCGCTGGTGACGGAGGATGTCGGTGAGTTACTGACGAACCCGCGACAGACCTTCTCTCCGGCAGACGACCGAACTGGACCGTTCCCGGTCGGTGTCGCGCTTACGGCGCCTGCGACAGATCCACTCACACCTGAAGACGCTCAGACTCGTATCGTCGTGTTCGGCGATTCGGATTTCATTACCGACCGTGGTGTCGGCCAAGAACAGGGAAACCTGACTCTCGGCTTGAATGCCGTGAACTGGCTTGCGGAAGATCAAAGCCTCATCGCGATACAACCACGTGAACCCGGATACAAACCGCTTCGTCTCACGCGCGCGCAGAGCACGTTTATCTTCCTGTTCTCGGTGTGGCGGTTCCCGGCGTTTGTTCTGGTGATTGGTATGCTCATTTGGTGGTACCGACGGAGTCGCGGTCCGACACCCACAAAAACGGTCTGAGACGGCTTTATAGTTTCGTATTTGAACGATAGGACGGACACGTATGAAGTGGATTCGAACAATCGTGTTGGTGGCGCTCGCACTGATTCTTGGGCTATGGGTGTTCTACGGCGAGCGTCACCTCGACGATATCGAGAGAAAGAGCCGTCCCGATCTTCGACTTGTTCGAGTCGCGCGTGACGGTATCGATACACTCACGATCATGACTGATATCGATACCATCAGAGCGGTGAGCTTCGGTGATTCGCTTTGGCGAATCGTCGAGCCGGTCGAATGGAGAGGTGATCCGCGAAACTGGGAGTTGATTGTTCAGAATCTCCGGACTTCGTTACGTGAACGCACCTTCCTCGCGAATGAGGATAGCCTGCGGTATTACACGCTACGGTATCCGAATGCGACGATGATTTACACGTTTCGCGACAAGTCGATGCCGGCAGAGACGTTACTTGTCGGTGGACCGACACCGAACGAAAAGCTCGGATACGTTCGGTTTGCGGGTTCGGATTCGGTGATCGTTACGAACATCGCTGTGCACCAGAGTGTGCTCGTTACGCTTCATGCGCTTCGGTACAAGTGGATATTTGAAGACTATCTGCAAGAACCAATCACAGAGTTACGTATTCGGCGCGGCAATGATGTGATGAGGATCGAACGCCAAGGTAGACGTTGGCGTATGGTTGAGCCCGTTGACCGCTATGCGGATGCCGACACGGTGGCTCGTTTCCTCAAGGTTTTCGCCGATCAGCGAGTTGATCGTTTCTTTGACCATCCCGAGAGAGAGCCGGCGTTCTTCGGACTCGGTGAGCCGTCACGTGCGGAAGTCGTTCTAACGGCTTCAAACGAAGACGATTCCGTGAGGACATACCGTCTTCGTATCGGTACATTGGTTCCGGCGCTTGCGGGCTCTGGATATATCGGTATTTGGGGTATGGACGATGAGCGGCAGAACTCGGTAATGCAGCTCCCGATGGATGTTCTCTTTGCGTTGGATCGCGAAACGGCGAATTTCTGGGACCGTCGCATTGCCATGTTCGAACGTCGCGATATTGACAGTGTTGCCATCGCTGGTCCGAACGGCTTGATACGGCTTTCGCGGAACGAGCAGGGGTTATGGCGCATGTGGTCTCCGCGTGAGCAATCGGCTTTCCGTGCTCGCGTGAATCATTTGATCGCCGACATTGATATGGCTCGCACCACAGAGTTTACCGGTCGGCGTGGGGATTTAACGAAACCACGCCTCAAGATCGAGCTTTTCGGTGCGGATTCATTACACGCATCGATTTCGTTTGGCGAGTTCCGTGGGGATAAAGTATACGCCACCGGTTCGGATGTCGACGAGATCGTCCTCGTGAACCGCGAGCTCTTCACCAGACTCAATCCGACAATCGATGAATTCGACGAGCCGGCACCGACAATTCGTCGATGATGTCACTGTGTACAGTTTCGGACGATGAACGAACCGGGGTACGTCGATGAGCGGTTTGTTGGAATGAAACGAGGCGCGGTCGTGCGCAGGATCGCACTCGTATGGGCGATCCTTGCGTCGACCGTACCGGCAGTCGCACGAATCGAGGTGTCCGCCTCCGTCGACACGACCTCCGGCTATGTCGGAGATCGCTTTTCCTACGAAGTACGAGTCGTGCACAATAAAGACGACTCGGTCCTCATACCGCCGCACGGCATCAACCTGCACGCCTTTCGCATTCTCGATTACGTTCCAACAACGAGCGAAATGAGCGATGGAACCATCGTTCAGGGCGGTCGCTATCGGATCACCGCATTCAAACCCGGCACCTACATCATTCCGCCCTTACCTGTTCGATACTGGACAGCTTCCGGTGACAGTGGCGAGCTTACCACGCAATCGCTTACCGTAGAGATTGTCAGTCTCGGCGTTACCGCGGCGGACTCGCTACGGGGTCTCAAGCCACCGAAAAGTGTTCCTGTCCGATTACGACCATGGGTTCGCAATCTGATATTCGCGACAGCGTTTGCTGTCGCATTGGGCATTGCGCTGTTGATTTGGCTCGCTCGTAGGCGGCGTAAGACGAAAGTGGATCGACGCCCCGTTGTCATCGATGAACTTGCGGAGTTCGACCGAATACGACTCGACGAATATCTCTCACGGAATGACGTCGCAGGATTCTACGACGCGGTCTCTGACCAGATGCGAAGGTATGTGTCGCGACGGTACCGCATTGCCGCTCTGGAAATGACTGTAGATGAGATTCGGTTCGCGTTTTTGGATAACGGTGTAGCACCAGACGAATCAAGCGAAATTCTCGCGTTTCTGGAACGATGCGATCTCGTGAAGTTCGCGAAGTTCATACCTGACGACGAAGAAGTTCGGTCGCTCATCGAACGAGCGAAGGATGTTGTAACATCGACGCGGACGCTGTCAACTTCGACAGCGCTCGAAGAAGCCGCTAAGGTAACACCAGATGAAACGGCGGAGGGAGACTCATGACGTCGTTTCACTGGGTGAGTCCGTGGTGGCTCATTCTGCTTGCTGCGCTACCGATTCAACTCTATTGGTACGTGCGTGGTAATCTCGTTTCCTGCGGCGCACTTCGCTATCCCCGCACGGACCTCGCGCGGACAATACCCGCGTCGGTACGTACTCAGGTTCGTCACGTTACCTTCGCGCTGTTTCTCCTTGGAGAAACGTTCCTCATCGTTGGCCTTGCACGACCGCAATCGGGCGAGGTACTGGAGCGTGTTGTAAGCGAAGGTATCGATATCATGCTGGTCCTCGATGTATCGGGGAGTATGCGCGCGTATGATCTCGGTGACAGAGAACGCCTCGACGCAGCGAAAGAGGTTGTCGAACGATTCGTAATGGAGCGCAAAGCGGATCGTATCGGTATGGTTGTTTTCGCCGGTGAAAGCTATCTCCAGTGCCCGTTGACTGTTGATTACCGAATCCTACGTGTCCTTCTTCAGAACGTTTCCATTACCATGGGAAGTACCATCCCTGATGGCACGGCGATCGGTATGGCTATAGCAACCGCAACGAACCGTCTTCGCCATAGTGAAGCGAAGAGTAAGGTGCTTATTCTGCTGACCGATGGGAGCAACAACGCCGGCATCATCGATCCGGTAACAGCAGCTCAGGCGGCGAAGCAAGTTGGCGTGAAGGTCTATACTGTCGGGGTAGGCGTTCACGGACGTGCCCCGATAAGAGTACGCGATCCGTTTTTTGGTGAGCGAGTCGAGTTCATGGAAGACACGCTCAATGAGGAAATCCTCCGCGAAATCGCCAGCATTACGGGAGGGCAGTTCTTCCGAGCCACTTCTGTCTCGACTCTTACAGAGATCTACGAGCGTATTAATGAACTCGAACGTACGGAGATCGAAACTGTTCAGATTCCGCGCTACACGGATCTCACGTTCTCGTATCATCTGATAGTACTCGGTATTGTTTTCCTCGTGTTGCAGTTTGCACTTGCGCAAACGGTGTTCCGGACGACTCCGTAATGAATGCTGTCCTCGGTACACTTACGACCATGTGGGCAGAGCCCGAGCGGCTCTGGTTGCTTTTGCTCGTTCCCGTACTTCCGATGTTGCTCGGATGGGCGCAGCTGCGTCGCCGGAAGTCGCTTGCGCGTCTCGGGAATCTGGGATTACTCGGTCAACTTACATCGAATATGAGTGCAGGCTTTCGTTGGCTTCGCACGGTGCTTCTCGCATGCGCGGTTACGTGGGCTACGCTCGCCGCGGCACGACCGCAATGGGGAAGCGTTACGCAGATTGTCGAGACAAAGGGGCTCGATCTGGTAATCCTTCTCGACACGTCGCTTTCGATGCTTGCCGAAGATATCGCGCCGAACCGTCTTGCAGCGGCAAAGCACGAGGTTTCTCAGTTTGTAAATCGATTGACGGGTGATCGAGTCGCGCTTGTTCCGTTTGCGGGTTCCGCGTTTGTCCAGTGTCCGCTCACCGTCGATTATTCCGCAATACGAATGTTTCTTCGGGAAATCAACGTCGGCACCGTACCCGATGAAGGAACGGACATGGCACGCGCAATCGAGACCGGGCTGAAAGCGTTTTTCGAAGACGCGGACGGTCGTAGTCGCGCAATGATCGTGTTTACCGACGGGGAGTCGCACGATACGGAAGCTGCGTTACGTGCCGCATCGAAAGCAGCGGAGCACTCGGTTCGCATATACACGGTAGGTATCGGTTCTCCCGACGGCGATCTCATACCGATTCGACGCGATGGACGAGCTGACTATCTACGAGACGATCAGGGAAACGTCGTGAAAACCCGGCTTGACGATGCGACGTTGCGCAGAGTGGCGACGGAAACGAACGGTGGCTTCTTTCGAGTGGGTGGTTCAGGTGGGGAACTGCAGGGAATTCTCGACGATATAAACGAATTGGAACGTGCTCGTGTAGCGGAAGAGCAGCTTGTTACACGCGTTGACCGGTACCAGTGGCCACTCGGCATCGCGGCGATATGTCTGGTAATCATTCCGTTCATACCGGAGCGACGCAACACGGGAGGCCGAGGATGAGTCGCATCGTACGGCTCGCGCTCGTTGTCGTCGTCGTTACCGGCGGACTGATCTCGTGTGAGGCTGTGTACGATCCGGTGGGTCTCCGAGTGCGAGAAGGTCTCGAACACTACGAATCTGGCCGGTACGACGAAGCGCTCGCGGCGTTTCGTGAAGCGCAGATCGATGCGCCGAACGACAGGCAGATCGCGATGAATATAGGAAGCGCTTTATTCGGACTCGGAAAGTTCGACGAAGCCGAGGAGGCTTTTACCGAAGCACTCGGCACGAGTCAAAGCGCTTTACGATCACAAGCTTTGTATAACCTTGGTAATACACGGTTTAAGCAACAACAACTCGCACAAGCAGCGGAGAGTTATGAGCGAGCACTCGAGATCGATCCGAACGATATGGATGCGAAACACAACCTCGAGATCGTTCAACTCCTTCTCAACCAAGCGGCATCAGAATATGGTCAACAACGACAGGAGCAACGTAACGTAAGCGAATGGGCGAAGCAACGTGCCCGCGAAGCAGAAGCGCTCGCTCGTCAGCGCCGATATACAGATGCTTTCCGCCTGATGCGTCGGACTGTCGAAGCTGAACAGGCGGCGGCTGAAGAGTACAGCGACTTCATCGAGCGACTCAGCGATCTTGCGTTGATCTTCGAGGGCGGATCGTGATACGCCACGTGACAAGACACTCCGTCGCTTACGGTGTAACCGTGCTGCTACTTGTGTGGGGACAAGCGTACGCTGACACGAACCGATCTGATTCGCTGGTCGTCGATGCCGCTGGGCTGTTCAGCGCGATTCAGTTCGATTCCGCATCGGAGGAGCTGGCGCTCCGCCATCTCGCAGAAGCCTTGGCGGAAGACCCATCCAATCGGGAGGCTCAACAGCTGGCTGAGGCGATCCAGCGGCGCCGGTCAGAGCGAGAAGAGCAGGAGCGACAGGAAGGTCAACAACACATCGATCAGCAGCAAGAACAGCAGCAGGATGAACAGAGTCAACCTCCTGACACCGATGAGCAGACCGGCGACGAGCCCGATGACGAAGAAGCGTCAGAGCGAGACGACCGTATCGAGCAACCCGAGGAGCGGGAATCCGAGCAAGCCGCGCCGCCTGGGAATCGCTCCGAAGACGAAATGACGCAGGAAGAGGCGATTCGGCTTCTCGACGCCCTCGAGGCACAGGAAAAAACACCGCAGGTTCGTCCGCACAAGCAGGGTGGGTCGCGAGGTCCACGGTGGTGAGCGTGTCGCACCATATCCGGAATAGGAACAGCGAGATCGTAATCGTTGCGATTCTGGCGATGTTGTTTTGTGGATCCAATGTATTCGCCGAACCGTCAGTCGAAGCGACGGTCAATCGCAACACGCTGTCTGTTGGCGAGCAAGCCGCCCTTACACTGTCTGTAACCGATGAACGCGGACACGATGTCGCAACCCCTGTTATCTCGACGGTGCCGAATCTTGACATTCGCGGTCCGTTCGGTCCATCGACATCGCGCGAATTTCAATTCATTCAGGGACGTGCGGCGCAAAAAGCCACGACGTCGTATACGTTTTACATCATACCGCGCGAACCCGGTGAGTATCAGATTCCCGCGATCGATGTCAAAGTCTCGGGTAAGACCTATCAGACTCAGCCGATATCTCTTACGGTGGGCGGATCGGCACCCTCCGAGAGCAAGAGGCAGCAAGCTCCGGAAATCGAAGTAAACGTCACGGTAAGTGCGGATACAGTGTATCAAGGTGAAGCGGTAATCGTTGAGTATTCGCTTGTTGAATCGATTGGGGTCAGCGTCTCGAGTCGTGTGATTACCCAAGAGCCGGAGTTTACATCGGCGTGGGTGGAGAAGCTTTTTGACGCGCGCGAGGACCAAAGCCCGTCGCGGGAGCACGTCGAAAACGGAGTACGCAGGCGAGTGCTCCCGATTCTTCGAGTTGCTCTAATTCCGACGAAGGCCGGTGAGCTTCGGATTCCTGAGATGGCGTTTTCCGCTACAATAGCGGTTCCGACGGGCCGGCGAAGCTTCTGGGGTGAAGCGTTATATGATCAACGAACGGCCCATGTTAGATCAGACGTACGTATCATCCGCGTGCGCTCGCTACCACCGGGTGCACCATCGGGGTTTCAGGGTGCTGTGGGACGCTATTCGGTGCGGAGTTCCATCGATCAGGATACCGTCACACAAGGTGATCCAATAACGTGGCGAGTCATTCTTGAAGGCGAGGGGAATATTAAGAGCGCTGGTGAGATTCGCATACCAGCCTTAAACGAATTTCGCGCGTACGATCCCCAAGTGACGACTGAGATCAAAGCGTCGGAGCAGACGTACGGCGGTGTGCGGTCGTACGAGAGAATCCTTGTACCGCTTCATTCGGGACGGGTCAGCATCCCGTCGGCGTCTTTCGTGTTTTTTGACCCGATAGCGAAACAATACCGAACTGCCGTTTCTCAGCGGCACGATCTCACTGTTCGACCGCGTGACATAGATGGCGCTCATCAGGCGCTTGCGCTTACGCAGTCGCAAATACGGCAAGTCGGAACCGATATTCGTTTTATCATGCCCGATCAAGCAGTCCTTACAGATGAATCGCGTACACTATGGCATTCGATGTCATATTGGTTCGTGCAGATCGGCGCATTCGTCGTTTTTCTCGTCGCGCTCGGCGCTCGAGTTCGGAGAGAACGTCTTGGTCGTGATCCAGAGCGAATCCGTGCAATCGAAGCGCGAGGCGAGGCTCGGCGACGAATGAAGCGCGCGCGCAGCCTACTTGATCAGGGAAGCTATCCTGAGTCGATCGGCGCAGTCCGTACAGCGCTTTCGGAGCTTATCGCAGGACATTCAAATGTTCGCGCAGGGAGTATAACGACGCGGGAAGTTCACGACCTGCTCGCGGGTAAGAACGTTCCAGACGAACTCATCAATCGGACGGTTGAGTTGCTATCGACAATTGATCGTGTGCGATATGCACCGTCGACGCTTTCTAAAGAAGAAGCGGAACGTGTGTTCTCTGATGGTCGTGACGTTTTGAGTGATCTTGTAAAACATCTCAGTGATAAATGAGGTATTCCGGTATATGCATCGCGGAACAAGTCTGGTCCAAATACGAATGATAGCGCCTCTCACGATCGCGTTGGGAGTGCTATGCTGTTTCATCTCTACACACGCGCAAGTACAAACGGGATCGCATGTTTCGACTTCGGGGTATGCCGCTGATTCGGCTGCGACGTGTTACAACCACGGAAACGATTCGTACCGACGAGGCGACTTTGTCGAAGCGACGGAATGGTATCAGCGAGCGTTGGATCTGGGTGCGAGAAATAGCGCCGTGTACTACAACCTCGCGAATGCGTGGTTTCGGCTCGGACGTACGGGGCAATCGATACTCAACTACGAGCGTGCAGTTCGGTTGAATCCGGCGAACGAAGATGCGAGGAATAATCTCGAATTCGCGTCGTTGCTCGTCGTAGACCGAGTGACCGATGAGAATGCGGAGTTCAAGCTCGTCAGCACGTTACGAGACGCGGTAGGAAGAATTCGCGCGAATATTCTCGCACTCGGGTTTGCTTCGGGATTCATCGGCGTGTGTTTCGTCAGCGCGTGGTGGGTTTACGGTGGACGTAAGTCGAGAAAGACAGTCCTCGCGATGATTGTCGCCGGATTTCTGCTTGTGACGTCTTTGGGAGTCGTAGGTATTCAACGTATCGTAGACGATACGGGGGCGGCTGCGATCGTACTTAGCGCGGAGGCAGAAGCGCGGTTCGAACCAGGTTCAAACGCAAAAGTTGCGTTCGTGCTCCATGAAGGCACGAAAGTTTGGATTGAGCGAGTTGAAGATTCCTGGACGTTGATCGAACTCCCGAGTGGCATGCGTGGTTGGATACCGAGTCGCGTCATTGAGGTGATATAATGAACCGTTTCGCGTCGCCGCGACGGTACCGACGGTGGATGTGGGTGTTCTTCGGATTCCTTGCCCTGACGCCTCTTCATGTCTATGCACAACAATCGTTGCCGCCAGATTATTTACAACCGCTTCTGAACGATCTTATGCACGGAAACGCTGAAGTATTCGATACGGCGTTCGACCGCGTGCGCGAACGATCAGAACGGCAGCTTTACTCGGCGCGCGACCTGCATTTTATCGTAATCGCGCTAACTCAACGTGCGCACTCGTCGGCGGAACTTCGTCCTCAGATTATCACGTTACTCGGGCAAATCGGTTCGTCAGAGAGCGTTCCCGTACTGATGGAATGGGTACGCACAGGTTCGCATGATGAGAGGCTGTCGGCGTTACAGGCGCTCGGGTGGATTGGTGATTCGGAGGCGGTCGCTACAATACGTCGTCTCAGCGTTTCGAACGACGATACGCAGACGACGCTCATGCGAGATTACGCGTTGAAGTCGATTGCTATAAAAGAACGTATCCGCGCGCTTTCGGGAATGCGAAATCCTCGTCCGGATGCGTGGTACGAGATCGTCAGCGAAACGCTACTCGAGGAGAGTAATTGGCTCGTTCGAGCGGATATCGCGCGAATGCTGGAGAACTGGAACGACCACCGCGTGTGGGCGCTGATATTCGATGCGCAAGCTAAATGGATCGGACCGGAACAATACAGCGCTCAGATTCAGAACGTGCTGTCGAAACGATACCAGTACGATTCGACAGGCTTTCTCAATATACTGATGACACGTAACGCGGCAGACAAGGTATTCGGATTGGAAGCGATATCCGAATCGGCGTCACCGGATGACCTTCCGGGACTCATGGAACTTGCCGAAACGGATCCAGACGTACTCGTACGCGAACGCGCAGCGCGCGTGCTTGGCAAGTTACTTAGTCGGTAGCTTCGAACGCAGGCTAAGGTGATCGTGTTGCCACGAACAGCCCGATGCTGCCTCCCACGAATCGCGTAACTCGTACGTCCGACCAACCTGCGCTGCAGAGATCTTGTCGGAACTCGTCGGCATCACCGAAGCCGGCTATGCTTCGTGCCAAATACTCATACGCACGACGGTCTCCAGCGAACAGCCATCCCAGAATTGGAAATGCGAGAGACTCGTACAACCCCATCAGCGCGCCGACCGAACGAGACGTTGGAGAAAGCGCTTCCAGAACAACGATACGACCGTTCGGTCGAACAACACGAGCGAATTCCCGAAGCGCACCGCCGCGGTCAGCGATATTACGGATCCCAAAGGAAATCGTGAGAGCATCGACAGACTCAGTGGCAAGTGGAAGCGTTACCGCGTCGCCTTCAATCCAGAGAACCTTCGTAGCGTTCGGACGCGCTTTTGCGTGTATGAGCATGTCGTGTGCGGCGTCTATCGCGATGACACGATGACCTCGATTCGATAGCGTCAGAGCGATATCGCCTGTGCCGGTGCAAACATCGATGACGCGCGGGAGTATGCGTGGGTCAATCGTGCGGACTGCACGACGGCGCCAGAGGAGATCGAGACCGCCAGACATAATGCGGTTGAGCGAGTCATATCGGTGCGCGATCCGATTAAACATCGTCGTAACGCGATGGTGGTGCTCGCGATCATCGGAATGTGCGCGGTACGGTGCGAGGATGATGGTAGTACCTTACCTTTCTTGTCCATCGAATGGCGATTGAGTCAATGTCTGCGTATTATTCAAAGGTAGTGTGAATATACCGCCTTCGAAAACGATTCAGAGGTAGTGTAATATGAGAAACAGGTTTCGCGTCACTGGAATAACCACCGTTGTTCTTGTTGCCTCGTTAACCTTTGCCTCTCCGATGCTCAGTTCGGAAGAGTCAATCCAGCGGATTACGGAAGTGATTGAGCGTCCCGCACGGAGTAACGAGAT
>CAZWQW010000001.1:93597-95390 GCA_964635955.1 uncultured bacterium | reverse complement strand
CGAGCGAATCCGAGTCATCCGATCATACCAAACGTTCGATTCATTTTGGCATATGCACACATGGAAAACTCCAACGTTACCGCGGCGCGTGGACAAATCGATACGTTGATGGCAATCGGCGGCCCGCAATGGGTGATGGAAGGAGCAGCGAAGCTTCGAGAAAACCTTCAATGGATCGGGCAGGCTGCACCGGCATTTCGTACGAGAACCTTGGATGGACGACAAATGTCGCTTGCCGATCTGCGCGGTCGCGTCGTCCTAATCGACTTCTGGGCGAGTTGGTGTCCACCATGTATTGCGATGTTGCCCGATGTCCAAAATGTCTACGCGAAATACCGTAGGCAAGGGTTCGAAATCGTCGGTATCAGTCTTGACCATTCCCGTGGCGACCTCACACGATTCCTCGGCTCTAACAACATGCCATGGATCCACGTGTACGAAAACAAAGAAGAGCTTGCGGATCGGTACAAGGTTGTCGGAATCCCGAAAACGTTTCTTCTCGATCGCGAAGGTAATATTGCCGCAGTGGATCTTCACGGTGAGCGACTCGACGCGACGATTGCGCGGCTTCTCGATGCGCGGTAACCGATATGTCCCTTGGCTATGAAGTTAGGCGTGGTATCTTACAAGTGAAGGAACGTTGCGAATATCAGCTTGATGACCTCGCCGGCGGTATGTGCCATGAAAGGTCTGTTGCTGGAAGGAATCGCCGTAGCGGGTAAATCGGCGATCATACGAGCACTGCGCGAACACCCCTCGTGGCGACGTCGCAGATCAACGCTCGTCCTCAGCGATTTCTTCACCGAGCGCGCGAACGATCATCTGAGATCGTTGACGGCAGAGAGTTACCGCACGCTCATGCAACGGAACCTTCGGATTCTTCAAGCAGCAAAACAGATTGAGAGTGGGAGTCCACTTTTCGATTCCGAAGATCGGCGCGACCTCTGTTATGTGCTGGAAGGGTTTCACCTTACTAACGCGTTAGTACATACTGATGTCGGTACCGACGTATACGCCGATATTGATATCGAACTCGAACGACTTGATTGTCAACTCGCACTCATTGTTGTCGACGAGAAGCTGATCGGTGTTCGGACTATCGAGGAATACCGTCGGCGCGATGAACGTTGGCGAGCGGCTCAGGATCGGCTCGAATCACGAGTCGGTGACTTAGCCGTATATTATGCGAGACTACAGGACGCGTATCTCAAAGCACTGCAAACAACCGTGATGAAAAACATCACCGTCAACGCAACTGATCAGAATTGGCAGCGTTGCGCGGAAGAGATTATCGAGTTCTGGCGTATTTGACAGCGGTTTGAAGCCCATCAGGGGGACGGAATGGCACTTATCATTGCCGTTGTGAATCCAAAAGGCGGTGTCGGGAAAACCACAACCGCGATCAATATCGCCGCGTCGCTCGCAATCATTCAGCGCCCAACGCTCCTTGTCGATATGGACCCGGATGGCGCATGTGCGATCGGACTGGGGTTCGAACAGTCAGCGATCCACGGTGGCGTCTTTGACGTTTTCACGAACCATGCCTCGCTGTCAACGACGATACATCAGACGTCGCTCCCGTACCTCCATTTCATTCCCACGAATGTTGTGACGAGCGACCATGAGTCGCAGTTCACCGAGGTGGCAGCCGATAGAAGACTGTTACGTGATCTTCTACGCGGGCCGGTTGCCGATTCTTATGAGTTCGTCATACTCGATTGTCCGCCCTCGCTTGCTAATCTCACAATCAATGCGCTCGTTGCTGCCGATACAGTATTGATTCCGGTCAATTC
>CAZWQW010000001.1:81510-93497 GCA_964635955.1 uncultured bacterium | reverse complement strand
CCGGCTGTTCTCTATGATGCCCACGGTGCGGGAGCCGTCGCCTATATGGACTCCACGCTCGAACTTCTCAGTCGCCTTGGAAAGACGCCGCGTCGGCGAAGTGATGTCGCCCTCGGTTTTAGAAACGCAGCGCACGAGTAAGTATCGGAATACCGGTTTTCGCTTTCCGAATCCTGCCGTATTCCCAATCCAAGCAATCGAACCCACGAAAGGTTTCGTATGTCCTCGCATTTTCAGTATCCGAAAGCGTTTGAACGTCCACGGTTTATGAATAGCGCCGATGCGCGTGGTATACGTATTCTCGCCGAATACTACGAGCCGCTGCAGCGATTGAACGACGAGCAGATATGGCATACAATCGTGTTTTTCGGATCTGCTCGATTCATCGACAAAGAAAAAGCGACAGCGGCTTTGGAGGCAGTACGTGCAGCGGACGCGTCACCCGAAGTGATTCGTGCGGCAGAGTGGAAGCTCGAGATGGCGCGCTACTATGAAGACGCTCGTACACTCGCACGCATGGTGACGGAATGGTCGATGGCGTTACCGGACGATCTGCGTATGTGGATCTGCTCGGGCGGTGGCGGCGGGATTATGGAAGCGGCAAACCGCGGCGCTGTCGAAGCGGGCGGGAAAACCGTGTCGCTCAATATCCACCTCCCACACGAGCAGAAACCGAACGACTGGGCGCAAGAATCGCTCACGTTCAATTTCCACTACTTCTTTATGCGGAAATTCTGGTTTGCGTACCGCGCGAAAGCGAGTGTCGTCTTCCCGGGAGGATTCGGCACACTCGACGAACTCATGGAACTTCTCACACTCATTCAGACGCAGAGAGTTGAGAAATACATTCCGGTGGTGATATATGGATCGGATTTCTGGAAGCGAGTGATCAACATCGAATCGCTCGCGGAGATGGGGACGATTAGCCCTGAAGATCTTGATCTGTTTGCGTACGCTGATACACCCGAAGACGCGTTCCGGATCATCACCGACGCGTTGACATTGAACGACTGATCATCGGACGATTCGTATTATCACATCACGAATATCCGCGACGTGGTGTTCCTTCTCGTCGCGGATATTCTCTATTAACGGGCGTAAAGTTGTGGGAACGGTCCGACGTAGTGCGGTATACCGAGCAAGTCGCTCGCGGATCTTCACGGCGTTATCGTGAACCGCCGAGACGATCTCCGAGGGATGCGATGGAGACGACTCCGGCGGTGGTTCGGACGGAAGCGGAACACCGTCTTCTTGTAGTATCGCTTTCAACGTTTCTGCGTGCCCTGCGGTCTCTTCGGCGATACGTCGGATCTTATCTCGAAGAATCGGATACGGCATCGCATCGGTAAGTTGATTCAACGATGCCGTGAGTTGCGTTTCGGCCATATAGTCGTTGAGAAGGTCGTCGGTGTGAAAGCGACCGATATCGAATAACGCACTTAAAAACGAGCGTTCCGGTGTACGACGGCGCGCAATAAGAACGTCAAGAGTCATGTGCGCTCATCCCGCGAGGATCTCGAATCTTCAGACGTTTCATCGCTCTCCGATTCGCCAATATCACTGACTTCGACAGCATCCGAGGCGTCTGCTCGCTCACGTGTCGTGCGTTGTTCGAACTTTACGTCGATGACTGGAACGCCTGCGGCGCGCAGCATCTCGCGGACTTCGTCACCGGAAAGATGTTCCTTTTCGATGAGATTATCGGCAATGACGTGTAAAGCGTTTTTGTATGTGTCGAGAAGTTTGCGAACACGTTTATACGCTTCGTTGATGATACGCCGCACTTCGTCGTCGATTTCCGCGGCAGTTGCCTCGCTGTAGCTTGCCGTTCCACCGCCGTATTGTTGCTGAAGGATGGTGGTCGGTTCACCGTACGCAACGAGTCCGAGTTGACTCATACCATAGTCTTTCACCATGTGCTCGGCGATCTGGCTCGCGCGACGGAAATCCTGCCCGGCGTTCGTTGATATCTCGTCGTAGATTACTTCCTCGGCGACACGTCCGCCGAGTGTGACCGCAAGTCGGTCCTCCAATTCCTCTGTTGACATGAGGTAGCGGTCTTCGGTCGGCAAATACATGGTTTGCCCTAACGACGATACTCCGCGCGGGATAATCGATATTCGGTGAACCGGATCGGTATGCTCGAGACATTCGGCGACAAGAGCGTGCCCAGCCTCGTGGTACGCTATGACTCGACGCTCTTTCTCATTCATAACGCGGCTTTTTCGCTCGAGTCCGCCGGTAACTCGGTCCACGGCCTCTTCGAAATCCGACATCTGGACTTTGTCGTGACCTTTCCGCGCCGCGAGTAGCGCCGCTTCGTTGACCACATTTGCAAGATCGGCACCGACCATACCGGGAGTGCGCGCCGCAAGTTTTCGTAAATCGACATCGTCGGCCAGTTGCACGTTTTTCGCGTGAATCCGAATAATCTGCTCACGTCCGCCGATGTCCGGTCTGTCAACGACGATCTGACGATCGAAACGCCCGGGACGCAGAAGCGCCATGTCGAGGGTTTCCGGTCGGTTCGTTGCAGCGAGGATGATAACATTCACATTGGCGTCGAATCCATCCATCTCGACGAGGAGCTGGTTCAGCGTCTGTTCGCGTTCGTCGTGACTGTTCAACGGATTGCCGCCGCGCGACTTTCCAAGCGCGTCGAGCTCGTCGATGAATACGATACACGGTGCGCGCTCCTTGGCTTGCTGAAAGAGATCGCGAACACGCGACGCGCCAACACCAACAAACATTTCAACGAAATCCGATCCCGACAAACTGAAGAACGGCACCCCCGCTTCACCTGCAACAGCTCGCGCGAGGAGTGTCTTCCCCGTTCCGGGCGGTCCCACAAGCAACGCGCCTTTCGGAATGCGACCGCCGAGTCTGCGGAACTTTTCCGGTTCTTTCAGAAAATCGACGATTTCGCGTACTTCCTCTTCCGCCTCGTCAATTCCGGCGACGTCGTCGAACGTGACTTTCGTTTCGTTTTCGACGTAGACTTTCGCCTTGCTCTTTCCGATGGACATCATCCCGCTCGCCGGACCTCCCATGCGACGGAGGATGATGAACCAGATTCCCACGAGGAGCACCATGGGGATCACCCACGATAGAATCTTTGGCCACGGACTTGGTATGACCCCGTAGTAATCGACGTTGTGCTCTTCGAGTAGGCTGACGAGATCCTCGTGCTCCTTCATACGATCGACGGTAAATCGGTTTGCACCACGGAGAGAATCGGGCGGGACCTCATAACGACCTTCGATCTGCGTTTCGCCGATGGCGACGGTCGCGATTTGCCCCGATTGCACGGCGTTGAGGAACTGGCTGTATGTGATGGTGTGGGTTGGCTGACTCGTAAACTGTCGGACCGTGATAATAAGCAGTACCGCCACGACGGCGTACATGACCGAAAAGCGAAACCGGCCTGAGTTGAATATGTTTCGGTTATCTTTATTCGGGCGTTTTC
The DNA here is from genome assembly GCA_964635955.1 of uncultured bacterium. GTDB lineage: Bacteria > Latescibacterota > MWCZ01 > MWCZ01 > MWCZ01 > CAZWQW01. Next base: position 90,031 of record CAZWQW010000001.1, on the reverse strand, counting down.
CGGATGGATCCGTCGGCGGCCCTTGATTGCGGGGATTATTCACACATACCTCGTTACGTCGTACCGAACGGATCGTCGTGCGGCTATGACGCCGCAGTGTTCCGATGTTCTATCGTGTCTGAAGATACGGAATCAAGTTCAGGTGCGTAAAGAAGAACCGCGACCGTCCTTCGGTGGATGCGAGTGTTCCCACCTTGACGGAATGTGTTGTGTTGACTAATCTCTAATGTCTATCGTAGCATCATTCTACTACATCACTGTGCGGAAGTGGCGGAATTGGTAGACGCGCAGGATTCAGGATCCTGTGGGCGCAAGCTCGTGGGGGTTCAACTCCCCCCTTCCGCACCATACCAGATTGACTATCTCCTTCGACTCCGTTCTTCGTGTCACTTCCACGCAGCTAACGTACCCTCATAATCGAAAAGTTCGTGTGCGTTTCCGCGCATGAGACGGTCAACGAGGTCGGGCACATCGCTTTCTCGCACCCATCCCTCGTACTCGAGTTCGGATACCGCCTGAGCAAGTCCTCGCCGCGCGACGGCCGCATGTCCCGGTACCATCTCGACCGGGATGTAGTCACCGCCGAACGTAAGTAGCTTGTTCGCCGGCGCCGCCATGATAAACTCCTTGACGAACTGAAGTGACGCGAGCGGGCTGGCAATCCATGCCCAGCAGAGGTCTGCCCATGCGTTCGAGTAGTGCTTGCAGATCGCGACAAGTTCGTCGTGATACGGCCACGTGATGTGCATGAGTACGAAGCGAGCATTTGGATGAGCACGGAGCAGATCACAAATGTCGCCCGGATTTGCACCTACGCGGTGTAGTGGCATTCCGTTGTTACCGGCGTAGTAACCAGTATGGAGTTTCACCGGAAGGCTGTACTCGATGGATTTTTCGATGCACCGATGGAAACAGTGATCGCAGATCGCTTTTGTTTCCGCAGCGTTAAGCGAGTCTCCGGCGACCATGCGCGTGAACAGTGGAGCGGCATCCTCAGTGCTCACCTGCTCGTAGTCCAATCGTCGGCCGTACGCATCTTGATTTTTCATCGCGATCGCTCGCGGACCGACCATTTCGAATACGCGATCTTGCACTTTATGGAAATCCTTGAGCGACCCGACCTCGATTCCCGTGTACTCGGAGAGAAACGCGACGTTCTCCTTATTGACACTGGAACTCAACGGATTGAAACCGAGATCCTGTGCGAGCAAATCCGGCTGTTCTGTTTCCATAAACAGCATTCGATCCGCTTGTATCGCGTTGACCTGTGTGTACTCGATATTAGCTACGTCTCGGAACACGGTACGGTAGTAGCCGGGTTTGATAGCGCTACGAAGCCGCTCGGAAATCGCGTCAACAGTGTCTTCACGGAGGTCATCGATACCGTACAATAATCGAATGCTCTCGCGCACGTTGAGCAGGTATCCGGTGTTCTTCGACCGCTGCCAATGTGGTTCGAGCACGCGCCACTTTTCGCGCGGTGTTAGACCCGGATCCTGTACCTGTTTGATCTCTTCCCGACTCATACCGGACGCGAAGAGGTCCGAGTCAGAGTAGTGCCAAAACAGTACACCGAAATCGACACCGCGTCCGTTTTCGGCGTCGGTAATGCGTGAGGATTCTTCGAAAAGATGCTCGTGTGTATCGACGAATGGTGTCTTGTCGACGAGTTGCCGGATATCATTCTGCATGCTCATGGGAATCTCCGTGCCGGCGATGATATTGTCGGTATTTGGTGTTTTATGGAAGATACTTCTCAATAGCGTCGACAACCGCTTTCGCGCATGCCTTCTGCCCGTTAGCGTTCAGATGGAGCTGATCTTCGCCGAGAAGAGCGTCAGGATCGGCGGCTACGATTGCGTGAAGATCGTTGATTGGTATCTTGTGCGCGTTCATGATCCCGATGGCTGCACGATTGTACGCTTCGATCTCCTCGTTTTTCCACGACCACGAATCGTTACGAAACGGCATTTTGGGGTGAACCGGCGTCGTCGTCGCGAAGACGATGCGCGCTCCGGTTTCCGACAAACGCTCGATAATTCGCTCCAGGTTGCTCCGATATTCGTCAATCGGGAATTGGACGGGATTACGTGGCGGATCATATCCAACGTCGTGTAGACCGTTATTCCAGTGAACAATGTCCGGTGTGCCGAGTGCTTCCAGCCACGCATCGAGGCGCTCGAGGGTGCACGCGGAATATCGGCAGTTTTCCTGCGGTCCGACGACGGATGCTTTTCCACGAGATTCCAGTGTGACTTTGACTTGTGGCTGGTAACTCATACGAATCGAATCACCGAGAAGTAGGGCGAGTGGTCGTTCTTTCATCGCGTTCACCTCAACCGGCTTTGTTGATGAGACGCTTCAATTTGGCGTCGGATGAAACAAGCTTTCCGGCGAGCACGTCTTCCTCACGAAACTGAGCGAAGAGAATCTCGCGAGCCCCTTTTCGTTCCCGATCGTACACGATTCGTATCAGTCCTGTTTCGTCTTCCACGCCATCGGGGTATGATACAGCGTCGCGTTCATCGAGAAGCAGACCATTGCTCCACGTTTTTCCGTCATCATCGCTGAGCCATGCCGTCATCGAGTGACGTTTCTCAAAGCTATCGTTCGATACGAAAAGGATGTGACCGGAGCGAAGCTTCCTAATGAAGAAGCGAGAGTCTGGCCCGCGGAGGGTGGTAATACCGCCGGGTGACCACGTGTACCCACCGTCCGTACTTACGCTTTCGCCGACACCCGGCTTGCAGCGGACAAGCATCCACAGACTACCATCGCTTCGTTCTACGATCATGTGTTCGTCAAATCCGCGAATCGATACATCGGCGCCACCGCGCAGTTCGAAGGTCTTTCCTTTGTCTCGCGAAACGGTCACGTTGGAGAAGCGTTCGGCTGCAAGTTCTGGTAGATGCGGCTCTTTCGCCTTCCACACGGCAGTAGGAAGTAACCACGTCCCATCGCTCGCAACGGTTGGCTTATTCATCATAATCCCGTTCGCGATTCGACGCGGATCGCTCCAACTCGGCGATGCTGCGTCCGGGTCTTCTGTATACGTGCACCACACTCCAACGCGACCGTCGAACCATTCGTATGACTGTGCCCAAAAGAGCCAAAGACGACCGTCAGGGTCTGTCCACAGGCATTCGTCAAACGCGCGCACACGATCTGGTGGGTCAATGACGAGAACCGGTTCGGACCACGTCGCGCCGTCATCATCGCTTTTCACGACAACGACATAGTTCTCGGGGCCTTCGCCGGGACCGCCTCCGTACCACGTTGCCCAAAGTCGCCCCGAGCCGGGCGTGCGTTCGATACCGGGAATACCTTGAAACGGTCGTGTCGACGCTGCGTATTCGGGTCCGGGATTCGTATTGACTGGTACCATCTGGAGAGCAAGATCGGGATGTGCCATTTTTCTAATACACCTTTCTACATGCGTCGTTGGGTTGGATCAGTAAGGATAGTTCTCAGCAACTTGTACCGCCATATCGCACCATTGCCATATGCGATGCGGTTCGTGACGACACGTCGTGATGTCTTTCATGATGATCTCGACGACGTTTCCGCGCGTTCGCTCGAGCATGTCGTCGAGTTCCGCGCGAGCCGCGTCTATGTCCCACGAATCCCACGCGAATACGGCTGGATTAGGCTTGTACGAGAATACGTAGTCGGTTCCCAACTCGGTCGACGCTTTTTCAATGTCAATCCATCGGCTCATGCTGATTCGACGTAGACGCGGAACCTTCCGAAGTATTCCCATTTTATTGTGAAGCGGTTCGCAGCAGCCATAACAGTTCAGTCCGAATCGCTCCAGCCATCGGATTTCGTGGCGCAAACAAAACTCGTCGTGCATTGCGGGGCTCACGTCACTGAAGATTTGACCGGTCGACGTTCCCCATTGGTCGATTGGTCGCGCATGTGTGCCGTCGTAGTCCTGTTGGGGTAATTCATCGGTTAGGCCGAGACCGCCCGAACCGACACGGTGATTGTAATCACTTACATCGAGAAGGCTGTTTTCTTCAAGTTGATCGAGACGCGCGAGAAGCACGTCCATCATCCGCGAGATCCCCGCGTTGACCAATTCCGGCCGGTCATACATATCGACCATCAACTCTTCAATGCCCCACCACTGAATGAGGACATCCCATGGCGCGCACCACATATGGGTAATGCCGCGCTTTTTCACGGGGAGAATATCGCCGATGAGTTCGATCGTACGATCGTGGATTCGCTCCGTCTCTTCCCAATCGACGGTTATCACGGGAACGCGGATGCGTTCGATATCGTCGAGGGACCGCATGATCGGAAGGTAATCACATGAACCAAGCCCATAGTCGCTGCCGTTGGATAACGTAGCGGATCGTTCGATGCCGTAGCCCGAGTCGTGATAGACGATCGGAGTAGTGAATACGGAGTCGACTATGCGGTCTGCGCGGAGATGGTTCCAGAGGTAAATCGTCCTACGGAGTCGATCCTCGATAGACCGAGCGAACGGGTCTTCGCACACACACGTTAGCTCAGGTTCATTCTCGCGTAACTCGTCCCACGGCTCTTCGTTGATCCACACCATCGGTCGAACGGGACGTAGTCCGTTCAGTGACCGCCACAGGCGCCGTTTTTCCTCGTGGACCGGTAGATGCGCGATTTCTGAAACAGATTCGGCAAGCTCTCTCAGTATTCGCACATCATTCGCCGGAGTTACCATAATCGGATCTCCGCTGTGAGACTACGTTGCGCAACGGCTTGGTAGACGCTCGTTGATAGATCGGTACTGTGCGGTATAACCAACGGCTTTCTGTACGGTAGCACCGTTATCGCAACGTCGCAACGCGTCGGACGGAGAATCGGATCAGGTGGTAGGGTCGAATCGTCGAGAAGTGTATCATGAAGAGTCCCGTTAGGTTTTCCTCGTTTTCGCGAGAACAAGATGAACGACGAACACTTCGACATAGTTATCGAAAACGGCAGAATAATCGATGGAACAGGCACTCCGTGGTATCGCGGTGATGTCGGTATCGTAGACGATCGTATTACTGCAATCGGAGTGTTGATTGACGCGCATGCCGTTCGACGAATCGATGCGTCAGGGCATGTCGTATGTCCCGGATTCATCGACCTGCACACCCATGCCGATCTCCATCATCTCGCACAACCAGACGCCTCACCTCGAGTTATGCAAGGGGTGACAACCGACGTTATCGGTCAGGACGGTCTTTCCTACGCACCCGTCGACGGGAACACCATCGAGTTCTTCCTCAATACGATGAAGTCGATCAACGGGCGTCCGTCAGACCTCGACTACACATGGCGGACCGTAGACGACTTCCTCGCGCGATTCGATCGGAAGACATCGATCAACGTTGCGTATCTCCTGCCGCACGGAGCGATACAAGCGCTCGCAATGCGTGATATATCCGATCGACGACCGACATCATCGGAAATGCGACGGATGCGCGACCTCGTTGCCGATGGAATGCGCGCTGGTGCCGTGGGTCTGTCAACCGGCCTTACATACGCGCCGTGCAGTTATGCGACATCGGAAGAGTTGATTGATCTCTGTCGCGAGGTTGCGCGTTTCGGTGGTGTATTCATGCCACATCTCCGCAGCTACGGGGTCGGAGCGCAGGACGCGATGGAGGAAGCGGTGCATATCTCGCGCGAGTCAGGCGTCGCGCTCCACCTGACGCATCATCAGGTTGTGTTTCCCGTGAATGAACACCGTGTACAGGCATATGTCGACATCCTCGACGACGCTCGTGCGGAAGGTCTCGATGTTACATGCGGATCATACCCATACGTTGCCGGTTCGACGTTTATCCGCGGCATGTTTCCGAGTTGGACGCAGAGGTTATCGCCGGGCGAGTTCATCGATACACTGAACAATCCGGTTCAAAAAGCCCGTGTTCGCAACGAGATGGAAGTCGTTGGCTGCGACGGGGCACATGGCGTACCGATGGATTGGTCAAAGATTCAGGTGAGCGGCGTAAAGACACCGGCGAGCGAATGCTGGATAGGCCACCGCATCACTGATGCCGCGAAGGTCACGGGACAGGAAGCATTCGATTTCGTTTCGGATCTGCTGATTGCGGAAGAAGGCGAAGTCGCGTGTGTCAGTTTCTTCGGGTATGAAGAGGGAGTGCAGGCGATCATGCGGCATCCCGCGCACCTCGTCGAGTCTGACGCGATCATGTCGGGTTCGCGCCCACATCCAAGGGCATGGGGATGTCACGCGCGGTATCTTGCGCGGTACGTTCGCGAGCTCGGTGTGCTGACGTGGGAACAGGCGATACGTAAGATGACTGGTGGTCCCGCTGCGCGAATAGGCCTTGTCGACCGTGGTGTCTTGAAAGTAGGACTCGCCGCCGATATCGTTGTATTCAATCCCGAGACCATTCAGGACACAGCGACATTTACCGAGCCGATGCAGCATCCCACGGGCGTGAAAACGGTGATCGTCAACGGTGCCATCGTCGTCGACGACGGAACACATACGCACGTTCGCGCGGGACGAGCATTGAGACGCGGTTGTTAGGTTCGTTCAGTACTGCCGAAGCTCGTTGAACGCTTCAACCATCGCAAGGATGTTTTCAGGCGGTGCGTCATCCTGTATGTTGTGCACCGCGCCGAAGATATATCCGCCGCCTACGCGAAGGTCGCTTACCCAGTGTTGAACGTCTCGACGAACGTCATCCGGTGTGCCGTGTGGGAGCGATCCCTGTGTATCTGCACCGCCGCCCCAGAACACCAGTTTACCAGCAAACGCTTGCTTCAACTCCGCCGCATCCATCCCCGCTGCCGTCAATTGTACGGGATTGAGGATATCGACGCCGATTTCGACGAAATCGGGGAGGATATTGCGGATAGCGCCGTCTGAATGGAAGAAGCTGTAGAACGGCTGCGGGAATAGGCGTTTCTGGGCCGCGAAGAGCTTCGCGTGGCGTGGCTTGAAATGCTCGCGGTACATTGCGGGCGACATGAGCAGCGCGTCTTGCCCTGCCATATCGTCGCCTTCGCGAATGAATTGGACGTAGCCACCGAGTTCTTTCGCTGCCACTTCGTAGAAACGAATCTTCAGGTCGACGAAACGATCCAGCAGAGCCGTCGCGAGTTCGGGTTCGCTCACGAGGTCCATGTAAAAGTTCTCGTACCCGCGTGTTCTGCACGCCATTTCGAACAAACCCGCGCAGATACTGTCGAGTATCACGGCGTAACCATGTTCGTGATAATCGCGTGCTGCGTCGGCAAGTCCTTCGAATAGACGCGGATCGGAGACGTCCGGCACGGGGAGCGCGGCGATATCGTCGAGCGTTATGTCGCCGCGAAGCGGACTCTCGGCGACGTCGTAATACAACGCACCCTTCGGGCGGACATACCGCACTCCGAATTCATCGACAAATGAAGGGCTACCGTTCCATTCTTCGATCGCCGGGTTTTTTCGAACGAAATTGGGAATCACACCGCGAATGTCAACGCCAAGTGCGTCGATGATTCGTTCATCGATAACCGCGAGTTGCTGGATCGTGTCGTAGAGCTCGGGTTCGCCAACGTCGATACCCATCACGCGCGCGAGCGCCAGATACGCGTTTTTCGTGATACCGGTGACGAGTGAGCTACCAAGATCGAATGGGATGCGATCAGGTACACGGTGTTCACATACGGCGATGACACGTTCGAGGCTATTCATGATAATCTCCGGATTCTGCTTTCTCGGCGATACGTGGTAAAATCCAATCCTGTACGTAATGGTAATCGGGGCGTAGCTCAAGTGCGATTGACGCATGTCGGTGTGCTTCTGCTGGGTTTTCCGCGCACAACTCGAGAAGCGCGAGAAACGCATGGGCGTCGGCGGCGCCACCCCATTCTACGATCAGCGAATCACTGCTTGACTCATCTGCGGCTGCCTCTACTGCGGTATTGAGGAGTCGTCGGGCTTCTTCGACGCTGCCACCGAATAACGCCGGTGCGTACATGAGTATCTGTCCGCGCACAATGAGCGCTCGTGAGTTCGTTGAGTCGAATGCGATAGCGCGCGCGGATTCGCGCATCGACGTTCGCCCGTACCGAAGCGATGCAAGTGCACCGAAACCCGCGCGGCGACCATGGACTGCTCCGAGAAGCGCGACGATCTCGACGTTATCGGGGTTGATCGTGTCAGCGCGCTTGAGATAATCAATGGCGCGGTCCGCGTGTTCTTTCGCCGTCTGTGTGTCGCTGTCGCTGAGAACGTTCGCAAGATGGTAGTGAGCGAATGCGGCGTTGTAGAGAATATGCCAATCGGTCGTATTTGTGGCGAATGGTGTTAGCTGTTCGACGATCTCATCAAGTTTCACAACGTCGTCGCGGTAATAAGCTGCTCCGAGCAAGGTTCGCACGTCCGTGAGTGCTGTTTGGGGATTACCGTTTGCTGAGATGCTACTGGTAAGCGCAAAAATCGCACTGAACAGACAAATCAACCGCCAGATCACGACCGGATTACTCCAATCCGAGGAGTTGTAAGCTGTCGCGGTGAATCAGGCGGTCG
>CAZWQW010000001.1:79654-81410 GCA_964635955.1 uncultured bacterium | reverse complement strand
GCCTGTGCGATGAATGTCGTGCCGGTGTGCAGGACCACTGGTAACTGGTGAACCTGTGCATATTTCCAGAGCGGATCGAGCAGCGCGTCATTCGGGTAGAAACCGGCATACATCGGAAGCAGCTTGATACCGCGTAAGCCAAGTTCTTCGTGACCGATCCGAAGATCGCGTTCCCAGTCCTCCTGCGTTGGATCAACCGAAAGAAAGCCGATCACGTCGTCGTGAGCGTTCGCGTATTCGGCGACGTAGCCATCATCGACCCATAGACCCGACAGGCGAGCTTTGCCTCCGAAGACTATTGTTCGCACGGTATCGACGGTTGCTGTAGCGCGGTAGTCCTCGTGTCGCACGGTCAAATCGACTTCGACACCCGCGCGAGCTCGTTTGGCCTGTGTGCGGAAGTCATCCGAGAAATGCTCGGGATACTTCCAAGCGTGGCTATGAACATCGACGATCACGTCGCTTCACCGTTCTTTACTGAGTCGCCTCTATCATAAGATCGAACAGACGGTCGATCTCCGCGCGAGTCTGTTCGTCCATGTTGAATCCAAAGGGTTGACGCACGACGGTGTTTGGGAACACTCCACGTCGTTTGAGAAGATACTTTTCGACGACGACATACGTTTCGATCGAGGATAGCATCGAGATGATCGCGGTAATCGGCATACGTATGCGTTCGACTCGTTCCTCGTCGCCGGATTCGAGCGCTGTCCACAGGGGTACGATTCCCTCGATGAGGTCAGCAGCCGGCATGGTGCCAATCACTCCGCGACGATAACTCTCGACGAGTGCGATACCGCCACTGCCCTCGAATACTTGCGCTTTGCCCGATGTTGCGTTAATCAACTCGGTAATTTTCGGACCGAGCGGGTTAGCTTCGGGTTTGAAGAGGACGCGCTCTGGGCCGTACTGATTCATCAGTTCGGCTTGCAGCGCGATTGTCATTGGTGTACCGACGTAGGAACTCGCGTCTTGGATGATGAATGGAATATCCACAGACTCGATCAACCGCTCGTAATAGCGCTTCCTGTCGACTTCTCCAAGTGATACGGTTATCGGCGGAACCGCCATAATAGCCGTCGCGCCGCAGTTCTCCGCGTGCCGCGCGAGCCGCTCGGATACCACCGTCGATTCTGTTCCGACGCTTATCACGGCGGTACTCCGGTGGCTCACGCATCGACAAACGAACTCGGCAACCTCCATGCGCTCCTCGGTGCTCAAGCGCAGGGTCTCGCTCGCGAGCGCCATTGTTACGCCGTCAACGCCTTTTTCGAAGAGCCAGTCGATTTCTCTTTCCAAGGTTGCGAAATCGATAGACTCGTTCTCGGTGAACGGCATCTGAAATACCGGTAGAACGCCACATATCTTTTTTAACATCGTAACTCCTTTAGACGACTCGACCGCGCGCGTCGACGGGTATCTGCTCAGGTTCTCTATCAGGTTCGATCCACCAGACAGTGTCGTGCAGATTGACGCACGGACAAATATGGTTTGGTATCACGTGAATCTGCTCGCCAAGTTGTGGGCGGCGGTCGCAGCGTGATATATCGACCTGCCCATGCTCTTCGCTGAGTGCCGTAATAGTCGCGTCCGGATATTCGACGACGTAGCCATACCCGGATTCGAGTGCGGGTAAACAGCGGTCGCTCGTGAGTGTCTTGTTCCCGGCGTCGATAACAACCTGACCAGGTACGGCATTACTCACGACGGTGCATACCATGCGCGCAGCACATTCCTCGACGGTCGCGTATCCGCC
>CAZWQW010000001.1:60364-79554 GCA_964635955.1 uncultured bacterium | reverse complement strand
ACACCTTTTGTCGTTTCCACGCGCTGTGCCAATTCGAGCGCTTGGCGTGGAGTTTGTAGACCCGTACGCCCCATACCGACGTCAATATCGACGAGAATTCCGATGGTGGAACCAACCGTTTGCGCTGCTGCGGCGAGAGCGTCGACAGCATACTCCGAGTCGACCGCGACGTGTACCGTGATGCGTTTCGCCAGATTCGCGATACCGGTTGCACGAATCGGGTCGAGCGCTGGGTACGCGACGAGAATATCGTCGGATACTTCCGCCATGACCTCGGCTTCACCGAGCTTGGCGACGGTCAACCCACCGGTGCCGGCCGCGAGTTGCATTCGAGCAATTCTTTGCGATTTATGCGTTTTCGTATGGGGACGAATCGACAAGTTATGAGTCGCGCCATACTCGGCCATGCGTCGGATGTTTTCGCGAACAATTGGTCCGTCGATTTCGAGTCGAGGTGTCGGTAGTGTCTTCATGTGTCTGAATAAGGCGGATTTCGGCGTTTAGGTCAATTGGTGTGGCGCGGCTCCGATCTCACTGCTGTTCGATCGGAGCCGTGTGTATGGCATATGGAAATACCTGTATCAGTCACGCAGTTCCGGCGGTCGCGGACCTACATCCGAAATATCAATCGGCTTGAACCCGACTTCGAATGCGGGCGAGTCCGGCGCGAGGGTGAAGTCTCCACGCGCAACATTGGCGAATTTCGGATCAGCAACGACGGTGTGTCGGTCATTTCCGATCTCGCGCCACGTACCGGCAGCGTGATCGGCGACGAGTTTCGTCTCGGCGCCACTTACGTCCCACGCGATATTCAGGTCTGATATGAAATGTGGGCGCTCGCGCTCATATAGGAAGTAAATCGGTAGACCGTCAGAAATCATGATGTTACGCTCGAAGACAAACGAAAGATGAGGCTCGATCCTCGTACAGCGGACATTACCCTCCCGTCCGAACGCCCATATGTTGTTTCGCACCATGTTCTCGCGGCCGTAATGCTGGTGGAACGATTGGCTCGATGTATTGTACCCGATATTGTTTTCAATCAAAATGTGTGAGCTTCCTTCGTCCGGGTAGATTGCCCAGCCGCCGTATACAGCCATTTCTACGTCGTGGATGAGATTACCCCGAAGAACCGTTCCGGGTTGCACTCCAAGCGTGTATATCCCGCCCATGTCGCTCAGCCACGCCTTGCCAAGCGAGTGAATGTGGTTTTTCTCGATGAGGTTGTTCTTCGATACACTTTCGGTGTATCCCCACACCCAGCCGCATGAGATCCCGGTATAGTAGAAATCGTGTATATGGTTGTGCGAAATCGTGTTCCCGAAGCTGTGCATTGACAGAACGCCGATCGCGCTATGAGACACTTCGCCGCCGTGATGTATGTGGTTGTCAGTGACTCGATTGTTACCAGTCCGCCGTTCTACCGGCCCACGCGCGTCCGCTCCGTTGATTTTCACTCCACCCGCGCCGAGATCGACGATTTCGTTTCCGACGATGCGAATGCCGTTGCATCCGTCACCGATGGATATACCGTATGCGCCAACGTGCTGAATTGTACAGTCTTCGATAGCACATGCGCGCGCACCGACGAAATCGATTGCTGCAGGTGCTCCGTTTGCCGCTTGACTCCATGCTGCGGCGTTATCGGGTGGGCGATGCCATTGTGTATGCTCGAATGTTATATCGGTGAATCGAATGAACTCCACGTATTGCCCGTCGTCGGGTTTCCCAACGAAGCGAATGAGTTGATCCGCGACGGGCGCCCATACTTCAGTTGAATCGAGCGTTTCGTCGGGAAGAGGAATGTAGACGAGTTCGCCGGTGTGACGATCGAGATACCAGTCGCCGGGTTCACTGAGTTCTTCCGCGATGTTCTCGACGTAAAACTTCGCCCATCCTTCACGCTCGTCGCGCAGCCTCATCCGCGACGAACGCGAACATACAACGACGTTTGTCGCCTCGTCATACGACACGATTGGCATCCGCTCTTCAATCCAATAGTGAAGCACGACGACTTCGACGTCGTTCAAATTGCGCCAGTTCTTGATATCGCCCGGTTTGACGGTGAATCGATTCGCACCGACAAATAGCGGACCGTTTGGGTCGAGATCGGGAACATCTTGTATCCGTGCGAAGCCTTCGCGCGGATATCGCGGACGTGTTGCGCGACGGCCGTTGACGAATAGTTGCCGAAAATACCACGGACCGTTGGCGACGTCGGGAACGGTTGTTACCCACACCGTTTTATCGCCGCGTTTCTCTTCACGCCACCCGTCGATAGGTCGGCCACCGCTGATGGTAGCGCGCTCATCCGGATATGATGTGAACGTGACTGGTGCGCTATCTTGCGGCGTGAAATCGATCGGTGTGGACACGATGTATCGGCCACCACGCAACGATACAACCACTGGTGCGCGGAGACCTCCCGAGTTTTTCAATTCGCGAATTCGATTACGAGCGCCGACGACGGTTTTGAATGGACCATCGGAGCGACCGGTATTCGGATCGGGAAGTGTTCCGGACCAGCGGTCGTCGCCCGCGGTTGATACGTAGAACTGTTGAATATCGTGGGACATGTGTTTACTCCTTCTCGCTGAGAAACGCGCGCAGCATTTCCGCTTTTTTCTCAATCATGACGCGGCATGGTGTAAAATACCCGTCGGTACGCTCGGCAATATCAAGCCACGGGCACTGATCGTAGATGGGTTGCGCGGCAAGGGCGTTTTCGAGCTCGTCACGCGCGATTTCGCGCATCCGATTTCGCGCGTCTGAATCGCGAGAAGCTTCAAATCGCGCCCGTTGCATGAGAAACTCAACAGTATTCGCACACGATACGAACGTCCGATATACCAGTTCAGTGAGTAGTGTCTCCTCAAGAAGGTTTTTCGCGTCCGTTTCCGTTTGTGTGTGAGGTGTCGCGTCACGAAGGTGTTTCCAACTGGCGCGAGCGTGATCCGCTGCTGAACGGTATTCGCGTAGCACGATATCCCAACCGTCACCGTCGCCATCCCATTCAATACTGATCGACCGAGCGGAATCCTGAAGCTTCTCCATGACCAGACTCGACCGGATTTCGTTACGACGACGCGAGAACGTCTCCTCACCTTCCTGGAGGAAAAACAGCACTGCGTCGAACTCGTCAGGGACTGGTGTTGAGTCGTCGGGAATCAGTGGATGACACGGTCCGAGGAAACTCGGTCCGACGTAGTAACCTGCAAGTGTAATCGAGGGGATATGCCCGACGGCTTCGCTCATCGCGGTCCACGCAGCGACAACGGAATCGGTAGCTTCCGGGCCGAAATCACGTGTAGCCATCGTACGGAGGTACTCGTCGCGCGAGCACTGTTCGTACGCAGCCCAATGCGCAAGTTCCTCGGCACGCGATCCGAACATGCCGAAAAAGAGCCATGACTGATGCACGCCGTCAGGTTTGAGATCGCGCATCACCTGCCATTTATCCGCAAGTCGATTCAGTGCCGGAACATAGGGGAACTGGAATACCTCAAGACCGATGCCGGTTTCGGTCTTTGTGAAGAGCGTTAAGCCTCGCTCTTTCGCGATTTTAATGCGGTCGACGACCTGCGTCGCCGGACCGATATAGTCGATGCTGTAGTCCCAGATGAGCTTCCGGTATCCGTCCTTCTCGTACCAGTGTTTGCGATCGATTTGGTTGAAGAGGCCGACGTTCTTCGGCAATCGACGTACGAACTCGTACCCGTCCGGCCGATCCCACGGGTCAGTGTTGTACGGCCAACCAAGGACGAATGCGTCTGACTTTACTCGTTGTACGGCATCCGCAATACGTCCGAGCATCGAACCGACAACGTCTTCTTGCACCTGCTCGTAGCAGCGCGGGCATCTATAGGTAGGATTGCGCCACATGCGGCAGTGGTAAAACGACTCGGTGGCGATGATGAAATACATTCCGGCAAGTTCGGGCACTGCGCGAAAGAGCTTCGTAAACGTCTCGTCGTAGAACGCAGCGATCGTTTCGTCGGAGGAGCAGAGGCAGTGAATCGAGTAATCTCCGGTCGGAGACGAAACACCGCTTCCCCGAGTCGAGGGATGTGTTTGAAACACCGGATGGGTCGACCGCAGCTTCGGTCCAACGACCACGTAGGTAAACTGAACACCGAATCTTGCGGCACGTTTCGCCGCGTCGGCAAGCATCGCGATGTGGTGATCGTAGTCGGGATGATTCAATTCGGGGAGGATGTCGCTTTGGACGTAGCACAGGAGGTCGCCATAGATCATCATGCTGTTGACGCCGTAGTGTGCGTACAGCTTGAAGGCGTCGTCGCTGAGGTATTCGGGCGAAAAGTCTGGAACGCTGTAGTTTCCACCCCATGGACCTTGACTCACCTGCCAACGCCAACGCGCGGTGCGCTCTACCGTACCTTCGGCGAGAATCGGTCCGCGGTGGAAGCGCATCTCTCGCTCAAGTGCGGCGACTCCCGCCCATATTCCTGCTGCGTCGGATGCGAACACCTCGATCTTCGTGGGACTTTTCGTAAGGCGGTACGCGCGTGGCGGTAACATTGCGTCATGTCCGAGAACGATCACATTCGTTGCGTCAGGGTCGCGCACAACATTCATAAGCGCGAGGAATTCGTCGAAATCCGCGGCTGCGAGTTTCCACGCTTCACCGACATTTGAATCACACCTTACGCACCACTCTCCATCGAGAGCGAACTCGCCCGTTTGAGTCGTTGACGATGGATCGGCGGTGATGTTTCGATGAGCGTTCCGCCGGTCAATTCGCAGCGGATCGTTATTCGTTCGCGCGAGAAGTTCACGGATGAAGAGTGAATTGTGCATATATCCTCCGAAACGGGCGGTGAAACGGCGAGGTTAGAACGTTCCCGTGTGGTGAAATTCGAGCCGTGCGAGCTCGGTCTCACCGTCGGATTCGGGAACCTCGACGGTAAACCGATGCGCGCGAATCGGCGGGAACGAACACACCTGATGGTACCCGATAGCCGTTCCTTCAAACACGGTTATCGGTTGACCGACGTCAGCTTGGATGATGAAACGTCGGGCGTGCTCGCCTCGCGCGATGTTCTCGCCAAGCACCGCGTGATCAACGATTTCGGATCGATTGGGTTCCCATATCCACTGCTTACCAGCGTGCTTGCAGGCATCCAACGTAGCAAGTGGATGCGCGAAGCGCCGACGAATCTCCGCGCCGAATTCGAGCAAGATGTCAGCGTCCCGTCTGGGGAGCAGACCGCGACGATCCGGTCCGATATTCAACAGGAGATTACACCCGCGTCCGACGCTGTAATACCACATCCCGACCAGTTCTTCGACGGATTTAACGGTGTGTTCGTCGCTATCGCTGTAGAACCAGTTCCGCTCGCGCATCCGTGCATCGCATTCTGCCGGTAGCCACACCGGTTTTACGGCATCGCCGGTCGTTTCGTGGATCGAGAACGGGATGCGGTCGACGACGTTTCGAGTGCCGAATGGTGCGTAGCCCTGCTCGTTCCCAATCCATCGGAAATCCGGGTCGCCCATATTGAACAGCGAAATGTTCGGCTGCATGGAACGAATCTCGCTGATGATCCTGCGCCAGTCGTACGCGTGGTTTTCCGAGCCGCATCCGTCGAACCAGAGAATATCGATCTGTCCATATGGTTCGAGAATCTCGCTGATTTGGGTGATGAAGTAGTCGTCGTATGCACGTTCGTCGGCATACACAGGGCTGGCGGCGTCGTAAGGCGAGTAGTATAAACCCACTGCGAGATTGTGCTGGCGACACGCTTCGACGAACTCTTTGACAACATCGCCGTTCCCGTTACGCCATGGAGATGACGCGACAGAGAAATCGGTCGTTTTCGATGGCCACAGCGCGAAACCATCATGATGCTTCGCTGTCATCACGACGTATCGGCATCCGGCGCGCGCAGCGGTATAGGCCCATTGATTCGCATCGAACTCCGTCGGGTTGAACTGCGACGGTGACATGGTGCGGTTGTCGAAGTCGCGGAGCCCTTCGTAGAACGTGCGGATTCCGAAATGAACGAACAGCCCCATTTGCCAACTCTGGTATTCGATTTGACGGGGTGTCGGTAGCGTCGATTGCATGGAGTATCTCCGATTAGCAGATTTGATTGCTTAACTATCCCGATTGTAACGGTTTTATCCTACAGAATCGCTCCGCAAGCACGCGGTATCCTTCCGCGCTTGGATGAATCGCGTCTGCCATGAGCGCGGCATCATTCGATCCGATGAGATCGCGTCCGTCGATGTAATTGACGTTTGCATCGCCATATTCGCATAGCGCAACTGTCGCAGCCCGCACATCGGCTCGTGCGTCGGCGACTGACATACCAGCGTCGTTCTTGACCTCTTCGCGAGGTGCGGCGTAAATAGGCGATATAAGGTCGATTGGGACATACGGTTGGTGTGCGCGAATGATGCGCACGAAGCCGATGATGGCCGATCGGAACGTACGAGACGTCATCGCTGATCCGATTTGCACGTTTATGCCGAGACAGAGCGTGATTCGGCTCGCTGATAGTTCGGCGATTGTCCTCGCGACCTCCGTATCGAGATAGCACTGCGCTCCAAAGCCGAGACATGTCAGATTGTACCCAGCGGACCGCGCCACATACGCGGGCCACGTTTCCGTCGGGCGATTCGCTTCGGCGCAGTGCTCGATAGAGCTGCCGTAGACAATCCAGCGTGGGCGTGTATCGGTTACCGGTTCAACTCGTACGCCGTCCGAGATATTCAGTTCGCGGAGTCGAAATCGCCAGAGGTGCGGAAGCCAGAGCTCAATCGTCTTCATGTGAGACGGAAGTCCGGCGAATTCAAATCGGTTCGTCCTCTGGACATCCGCGCTACCGAACACATCGTCATCGATAACGAGATCGAGCGGTTTCATGCCGTAAGGACGCGGATCAACACCGATTGGATCGATTTCTCCCGAGATTGTCATTGCGTCGGTGGCGAAGCATAGGCGTGCGCCCGCGCCGTGAGTGGCTCGCTCAACGAGGCCACTATCGAGCAGGCCGATATCGGAACAGGGAAGTCGCCACGGTTGTGTCCATCCGTCACCGTGCTCTACGGATACCGCGCCTTCCCACGTAAGGCGCGGATCATTATGCGCGATGCGCACGGCGTCCTTCGAGGAATATTGGTTTTACGGCGCGTTCGTAGAAACGCTCACCCATGACTTTGTAACCTTCGGGACCCGGGTGAAGCTGGTCCGGCAGAAGGTCAATCTCGTTTGGACCCATGATATCGAGTCCGTTGACGTAGAACACGTTCTCGTCACCATGATCTCGCAGTGCGACAACCGCCGACTCGACGTCTTCCCGCATGATCTCCAGTGTCATCCCAACCGCGTTCGGTGTGGATTCGCGCGGTGGATTATAGATTGGAGACATGATGATAAACGGAGTTTCTGGATGTCGTTCGCGAACAATCCGCACGAAGCCGATGATGCCCGTTCGAAACGTCCGTCGATTGAGCGAACCGGCACCCATGATATTGATTCCGACGCACATCGATACGTAATCGGAAGGGAGATCGCGCATAGTTGTCGCGATCAGCGCGTCGAGGTGGCACTGACCGCCATAGCCGAGATTCGTGTGATTGAACCCGGCTTTTCGCGCGACGACTGCCGGCCATGTGTATACTGGCGATTCAGCCGTCCGGCAGTGGGTGATTGAGCTGCCGTAGGTGATCCACTTCGGGCGGCTGTCTTCGAATGGTTCGAGCGTTGCACCTTCATCTATTTCGAGGTGACGCAGACCGACATGCGGGAACGGTGGGAACCACAACTCGATGAGTTTCTCACCGGGTGGAAGTGCATCGAATCTGAACGGTTCGGCATCCTGCACGTCGATTGTCGCGATGAGTTCATCGTCGACTGTCAGGTCGAACAGAGCGGATTCTTCGCTCGCCCAGATCGCGCCACCGAGAGTACTGGTATCACTTCGAAAAGCTACTCGGACCCCCGCAGGGTTTCCTGACCGCTCGCGCAGGTTCTCCTCGAACAGCACGGAATCGGGAAATGGGATTCGCCAAGGGTGGACATATTCGGGTGTAACTTCCAGAGAAACCGCACCGTGCCACGATATCCGGTTGTCGTTTGGTTTGATGAGAGTACTCATACAGGTCTCCAATGCAATCGTTTATCGATATCGACCGTATTCTTTCGCCGCGTCATACATGGCGACAACGTTTTCGGTCGGTGAGTTATCCTGTAGCGAATGAGTCGGTGCGAGCATATATCCGCCGCCGGGCATCATGATATCGAGCGTCTCGCGAACGTTTGCGACAACCTCTTCGGGTGTGCCGTAGGCCACTGGTCCGGCGGTGCTGATGCATCCGTGAAACGCAAGACGTCCGCCAAAATGGTCTTTCAGATACCGCGGAGACATGTTCATCGCTTCGGGTTGCAGGGTATCGACGCCATCGAAGCCGATCTCGATGAAGTCCTCGTACGCCCAACTCGACGATCCACACGTATGGATGATCACGGGTAGTCCGAACGATTTCGCCATGTCTACGAAACGTTTGTGGCGCGGTTTGATGTGCTTCCGATAGAGATCGATGCTCATAAGCGGTGTATGCTGCGTACCGAGGTCCTCGCCCATCCACATGAGATCAACTCGACCTTTGGCCGCTTCGATGGTACGCCGAGTCACTTCGAGTAGGATCGAGGCGCGACGGTCTATGTATAGTAGTCCCGCGGGTTCGTCGGTCATGAGGTCGACGAGAACTTGTTCCATACCGCGAATCATTCCCGCGCTATTGATGATGTCGCCGGTCCCCGCGCCACCGGCAACAACGGCGTAGTCGCCGCATTTACAGCACTGGTCTGGTATTACGCTGTAGTCAAAGTCATCGGGATTCGGCATAGGCCAATCGGCAATCTGCTCTTCCGTGGCGTTCATCAGGGGAAAGTCGCAATAGTCCCAGTATCCACCGGACTCGTGCTCGATCCATCGCGTATGGATACCCCACATATCTACGTGACGATCCGGCGGTGCTTCGTGGAGCGGTGGACCGACATACGGTGCATGAACGCCGCGGAAATCAACTTCGAGTGCTTGGGCGAGACCTTCACCGTCTCTCGATTCAAGGCCGTAGTATTCTTTAAGCCTGCGATCTATGCCGGGATTCGCGCTGTAATTGATAGGAACGCGATCGGGCTCCTCGCACGCCAGAGCCGTAAGCACACGCTCGCGCGACGTCATTACTCGTCTGTGATGTGACATGGTTTGTCCTCGGAGTAGAATACTGCAAGCCAAACGGTGTCGCAGTCGGGTTTTGTCCACGCGACCCGGTGCTTCTCGTGTGGTGTGATAACGACCCAATCACCCGGATTCATATCGATAACCGTGCCTTCTGCAAACTCAAGTTTCGCGCTACCGGTTACTACCATCACCCATTCGGTGAGGTCCTGATCATACCAGAACCCATCGGGTGTGCGGTGACCACGTGAAACGATTCGCTCCACAACCGTGTTCGGACCGGACACGAGTGTTTCTGTGATTTCGTCCGGGATCTTGTTCGGTATACCGGTAAAGAGATTCCCAGAATTCATCGATTACCGCTCTGATGGTGTCAAGCTGCGGTCCAACCGCCGTCAACATGGATCGTTGTGCCGGTTACGTAACTCGATGCCTCGGAAGCAAGAAACAGTGTTATACCGCGCAATTCTTTCGGTTCGGCCCAACGCCCCAATGGAACTCGGTTGATAAAGAAGTTGTACACGTCGGGTTGGTCGATGACGGCTTTATTCATTTCCGTCATGAACGGTCCCGGCGCGATGGTATTAATGTTGATGCCGTCCTTCGCGACCTCGTGGCATAACGTTCGCGTAATCTGATGCACCGCACCTTTCGACGCGGCGTACGGAACACGGGTCGGCATACCAACCGTGCCCATCATCGAGCCGATGTTGATGATACGCCCCCACTTCTGCTTTCGCATCTGCGGCAGAACGGCTTGCGAGCATGTGAGCACACCGATCACGTTCGTGTCGATGATCGTCTTCCATTCCGAAACGTCATACTCCTCAAAAGGGCGACGGATATTCACGCCGGCATTATTCACAAGGATATCGAGACGACCGAATTTCTCAATGACGGCCTCAACCATCGCCTTCACCTCGTCCGGTTTTGTTACATCGGCGACGAGTGGAAGCACCGTGTGCTCCTCCGTGCTCAATGAATCGGCAATCGAACGGATGCTCTCCTCGTTCCGGCTCGAAATCGCGAGGTCTGCACCAGCGTCGACGAGCGCTTGCGCCATCTCGACACCGAGCCCTCTGCTCGCACCGGTTACGAGTGCCACTTTACCGTCAAGTCGGAAGAGATCAAGGGAATTCATGCAGATGCTCCTTACTGTTTCGTTATCGGTGATCGATACGGACGAAGAGATGATACGGTCCGATCAACGGTAGCTCAACGGCTCGCATCTCGTATCCGCGAGTATCGTAGACACGTTCGTATTTGCATTTCACGGTTTCTTGTGGCTACTTTTTCCTTCTTATGATCGCACGGGTCCAGTTCTCGTAATCCACATATATCGAGGGTATAGTGAGTGAAGAAACGCAAACTCCACGTCTTTTATAGTGTCTACCTCCTTATCACCGTTCTTCTCATCTGGAAATTCATCGCCGCGCTCTCGCTTACCGGTCTACCCGCTGTGGCTGTCGCGATTGCGTTGGCGATGATCGCGTCGACGATTCCCGCGAATACGATCGTCGGAAAACGTGGGTCACGTCGAGTTCGGCGATTTTTGTACGTAGCCGGTGGGTTGAGTATTGTCTGGTTGCTTTGGGGTTTGATCGCGACTGTAATTATCGACACGGTAAGATTCGTAGCGCTCGTGATTGGTTTCGAAAGTGTAGCGACGCTTACCGGTCCGGCGATGATCGTCGCCGCATCGGTAATATTGGGTATCACGGTCTATGGTGCGATTCGTGCACGCCAAACGCCTCGTTTTGCCGAGGTCGATATCCCGATTGACAGTTTACCGGGGCATCTTGAAAGAGTCACAATCGTACAGCTTTCGGACTTACATATCGGACCGATCTACGGAGCGCGGTATCTAAGAAACATTATTCGGAAGGTGAACGCGCTCGACCCGGACTTGGTTGTGCTAACTGGCGATCAAGCTGACGGTGACCTCTCAGAGTTCATACGGAATGCACGACCGTTACGTAACCTGACTGCACGGTTCGGCGTGTTTGCGTGCCACGGTAATCACGATCACTATGCCGGCTCGCATGCGATTGCGAATGAACTTGAGTCAGCAGGGATTACAACACTGGTCAACACGTGGCGCGAAGTGGCACCTGATCTCGTCGTAGCCGGAATCGACGATCCCGCGCATGTGACGAAAAGTCCCGTGTTTGACGACGTCGATAAAACGCTGGCCGGTATACCCGAGTCGGCGACTACAATATTACTTGCGCATCAGCCTCATGTATTCGAACATGCGGCGAGCGTTGGAGCCGATCTTGTACTCTGTGGTCATACGCACGGCGGTCAGATCGTTCCATGGAACTACATCGTGCGCCGCTTCTATCCGAATGACGCCGGCTACTACCGGTCCGGACAAAGCAATCTCTACGTTTCGCGCGGCGTGGGAACGTGGGGTCCACCGATACGTATCGGAGCGCGGTCCGAGGTGCCGGTCCTCGTGTTACGGAAGGCGACGGTCCCTACAGAACTCGCAGCAGCGGAAACCTCAAAAGTCGAAGTTCTTACCTCAGCAACGACGAGCGAATAGCCTGTAATCGCGTATAAATCGAACGTAAGAGAAACGCTCCTTTCGCAGGGAGCGTTTCTTCGTTTATATTGGGTTTACGGCTCGTACGAATAGATACATCCCGACAAGATCGAGTCGTGATTCTCGATATATGCAAAGCAGTACGGTTGATAGAATCCAGCCGCGCGACGTAGCGTATTATGATAATGAGTAAACGTTCAATCATCGAAGTGATTCTCGACGCGTAACCATCGTCCTCACATGAGGAGGTCGGGTATGCCGTTTCAAGAGACGTTGGAAGAGACGCAGATCAGGCATCTCAATCTTCCTCCGCCGAATGTACTCTCACCGACGATTTCGGTGCGATCAGCGATAAAGCATATGCGCAAGGTAAAGTGCGCGTGCGGACTTGTCGTCAAGAACGGGCAACTTCTTGGAATCGTCACCGAGCGCGACGTGATGAAAAAGATCGTTGGACATCCGGACATGCTCGGTAAGCAGATACGCGATATCATGACGGCGAATCCGGTTACGCTTGGCCCGGAAAATACGCTTGACGACGCGATCGAGCTCATGAGTCGAGGCGGTTACCGGAATCTGCCGATCGTCGATGACGAAAACCGGGCGATCGCGTCGCTCAACGTGCATCAGATACTTCAGTTCATCCTCGAGAACTTCCCGCAAGACGCAAATAACCTTCCGCCTCGTCCTGAACAACAGATTCCCACACCCGAAGGGGCATGAGACGCAAAGGTCGAGGAAAGGACCAATACCGATGGCAGTGGATTCGACTGTTCCGGACAACGAAAAGACACCGATTGTACGTGAGCTCGACACGGTTACGATTCGCTTCGCCGGTGATTCGGGCGACGGTATGCAGCTCATCGGTGCTCAGTTCACCAACGCGTCCGCAATCGCCGGAAACGATATCAGTACGTTGCCGGATTTCCCCGCCGAGATCCGTGCACCTGCAGGTTCTCTCCCAGGTGTCAGTGGATTTCAGATCAGCTTCAGTAGTCACGACATCCTGACACCCGGTGACGAACCGGATGTGCTTGTAGTTATGAACCCGGCCGCGTTGAAGGTGAATCTTTCCGATCTTGAGACGGGTGGGATGATCATCTTAAACACCGACGAGTTTACGAAATCGAATCTGCAGAAAGCCGGTTACACGAAAAATCCGCTCGATGACGGGACGCTTTCCGGTTATCAGGTTGTTTCGATTCCCATTACGACGCTGACCTTGGAGACGCTCACAGATAGCCCGCTCTCGGCGAAAAATAAAGAGCGCTGCAAGAATACATTTGCACTTGGTGTGTTGTACCGAGTCTATGACCGTCCGACCGAACAAACCATCGACTACTATCAGAGGTACTTCGGTCGTAAGGATCCAGCGATAGCCGAAGCGAACGTGGCGGTTCTGCGAGCTGGATATAACTTCGCCGATACGACGCAAGTCTTTCAAACGTTCTATAAAGTGCGAAAGGCAAAACTCCGTCCGGGCAAATACCGCAAGATCACCGGCAACGAAGCAACCGCGATGGGATTCATCACCGCATCGGTGCAGGCGAGTCGGCCACTCTTTTACGGCAGCTACCCCATTACGCCTGCGAGCGACGTTCTCCACGAGTTGGCGGCGAAAAAACAGTATGGTGTTATCACATTCCAGGCTGAAGATGAAATCGCGGCGATGGGAGCGACAATCGGCGCGTCATTCGCTGGAGCGATCGGTCTAACAGGAACGTCGGGGCCAGGACTTGCGCTCAAGAGCGAGGCAATCAACCTCGCTGTCATGACCGAGCTACCCATGGTGATTGCGAATGTTCAACGCGGTGGTCCGAGTACCGGGCTCCCGACGAAGACCGAACAGTCCGATTTGTTGCAGGCGATGTTCGGTCGAAACGGAGATTCGCCGGTGCCGGTCATCGCTCCGCGTACGCCAAGTGACTGTTTCTGGATGGCGATAGAAGCGGTACGAATCGCGGTGAAATACATGACGCCGGTATTGTATCTCTCCGACGGATATCTCGCGAACGGAGCAGAGCCGTGGCGAATTCCAGAAATCGATGAGTTGCCGAAGATATCGGTAAAATTCGCACATGACCCGGATTCGTATCAGCCGTATTTACGTGACTCGGAAACACTCGCACGACCGTGGGCGATACCCGGTACACCCGGCCTTGAACATCGTATCGGTGGACTCGAGAAAGCGGATGTTACGGGAAACGTGAGTTACGATCCGGTGAATCATGAGAAGATGACGAAGCTGCGCGCCGAGAAGGTAGCTCGAATTGCGAATGACATTCCGGAGCTTGACGTGCATGGCGATCCTGAGGCTGACGTGCTTGTACTCGGATGGGGAAGCACATACGGAGCGATCACTTCGGCAGTGGACGATCTTCGGGAAGACGGGGTATCGGTCTCTTCCGCACACCTACAATACCTGAATCCATTCCCGAAGAACCTTGGCGACGTACTCAAGCGTTTCAAAAAGATCATTATCCCCGAGATGAACATGGGACAACTCGCGCTCCTTATCCGAGGTCACTATCTCGTTGATGTAGATTCGTTTACGAAGGTGAAAGGCCGTCCGTTTACGATTCACGAGATCGTTGATGCTGTGAAGAAAGCACTTTGAGGTTTGATGCCATGAGCAGACATACAGAATCCGGGAATGACGCAGTTGAGCAGATGAACGAGGAAATAACGTCGGAAAATCGCGCGGTTGCGACGAAGGAGTTGCCGCAGCTCTCGCGGAAGGATTTCGTCTCGGATCAGGAAGTGCGTTGGTGTCCGGGATGTGGTGATTACGCGATCCTCGCGCAAACGCAGAAGATCCTGCCCGACCTCGGTCTTCCACGTGAGAAATTCGTATTCATTTCCGGGATCGGGTGTTCGAGCCGGTTTCCGTACTACATGAATACGTATGGTTTCCATAGCATTCATGGTCGCGCACCGACAATCGCGACGGGTGTCAAGGTCGCGAATCCAGAGCTTTCTGTGTGGGTTATTACCGGTGACGGCGATGGATTGTCGATCGGTGGGAATCACCTTATTCACACGATTCGGCGGAATGTTGATATCACCATCGTGCTGTTTAACAATCGTATCTACGGATTGACAAAGGGACAGTATTCGCCGACGTCAGAGCTCAAGAAGAAGACGAAATCAAGCCCGATGGGCACCGTCGATCAACCGATCAATCCGCTGCGGATAGCGATCGCGTCGGAAGCTACCTTTGTTGCGCGATCGATAGACATCGATACGAAACATCTTGCGGAAACCCTTGACAAAGCCGCGCGACACAAAGGTGTTTCGTTCGTCGAGGTGTACCAGAACTGCAACGTGTTTAACGACGGCGCCTACGCGAATTTCACCGATCGCTCGGTGCGTGATGACCGCGTGCTCTACCTCGAAGATGGCAAGCCGATGGTTTATGGCAAGGAGCGCGATAAAGGGCTTCGTATCGACCTCGATACGATACGCCTCGAATCATGCAAGATTGGAGAGCACGGTGTCAGTGAGGACGACCTGGCGGTACATCAAACAGGCGCGGAGAGTCCGATGAAAGCGTACCTCCTCACCGAGTTGAATTACCCCAACCCTGTACCGGTCGGTGTGTTTCGCGAAGTATCGCGTCCGACGTACGATGATCTCGTACACCAGCAGATCGCCGATGCGAAGAATCTTCTCGGACACGGGGAGTTGGAGACGCTTTTCAACGCCGGCGAAACATGGGACGTAACCGAGTAGCGGTGTCTCGAAAGAAGGATTGCTACGATGGAATGCCCGTATTGCGGCTACGATAATATAAAAGGCGTCGATCTTTGCGGGAGTTGCGGGACTGATCTTGCAGGACTCGATCTTCCGGCGGAGCAAGCCGTCGGCGAACGTCGTTCGTTCTATGATGTAAAACTCGCCGAACTCTATCACCACAAACCGCTTGCGGTTACTCCGGATACGCCGGTATCCGACGTGTTATCGCGAATGAAGCGACAGAGTCACGGTGCCGCGTTCGTGGTGGATGACGAATCTCGCCTGATCGGCGTATTCACGGAAAGGGATCTCATTCACAAATTCGCACTCGGAGATAAAGATCTTTCGACACCGGTTTGCGACGTGATGACGGCGAATCCCGACGCGCTTACCGTAGATGCGTCACTCAGTATGGCGATGAATCTCATGGGAACGAAAGGATACCGGCATGTTCCGGTTATCGACGACCGGAAGCGGCTCATCGGATTCTCAAGCATACGCGGAGTGCTCAGTTACTTCCGAACCCATGTCGTGAGTTGATCGTCGAGCGACGGTGTCGTTTAGACAGTCTTCTCAACGGTACCGTCGTCTACTCACCGATGATTTTCACCAACACACGTTTACGACGTCCTCCGTCGAACTCTCCGTAGAACACCTGCTCCCACGGACCGAAATCGAGACGCCCGTCTGTTACCGCTACGACGACTTCGCGCCCCATGATCTGCCGCTTGAGGTGTGCATCACCGTTGTCCTCACCAGTACGGTTGTGGTCGTACTGGCTTATTGGCTCATGTGGTGCGAGGTCTTCAAGCCACCGTTCGTAGTCACGATGAAGGCCTGATTCGTCGTCGTTGATGAACACGCTCGCTGTGATGTGCATCGCGTTCACGAGACAGAGACCTTCGCGAATACTACTTTCACGTAACGCTGATTCGACGTGCGGTGTGATATTGATGAACGAACGTCGCGTCGGAATGTCGAACCACAGCTCTTTCCGATAGCTCTTCACGAGCCGCTCCCTTTGGTTACCTATTTCCGAAGTGTCGCCTCGAAACGTTCGACAACGCGCATCGTCTCAACGGCGTCGCGGAAGTCGGAGACGATCGGCGAATGGGTGTTATGTTCGACGGCGGTGAGGAATCCAGCGACGGCAGCGACATACTGTCCTTGTTTGGAATCGGATGCACGGTTTTCCTTGCCGTCGATCGTGATGGAGTTCCACTCGTTCGACCACCGGTAACGGCGCCCGTCTGTCATTGCATCAATAGCGTACTCTGTACCGTTCGTCCATCCGTCGACGAGACTCACCATTCCGCGTGTACCTGAGTCGAATGTGAACGCGAACGATACGAGTTCGGGCGCAGACGACGCGACTGCGTCTACAGTCGATATGCCACCACCGACGAAGCGAAGCAGGTCGATGATTCCCTCCGCCTGTGAGACGAGCGAACGGCCACCGGATGATGATCCGACGTAGCGTCCGCGAATCCATTCCGAGCCGAAGCGCTTTACCGTGCGACGAATCTGGACGAGGTTGACTGCAAGGCGCATCGGGCGTGATACGCACGTGACTACCGAGTCGAGGTCATCGATCGCCGCTGCCGCAGCGTCAGCCGATTCCGCGATGGGCGGAACGATGAGAATCGGCAGCTTCTTTTTCGCAGCAAATCGCGCGATATCGATCTGTTCCCGCAGTGGAAGTGCCAAGATGACGGCATCAATCTCTGAATCACGAATCAGGTCGTCGGGCGAATCGAAGTGTAAGACATCATCGTCACTCTGTACGTTAGCGTTCGAACTTGCGATCGAAACGATACGAGCATTCTTTCGCGAAACGAGTGTATCGAACTCAGGTGTGGTAGTCGAACCAATGTAGCCGATGCGTAACATGCGGTTCCTTCCGCCTATGGTTAATGCGTCATGAATCATAGTACACAGGACGATTCATTGACCGTGGAGCTTGTCGCCGGGAATACGTTGCAGGTCTTCGTAATACTGTTCGATAAGACGGGTAGTTCTGGGATCGTCCGGCATGTTCTCGCCGAGGTTGACAAGATCCCCCTCGGCGGATACGACACGACCGTCATCCGTCACAGAGAGGGTCGCGTGTCCAACACGTCGCGATTGGTACCCCGTAAAGGCGATTACGGTTCCGTCTCTAAGACTAACGTTCTCATAACCGTATGGTGGATACAATGTTCGGGACACGATAACGACGTCGACACCGGGTATCTGAGCGATTTCTTCGATCTGGTCCATCGGTGCATAGGCGAGAACAACAATCAAATCACATTGATCGTCGAGCTCCGCTACCGCCGTCTCCACACTCTGCACAGGTGGAAGGATTTCTATTGGCGCGTCGCAGTCGATGCAAAGCGGCGGAATGTCGCCGCTCATCACTCCGACGACGCCGATTTTCGTGCCACCGTACGTGAATCCGAGAAAACTGCCACGTCCCGCGTAGGTGATTGCCCACGGAGCGAAGAACGGCTCACGAGTTTCTGCGTTGACGATGTTCGCGTTCGTGATTGTTATACCGCTGACCTGCTCCGCTTGCTTAAGAAATTCGATTCCGAACGCGAAGTCACGCGGGCCGACTCCGATGACTTCATACCCCATACCCTGCATTGCACGGAGCATATAGTCTGACTGCAGCAATCCGATTGGGCTTGGTGGTCCGACCCAATCACCGCCGTCAAGAAGCACTGGTGGCGCGTCGGATTGTGTGTGCTCGCGGACATATGCCGCGCGTCGCGAAACACCTCCACTCGGATTCACGGGGCACCCACACGGCTCGAGATTTCCGTTGGCGGTGGCGGTATAGAAAAGCGTAACCGATTTCGTTGCTGACGAAGACCACGTCGTCGATATCACCGTTGCGATAACGACAAACAATGCCAATGCAATCCATGTCAAACGTTTCATTGTCACCTCGGAGACGCATTCGGATCAGAAAGCTCGTTGATGTAGCGCTCTTTCCAGTCCTCGAACTCTTGGCGTATCTGTAACATCAGCGGGTCTTCCGGGGTGTTCTCAAGGAGCATTGTCAACGACCCCATGGCGTGGGATATGGTGCGATCGCTCACGGATACGTCGATCTGTCCGACACCCCTGCCTTCGATGGTTGAATACCCAATCACCGGTTTGTCGTCGGCGACCACGTATCTACCCGGAATACGTGTCAGTCGCGTCATCAGTAACACATCGATGCCGTCGATTTGGCGAAGACGATCCAGAACTTCCAGACTCACGTTTGCCATGAGTACAATGACGTCTACTTGATTGCGGAGTTCGATCACAGCGTTCTCTGCAGCGATGAGCGGATTCGTTACATACACCGGAGGATCTGATGGTGGCGCTAACGGCAACCGATCTTCGCCGATTACGTTGATTATACCGACTCTCACACGATTTCGTTGTCGACGAAAAAGCCCCGCGTCTCCGATTTCTTCAACAGCATACGGTGCGAATACCGGTGATCCGTCTTCGCCGACGACGTTGGTATTTACTAACGTGAGTCCGAATTCCTCTGCGGCAAATTCGATGAATTCGCGTCCGTACAGAAAATCGCGAGGTCCGACTCCGACAGTCCGGTACCCCATCTCCTGCATCGCGCGCAGAAGGTAGATCGTTCGCATGCGATCGATGGGAGTATCGTCACCAAGTAACTCGCCGCCATCGAGTTTGATCGACGGGAC
>CAZWQW010000001.1:54635-60264 GCA_964635955.1 uncultured bacterium | reverse complement strand
GTTACCGGCATGAGACCGACGGTCATTCCGATATTCACGAACGAGTGAAAGGCGATCAGCGTACCTACGCCAATACACACAAACGAGGCGAACCGGTTATTCAGTGTATTCGCCATTTTTATAATTCGCCATATAACGAAAAGTAGAAGCCCTGTTACCGCAATCGCACCCATAAACCCGAACTCTTCAGCGAGAACCGCGAAGATAAAGTCGGTATGTGTCTCCGGCACGAACGCAAGTTGCGTCTGACTACCTTGTTGGAAACCTTTTCCCCACACTCCCCCGGATCCGATAGCGACTTTCGATTGAATGATCTGATACCCCGCTCCGAGCGGATCGTTCTCCGGATTGAAAAAGGTCTCAATTCGGCGCTGTTGGTACGGTGTCAGTTCGTTCCAAAGTATCGGCGCGACGATTCCGACTCCGAGATTGACAACGATCAATACTACGGTCCATGTCGGTGTAGGTTTCGTGAGAAATAGCATTCCGACGAAGAGGAGACAGAACGCGAGCCACGGAATCCACCCCGCGAATGCGCACGCAGCGTTGACGATAGGCGAGAGAAGCAGAAACAGATAGAGGTTTCGTAAACCCGCGAAATATACCATCGGAAGTGCGACGGCAAGATATACCAAGGAAGTCCCGAGATCGGGTTGTTGGCGTATGAGCGCAACAGGTACGATTACGAGCGCGAGTGCACGAGCGAGATCCCAAAAACGATTGATGCGAACTCTCGGGCCGCTGAGAAATCGACTGAGCGCGATAATCAGCGCGAGCTTGCCGAACTCCGATGGTTGGACGCGTATCGGACCAATCTGTAACCATCGTTCCGCACCCATTCCGAGCGATCCCGCAACGAGCGTAGCGAAAAGCGCGGCAATCGCCACACCGTATATCACATACGCCATCGCGTGCCAGAAACGAGCCGGCAAAAACAGAGTCGCGATGGCAACCGTGACGGCGAGCGACGCCCAAACGGCCTGCACCGTAGCGAGTCCTTGAACACGACTCGCTGCCTGTTCGCCGGTCGCGCTCGCGATTCCAAGAATCCCGATGCCGATCAACGCTAACGTGGCGAGAGCGAGCGGCCAGTCTATCAGTTCGCGAACATTTCGCGCCGTTATCGCCATGACTTATCTCCGCTCCGCGATTTGCGTCGTTTCCGCGACGGGCTGTGTTCGCGATCTGTCTCGCAGCATGTACCGCCGCATAATGCGTCCGGCAATCGGTGCCGCGATATCGCTACCGTGTCCCGCGTTCTCAGCGATTACAGCAACCGCGATTTTCGGATCATCGGCGGGAACGTACCCCACGTACCACGAATGATCCTCGCCGTGAGGATTCTGCGCTGTTCCCGTTTTCCCAGCGACATGGTATCCTGGCACTCGAGACCGACGCGCCGTTCCGTGGTCGCCCTCGGTGACGAGTATCATGCCCTCGCGGATGATTGGCAGCAGATCCGGGTCTATTTCGAGTGGCTTGGGCGGAGGTACAGCCAATGCGTGTTCCGTCCCGTCGGCATCAATCAATCCCAGCGCCATGTGTGGTTTCGGGAGCTTACCGGTCGCGAGCGCTGACGTGTAACGCGCCATCTGAAGCGGTGTTACCAGAGTAATACCTTGGCCGATCGCGACGTTCAGCGCTTCACCTCGTGTCCAGCCAAAGCGTCCCATCCGTCGATTGTAGACATCGGAGCTGGCGACGATCCCACCGTCTTCGGCGGGTAAATCGATTCCAGTTCGTTCGCCGAAACCAAACTTGCGTGCGATCTGACCCCACTTATCAACACCAATCATGTCGCCAAGCTGGTAGAAAAACACGTTGCAGCTTCGTTCAATGGCGCCGACAACGTTAACCGCTCCGTGGCCAGATTCGCGCCAACAGAGGAATGTTCTGTTTCCATACCGCATCGCACCACGACATGGATTGAGCATCTTCGTCGGCGTAATCACACCGCTATCAAGACCCGCTATCGCCGTGATCATCTTCGCAGTCGAACCGGGTGGATACGTGCCCATCGCGGCACGGTTGAACATCGGTCGCTCGATGTTATCGTTGAGCATGCGCCAGACGCTTGTCGGGACAACGAACGAGAAAACGGCAGGGTCGAAGGTCGGTCGACTCACCATCGCAAGGATCTCGCCGGTATTCGGATCCATCGCGACAAGCGCGCCGCGTTTGATCGTATCCATCGCCGCTTCAGCGGTGAGTTGAAGGTCGAGATCGATACTTAGGCGCACGTCCGAACCACGAACCGGCTCGCGACGCGCGGTATGGATTACCTGACCACGAACGGTAACTTCCTGATATTCCTCACCTTTTGTGCCACGGAGATACGGTTCATACTCAGCTTCGATCCCCGTTTGCCCCATTAGATCGCCGAGTGAATAGGACTTGTCGGAGATCGACGCAAGCTGAGTCTGTCCGATTTCGCGCGCATACCCCAGAAAATGTGCACCGATTTGCCCGTAGGGGTACCGACGTCGCGATT
Organism: uncultured bacterium; assembly: GCA_964635955.1. Classification (GTDB taxonomy): domain Bacteria; phylum Latescibacterota; class MWCZ01; order MWCZ01; family MWCZ01; genus CAZWQW01. The sequence goes on along the minus strand of CAZWQW010000001.1, from coordinate 57,773 downwards.
CGACCATGTAAAGGACCGCCGGAAGTCGGTGCCGATGCTCTTCGAGGTAAGCGATTGTGGTATAGGGTGCGTCCCGGCGGAGCTCGATCGGGCTGTGGCGACGACGATTCTCCCGCACTTTCTCGACGAGTTGGCCTGGCGGCAAGTCAATCTCGGCGCTCAGTAAGCTATCGAGTCTCGGTGGATCGGTGACTTCAGCAGGAATAACACCGAGTGTGTAGGCGGGACGATTACCGACGATGATATTGCCATCCCGATCGAGTATACGTCCACGTACCGCCGATATGGGTACGGTGCGCATGGCGTTTTGTTCGGAACGTCTAAGATAATCGTCGTACTGCTGTATCTGAAGTCTGTAGAGTTGAATGGTCAGCACAGCAAACGCCACGACGACAGCGATCAAGATCACACCGCTGCGTCGACGTTCATTTCCTGCTGTATCACTGCCGTTCAACATACCATATGCTCCGCCAGCCTATGACCGCGCGTATCACACCGCACAGCATCCACCATATCCCACCGAGAAGCGCAGTGTAGACTCCCGAGCCGAGTGCGTTTATGAACGGTTCCGGAGCCATGTCGGGCGTCACGAAACTTCGCATTACAACGATCCCAAGCGAATGCGTCACCGCCGCTACGAGAAGCACTACGAATCGCGCAAGTGGACTATCGAGTACTATTCGTTCGCGCATCATTCCAACAACGAAGCCGATGATCGAGTCCACTAACATCGCGGCGCCGAACCATTCCGGTGTCGACACGTCGAGGAGGAGCCCTCCCGCGAATCCAGTGATGTTCCCGGCGAGCGGACCACTGGTCAACGCGACACGAACTATCACGATCACCGTCAAAATCGGAACCGCGTCGTTGATACCGAGGAGCGGTCCGTATACGGCGTAGGTTATCGCAGCCGCTATCAGCCACAGTGCTTCACCGATCCATCGCATTGATGCCCTCCGTGCGATGATTCTCGGTAGAATCGCGGTGAACGCTTACAACAAATACCTCTTCGAGTCGACGTAATCGCGCACTTGGAGACATGATTACGTCTTTAAACAGCGCGTGAGGGTCTTCGCGAACAGAATCAACGACGCCGACGTGAAGTCCGGGAGGGAAAATTCCTCCCAAACCGCTCGTAATGACTGTCTCGCCAACGGCGACCGGCAGTTCCTGCGCGATGTTATCGACATGCATCTCGGCGCCGTTCCATCGCAGGATTCCCATCGGCCGTGTAGGATTCTGTATCATCACGCTTGTTCGGATACCCGGATCGGTCAGCAAGCGTACGATTGATCGATTCCATGTGGGCGACTCATCGACGCGCCCAACGAGACCTTGTGCACTCACCACCGCGTCAAATGGCGCGACGCCGTGAGAGGTGCCGACATCGATTGTAATGCTCGCCGGTGGTATTTCGACGTCATGCGACAGAACGCGCGCGGCGAGTAGACGCAGGTCTCGGTCCCGTGCGAAGTCAATCATCTCACGAAGCCGGTCATTCTCTGCGCGGAGTTCGCGCAGCTCCGTTTTGTCAATAACCTTCTTGAGCAATTCGCTTCGGAGATATCTATTTTCTTGCTTTAGTGAGATAAGATAGATTGGGTACCGAAAAACACTCTGTCCGGCGGATATTGTGTAGAGTAATGCCCAGCGCACGGGACCGACTTTGAGCGACGGAGCACGGGTGAGGAAAAAGAGCGAGGATATCAGTGTGACAGCGAGTACGACTCCCGTAAGATGCACCCACAACCACTGGGCAACTCTCTGTAGCATTGTACGGCGAAACCTTCAAACATTACGGCGAATCTCCGCCGTGGTTGTAACAGCGATATCTACACATCGATTTGGTGGACGGTTTAGAACAGCACCTTGCGGTATCTTATGACGTCCTCGAGTACCGCACCGGTACCGCGTACGACGGCGGTCAAAGGATCTTCGACGATATTAATCGGCAGATTCGTCGCCTCTTTGAGTCGATCATCCAAACCTTTGATCAACGCGCCACCACCCGTGAGGAAGATCCCGCGATCAATAATATCGGCCGCAAGCTCGGGAGGTGTCCGCTCGAGTGTCTGAAGAACACCGTTGATGATTCGATCGATCGATTCTGCGAGTGCTTCGCGAATCTCCTCGGATTTCACGACGACCACTTGTGGGATATTCGTGACAAGGTGCCGACCACGTACGGTCGTTTCCAGTTCGTTTTCCAGTGGATACGCGGATCCGATCTTTATCTTGATCTCTTCGGCCATACGATGACCGATAGAGAGGTTGTAGGTGCGCTTTATGTAGTTGATGATCGCGTCATCCATCTCGTCGCCGCCGATACGTTCCGACGTCGTCGTGACGATACCCGAAAGACTCATGACGGCGATTTCGCTCGTACCTCCACCGATGTCGATGATCATCGATCCGACAGGCCGTTCGATGGGGAGTCCCACACCGATTGCCGCAGCCATCGGTTCGCTGATGAGATGTACTTCATTTGCGCGTGCCGCTTCGGCTGAGTCGCGTACTGCTCGCTTTTCGACTTCGGTAATGCCGGAGGGTACGCATATCACGACGCGGGGACGAAACAAGCCGCGGTTCCGTTGAACTTTGGTGAGGAACCCCCGAAGCATTTCCTCCGCGACTTCGAAATTCGCAATAACGCCGTCCTTCATCGGACGGATTACTTCGATATCGCCGGGTGCTCGTCCGAGCATCTCTTTCGCTTCAAGGCCAATCGCGAGGGGACGATGTGTAGTGCGATCTACCGCTACAATCGACGGCTCATTGAGAACAATGCCTCTGCCTTTTACCCAGATCAGCGTGTTCGCCGTGCCGAGATCAACTCCGATGTCGTTCGACATCATCCCGGCCAGTGAGAACTTCATTGTACCCCCTCGCGGTTCCGTCGCTCACCGCTCGATTCTATGTCCAATGGTATGGCTACTATGTCGCTTAGTGCATGAAATGGCGTCGACCCGTAAACGCCATCGCGATACCAAGTTCGTTCGCGGTCGCAATGACTTCGTCGTCTCGTATCGAACCACCCGGTTGAACGACAAAACGTATGCCGGATGCGTGGGCTTCGCGAACGGTGTCGTCGAACGGGAAGAACGCGTCCGATGCAAGAACAACGCGTGCGAATTGCTC
>CAZWQW010000001.1:50446-54535 GCA_964635955.1 uncultured bacterium | reverse complement strand
GGTCCGGTTCGCCAATATTCAACGGATCGATTTCTATGAGTCGGATATTCTTGCTTTTACTCTGCAGATATTCGAGCGCGTCGTCGTCATATCCGGGAGCGAGCACTACCTCGACGAAGCGTCCTTTGAGAAACTCCGCCGCGGGTAAATCGAATCGTCGCGACGTCGCTACGATGCTACCCATCGCCGTCGTACGAAGCGGGTCTCCATGCCACGCACGGTCGAGCGCCTCAACGAGCGACTCGCCGGTCGCGATTCCAGCCGGATTGTTGTGCTTGATTACCGATACGGCGATGTTGTCGGAAAGGTCCTTCACCATCGCGAGTGCACTATTCGCATCGACGTAGTTGTTGTACGACATCTCTTTGCCGTGAAGCACACGACCGTCCACGACCGAACACTCGGTGCTTTCCGGATCACGATAGATGTACGCGGGAACCTGGTGCGAATTCTCACCGTACCGAAGCTGTCGTCCTTCAACATACGACGCGTGGCGGACAAGTTCGTCGGTGAGCGCTTTGCTAAGATACGTATCGATCGCTGCGTCATACGAGGCCGTGTGACGAAACGCCTTCACAGCGAGCTTCGAGCGGGTTTCGTCGCTGAGCGCACCGCTCTTCGTCCGGAGCTCCTGCAGTATGCCGTCGTAGTCGCTCGAATCGGTCACTACGGCGACGTAACGATGGTTTTTCGCTGCGGACCGAATCATCGTGGGTCCGCCGATGTCGATGTTTTCTATAGCGTCTTCTATGGTTAAATCGGACTTTGCAACAGTCTCGCGGAAGGGATAGAGATTGACGACAACGAGGTCAATCGGGAGCACATCGCTGGAATCTATGAGCGCTTTGTCAGCGGGATGATCGCGACGACAGAGGATACCACCATGAACCGCTGGATGAAGTGTCTTTACGCGGCCATCCATGATCTCCGGACTACCTGTGAACTCCGATACATCCGTCACCGGAACGCCGGCATCTCTCAGATGGTGGGCCGTACCTCCAGTAGACAGAACCTCCACACCGAATTCTTCGACGAGAGCACGGGCGAATCCTGCAACGTTGTCTTTATTCGATACGCTGATGAGCGCGCGCTTGATTCCCACTGATCAGACCCCTTCCTGACGATCATGCGACTTCACGAGTCGGTCGTATGCTTCTTGGTATTTCGCAAGCGTGCGTTCTACGATCTCGTCGGGAAGCTCAGGACCCGGTGCGGTTTTGTTCCAGTCGAGCGTCTCAAGGTAGTCGCGCACGTATTGTTTATCGAAACTCTCCTGCGAGCGACCCTGTTCGTACGAGTCTTTCGGCCAGAATCGTGACGAATCCGGCGAGAGTACCTCGTCGATCAACGACAGCCGATTATCAATCCAGCCGAACTCGAATTTTGTGTCAGCGATAATGATGCCGCGCGAGTCAGCATACGAGCGACCGCGTTCGTACAACGTGATACTCAGGCGCTCCAACTCGCCGATCACATCTTTCCCAACAATCTCCGCAGCCTTATCGACGCTGATGTTCTCATCATGTCCGCTATCGGCTTTCGTGGCCGGAGTAAAAATCGGCTCCGGCAACCTGCTACTCTCGACGAGTCCGGACGGAAGCGCATGTCCGCAGACGGCACCGGTCTTCTTGTAGTCCTTCCAACCAGATCCCGCGAGATATCCGCGAACAACACACTCGATGTCGATCCGATTCGCCTTACGCACGATCATCGATCTACCTTCGAGTTCATCAGTGTATTTCTGCAGTCGATTCGGATACTGACTGACATCGGCGGTTACGACGTGGTTCGTTACGATGTCGTCCATCAGCTTGAACCAGAACAACGACATTTGCGTGAGTATAACGCCTCGCCCGGGAATCGGTGTGGGCATTACGACATCGAACGCACTCACGCGATCGGTCGCGATAATAAGCAAATTGTTCCCAAGGTCGTACACATCACGCACTTTACCGCGTGCGAAGAGCGGTATATCGGGGAAGTTGGTCTCGCGAACTGCTTTTTTCATGGCTTCTCCCATGTGTCTTTCGGGAAGTTCCATCTGGACGTATACACCGACCAGAAAAGTACCATCGGCAAGGGGTCCAATGCAACGCGGAAAACACGAACAATGGATAACTTATTCCAGTATTTACGTAATTCAGTCGATACGGACCGACGGACAACCGTTTCTGACAGTAAGTCGACCGTCCGCGATCGCAGCGATAACGTCACCGTAGATTCGATGCTCTTCAGCAAGAACGCGTTGCTGAAGCGTCTCGGGAGTGTCCGTTTTCAATACAGGGACGCGTCGTTGAGCGAGAATCGGGCCGGTATCGTATTCCTCGGTGACCAAATGCACCGTAACCCCTGATTCAGTTTCTCCAGCCTCAAGAACGGCTTCGTGCACACGGATACCGTACATGCCCTCGCCACCGAATTTCGGAAGAAGCGCAGGATGAATGTTGAGTGTTCGGTCTCGGTATGCTGCGAGCGTTTTCGCACCGACCGGTCGCATGTATCCCGCAAGAACAAGCCATTCTACATTGTGAGTTTGCAGGATGTTCAGCATTGCGCGGTCAAGATCGTCTGGCACCGGATGGGTAAGGCGACTGAGATGGAACGCCGATATGCCATGTCGACGAGCGCGGTCCAGTGCACCAGCGTTTGAGTTGTTCCCGATGACGGCGGCAATGCCCGCATTGAGCGATCCGGCTTCAATCCGATCGATGATCGCCTGCATATTGGTGCCACCGCCGGACGCAAGCACGCCGACGATGACTGTCTTGTGTCTGGTCATATCGACCCTGTGACCGTCCTTTTCGAAAAACATCCGTTATATTGGAAAGATACCGTTTCGACACCCGGTACACCAAGTTGACGCGCAAATCGTTTGATCCAAACTTCTAATAGTTTTGTTTATTGTTGCGAAGGGAACGGTTACATGATCAAACGTCCGTCGATAGTCGTTGTTGGGAGCGTCAATACCGATCTTACCGTACAGGCGTCTCGCGTTGCGCGTCCGGGCGAGACGCTACTCGGTCGGGAGTTTACTGTGTCACATGGAGGGAAAGGAGCGAATCAGGCGGTCGCTGCGGCGCGATTGGGCGCAGCAGTGACGTTCGTCGGTTGTGTCGGACGTGACAACTTTGGCGATGACGCTGTCGCGGCGTTGGATGACGAAGGTGTTGATACCCGTTACATCAGACGCGTCAACGAACACCCGTCGGGTGTCGCACTGATCGTTGTCGGTGACGATGGAGAAAACGCGATCATCGTCGCTCCGGGATCGAATGCTGAGCTCACTGCCGAAAACGTCACTGATGCAACGGCTGCGTTTAACGAAGCCGATGTTGTGCTCGTCCAGCTTGAGGTGCCGCTTCCAGCAGTCGAACGGGCGCTCACCATCGGACGTTCACGCGGCGCGACGACGATCTTGAACCCTGCTCCCGCACAACCTCTATCGAAACACATTCTTTCGCTTGTCGACTGGCTGACACCAAATGAGACAGAAGCGGCGTTGCTCGCGGGTGAGGAAAATAAAACGTCTGAAAAACTCGCGTCGATAGGACGAAGTCTGATCGAATCCGGGGTGGAGAAGGTCGTTGTTACCCGCGGAAGTGCGGGATCGACGTATATCTCACGAGACGAGACGTTTGACGTCGAACCCCTTCGCGTCGATGCAGTAGACACTGTTGGGGCTGGTGACGCCTTTAACGGAGCTTTGGCGGTGGCATTGGGACGTGGCGATGCAGTTCGCGAAGCGCTACGATTCGCTTCTGCTGCTGCGGCGATCAGTGTAACGCGACGTAGTGCGCAGGCGTCAATGCCGACAATCGACGAAGTCGAACACTTTATGAGGGAGCGGAACTCCTGAAAGATCGCTACTCCCGTTTGAGCATTGCGTGTTCCCACGCGGCGGAGAATTCATCCGGCGTGACGTCGCGTGCGATCGATACCTCACCGATTCGCGTCGGGAGAACGAAAGCGAGTACTCCGTCGCGCGCCTTTTTGTCGGACAACATGCGCTCCCACACGGTGTCCACAGGGTAATCCGTTGGTAACGGAACGCGCAGAATCCGTTCGATTAGGGCGTTGTGGCGCACATAG
>CAZWQW010000001.1:41634-50346 GCA_964635955.1 uncultured bacterium | reverse complement strand
TGCCGTGAAATCGGCGAATCGATCGATCGTGGATTCGAGAGTACTGAACATGTCGGTGTCGCGAATGATCGCGTGCTTCACGACTTCGGCGAGTCCGGCGATGCGTTCTCGTTCGGGAAGTGTCCCAAGGGTGCCAACGTCGATATAGACGAGTGACGGTTGATGAAACGCGCCAATGAGGTTTTTCCCACGTCGATGATCGACACCGGTTTTCCCGCCGACACTCGCGTCTACCTGTGCAACGATCGTCGTCGGCACCTGAATGAACCGAACGCCGCGTAAGAGGATAGCCGCCGCGAAACCGGCCATGTCACCTACGACACCGCCGCCTAACGCGACGATAGCGCTCTGTCGATCGAACCGCGCTTCGAGACACGAATCGAGAATTCGCTCGATTGTGTCGAGATGTTTATGTTGCTCGCCTGCGGGGAGTCGAACTTCAGTGACGTGAAAATCAGCCCTCTCAAGTGACGTTGATACACGATCTGCGTAACGAGGTCCGACCTCCGTGTCGGTAACCAACGCGATTTTCTTACCCGGCAAGACCGGTCGAAGCCGATCACCGAGTCCGTCGAGTATGCCCCACCCAACATCGATGGGGTACGTACGATCGCCAAGTGGAACACTAAGTTCGGTGCGCGTCACTACGAAACTCCTCATTACTCAATAACACTTCATGCAGGGTTACACGTTGCGTAATCTGTCATCAAGTTCTACCGCAACGGTGGTAACAGGCTGACTCGAATCTACTTCCGGTAATATCATCCGTTTCGCTGTTGCGTCATATGCGACGTTGTCGCCCGTCGCGAGAAGCCACGCGCGATGTACCTCGTTCTGTACCGTCTCCAACGAGATATCGTGCGTTTCCGGATCGACGATATGAATATAGAGCATGTTGCCGTTCATCGTCGCTGGATGACCGTCGATTCGCGTTCCTATCGTTCCGTAAATTGATTCCCCGTTCTTCTCCATCCACTCGCCAATACCGTCGAGGCGATCGACGAGATGCTGCGGTATTTCACCGTCTGGCGTAGGACCGACGTTGAGGAGCAGATTCCCGTTCCTGCTGACGATATCAACCAGCGCGCGTATCAACTCATCAGCGCTTTTGAACGGCGCGTCGTCGTGTCGGAATCCCCACGAACGACCGATTGTCATGCAGGCTTCCCATGGACGCCGATCGCTCTCGAAGTCCGCGTGCTTGCCGATCTCGTCCATCTGTTCACGCGTAAAGAAATCGGCGAGTCGGTTCTTCCCGCGTTCGTCTTTCCCAAGGCGATCGTTGATTACAGCGTTTGGCTGCAGCTGACGAATCATTCGTACGAGATCGTTGACGCGCCACGTATCTGTGGGGTAATCCCACTCGCCATCGAACCACACAACATCGATCGGACCGTAGTTCGTACAGAGTTCCGCCACCTGCCTGTGCGCGAATCCCGATACGTACTTCGCAAGATCGGCATCGAAATCAGGGTGATGCCAATCGAGAAGAGAGTAGTAGAATCCAACCCTGAGCCCGACCGAGCGCGCTGCTTCGACGATTTCACGGCATATATCACGCTTCGCCGCTTTTTTTACTGATGTGAAGTCGGATAACTCACTGTCGAACATGCTGAAACCTTCGTGATGCTTCGATGTGAACACCACGTATTTCATGCCCGTGCGTTTCGCGATCTCCATCCATTTCGTCGCATCGAATTTCTGTGGATTGAAGACGTCGGCATACTTCGCATACTCGTCACGCGGAATGTTTTCGTCAGACATCGACCACGAGACGTAGGGACCCGCATCGTTCTTCGCTCGAACGGAGTAGAGACCCCAATGTATGAACATGCCGAACTTCGCGTCGCCAAACCATTTTCGCCGTTCAACAGCGCGGGTGCGTTCCGCGGATAGTGTGCCATGCTCTGGTACAGCAGGCGCCGTAAACCATGATTCGAAAAAGGTTGCGAGATTTCCATCAAACGGGATACGCTTGATATTCATCCACGTGCGTTGATCACCGACAGCATAGTAGAGCCATGTGCGACCATTGTGTTCGATAATCTCCGGATCGGAGGCGTTAATCCCGTCGTCGAGCTCCGATGGTCGGATGACCGGATTCATGGAGCTCTGTTCCCACGTTCGAAGATCGCGCGACCGAGCGATGTAGGTCTCGAACCACCAACGGCGATCGGGATGTTCGAGATACATCTGGTAATACCAGCCGTTAGCATACCGAATACACGGGCACGCCGCGTACCGATCGGTTCCAAATACAGCGTCGGGTTGTTTAACCCATGTACGTAAGTCTTTAGACATCGCGTACTTGACGGTAAACGCCGGGTATGCCGGATCGTTCGTCTCGTAAGCGAGAACGAAGCCGTTTGGCGATTCGCATACCGATGTATTGAAAAGATGTTCACCTTTGTCCTGCTCGATGACAACAGACTGCTTCCAGTTGACAAGGTCCGACGATTCAAAGAGCGTCACATCGTTCCACGTATTATCTCCAAAACGAGACGCGAACACAAAAAGCGTATCGCCATGGACGATCGCAGAGGCGAGACTGTGCCCAACCGCGAAACGCGCGAGTTGCTCGCCCGATTCCGCATCCCATAGTTCGAGTCGGTAGTCTTCTATACGCCCACCGGAACCCGGGCGAACGCTCATAAGGTGACACAGGCGACCGTGCCACATAATCGGCGTCAGTTCGCACATGTCCTTTTGCACGAGTTCGGATTTGCCGAATTGGGGACGTGGAAAGGCGGCGTTAGGACAAACGTCTGGTGAAGGTGGTTTTATGCTTTCGAAGAGATCGACCGGCCAGTGACCAAGCGGTTGGACGCCGTCCGGAACGGCCTGTTGGTACTGGACGTACGCGCGAACGCATCCAGAAACGTTATAGCGGATATCTTTCTCCGTTTCTGGGTGATGGCGAACGCCGAATACTTTATACCCCATAAGACTACTGTCGCGCATGTCGACACGAAGGTATTTACCGTCGATGACGCTCTGAATAATGCCGTCAGTGGGAGTTCCGTGTGGTTGTGAGAAATTCAGCACAATGAGAGTGCAGCGATCGAGAGAAACGTATGAATAGGAAGAAAATCCGGGATTACCGGACTTTAGCGCGCATTGCGGACCGACAAGCGTGCAGGATTCAAAAAAAACGTCCGGTTTCGAAGGTGGCTCCGTGTTCTCCGCGCGAACGTATGCTCCGGCGGTGTCGCCCCACCAATCAAGCGACCACAGGGTGCAACGACGGAAGACGATTGGTTCCTCGGGACGCGGCAGAACGTGTCCCACTCCCCCGCCAAACGCACGTCCGATACCGACGCTATCTTCAACGATGATGGAAAATGGTGCGATTTTGAACGGGAGGTCCCAGAAAAGTCCACCGTCGCCGCCCGTCGCGTAGATATGTCTGAGCTTCCAACGGTCCCAATCGACGCCGGAATGCTCGGGAGTGCACCGAGGAAAGCCCCACCAATCGACGCTTTGCATGCCACGTTCAGGGTCACTCGCGTCGACAACCGCGTATCCGGAAGCGCCAGATCCGAGGCTGCCGTCCCAGTCGACGTCGAGTACGTTATACGCGCCGGGTGCGCCAGCGTGTGCGGGATGGAGATTCCCCTCGAGATACGTGTCGGGTCGAATGATGATTCGGTGCCCCCCGTTGGCGTCCGGAATCGCGCCGAGCGCGGCTTGTATGGTGCGATACGCACTGCTCCACGATCGTCCGTCGGTGTTGTCGCCGAGTCTGGACACGTAAAACGTCGTTCCGTGGTGAGATCTGGTTGTGTTGTCCATCTGTCCCTCTTACTCCTGTGAGTGGACAAAGAAGGTCGATGACGAAACGATCAGGGGGAAGCCGGACGGAATCTCTGAGGAGCTACAAATAAAAAACGCTTCGTGCGTTACAGCGCGAAGCGTTCGTATGCAATTCGAATGGTGGCGCCCCCCAGAATCGAACTGGGGACACAGGGATTTTCAGTCCCTTGCTCTACCAACTGAGCTAGAGCGCCACCCAAGATTTGAAAATGTAGACTGCGCCGATTCTTCAGTCAAGACCATGGGGCGAAATATCGGTTACGAAGGTTCGTTATTCGGTCTCGGGCGTATCATTATCTGAAGTCTCGTCGTCTTCCGCGCCGAGGTCTCGAATGCGGTCACGAAGAATCGCCGCCCTTTCGAACGCTTCGTCAGCGATTGCAGCGTCGAGTTCTCGTTCGAGTCGTTGCCGCAGCGATAACGGACGCGTCTGATCGATCTCTTCGGCCCATTTCCTGAGAAAAGCTATCTCGCCACTGTTGTCGACCGCGTCTTCTCGCCCCTGGTCTCTATATGACTGAGCGATCTCACCAACGCCGTCCTCGATGAGTTCGATTGCGAGGTCGAATTCACCTTTTTCCCATGCCTGACGCGCGCGCGCCATCGTGCGGTGTACGAGAACGAACGGTTTCCATTGAACGAACATCTCTTTGAGTTGATCTGTCTGCGCGTACAAAACCACCAACGAGATAATGTCGAGATTGTGCTGCGCGTCTGCTTCGGCCGATTTATACTCGCCGAGCTCGAGCCAACTGATTCGACGGTGATAGAACTGCATACTCTCAAGTTGAAGCTTCACACAGTCCTCTTCGTTGAGCGCGAAGTCTTCACCGCTCTCGGAGACACCTCGATTCGTTTCGAGTAACTCTCGGTAGTGCGCAAGGAGGGTGTCATGACCGTGTGGACGTTTACCGTCGGGCCGACCCGTTGCTTCCATTTGCAAAAGACCGAGATCGAGCCGAAGTTGGATCTTCGGTTTCCCGTCGATACCGACGACCTGTCTAACCGCTGGGCGGTCCGGGCGGTAGTCCCAACCTTCGAGGATCGGAGTGATATCGTTGTTTATCGGTAGATCGTCTCTCATGTGTTCTTTCCCGTTTCAATAAAAAAACGCGTACGCGTTGTCAGTTCGCAACGCGTACGCTATGACCGCGTAGAACAGCGCGCTCTGTATACTAACGCCGTTCGTAGCTTTTCGGTTCGTGGTGAATCGCGCTTATACGTTCGGAAGATGCGCCGTTCCGTCGTAGATGAGGGCATCGCCTTCCCAGATCTGACCGCCGCGCAACTCGTACCGCATGTACTGTCCCATCGTCATGTGACGAATGACTTCGCGCGGATCCTTGTACGTTTCGATCAGCTTCTCGATCGGCCCTTCGAAACGGGTGCCTGGTTTCGGTCTCACCACCTCATCTTGGACGACCCGAATCGGCAAACTCGTCGACGTGTCCTGTTCGGCGAGTCGAGCCTGCTTGCGCCGGTAACGATCGTGTTCCGTTTCCTCGCTGCGGTCTTCGCGGTCTTCGTAGCTTCGAACCCGTTGAGAGTCGTCGGAGAACTCGGTGGGCACGTTCATTCCGGTCTTTCGGAGTGTTTCAGCAATACGTCGTGCCATGAGGAACTACTCCAATTGCGTTACATCGCTCGGCGAACGGATCGACAAGCGCGCGGATTCGGCGACTCCACGCAAAAAGAAAATGCCCCGGATACGCACGTATCCGAGGCATCATCATAGATGTTATGGGGTGAGTGAGGGGATTCGAACCCCCGGCCCTCAGAGCCACAGTCTGATGCTCTAACCAGCTGAGCTACACTCACCGTATAATCCGTCGCGCGCCAATGCGTCCGCCCACTACGCGACGCGAAACGCTCGCCGTTTCGATCGCGTCGAGCAAACCAATTCAGTCAATGTAGTATACCGCAACATGCGGTTTCTGTCAACCGCCGCGGTGTGATTTCTGCCAAATCCAACTCGTCCGCGAACGCAGAACGCCGCGGGTTTCGGGTGATCCATATACAATGGGTCGCGTCGCGTCGGTGGGTAGGATTACAACCGCTGATTTCCCCGACAATATCGATTCCCGTAATCCATTTGGCGTCGATTCGCGGCTGAGCCACAACGTTCGAGCTCGTTCGTTTTCGAGATAGTCGTTCGGGCCGGATACGACAAACGGTACGACACCTTCGAGTCGGTCAACCTCGGGAACCGATCGCACACGATCGTTGCCACCGAAATCAGCGGCTGCTACGACATAGCCGAACGGTCGGTCTACGCGGAGTAACTCGCTCACCGCGACCGACGCGTCAAATCGTGACTGGAAACGTGGATGCCAACAGACTAATCCCCCGCGAGACGCGATTGGCGACACAATATGGCGGAACACATCAGCCCACACGTATCCATTCGGTGGTGTTTCCGAAGCACGCTGCCACACACGACGCACCGCGGAAAGCGTGTCAGGATGACACTTGTTCGGCATCCAGACATCGAAACGCTGGGGAGCTATCGATCCATTCGAAAGTCGGAGCGGAATCGAGGTAAGTTCAAATGAGATGAAGAACGCGGTGACAACAGAATCGCGGATTTCGGCTTCATCGAGTGCGAGGTACCCGACAATACCGTCTATTTCCGTGTCGACGTGGTATAACGGGATTCCCGATGACCAGATGCGTGATTTCGAACCGTGTGGTATATCTGACCGCGGACCGGAATAGACGGCATAGATTGAATCCTGCACCCACGAATCTGGACGTCGCGATGCGGTAATCACAAGCGGCTTGGACGCGATAGCTGCTGATGCTGAACCCTCGAGGGCGCGGAGTGCTCGAAGCGCATCGGTTGTCGACGAAAGACGCGACACCTCATCCGGTTGTTCTGAAAAGCCACCGTCGACGTTTTGGCATCGATTGATGTACGTAATCGCCGCGTTGACATCGCGTAGTTCGTACCCAAGCGTGTTGAGTGTCTGTGTCGCAAGAGAAGTGTACCAAACACTACCCCGATCGGATTTCTTCGGAGCCCATGTGAAACCACCGTCGGGAGTCTGACACGATTGGATCCACGATGCAATCGACGTCTTCCACGGTATGTCGAATCCGAGCGCGTCGAGCGTTTGAACACCGAAAAACGTCCGTTCCAGATCGCCAACCGATTTCGACGACTCAGTCTCACGCGGCGTCTCCGAGAAGAACCCGTCACGGTAAAGCCTATCGACGACAAACTGTCCAATTGCTTCGGGATTGCGCGGGGGAACTCCGGTGAGCGAGAGAGTCAAAACCGCGTAGTACGTCGCTCCGAGCGTTGAATAATCTTCGCCGTCTGACCAACCACCATCCGGAAGTTGGGTTCGGAGTATATCCGCAATCAACGTAGGAGAAACGGAAATACCATACGCCGCAGCGGTTGTCGCTATCGCGTGCTTCTCGCGAAGTGTCTGCGCTGAGTGTGCTTCCTTTGCGAGAAAACGCGCGGTTTCTTGTCGATATGGCGGAGTAACGCCGAGTATTCGACATGCCTCAGCTCCGTCGACTGTGCTGAGAATCGCCCCGTAAGGTTGTGTCGGCGGGCCGAATCCTCCGCTCGGTCGAGCACAGGAAATGACGTACGATCGAGCGGACTCGGCACCGACGATGACTTCGCTGTCGGTGCACGATAGTGTCGCAAAACATACAAAAACGGTAAACGCGATTCGTTGTATCATGGAACTCTAAACACTCGATTCCGTCAGATTCCTGTGCGGTAGTTGGTGAACACTACGGAAAATGCGTTCTTCTTCGGCAAACATCCAGCCTCACGTGTCGTTTATCGGAAGGAAATGGGATTTGGCACGCATCATAAAAGCCCTGCTCTCAGTAGCCGCGGTAACTCTGTTATTTTTTGCGGAGAAAGCGGAAGCCGTATCTTACATCGGACTCGGTGGCGGATTGTCGCCATCATTCGGAAGCGAAGTGCGCGTTTTCCATAATAACGCGGAGTTCGACACTGCATCGTTCGGCGTCGGATATGGACTTGAAGCGCAGTTTGGATGGGAATCGGCGAAGTACATCGATGTTGAAGGTGCACTACGATACCATTCGTTCTCTCGTAAGATCACGATTGTCGAAGACCTACCACAGCCGAGTTCCTACACAATAATCGGGTTTGAAGGGGGTGTCCGACTGCACCCCGAACGCGGTTTCACAAATAGTGCGCCATACATACGCGGAGGAATCGGGTCGTACACGCCGAATATCATCTTGGACAAGGGCGATATTAGTCAAAGTAATGACAACGGAATCGGTTACTACATCGGTGTTGGTTACACGTACGAGATGTCGAGTAAAATCGGAATCGACGTTCGCGCGACAATGGTAACATTCAACGCGTTTGGCGGAGAACACGATTTTGTAGGATTACGATCTCGATTCTTCTCTATTCTTGCGTCGGTAATCGTTTTCTGATGTTCATATTCGGACCGACTTCCATCGTCCCAGCGAGAACCAATACGCAACCGCGCTTCCGCGAAACACTGTTGTTATACTGATCGCCCACCAGACTCCACTCACCGGCATGCCAAGCACGCCGGTGAAAAATAACGCGAGCGGGTAGCGGGCAAGCGAGGACGGGATCGCGATCAGCATCGGCGGTACAGTGTTTCCCGCACCTCCGAACGCTCCATCGAGAACCAGTTCGAATCCCTGAAAGAGTTGTGCGATCGCGACGATTCTCAGATAACTCGCGCCCGCAGCTATCACTTCCGGATCGCTGGTGAAAGCAGACAGGAGTATTTCGGGAATCGTGAAGAAAACCAGCGCGAGCAAACTGACGGGGAGGAGGTCGAGTAGACAGGCGCGCCATGCGCCGTGTTCGGCGCGATCCGGTTGGTTTGCGCCAAGATTCTGACCGACAAATGCCGATGC
>CAZWQW010000001.1:35047-41534 GCA_964635955.1 uncultured bacterium | reverse complement strand
CGCGGCACGGGTCCGAGGCCGTATATCAGGAACGGATCGAGTATACCGGCGAGAACTACCGTTCCACCGCTCAACCATAATGTCGTTCGCGTGTCACCGGCGCCGGCGAAGGCCGCGTTTACCGCGGAAAACGCAAAGATAACGGGAAGTGACAACGCGATCGTACCCAGATAGAGCTTTCCTTGCCCGGTTACGGCGTCATCCGTTTGCATAAACCGGAATAGCGTGTCAAGGCTGAAGTAGGTTGCTATTGCGAGTACCAGTCCGACCATAATGGCGAACAATAAACCCTGGCCGACAATGCGAGCGGCTTCGTCGTGTTCTTGCGCACCAATTCGTCGCGCAACCAGCGCGTTTACGCCGACGCTCACCATCCCGATGAGAGCGAAGAGCGCCCAGACAACGAAACCGGCAGTGCTGACGCCGGCGAGCGCCTCCGGGCCCAGGTGTCCCACCCAGATCGCGTCGATGATACCAAATGCGGTTTGAAGGACATTCGACGCGGCGACCGGCCATGCGAGTCGTACCATACTGCGAGTGATAGGTCCTCTGAGTATGTCGCGGCGTATGACGGTTACGCGGTCGTTCATACTGCTATTCCGAAGGCGGGTGTGAGTCTTCGTGGGATTGCTGACCACATGGCGGTACCGTTACTCGGTGAAAACGAACTTTTCGATAGCCACAGCGACGCCACTATCGTTATTGGTCGGTGCAATCCAATCGGCTACTGCGCGTGCGGCGTCGGGACCGTTTGCCACCATCACGCCGACACCCGCCCACTGAACCATTCCGATGTCGTTAAGGTTGTCTCCAATCGCGAGAACCGCCGACGCATCGACGCCGATTCTTTCCGCGACACGTGAGAGCGCGCGTTCTTTCGACGTACCGGCCGCGTAAATACCGAGCATCGCGCGCCCTTTCATCGACGCGCTCATGTTCGCAAGCGTAATCACATCCGGATCGGACGCGAGCTCGCGCTCGGCGGCAAAAATCTTCGATGCGTCTTCGAGCACCTCCATGTGCGATATATCCTGTGTGAGGACTGTGCGCATATCGTCAACGATATCGATCGTCGAGCCGTGTTCTCTACGGAACTCAAGGACGCCGGGTGCAGCCTGTGCGCCGCGTTGCCACCAGACACGGTGGGAATTCGGGTGAACGTCGTAGACGACCGGTGGAAGCTCGTGGCGTTCCAGCACGTCCAACACGCGCATCGCCTGCTCTTCGGTAAACGTGCGAATGTCGATCGCTACGCCTTCTGGATCGAGCACGAGCGACCCGTTCTGCACAACGAGCCAGCATGGGAATTTCCAGTCATTTGTGATTGCACGTGTGGCGGGAAGATCGCGACCACTGCAAACGGCTATTTGCACGTCATTTGCGATACACCGTTCTAAGGTGCGATGGTTATGGTCCGATAGTCTACGATTATCGTCGAGAAGCGTCCGATCGAGATCAATCGCGACGAGGCGGATCGGTGAATGATGAGTGGTCATTGCTTTCGGGTTTCCGGAGATGAGAGGTGAATTCCGACGAAGAGAAATGGAACCATACAGCGGTCCGCACGGTATAGATCGGTACGATGCGCGTAACAGGTTGAATAGCACAAAAAGAACGTCGTTATTTGTCGGTAAAGTCAACCCGCGCCTTGCGGCAGACGTCAATCCACCGCACTTTCAATACGCGTCCTTCCGTCAGGGTACCGACAGAAGGGCGCTCACCATTTCGTTTCGTTTATACGCGATAGGATAGTATTGTGGAATTCTCGGATACATCGCTTGTTGTTGTAGATAACGTCGTTTCGAGGCGGAGTGTTGCCGGTATGACGCCGCGAGAGATCGTTACGCATCTCGATAAGTTCATCGTCGGACAGGCGAACGCGAAGAAGGCCGTAGCAAT
Organism: uncultured bacterium; assembly: GCA_964635955.1. Taxonomy (GTDB): domain Bacteria; phylum Latescibacterota; class MWCZ01; order MWCZ01; family MWCZ01; genus CAZWQW01. Next base: position 39,635 of record CAZWQW010000001.1, on the reverse strand, counting down.
CGCACTACGGAATCGCTGGCGTCGACAGCAGGTCGATGAGCCACTTCGCGACGAAATCACACCGAACAACATCATCATGATCGGGCCGACGGGCGTAGGTAAAACGGAAATTGCGCGACGTCTTGCCGCGCTTGCCGGCGCACCGTTTATCAAGGTAGAGGCGTCGAAGTTTACCGAGGTCGGTTACGTTGGCCGTGACGTCGAATCGATGATACGCGATCTCGTTGACCGCGCAGTCGATCTCGTTCGAACGGAGATGATCGAAGCCGTTCGCGAGCCTGCGCGTCGGTCAGCCGAGGAGCGGTTACTCGATATTTTCTTGCCACCGCCGTCGCAGGAACCGCCGCGAGGCGCGTATTCGCGTCCGTATAGTCCGCAACAGAACGTCACAGTCGAACCGACGACACCGACGGAAAACGAAGAAGCGCCGTCGAGTAGAGAACGCACACGGGAGAAGCTGCGACAACGTCTTCGTGCAGGTGAAATGGATGAGCGTGAAGTCGAGATCGACGTCCAGCTTCAGAAATCGCCGATGCTTGAGGTATTCTCTCCCCAAGGTGGTATGGAGGAGATGGGCATCAATATCGGGAATATTTTCGGCGGTATGCTTCCGAAGCAGACGAAAAAGCGAAAGGTGAAGGTTCCCGAAGCGCTCAAACTCCTCGAGCAAGAAGAAGCCGCGAAGATCGTCGATATGGACGAGGTTACGAGAGAAGCGCTGCGACGTGTTGAGCAGTCGGGAATCGTATTTCTCGATGAATTAGACAAAATCGCTGGTCGAGAGAGTCAACAGGGTCCGGATGTGTCGCGCGAGGGAGTGCAACGCGACTTACTTCCGGTCGTAGAGGGAACAACCGTCACGACGAAACACGGCGTGGTGAAAACGGATCACATACTGTTTATCGCCGCCGGCGCGTTTCACGTGTCGAAGCCGAGCGATCTCATTCCAGAATTGCAGGGACGTTTCCCAATACGCGTCGAGCTTGACAGTTTGTCTACGGAAGACTTCGTACGCATTCTCACAGAACCGGAAAACGCGTTGGTGAAGCAGTATACAGCGCTTCTTGAGACTGAACGAGTGAAGCTTATTTTCCATGAAGATGGGATTCGACGTATCGCCGAAGTGGCAAACGAAGTGAATGAGCGCGCGGAAAACATCGGCGCTCGGCGTCTTCACACGGTCCTAACGGTACTTCTCGAAGATACTCTGTTCAACGTGCCGGACACGGACATACGTGAAGTCGAAGTGACCCCGGAAATGGTGAATACGCGTCTCGGTTCGATCATCGAGGACAGAGACCTTAGCAGATACGTACTGTAGAAAGGCCGCCGGAACATGAGCGCACTACGTCACCTCCTTTCGATAGACGATCTCTCGTCTGACGAGATCCGACTAATACTTGGTTTAGCGGAGCAACTCCGTGCCGAACGGAATGCCGGACACCTACGCGAACCACTGCGCGGGAAAAGTCTCGCGATGGTATTCGAAAAGCCGTCGCTCCGAACGAGGATGACGTTTGACATAGGCATGCGCGAACTCGGTGGGCACGCAGTCTACCTTGCGCCGTCGGAAATACAGATCGGTAAACGCGAATCCTTGCCGGATGTGGCGCGGAATCTTTCTCGTTGGGTTCACGGCATCATGGCGCGCACGTTTTCGCACGGTACCGTCGTCGGTCTTGCAGAGCACGGCGCGGCTTCGGTTATCAACGCGCTCAGCGATGTAGAGCACCCGTGCCAAGCTCTGGCCTTCGGCCAACTTGTTCTCGCCGAGCGTGGTTCACTTGACGGGACAAAGGTCGCATATGTCGGCGACGGGAATAACGTTGCGCATTCGCTCATGCTGCTCGCGGCAAAAACGGGAATGCAGTTTACACTCGCCTGCCCGGAGGGATACGATCCGTCCGATGCGATTTTACGTCGCGCGAGTGAACTTGGCGACGTCCGCGTCGTACGGGATCCTGTCGACGCGGTGAAGGATGCGGATTTCCTCTACACGGACGTCTGGACCAGCATGGGGCAGGAAGCCGAGACCGAAAAACGTCTTCGCGATTTCGTCGGATACCAGGTGAACGAAGCACTTCTCGCAAAGGCTCCGCCAACCATGCTCGTGACCCATTGTCTCCCCGCCCATCGTGGCGAGGAGATTACCGACGGTGTCATGGACGGCCCGCAGTGCCGAGCCTTCGACGAAGCCGAAAACCGACTTCACGCGCAAAAAGCCGTTCTGATTTTTCTTCTCGCACCGGAAACGTTGTTGGAAACGGGTCAGTGAGACACGTCCGATTTTGGACACGGCGATTCGCGGTTGGTCCGTATCTTGTGTCCGCGATGCTCAGTGCGTCGTGCGCACAGGTCGGGACGCCATCGGGCGGTCCGGTGGACGAAACACCGCCGCGGGTTGTTGCAACGACACCATCCGATAACTCCGTAATGGTCTCGCGGGATTCGGATGTCACTATCCGCTTCTCGGAGACAATGCGAACAGAAACGGTAGACCGCGCTCTTTACATCACCCCGTATCCCGATCCCTATCCACTGCTTCGCTGGTCGTCTGATCATCGCCGCGTTCGCGTAGATTTCGATCGGAATCTCGAGGAAAACCAAACCTACATCGTTACCCTCGGCACAGATGCTGCCGATGCGCGTGGGAACCGATTGTCACAGGCTCACACGTTCGCGTTTTCGACCGGCGCCGATATCGATTCAGGAACCGTATCGGGAACAGTATTTGAAGTACGCGACGGTATTCCACAACCGAAGGTCGGTGCGACGGTCGGATTATACCGTCTTTCGGAGCAGACGAATGAACCTGACCCGACGAGTACATACGCGGGATTTCAGACGCAGACGGGCAATGGCGGGATGTTCCAGTTCGGCTATCTCTCGCCGGGACGGTACAGAGTACTTGCGTGGTCCGACAACGGTAACGCGCTTCTCGATCCCGGTGAAACGTTAGGCGTTACCTCCGAGGATACTGAGCTAACCGACGACTATCTGACCGCTGAGACGAGACCGATTCTTCTCCATGCGTACGATCCAGACGGGCCGGAATTACGCCTGCTTCGTGCTGTTGATCGAAATCGCGTTGAGCTCGAGTTCAATGAACCCGTACTGACGAATTCTATTGAGTTTCACATCGTCGCACCGGAGACGCTGAGTACGAGCGTGATTCCGTCCCATACACCTTCGCCTACCGTAGCAGTTTGGACAGAACGCCAATCACCGGGTACTGCGTACGGCGTGTCGATCGTGGCGCGTGACGTAGCTGGCAATCTGAGCGAGTTTGGAGCCGATACGACTTTATTCGACGGCGTGTCACTCGCCGATACGACTGCGCCGCGTCATAATGCCGCGGTTCTTCCACAACCCTTGATCGGTTCGAAGTTGGACTCGCTGGTTCTGTGGTTCTCTGATCATCTTGGTTATGTACCTTTCGATTCGCTCTCTGTTCTTGAAGATTCGATTCGCGTGGAAGGGCGTTGGAGCAAGGTTGATCCGAATCGATTCGTGTACTATCCCACGCGCGCGCTTTCTCGGGAATCGGTGACGTGGCGTATCCCGTTGAATCACGTTACCGATCACGCGGGGAATGCGCGTTCGGATACGCTTTTGGTTCCGATCCGGTACGTTCCCACCGATAGCCTTGGAGAGCTGAGTGGAACGATTACGAAAGCAAATGATGGCACGAAACGTATCATCGTTCGCGCGTTACCTTTGCGAGGAAAATGGTCGATTGACACCGTTGTCGAAGATGACTTCTCGTGGGAGTTTACGGCGGTACCTGCCGGTGATTACCGCCTTTTCACGTGGGATGATCAAGACGGGAACGATGAGTGGACGACTGGCCACGCTGTTCCCTTCAAACCGTCAGAGCGGTGGACGCTGTCAGACACGGTCAGTGTTCGAGCGAGATGGAGTTCTACTGGTATGTCGATCGAATTCTGATTTTGAATAACGAGACGCAAGAAAACTAAATTGGAGATCATGCGAGTATGGATGTAAAGCTTGGTGAGTTTATCGGTGATGCGGCGTCGCAGCGTCCTGACGGTCGAAAACCCGACGAGATGCGACGGGTTTCGATCCGTCGTAACGTGCAGGAATATGCCGAAGGATCCGCACTCGTCGAAATCGGTCGCACGAAGGTCCTGTGCACGGCGACGGTCGAGGAACGGGTACCCCTGTTTCTTAAAGGGCAGAACGAAGGCTGGGTAACAGCCGAATACGGTATGCTACCGCGGTCGAGTCCGGTTCGTATCGCGCGCGAGAGCATGACCGGGCGAGTCAAAGGTCGTACGCAGGAGATACAGCGCCTGATTGGCCGTGCTCTTCGGAGCGTATGCGATCTGCCGTGCCTCGGAGAACGACAAGTACTCATTGATTGCGACGTCATGCAAGCGGACGGCGGCACTCGCACAGCATCGATCACAGGGGCATGGGTGGCGTTCGCGGATGCCGTTCGTTGGATGCGCGCGAAGAATATCATTACGAAGGATCCGCTACTTGACCAGATTGCCGCGGTATCCGTCGGCATCGTGAATGGAAAACCGGTGCTTGATCTCTGCTACGACGAAGATTCTACGGCCGA
>CAZWQW010000001.1:27662-34947 GCA_964635955.1 uncultured bacterium | reverse complement strand
GTACGCGCCGTTGTCGAATTTCCGGTTCCGTTCGAATCCTCGGATGTGGTCGTGCAGGTGTATCCACTCAATGGACCGGGGAAGGTGTGGGTGATGGACGTGAATGCAGCGAGTTTCACGTATTTCATCCTCGCAACAATCGTGAATATCCCCCTGGAAGACGGAACGTTTGCATCGGAAGCGCACTTTTACGACGGTGATTTGAAGTGGGTTGCGGTCGGATACTGACGCCCTAAAGCGATAATTACTTACGCCTTTCCTCCGAATCCGCAATATGAGCGCTGACGCAGAGAGAGTTCGTCGTTATATTCATACTCTTTCTTAGTATGAACGGCCGATCATCGAACGAGTATTCGGTTCTCCATCGATAGGAGGTGGTTGCCGACACTACGGTCGCTATTCAATCGGTCAGCCGCGCGAACCTTCTCACGGCGCATACTCTGGTGCTCAATAGGCACTGGCTCGCTGTAGGGTTCACAGAAGCGCGACGTGCGATCAGCTTGGTGTATCAAGAGGTCGCGAAGATCATATCGCCGGAGACGTATACGCTCCACGATTTTACATCGTGGGCCGATCTTTCCCGGTACGCCCCGCACGAAGAGTGCATTCGTTCGGTACGCGTAGTATTTCGCGTCCCGGAGATTATCATCCTCACCGAATACGACGGATCGCCACGTGCTGCCGTCTCATTTTCCCGACGAAATCTCTGCATTCGCGACCGGTATATGTGTCAATTCTGCGGCGCGAAGCTTTCCGGAGAAAATCTCACGATCGATCACCTCACGCCGCGTTCGCGTGGCGGCTCGACGACGTGGGAGAATTGTGTTCTCTCATGTATCCGTTGCAACGAACGGAAACGTGATCGTACACCGGAAGAAGCGCATATGAAGCCGCTGAAAGCGCCAAGAAAGCCGCGCTGGGCGCCGTCGTTCACCGTTCCGTTGCGGCATCGTCGAGCGAGTTGGGAAAAGTTCGTCAGTGACTTGTATTGGGATATCGAGCTCGAGCCATAGAACGAAATTGATGACGAATCACGTCGAAGCCTTGATTCCGACGAGTTCGCCCGGTATACTTTTAGTTCTGTGCAAATGGGGCTGTAGCTCAGCTGGGAGAGCGCCTGTCTGGCAGACATGAGGTCACGGGTTCGATCCCCGTCAGCTCCACTCTTAGAAAGATACGGGACTTGCGATCTGTCGTGGGTCCCGTTTTCTTGTGGTGTCTTCGGCAAAAAACCCTTTCTATAGGAACAGGAGATCGCTGAACAATGTCGTTGATTACCGTTATCGGGAGAGGTCACTCCGGCACGCGAGCAATGTCTCACACATTGTCCGAAAGCGGCGTATTCATGGGTGCGCCGCTCAACGAATCGGGCGATCTGATACCGCCGGAAGCTATGTACGACGCATGCCGGGTAGCTGCGAAGTATATCGAGTGGAAAGGCGACCTTTCGTGGGATTGGTCGAAGCTCCATACCATGGAGATACCAAAAGAGTTTACTGATCTCCTCGACTCGTTTTTGGTTTCTGTGCGCGAGAGTTCATCGGAACATAAAGGTTGGAAGATTCCCGAGACGACTCTCGTGTTTCCTTGGATTCGCCGCGTCTATCCCGATGCAAAATACATCTTCTGGATACGTAATCCGCGCGATTGCATTCTCGGAGCGCACGTTACCGACAGCCTGTTAGACTTCCATATACAATATCCGATGACCGACGACGAGAGATTGCGCCGCGCGATATCATGGAAGTATCAGTACGATCTCGTCAAGGCGACTCCGAGGCCCGCGCAATGGATTGAAGTGAAATTCGAAGACTTCGTCCTCGATCAGGATAAGACACTCGAGCGTCTCGAGGACTTCCTCGGTATCAAGTTGGCGAAGATACCGGTGCGTCCCGAGGCCGTCGGTCGCTGGAAGAAGGATGAAGGAACGAACTACTTCGATTTCTTCGAGCCGGCAATGCGTGAATACGGCTACGAGATGCCGTAACACCCGAGTTGCGGATTCATTGTCTCAACGAGTGCTGAAGGAACGAGTCACGATTCCTCAGCACTCGTTGTCGTTTTGCACCGCTGGGTACTCCTTCCGACTACCGGATTGTAGGAGTTTTGCGTCCACGCTCACTTGCCATTAAATGAACATTATACTATACTATTCAAATGATAAAACGTGCCGAGGCAACGTTTATCCGTAGATGCGCCTTATCGGAGTACAACGATGACAAAAGACCATCACGCCATCAATCGAAAAGATTCATCACCGTATGAAGAGAAGTGCGCGGAAATTCGGCAGAAAGCGCGTACGCTCTTTCAGAAATACGGTGTCAAGAAAACGACTGTCGAGGAAATCGCAACAGCGTGCAACTTGAGTAAGACGGCCCTCTATTACTACTACAAGGGCAAAGAAGAGATCCTCGCCGCGGTGATGCGCGATGAAAGTGAGGCTCTTATCGCGAAGATGCGCGCCGCAGCGGCATCCGCACCGGATTCACGCGCCGAGCTTCGGGCGATTCTGAAGACGCGCGTTTGTAACGTGAGTGAACTCGTCATCAAGATTCTGGACGATGCAGCGAGTGGTATCTACGAGGTGTATCCGAGTATTTCAACGATACGAGATCAGCACCTTGCCGAGGAAACGAAACTTATCGACAGAGTTCTGCGAAACGGATACCGACGTGGAGTGTTTCGGGAAATCCGCACTCCGAATACGTCGATGCTTATGATGGCCGCGTTACTCGGTATCGACTTCTACATGGCGGGTAATGATAACCGTCAATCGCTCGAAACGAGTATCGACGAGCTTCTCGACTTGATCTTCGATGGACTTTGCGTACGCGATTGATTCCGAGTTGCTACGGATGATTCTCGCACGTTAGCCAAGACCAGTCTCCGTAACACCAATCCCGAATATCTCTGAAAAACGACGGTGTATGTCGATGAAGTATGTACGCTTCGCGACCATCGCTTCGAAATGAAAGGTCACACTACCGTGCAACGTTCGTCTATCCTCGTACTGGTGATTACGCTACTCGTTACCGTTTCGTCGAACACTACAACGGCGGATATCTATGCGTCATCCGGTTCTGAGACATCAGAAGCATCGGGAACCGCCAAGGCTGTTACGAGTGAGTCGAGTGTCATTCCGAAGGACGCGCTCGATTCGAAGCAGAAGAGTATCGTTCGGTATTCGCTACTCGTCGGGGTGCCAGCGGTTACGTTCGGAATTGGTATGAAGGCGTGGGACTGGGGCGAGACGAACACGTGGCGCTGGAATCGGGAGCGGTGGTTTCAGGCCGACACCTACTCAGGTGGCGCAGACAAGGTTGGGCACTTCTATACACACTACGTTTTTACACGGTCGCTCTCCCGAGCGTTTTCCTACACCGAGGATACACCTGAGCGTGCAGCTCTGTACTCGGTGCTCACGACCTCACTGATCGGAACGATGATCGAGGTCGGCGATGCGTTCACGGGCACGTATGGTTTTTCGTACGAAGATCTCATCGCCGATCATGCAGGAATCGCATTAGCGTACGCGATGGATCGCTACCCAACGTTGAACAACTACGTCGGTGTCACGGCATTTTACTGGCCCACACGTGGTTTTCTCGAGTACGACACGCCATTCAACTTTGCGAGTGACTATAGTGGATGGACGTTTACGTTGAACTTCAAACTCTCCGGCTTCCATCGTTCCGGATATAATACCCCACCGATATTGCGGTTCTTGCAGATCGATTACGGGTACTATACGCGGAATTACACTCGATTCGATGAATACGCCAACAAACCTCCGACAAGACACCGATTCCTCGGTCTTTCGGTAAACGCGCGCGAGTTGTTGGGTGCACTACCGAACGCGAATGGACTCGTTGATACAGCGCGTCGGTTCCTACGATTCATCTATCTCCCGCCGATGCAGATGCTCGGTAGAGACGTCACACTGGATCAGTAGACCCCCACAATCAGGCTTTCGCAACTAACACCATGTCCGGCGACGAACTCGCGTCGTACGGGCGTCCGTCGAGGTGACCGTAGAGATTGGTCTCGGTAAAACCAACATCACTTGCGTAGCGTATAAGTTCGTTACCGCTAACGACGGAAAGTCGAGAGGTTAGGACTTGGTGCTTCCAATTCGTTGATTCGCGAAATATCGTAAGATTGAAATCGAGTGCGTCTTGCGCAACGATGTCGTAGAAACGCCAGAACAGAATCGTTCCGCCGGGTTCCGATCTCACAAGCGGTGGTAGGAATCGGTCGCCGTCGACGAGTGTTTTGTGAAGGTTCCGGCTATGAACGACGAGTAAGCCATCGGGCCTTAGCGCGTTGCGGAAGCTTCTGAGCGCTTCAAGGTATTTCGCTTTGTTTTCGACGTGAGGAAGCGACGTTCCGAGGCATACCACCGCGTCGGCATCACCAGTCGCGGGTACATCGGCGAATTCGCCGACGTGCCACGTGACTTTCGCGTCAGCATCGAGTTGCTTCGCATGGCGGATCATCTCCGCGCTTGCGTCCAGAGCGGCAACGCGGCACCCCTGTTCGGCCCACGCGCGAGCGTGATGACCGGTGCCGCACGCGGTGTCAACGATAGAGGTACCGGGCCTACCGACACCGAGGCGTAGGAGGTGAGGAAGTTCGTTCCTCAGTCGGTTTGGCCAGTCGACGAAGAGATCATAAAGCGATGCGAAATCGTCATACATAAATGTATTCCCATGGAGTACTATCGTTTGAATTGTGCGGTTACTCGATTCCACGCTCGTTGTTTGCGCGGTTCTGTGTCAATTCTCGTTTGAGTATCTTACCGCTTGCTGTTTTCGGGAGCTCGTCAACGAAATCTACGATGCGCGGAACCTGATGCCTTCCAAGGTGTTGACGGCATAACGCGACGATCTCCTTCTCGGAGCTCGTCTGACCGGGTTTGAGCGAAATCACCGCACGCGGCACTTCGCCATGCAAACGATCTGGTTCGGGAACGACCGCAACCTCGTGAACAGCCGGATGACGGTAGATGATCTCCTCGATCTGCCGAGGATACACGTTGATTCCGTTCACGATGATCATGTCCTTGAGTCGATCGACGATTGAGTAATACCCGTCTTCGTCGACGAACCCCATGTCGCCCGTACGAAACCAGTCTTCATAAAACGATTCCGCAGTCGCATTGGGATCGTTGAGATATCCTTTCATTACGCTTGGACCTCGTACGCATATCTCACCGATCTCGCCTGTCGATAGTGGTTTGCCGTCGGGATCCGCGATATACATCTCGACCGAGGGGATCGGTACACCTATTGTTCCTGGTTTTCGGTCGCGTCCGACCGGGTTGAAGGTAGTTACGGGACCACATTCCGTCGGTCCGTCGCCTTCGTGTACAGGAACGCCGTAGATGCGTTCAAAACGATTCAGAATCTCGACGGGAAGCGCCGAGCCTCCGGATACCGCGATCCGTAGTGACGAAAGATCGGCTCGGCGTCCTTCGGGTAGATTCGCGAGAATCGTATACATGGAAGGCACACCGAGAAAAATCGTCGCATTTGTCTCGTCGATCGTTCTTCCAACGTCGTCGGGTGAAAATCGAAGCATCGCGGATATCGTTGCTCCCGCCATGATTGGGAGGTGCATACCCACGGTAGCAGCAAACGAATGAAACATCGGGAGCACGACGAGAAACACGTCGTCTGATGTCACCTTCATCGCTTCCTGCGTTGCAGAGACGTTAGCGACGAGATTAGCGTGTGATAACATCGCGCCTTTCGGTTTTCCCGTTGTACCCGACGTGTACATGATGGCTGCAAGATCGTTCGCGTCTACTGAGGGAAAAGCGACGTTCGACGTGGGCTCTTTAAGAACATCGGACAACGGTATATCAGCGCTGATCGATGGCTTCCCGACAACAATACGTACCGAAAGAGAGCCGACTGACGCTGCGACTTTCTCGACGGTTTTCGCGTACGCTTCGTGAAAAATAAGCCCGCGTACTGCGGCGTTCGCGAGAATATATGCGATCTCCTCGGCGGCGAGGAGAAGGTTTATCGGAACAACGACGGCACCGCTGCGCACGATACCGTAGTACGCTGCGACGAACTCTGGCGAATTGATACAGTACAGACCGATACGGTCACCCTTTCGTATTCCGTTGTGTCGAAGGCACGACGAAACGGCATTTGTCATGGACTCCAATCGCTTGTATGAAGTGGCTTCGCCGGCGAATATGACAGCAGGTTTGTTCGGAAACGTCCGAGTAGTTTCGTGGAGTATCGAGCCGAGAGATGCGGGCATGGTGCTCCCCCGTGCGCTTGATCGATCTGTCAGTCGTTTATGACCGCTGTCAAGATACAAAGAGTTGATAAGCAATGGGAAGGGAATGCACAGCGCATTGCACCATTCGATCGTTACTTGTAGCTTGGAGTCTTCGATGCAACAACGGGTGATTACCGATTCGATATGTGAGGAGCGACATGGTAATCGACGCGCATAACCATGTTTACTGGTACGGTTACGGACCCGATGAGCTCGTCGCAAACATGGATGAGCATGGAATCGATGTGACGTGGCTGCTCAGTTGGGAGCTCGCCGAGGGAATGTACGATCACGGGTATGACAAGTCATTCATGGCGCCCTACATCGGGATGCCGCTCGAGGCGATCTGGGTTGCCGTCGACAAGTATCCTAATCGGTTTGTACCCGGATTCGCGCCGAATCCCAAGCTCCCGCACGCGGTGGAGAAGCTCCGTGCTGCGTATCGGAATGGTGCGCGCGTCGCCGGAGAGTTCAAATTCCGGTGCCTTTTCGACGATCCCGACGCAATCGCGGTCTATCGCGCGGCGGGTGAACTCGGAATGCCGGTGACGTTGCATCTCGACGTCCCGTGGCTTCCGCCGGCTGGTGCATCGAAACCGGTTACGTGGTGGTATGGGGGAACGATAGAGAATCTTCGTAACGCGCTACGGTTGTGTCCCGATACAGTGTTTCTTGGGCACGCTCCGGGCTTTTGGCGTGAAGTGAGTGGCGATGCGGATCAGGACCCGGCGGCGTACCCCAACGGGCCGGTCGTTCTCGGTGGACGTCTGATTCCGACGTTTGATGAGTTTCCGAATCTGTGGGCGGATCTGAGCGCGGGAAGTGCGTTGACGGCGATCAGTCGAGACCGAGAGTGGGGTCGGAAATTTCTCATTGACTACTACGATCGGATTGTATTCGCGCGAGATTATTTCGACGGACGCCTGATGGAGTATCTCAATTCGCTTGAACTCCCCGAAAACGTTCGTTCGGCGATCCTCTCAGAGAA
>CAZWQW010000001.1:23392-27562 GCA_964635955.1 uncultured bacterium | reverse complement strand
GGCTGCTCGTTGTTCTCAATCGCGCGAATGAGATCGCGCATCATGAACTGCGTTCCCCAGCGATTCGCATCGAATACGCGTCGGTCCTCGTTCGATAACGGCACGTCGACAGTTTCCCATACGATTGGCTCGTTTACTTTCCCACCACCACCGGTTGTGCGGTAGAGCACGGGATCGGTGCCGCGAATCGCGAGTATCGCTCTTGTCCCTACGACTTCGAAGCCGTACGCACCGACACCTTCCCAATACTCGGATATTCCAGTAACTCCACCGTTGTATCCGATAAGAACCGTACCGACATCCCCCGCGGCGAGACCGGTACCGCGGTCACCTGTCGTGATGTCGTCAGCCTCAATAGGTTTTCCTTCGCGTGCGGTGAGATCAGCGAAAACCCACCGTGGTGATCCCCCGACAAGATTCATCGCGTCAAATAAATGTGATCCGATGTTCATCATTCCGACCGCAGCGGTGTAGGTCTTGCACTCGCTTCGAATCGCTCGGAGTTCGCCAACGGCCCCTTCCGAAACGAGACGCTTCGCGTGAAGAAACACCGGATCGGTGTGGCGTTGGGTGTTGATCGCGAGTTTAGCACCGCTGCGTGCACTCGCTTCGATCATCGCGTCCGCTTCCCGTAAGTCGACTGCAATCGGCTTTTCGCAAAGCACGTTGATCCCGCGATCGAGCGCGGCGATGGTTATTTCGGCATGGGTATCCGCACGAGTCGCGACGATCGCGATATCCGGACGAACCGCATCGAGTAAAACCGAATAATCGGTAAAGCGTCGGTCTGTTGGGATATCGTAGGTATCACCGAACTGGTTAATCGCTTCCGGACGAATATCGGCGAGTGCGACAAGATCGGCTTCAGGGAGATCAGTAATCGAGCGCGCGTGAAGTCGGGCGATTCCACCGCATCCTATGAGTGCAACTCGATATGTTTTGGGCATCGGATGTCTCTGTGTTGGAAAGAACGGTAGAACGCGTAAACAAGCATACGGGTTGAGAAGCTCCAATCAGACGTTTTCTTTTTGCTGTTTGAGAAGTTGCTCCATTCGTTCGATGTCGTCTGGTCGCCCTACATCAGCCCACCAACCGGTCAGTTTGTGAATCCGGACCTCTCCGCCGGTATCCATGAGCGCTTTGATAGCGTCGGGTAGTTCATACTCACCACGTGCCGATGGAAGCAACGCATTCAAATGTGGAAACAGCGACGAACGAGAGATGTATATCCCGGCGGAATTCAGTCGCGTTGTTGATGTTCCTCGCTCGGGTTTTTCGATGATCTTCGTAACCTTCCCCGTTTCGTCGACGTAGACCGCGGCGCCTTGATAGGGATCGTCGACTTCGAATACCGCAAGCATGAGATCGCACGGTTCGTCGACGAAACGTTGCGCCATTCGTTTGTACTCAACCGGTTCGACGAGGATGTCAGCGTAAGTGATCCAGGTCGGACCGGGCTTGAGTTTTGCGACGGCAAGTTTGCATGCTTGACCTGTTCCCTGTGGGACCGGTTGCCATACGGTGGCGGCGGTTTGCCCCGGGACGGTGGTTTTCCGTAGATGCGCTTCGATTTGCTCTGCGAGATGGCTAACTACGATAACCGTGTGCGTTACACCTACCGCGGCGAGACCGTACCGAACGTGATCAAGCAACGTTCTCTTGCCGACTTGTACGAGTGCTTTCGGTGTATTCTGAGTGATCGACCCGAGACGGGTACCTTTGCCCGCTGCGAGGATGATCGCCTGCGTTGGATTTTGCATGGTTGTCTCGGTTGGAAGGATGAAGACGCATGAACCAAATCGATAAAGAGTGTACAACACGAAAACAACTTCAGCAACCGATATGTGGGTTGTAAGGGGTTTGCCCCGCACATCGAATGGCGCGAACATTCCTTTTCGTATTGATCAATCGAATCGGGAAAGAATGTCACTCAAATACCACTGGCATCGATGAAAGGGAGCGACAATGGGAAGAATCAAACTTTCTGTGTATATCACCGCGCAGACAGTGAACGAGTGCGGTAGCGATCCGAACGAACTCCGTCGCATGATCGACGATATTACCGCTGTTGGCGCGAAGAAGGTGTTTATCGAAACATGGCGCGGCGGTGGAATCGCCGAAGAAGATACACTTCGCTTGGTCAAAGCAGCGTTTGAAGCGGAAGGCTTCGAGACTGCAACCGGTATCATGCCTGTGCGTGGGCGCGATCCCCTCCTTGAAGGCACCGACGATTGGGATAGCCACAAGACACTCGGCGGAAACAGCCGTTGGGGCGCGGATATCTGCTACAGTCGCCCGTGGAGCCGCGAGGAGATACGTCGCGCGCTGAAACGTGGCGCTGCCGTGTTCGACGAGTACATCATCGATGACGCCCTGTGCACACAGTGCACATGCACATATTGCCGTGAGAAGCGTGGAGACAAATCGTGGGTCGACTACAGGCAAGATCTGCTTGTAGACGTCAGCCGTGACGATATCGTTGGTGCGGCGCGCGAGGTGAATCCGAAGATCCGGATGATTCTTAAGTTCCCGCAGTGGTATGATCGGCTTCACTGTTACGGGTACGACACCGCTCGGCAACCGGCACTCTTCGACGCGACGTGGATCGGTACAGAGACTCGTGACCCGGACACAGGCGATTTCGGCTTTACACCGCAATACGAAGGCTTTTTCAACGTTCGTTGGCACAAGGACGCCGAGCCGAACCTTCAAGGCTCGTGGTTCGATTACATCGAATGCGACCCGGTGATCTACGCAGAGCAGGCATTCCAATCGGTCCTCGGTGGCGTGACGAACCTCACGTTGTTCTGTTATACCAACGAGCTCTTCCGGAGCAACGGTTACCTTCTCGCAGCACTGAAGGAGGCGATGCCCCGTCTCAATCGTATCGCGGAGCGTATAGACGGCGTGTCACCAACCGGAGTATTAGCGTACCGCCCACATAACGCCCATTCTCGCGACGATGCGTTCGTTTTCGATGGACTCGGGTACGTGGGAATGCCGTTGGTTCCCACGGCGACGTGGCCGAAAGAGACTCCGAAAGCCGCGTTGTTTACTGATCACCGTGCAAAGGATCCCGAACTTACCGGCAGAGTGCGCGCGATCGTCGAGGCTGGTGGCACGGCGTTTATCACCGCGTCTGTGCTCGAGCAGAACGATGACAATGAAGAGCTGAAGAAGCTTGCCGGAATCCACAAAGATGGCTGGGTTCAGATGTCCTCGTGGCAGGGTACTCGTTACCGCGTTGGCGACAAGGTGATCGAATCCAACACACCGGTTCCGTTCCGTTTCGACATGCGGGTTGAAACGGCGACACCGCTTGCCGAAGTCGGTGGCGTGGCTCATCATCGCACCGAATGGACGCCGGTGGTTACGCGACAATCGCATCCGTCGGGCGGCGCGGTTGTCGTGCTTAATGTCGCGGGTGCGTCGATGGATCGTGATTTTCGGATGGACGAGAACCTGAATGTACCGATACCTCTTCCGGTGCAGTTTCTACCGGCGGAAGTGCTGGCTACGATGCAACGCGAGATAGCGACGGCGGTCGGCCGCTCAATAGTAGCGCCCGCGCGCGTTTCGTTCTATCCGTTCGCAAACGGTGATATTTTCGTTGAGAACTTCCGCAATCACCCCGTCGCGGTACGATTTGCCGGAAAGGCGCTCGCCGAAGACGCGAAGGAAGAATTCGGCGGGAGCGTGCTCGCGAAGAACGATAGTGGCGAGTGGGTATTGCATATGCAACCGCGCACGGTAGCGATGATTGTAAACGGATAAGCGCTCAACAGTCGAGCATACGGGTCGCAACGTTAGATGACGCTGCGACCCTTTTTAATGCTACCCGTTCCAACGACGCAACCGGAGACTGTTTGTAACAACGCTCACGCTACTAAGCGCCATCGCTGCAGAAGCGACCATCGGATCGAGAAGCATCCCGTTGATCGGGTATAACACGCCTGCGGCTATTGGTATGCCGATGACGTTGTAGATAAACGCCCAGAAGAGATTTTGTTTGATCGTGCGGAGTGTTGCGCGCGAAAGCTCTATCGCACGTAAAACACCGCGAATGTCGCCGCGAATTAGTGTAACATCCGCCGTTTCCATCGCAACGTCGGTGCCCGTGCCCATTGCGATACCGAGGTCGGCTTGCGCAAGCGCCGGTGCGTCGTTGAT
>CAZWQW010000001.1:20603-23292 GCA_964635955.1 uncultured bacterium | reverse complement strand
GCGAACTCGTTGTCGACAGACACGTACGTTACCGTTGCCCCGTCGTTTTCATATGATTCGGCGTCACGGGCAAGTACCGAGATGTCGATTCCGAGACTCAACATCTGCTTGGCGTTTCCGATAGTAATCGTAAGGCCATTCACCTTTGCCTGAAGTCCGTGTCCGGGGATCGCTTCGAATTCTTCGGGTTCGAATAGGTCGATTGATCGGTCGCGAGCCGCTCGGACGATAGCGTCGCCGAGTGGATGCTCAGACCGGATTTCGGCGGATGCCGCGAACTCGAGTAATCGTGCGTCAGTCCACGTATCAGCTGGTCGGATTCCTACGACGGTCGGTTTTCCGACGGTAAGCGTACCGGTTTTATCGAATACCACTGTATCGAGATTTCTCGCGCGTTCGAGGGACTCACCGCCCTTGATGAGCACTCCGAGCTCTGCGCCGCGCCCAGTCCCTACCATTATCGCCGTAGGTGTCGCCAAACCGAGAGCACAAGGGCACGTGACAATGAGTACTGCAACTGCGTTCAAAACGGCGAACGTAAACGCGGGTTGCGGTCCGAATGCCCACCAAACAACGAAGGTTAGCGCGGCAATCGCGATTACGATCGGAACGAAAACCGCGCTGATACGGTCGACCAAGCGTTGAACCGGCGCTTTCGATCCTTGCGCGTCTTCGACGAGTTGAATGATATGCGCGAGCATCGTGTCCTGTCCGACTCTCGTTGCGCGAAACCGGAAACTGCCAGATCGATTAAGTGATCCGCCGATTACCTCGTCGTCCGCGGTTTTGTCGACGGGCATACTCTCGCCCGTGACGAGTGACTCATCGACCGTCGAGCGTCCGTCAACAACAACACCGTCAACCGGAATCCGTTCACCGGGTCGAATAACAACGATGTCGCCTGGTAGTACTTGCTCGGGGGGAACGGAGACGACGGTTCCATCGCGCTCAATCCGTGCTTCAGCTGGTCGGAGTTGCATGAGCGCGCGTACGGCCGCGGATGTCCGATTCTTTGCCCGAGCTTCCAGCATCCGCCCAAACAACACGAGAGTAATAATCACCGCGGAAGTTTCGAAATACACCGCTTTCGATACACCTGTCGCGGTAAATGCTGTTGGCCAAACCGTCAGCACAAGACTGTAGAGAAACGCTGCGGACGTTCCCGTTGCGATGAGCGTATTCATATCAGCGCTACCGTGTCGCAACGTACGCCATGTGCCGACGTAAAACTGCCACCCCGCCCAGAACTGAACGGGCAGCGTCAGTACGAGCAGGAGAAACGCAGTTTGCTGGAAGGGCCATTCACCAACGCCGGGAATCCATCCCATGCTGATGAGAAACACCGGCAGCGTGAATATCGCGGCGACAGCAAGGCGTCGCTTCAGAGCGATGTAATCGTGTTCCTTTCTATCCTGCTGGGTAACGATGCTCGATTCCGAGCCGTCAGTATCGACGACCGAATAACCGGCTTTTTCGACCGCCGACCGGATTCGATCGACGATATCCGAACCGGGAAGCGCGATGACAGTTGCGCGCTCTGTTGCGAGATTGACGCTCGCCTCGACGACACCGTCCATCGACGCAATCGCGCGTTCTACGCGACCAACGCACGCCGCACACGTCATCCCGCCGATAGTTACCGTGTGTGTCTGTAGGACCGGTTCGTATCCGGATTCGCGTATGGTCGCGATTGCTGCTGGAACATCGATTTCCTCTGCGGAAACGATACGCGCTGTCTCATTTCCCAAATTCACCGACGCGTCCGTGATACCGGGAAGACCTTTGAGTGCGCGTTCGATTCGCGCTACACATGACGCGCACGTCATTCCAGACACCGGTATGTCGACATGGTTGAGGTCGGCGGTCGAGCGCGGTGGTTGTGAGGTCTTACGTTTCTCTGGTGGTTGGGTTACGCATGTATCTGGCTGTGAAGGTTCGCTATGAACCGTACGAGAGGTGTCGGCCACATCTATTCTCCCCGCAACGCGGTATATCGAAATACTGATTCATTAGTCATACGGTACGCAAAAAGAATGAAGCGCGACGTTATGCCGGCTTCATTCTTTTCAACGGGGATTGGTGTCGGAATAGTTCCGATGCCGTGCTATGCGTTCTGATA
This sequence comes from uncultured bacterium, assembly GCA_964635955.1. Lineage (GTDB taxonomy): Bacteria > Latescibacterota > MWCZ01 > MWCZ01 > MWCZ01 > CAZWQW01. Next base: position 21,173 of record CAZWQW010000001.1, on the reverse strand, counting down.
AACCGTTTCGAGATGCGACCGCACACGCGACCAGAGCACAGCCATTACGGAATGAACGCCTGTCGGTGGTGATTCGAGCAAACGACCCGATGCAAGCGCACGCGGCAATTCGGGAAAGAACGGGATACTCCCGATAACCGGTACGCCGGCTCGTTCAGCAGCTGCGCGAACGGTATCTGCTACTGCCGGTGCAAGCGATTCCTTGTTGATAATGGTCACTGCCGGGACACCGAGTCGAGTGCATACTGCCGCGATGCGCTCAAGATCGTGGATACCGGACTTCGACGGTTCGGTGACGATGACGGCGAGATCTACACCGGTGATCGCGGCTATCGTTTGGCAACCTATTCCGGGCGGCCCATCGATAAGCATCAGGTCGCGGTTACCCTCTTCGCCGAGTTCCTCTGCGACGCGTCGCACCTGTGTCACGAGTGCCCCGGAGTTGCCTTCACCGACATCGAGGCGAGCGCTTACGAATGGCCCGTATTGCGTATCGCTTGAGAACCACTCGCCAGTCACTCGACTCACCATGTCGATCGCGGATTCCGGACATCCGAGTTTACAGAGCGT
>CAZWQW010000001.1:12292-20503 GCA_964635955.1 uncultured bacterium | reverse complement strand
ACTACCTCCCGTTGTTGCGAGAGGTCGCGCAGTGTTTCGATCATCTGTTCGAACTTGGAATGGAGATCGGGTCGAACGCTGAACAACTCGCGTCCTTCGGCGTATCCCATGGCGATTCTGCGATCGAACGGAATCTCCAGAAGAACCGGTATGCCCTCTTCACGACAGTAGTCGACGGCTGACGAGTCTCCGACATCGGATCGGTTAATGACAACTCCCATGGGAATCTGCGCAGAGCGCACGAGTTCGACAGCGCGCTTCATGTCGTGCAGTCCGTAGGGCGTTGGCTCTGTCACGAGAACGCAAACATCGCTGCTGCGTACGATCGAGGCAACACGAGCAGTCACACCGGGTTCGGAATCGAGCACAACAATCGGCTTGTCGGGAAGGGTTTCGAGTGTTGCTTCGAGCGTCGGATGAGCATGTGGTGCTGACGCGTCCATACAGCCTTCGCGGAATGCTTGCTCGCCTGCTGTCCCGTCACTGACGACGCCCGCTCGAAGTGATAGTTCGCTGATTGCATCTTCCGGGCATACAAACGAGCAGACACCACAACCGTTGCAGAGATCGTCGAACACAGCGGTTCGACGAGTCGCCGGCGCTATAGCGATCGCGTTGAAGACACATGCGTCGGCACAGATGCCACAGAAGGTGCACTTCTCGTTGTCGATGCGCGCGACGGTTCGGAGTACTTCTTCCGTATGTTCGATTTCGGGATTCAATAGAAGCGCCCCATTTGGCGCTTCGACATCACAGTCCACATACGCGGAGTCGCCGGCGGCACGGGCGAACGCAACCGCGATCGTCGTTTTTCCCGTGCCACCTTTTCCGCTGGCGACGCTGACAATCACCGGGAACCGCCTCTCCCGCCACCTTTTCCACGACCGCCGCCACTACCGCGACCACCACCCATGCCACCGCCACGACCGGACCCGCCGCCCATGCCACCGCCGCGTCCGGATCCACCGCCTCCGCCGAGGCGACCACCACCGAGACCGGTCCCGCCACCTAATCCGCCGCCTCCTCCGAGTCCGCCACCGGAAGGCTGTGCACCCGGTCCCATTCCGAGGCCGGTGTGGGAAGCGACGTCGGCGTTATCGATTTCGTGGCACTCGCCACCGGCATACGCTTCGATTGCGTCACCGACGCACGCGCCTTGACAACGGAACACGCGAATACCGAGCTGCTGAAGTGCCCGCGCGGCGTTCGGACCAATGTGGCCGGTGATAACAACTTCCGCGTTGTTACGTGCGAGAACCGCTGCAGCGCCAGAACCGGCACCGCTGGCTCCCGGCTCGTTCTTGATTGCTTGTACTTCGTTCGTGTCCATGTCGACGATCACGAACCATCCGCACCGACCGAATCGGGCGTCGAGCGCGGCGTCGAGTGTTTCGCCTGTGCTGGTTACTGCTACTTTCATCTCATACCTCTCAATCGCGTTAGTTAAACGCGTCGTGGTTTAGTGTTCGTGTCCTTCGCCGCATCCGTCTTCCGGATTTGCGCAACGAAGCTGATCGTTCTTGAACGCTTCGACAAGCTCGCCAACGGTTTGCTGATCGCCGACGTACGCCGGGATACCGAACTCGCTGCACAACATGATCGCTCGAGTTCCCAGACCGGCGCAGAGAATCGCTTCCGCGCCATTATCACGAAGAAACTCTGGCGCGAGTTGAGGTCCCCCGAAGTGCGATCCGCCGTTCTGTACGGATTTCACTTCGCCGGTTTCAGTGTTGATAAGCGCATACCATGGTGCTCGTCCGAAGTGCGCCGAAACGGCACTGTCCAGTCCGGTAGATTCCGCCGCAGGTACTGCAACAATCATAACAGTGTCCTTTTGTAAGTGTGTGAAACTCGTGAATAGAATGTGCTCGTAAACACGCTGCGTTGTCATCTCATTCCACGTCGACGACCACGCCGACGGTGACCGCGCCAATCGCCTCCCAATCGCGTTGGAGCACCGGCGCCGTCCCGAACACGATCTGTGAGAATACTTCGATGTTGCGACGCAAGTGCGGCGATTATCGTCCCGCCGACGGTCCCAATCGCTTTGAGAACTTGTACCGTGCGTTCAGGCGTGATCCCGATTTCAGCGAGACGATCTCGTTTCGTCATTGGTACGGACGTATGTCCAGTGCGCACTTCGACTGAAGCTTGATCTACGTGTGAAACAATCTCGCGGGACGCGATCGGCTCGGAATGTGACGGCGCATCGATTTCGAGTGTTTCGACCGGTTTGTGTCGACTCGGCGTGTCCGTTGGCACCGCGACAATCGCTCCGACCGGACATGCCCTTGCGCAAGCGCCGCAACTTGCACAACGCGTCGCGTCGATTGCGGGCAAGCCGTGGTGCACGACAAGCGCTCCGACCACGTTACACGCGTCGAGACAATCGAGGCAGCCCGTGCAGAGCTCTCGTTTGATCCAATACATTACGCACCTCTCTTTCTGCCATGTCCGAGGCCGAAACCGTGCCTACCAGGACCGGCACCACTCCGCTGTCCATCCATGCGCGATATGTTCACTGATCCGCACGCGTTGCATCGATCCGGCCGACCTGTTCCGAATGGCATGGTCCATTCTTTGTCGCACGCGGCACAACGGAACACCCGCAGCGCAACCTCGAACGCTCCGCCTTCAATACGTAACGCTTTTCCGTTTACCAATGCGTCTGCGACCTTTTGTCTCGCCTCGTGGAGGATGCGTGCAAAAGTTGGGCGAGATACATCCATCCGCTCCGCACCGGCTGCTTGATCGAGATCGTCAAGATCAGCTAACCGAAGCGCTTCGAGTTCTTCTATCGCAAGAACGACTTCCGACAGTTCCCGTAACAGGATACCGCGCGGTTTGAAATAGTCCGTTCTCGGTTGCGTTGCAACTTGTCGTATACGTTTTGGTCTGGGCATCGTTCTCAATCCATCGGGATTCGTTATGGTCATATGCTCATAATGAGGATACAAAAAACCCGGACCCTGTCAAGAGGTCCGGGCGAATTAAATCGAGAATATGTTCATAATATTTTACAATCTCGATTCGTACGTGCTCCTTTTCGTCGCGATAGCGCGTCTATTCGGAGGCTTTCACTTCCGTATCATTTAACCATTCGAGCGATTTCACAAGAGCCTGTACGCCTTCGTCACCGAGTCCGCGTGACTCGACAGCTTGAAAGAGTTGATTTACGAGTACGCTTCCCGGGAGCGCCGCTTTTACGTTCTTTGCTGCATCGATAACGAGGCGCATGTCCTTCTGCTGTAACTTCACCATGAACCCAGGATCGAAGTTTCGCTTGAGGACTTTCGGCGCGAGGTTATCGAGTACCCACGACCCGGCAGCACCGCCAGATATGGCTTCGAGCATCCGTTCGAGATTCACGCCGGATTTTGCGGCGAGTATCATTGCTTCCGCCGCCGCCAAATTGTTTAGTGCACCCGCGATTTGATTGCAGAGTTTCGTCGTCTGCCCCGCTCCGCTCGATCCGATGTAGGTGATTCGCTTCCCCATCGCTTCGAGAATCGGCTTAACCGATTCGAACGTCGCTTCGTCTCCGCCTACCATAATCGATAACCGCGCCTCAATAGCGCCGATTTCGCCACCCGATACGGGTGCATCCAGCATCTGTGCGCCTTTCTCGGTGAGCTTCGATGCGACGCTTTGCGCGACGGTCGGGCTGATTGTACTGTGATCGATGCAAATCATTCCTTCGCGGATATTTTCGATAACACCGTTTTTGCCGAGATACACTTGTTCCACATCGGGCGAATCGGTTACACACGAGAGAACAACATCCGCTTTCGACGCTACATCCGCTGGTGACGATGCACGTTTCGCCCCTGCCTTCTCGACATCGGCGATTCCGGGTTCACTACGGTTCCATACGGTAACTTCGTAACCTGCTTTCAGAAGGTTTTTCGTCATCGGTCGACCCATAATCCCGAGACCGATAAACCCAAGACGAGGTAATGACATGTGTTCCTCCATTTGGTGAACGTGATACGCGATGTTTCTTTATAGATGAATACGGGTTTGGGTCGCGAATCCAAACACGTACGGCCCGTAATCGCATATGTACGCGAAAGTGGCCGGTCGAGATTGAAAGGATTTCGACCGACCACTCGTTTGTTTCGTAATGAGTTATTCTACGCGGTGGTTTTCACAGCTTCCGCTTCCGGCGCTTTTTCTACGGATTCCTCTATAAAGCGGTCGTAGACGTTTGTATCGAGGAAGAGTTTGAGAAGGTCCGGATCGATCTCGCCGTCTTTTACCATGAATCCGAGAATCTGGAATGCACGCTCTTTCGGCATCGCGGGTTTATACGGACGGTCGCGTGCCGTGAGCGCTTCGCAGACGTCGGCGAGGCACAGGATACGTGACTGCAACGCGAGGTCGTCCGCCGATAGCCCGTTCGGATATCCTGTTCCGTTGAGCTTCTCGTGATGCCCGCCGGCAAACTCCACGACACGCCCGAGTTTCTTCGGGAACGGAATCTCGCTGAGCATCTTGATCGTAGCAACCACGTGATTGTTGATGATCTGACGCTCTTCGTTTGTGAGCGTACCCTTCCGTATGCTAAGGTTCTTGAGTTCGTCCTCCGTAAGAAACGGATGCTCTTCGCCATGGAGGAAAAACTTCTTTTCAGCGATACGTTCAAGCCGTTCGATCGCGTCGTCTTTGAGGAACTCACCGCCGGTGTTCGACGCGACGATGAAGTTCAAATCGTCATCGAGTTCACTGAGTTGGTCGCTCAATTCGCGATCGATCTGCGCGAGACGATCCTCGTCGGGATCGCCCTTTGCCGCGGCAACGATGGCGAGTTTACGTTCGAGCGCTTCCTTCTCAATCGCTTCGCGTACTAAACCAAATCGCGTTTTTACGAGATCGACGCGATCGAAGATGGTCTCGAGCTTGGTCGATTTATCGACAACGAACTCGGGCGTCGTGATCTTGCCGATGTCGTGCAACCACGCAGCAATCCGGATCTCATTCATCTCGTCCGGTGAGAAATGGACATCAGCGTACGGTCCTTCGTCCATCTCGTTGATCGTTTCGGCGATTTTTACCGTAAGCCCGGCAACACGTTGAATGTGACCGCCTGTGTATGGAGATTTTTCGTCAATCGCGGTAGCAACCAGTTTGATCAACGACTCGAACATCTCCTGAAGGTCTTCAATGAGCTTCGCGTTCGTGATCGCGATCGCGGCTTGTGACGCAAGGCTTTTGATGAGGTCTTCATATTCCTCGGAGAAACGGACGACTTCGCGTGAGGTCGGATCCTGCGCGTTGATGAGCTGCAGAACGCCGATGATCTCGTTCTCGTGATTCCGCATCGGCGCGACAAGCATGGACTTCGTGCGGTAACCGGTCATCTTGTCGTACGCACGCGTGCCGGTGAAGTCGAATCCTTCTGCTTCGTACACATCGGGGATATCGACCGACTCACCGGTGTTTGCAACGTATGCGGACACATTATTTGTGTTCGGCGCGCCGTTCTTTACCATGGGTACCGGCGGCAGGGAGGCAGGCTTTCCACTGGTACCACCCATGCGAGTTTCCATGGTGTCGTTGTGCAGTATTTCGAATCGCAGTTCCGGATCGTTGGATTCCGCATTCGTTTGCACCATGTAGAGCGTACCGGCATCTGCGTTTGTAAAACGACGAGCCTCGTCAACAATTCGCTCGAGCAGGCGATTGAGATTGCGCTCTGCTGATAGCGCTATCCCGATATCGGAGAGCCGCTTGATCTCAGCCGCCTTCGTTTCGGCGAAGCTCCGAATCTCTGCAACGATGCGGTCGAGAAGCCGCATGAGATTCTTATCACCGAGACTTACACCCTCGTCTTCGGTTATTTTTTTGATCGGTTCTCCCTCGGCGACCATGTGGTGGTCCTCCCTCGTGTGCATATCCACCGCGTAAACGTGACGGTCGTTTCTGAATAAGTGACGATGACCCCTTTGTTACATAAAATGCGTTGTGTTCGGACGGATGGTACTACACACGGTACCGATTCACAAGATCAGGCCTCTATACAACCCGCCGACATCCTATCAACCGCCTTGACGACCGCGATCAGGACGTGGATGTTTGAGGTCTGTCGTACGCGTACACATCGGACTTTCGATAGCGGCGCGCCTCGTTGCGCCGGAGGTTTTGTGCATACCCTCGAGTTTACGTTAGCCGCGTCTGACGGCGATGCGCGCGCGGGCACTGTCCGAACGCGCCACGGTAGTTTTCCCACACCAATGTTTATGCCTGTCGGAACACAGGCGACCGTGAAAGCGCTTTCTCAGAACGATCTGCGTTCTGCTGGTGCGGAAATTATCCTCGCCAATACGTATCATCTTATGATCCGGTCCGATCCCCTTCGTGTCGAACGTTTCGGCGGACTCCACGGTTTTATGGGATGGGACCGCAGTATCCTGACCGATAGCGGTGGGTTTCAAGTGTTCAGCCTCGGCGAGCTGAATACCATCACCGAGAACGGTGTGACGTTTCGGAGTCATCACGACGGAACGCTCTATCTGCTCACACCGGAACGCTCCATCGAAGTCCAACACCAACTCGGCGCGGACATCATCATGGCGTTCGATCAGTGTCCGCCGTATCCGTCGACGAGCGCTGAGCTCGTCGAGGCGTCGAACAGGACTGTGAGATGGGCGGCTCGTTCTCTCCTCGCGCACGAACAACTGTCAACCCAACGCTCCGACCGACTTCCGCCAGCGTTGTTCGGCATTCTCCAAGGCGGTGTGTCGGCGTGGCTGCGTAGTGAGCAGGCTCGATTACTGACGCAGCTCGACTTTCCCGGGTACGCCATTGGTGGGCTGTCTGTTGGCGAACCGAAGCACCTGATGTGGGAGATGCTGGAAGCGACCGTGCCCTTGTTGCCTCGGGACAAGCCGCGCTACCTTATGGGTGTTGGATATCCAGAGGATATCGTTGACGGTGTCGCGCGCGGAATCGATATGTTTGATTGCGTGATTCCCACGCGTAACGGTCGACGCGGTCAGGTTTTTACACGAAACGGGGTATTGAGTCTCAAAGGCTCACGATTCGCCGAAGAAACCGGTCCAATCGAGGACGGATGTCCGTGCGAAGCGTGTTCGCAATACACGCGTGCGTACGTTCATCACCTAATCCGAACAAACGAAATCCTTGGGATGCGGCTTTGCACGCTTCACAACATTACGTTTTATCTACGGCTTGTAGCCGAAATGCGTGAAGCGATTGTGCACAGACGTTTTGACACTTGGCGTAAAGACTTCGAAAGAGATTACGGATGCAACACTCAGTGAAACGAATCGGCGCGATCCTCCTTTTGACAGCAACAAACGCTCTCGCGATGGGGCCATCGCCGGGTGGGCAGGCAGAAGGCGGCGGTTTTGCGCTTTTCGTTCCCTTACTGCTCATGGTTGCGGTTCTCTACCTCTTCATGATCCGGCCGGCTCAGAAGAAGCAGAAGGAAAAGGACCGCATGCTCAAAGCCCTGAAGAAGGGCGACCGTATTGTCACGACCGGCGGAATCTACGGTGAGATTCAGCAAGTAAAAGACAATACCGTCATTCTGCGTGTCGCCGATAACGTGAAGATCGAAGTGCAACGCAGTTCGGTCGGCGCGATCGTTGCTTCAAAGGGCGGCGATTCGGAGAGTGAAGAAGGGTAATCGGTTGAAATGGCGATTCTACCGATTCGTATCTACGGCGATCCGATCCTACGGAAAAAGGCTGCTCCAATCGGCGAGATAACCGATGAGATTCGGAAGCTTGTCGACGATATGGCCGTAACCATGTTTGACGCACCGGGTATCGGGCTTGCGGCTCCGCAGGTTGGTAAATCGGTGCGTCTGTTCATCGTCGATCCTCATCTCGGAGAGTCGGAAAGCGATACGCAGGAATTCGTTGCGTTCATCAATCCGGTTCTTCGTGAGAAAAGTGACGATCGAGTGCTAATCGAAGAAGGGTGCCTGAGTCTACCTGACATCCGTGCCGATGTAGAGCGCCCTCGTACTCTCACCGTCGATTTCACCGATTTGCATGGCGAACGCCATACTGCTGAAGTCGGCGGCATGCTCGCGCGAGTCATTCAGCACGAAAACGACCACCTCGATGGCATCCTCTTTGTCGACCGCATCAATCCCGTTCGTCGAAGGCTTCTCGGGAAACAACTGAAGCAGCTCTCCCGCTCGCAGAAGAAAAACCGAGTGGCCGCCTGATATTGCCATGC
>CAZWQW010000001.1:0-12192 GCA_964635955.1 uncultured bacterium | reverse complement strand
ATCAATGGCGAAAAAGAGACGGGCGTATCCGTGTTCTTTCTCGAGCCTCGTGTCGATACGGGCAGGATTATTCGCCGGAAGGCTGTTTCGATTCGCGACGACGAAACATACGGCGAACTGTACGATCGCCTGAAGCATATCGGTGCAGAAGAGGTCGTTCGCGCGGTCGACGATATCGCAAAAGGTCGCGCGGTCGGTGTCCCACAAGACGAGGATAACGCTTCCTCGGCGAGAAAATTGACCCGCGACGACGCAAGGATCGACTGGTCGCAGTCTTCCGAACGGATACGGAATCTCGTACGGGGTACGACACCGGCACCCGGCGCATGGACGACACTCGACGGTGTTCGCTTCGGCATTAACCGGGTTGATATCGCCGATGCAGATGAACGAAATGCTGCAGTTGAACCGGGAACGATCGTGTTCGCGGATTCAAAGCGTGGTATCGCGGTCCGAACCGGTGACGGTGCAGTGTGGCTTACGATCGTACACCCACCCGGCAAAAAGCCGATGCTCGGCGATGCGTGGTTGCGCGGGGCGCGGGTTGAAATCGGAACTCGATTCGTCTGAGACAGATGGGAGGCGACTACGTGGGGCGTGGAACGTTGCTTGAGAACGCGATTCTTGCGTTTGTTCTGGCAGTGTCGACGATTCTGTTCTTCTCGTCGCTTCTGATGATTCTGCTCGTTCCACCCGCAGCGTAGAAAGTGTCAATCGAGGTTTATGGTCAGGCGAATTTGGCCTTGGTAAGCCACGAGGTTTGCTTGATCGTCGCGAGCGACTCGCTCGAAACGGTACACCGGAACAAGCGCGAACCGTCCGTGCCGAAAGTTTCGAATATCGATATAGAAGTATTGTCTATGGATTCCGGGTTTCGTTTCGTACTCCGCCCGAATCGTCATTAAGAGTCGCCAGATATCGAAGGTATTTTTCGAAAGTGAAAAACGTGCCATCGTCGCGGCGTCGCCGAGCCACGGCTCGAAATGCTGGCGCGTTATCCCAACACCGAACCACCCAAGAATCTTCCCTTCGGCATACACACTAAGAATGTAGAGACCCGCCTCGCGTTCGATCTCGCGATATCGCGCACCGACTTCATACGCTTGTTCCGTATACCGCCCGGTATACTCGATATTGACGTAATTCAACCCGTTTACCCGCTCGTACTGATAGTCAGACGAAAACACGAATTTCCCGTAAGAACCGTTTATGCCGAATCCGATTTGGTAGTTGAACGGAACTCCCACAGTATCGCCAACCTCGGTCACTCGCGAACTCACCGACGCGTTACCTACAGAAACCGTCGTGTAAGCCTTCGCGATAAGACTGTCGGGTTGGGAGGCGGAGACGGGACATGTCACGCCGAGGAGTGCGATGACAACGAGGGCGATGAGCGGCATGAGCGGGTTCCGAATCCTCGGTTTCCGGAAAGGCGGAGTGATTACGGACGAAATCAGATGACGATTGTATCTACTATCGTTGCGAACGGTCGTTTTCGCGCTTCAATCGAGCGATATCTTCGTCGGTAAAAATGCGCCAGTTGGCGCGATTTCGCAATTTTACGTCCGGAACCCGTCCCGATCGAATCCAACGATAGAACGTCGATTCACTGATATCGGCTTTTTCGAGTGCTTGTTTCATGAGGTAGGCAGGGTGTCGACGACCATTCTCGTCGACGAAGACCAAACCGTCCGGACCTTCTTCTACATACGGTGTCGCCATGGAGTACGCATCAGCAGGTAAATGGTGTATGTCAAAAGCGTATCAATCGTATAGTAGCCAAAATCATTGGGGGTGTCAATCTGTTCGGGACACTTCGCATTTCCGAGTAACCGTAACTCGTTGAATTCGATTGTCGGTTTGCCTATATTCAGACAATACCGCCGCTCGACGGATACGTTTTCCATAAAACCGTATCGACATTATGCTGATTGACGCACCTAAATAATTCCGAGACACGCGTTCTCAGGCATATCCACACACTCAGGGAGAAGGGGCCGTATGTCCTGGGCGAGACTCTACGCTACCTACCATCGTTTCACGGGAAGCTGGGCGTTTATTCTACATCGGTTGTCCGGCCTTGCGTTGATCGGTTACCTCTTCATGCATATCTACTCACTCAAAGGTCTTCAAGTATCGATGGCCGATTTACCACCGGATACGCCCATCGAAGCGCACCCATGGACTGATTATGTTGCTCCATACGCGTCGGGAATCTTCCTCGTGCTTGAGTGGGCTTTGTTCTCTGTCGTTCTCTTCCACGCGTTCAACGGAATCCGAATCGCGGTCGTCGATCTTGCAGACGGATCGAAATACCACAAAGAGCTTTTCTGGATCCTCTCAATCACCGGAGCGGTACTGTTCCTCGTAATGGGATGGCTCATGCTCGCGTACGTATTCCTTGGCTGACAGGAGACAGACATGTCGCTGCATTACCATACATCAAGCAAGTCGGGATCGTTCTCATGGTTCTTCATGCGTATCAGCGGGCTTGTCCTCGTTGCACTGGTCATCTTCCATTACGTGCTCATGCACATTGATCTCGACCGAGGACACACGTTTGCGTCTGTTTACGCCGCGTTGACCGACCCTATCTGGGGTCCTTGGTGGAAGACACTGGATCTGACCATGCTCACACTGGGCCTCTGGCACGGTTTGATTGGCGTCTGGGGTGTCATCCGCGATTACGCAATACCGGGCATTTTGAGACTGGTTCTCTCCGGACTTCTCGTTGTAGCAGGCGTCGCGTTCGGTATCATGGGTTACACGACAATACTTTCGTTTTGATTGTGAGATACGCCGAGTGGCGGTGTAAATAGAGGAAGGACGTATATCGTGGCGCACGTTCATAGATTCGACGTGGTCATTGTTGGCGCAGGCGGAGCGGGACTTCGTGCCGCACTCGAAGTACCCCGCGAATATTCGTGCGCGGTGTTGACGAAGGTGTTTGCGTCACGTTCGCATACGGGAACCGCGCAAGGAGGCGTTTGCGCCGCGCTCTCGAACGAGGAAGAGGATAAGCCGATCTGGCACGTATACGATACGGTCAAAGGGTCGGATTACCTCGGTGATCAAGACGCGATCGAGATTATGTGCGAGGACGCTCCACGCGCGATTATCGAGCTCGAACATATGGGACTTCCGTTTTCCCGGACTCCGGCAGGAAAAATCGCACAGCGACGTTTCGGTGGTCACACACGGGATTACGGCGACTCGCCGGTGCGTCGAGCGTGTTACTCTGCTGATCGAACCGGTCTGGTCATGCAGCATACGCTTTTCGAGAACTGCCTCAAGCAGCACGTCAACTTCTTTCACGAGTATCACCTTACCGATCTGATCGTTCGCGATGGGAAAGCCGTCGGTCTCGTCGCAATCAACATGCTCGATCAGGAGCTGCACGTATTCCACGCAAAGGCGATTCTTATCGCTACAGGCGGCTTCGGACGCGCGTACCGGATTACGTCAAACGCCCACGCGGGTACCGGTGACGGGATGTGGCTCGCGTGGCAGGCAGGAATCCCACTTGAGGATATGGAGTTCGTTCAGTTCCATCCGACGGGATTGTGGAAACTCGGAATCCTCGTATCGGAGGCCGCTCGCGGAGAAGGTGGAATCCTGCGGAACAAGGACGGCGAGGCGTTCATGGAAAGCTACGCACCGAGCGTCAAAGACCTCGCTCCTCGCGATATGGTTTCTCGTTCGATTGTCACCGAGATCCGCGAGGGTCGTGGTATCCACGCGCCGGACGGCACGCAATACGTGCATCTCGACCTCACTCATCTTGGCGAGGACGTAATCAATCATAAGCTACCCGAGATTACCGGTTTTGCACGAACGTATCTCGGTGTCGAGCCGCTCCGCGAGCCGATACCCGTCACACCAACCTGCCACTACGCGATGGGCGGTATTCCGACGAATGCGGATGCCGAGGTGCTCGCAAACGCGAACGGCGACATAATCGAGGGACTGTATGCTGCCGGTGAAACGGCGTGCGTATCGGTGCATGGCGCGAATCGGCTCGGAACGAATAGCTTACTCGATATCATTGTGTTTGGTCGTCGAGGCGGGAAGGCGATCGCGGAATACCTGAACTCTGGAGCCGACTTTGCCCCGATTCCGATTGGCGTCGAAGAGCGAACACGTAGTCGTACAGAGGAGCTGATTCGTGGTAACGGTGACGAATCGGTACCGAAACTTCGTGCGGAGCTTCAAGAGTTGATGACAAAAAACGTCGGCGAGTTTCGCAACGAGGCTGATCTCAAGGTTGCGATTGAAAAACTCGATGAACTGAAACAGCGATGCCTTCGAACGAAAGTCCATGATGACAGTCCGGTATTCAATACGGAACTGACCGAGGCGTTTGAGTTGGACAGCCTCGTCAACATCGCAGACGCGATTGCACGGAGCGCACTGAACCGCACCGAAAGTCGAGGTGCGCACAGTCGCGAAGATTATCCAGAGCGTCGAGACGACGAGTGGTTGAAGCACACCCTGATCCACCGAAGTGAATCGGGAGAGACGAAGTTTGCATACAAGGACGTAAACCTCAAGTTGTGGAAAGACGACGGCGATGCGGAGCACTTCAAACCGAAGCCGCGCACGTACTGAGATACCGTCGTTTGTATAACGGAATTCGCGACTGAGGGATGGGGATAGATCAATGAACGTAACATTTCGCATACAACGCTTCGATCCGGAAAAGAACCCGGTGCCGGTCATGCGCGAGTACGTTGTGGAGAACGTGTCGCTGACGGACACCGTGCTCGATATCCTACACCGGATAAAATGGGAACAGGACGGCTCACTCGCATTCCGACGCTCGTGTGCGCACGGGATTTGTGGGTCGTGTGCGATGCACGTAAATAATCGAAATATGCTCGCATGCAGCGTGTTGTTGCAGGATTTGAAATACAAGAAACCGATCAAGGTCGAGCCGCTTCCGTCGATGAAGGTGATCAAAGACCTCGTCGTCGATATGACGTCATTCTACGCGAAACTCGAGACGGTAAAGCCATATCTGATCAACGAAAGTCCGCCGCCTCCGCATGAACGCTTACAGTCTGCAAAAGACGCAGAGCGGCTCTTCGAAGCGGCGAAATGCATACTGTGCGCGTGTTGCACGACGAGTTGCCCGAGTACGTGGACGAACGAAAATTTTCTCGGACCTGCTGCGTTATTGAAGGCAAATCGCTTTGTCTTCGATACACGCGATCAGGCGGCCGACGAACGGTTGGAAATCATCGATTCACCGGAGGGTATTTGGCGGTGTCATACGATTTTCAACTGTGTAGAGGCGTGTCCCAAGGAGATCGATATCACCGGGCATCTTTCGGAGCTCAAACGCGCGGCAGTTTCCCGGAATGTCTGACGCTACGTTAAGTCGATAATGGGAAGAGCGCCTCATTCCAGCATACGCAGGTGTGAGGCGTTTGCTCTTTACGCGCGCATGGTGCGGGCTCTCTTGACGTATGGTAAGCTTCGGTGTATTCAAGAGAATAGAATCCGCGTTCGCTGGAAAGTGGCTCACGGGGACAATCTCGCAAAAACGTCTGAGATCTCGCGGTTTGACGGTAGACTCAGGCGCGCGTAGACTTTACATTACACGTCGAGTTCGTACAACGAACAGATATCCGTATATTCCGATAGAAGCGAACGTGCGATACTGACTCGATTCAGGTCGTTTCCGGATCCGAATTCGCCACCGGAAGGCGACAGTAGTCGAGCATAAACGGCTGGATACTCCGATGGATAAGCCCAAGAAGCGGAATGACGTACCCGCTGAACGTGAAACGCCAGAGAACGCACGCGAGGATCGCGAATTATCCGAGGACATTGAAAAAGAACTCGATGAAATCGACGATACCGCGATCTTAGATGAGCTCCTCGCCGATTTATCGCCTGAACTCGTCGACGAAAACGCGGAAGCCACGGAATCTGCCGTCGAGGCTCCCCCGCCACCATCATCCTCTGAAACACCACCTCCAACAAAAAAGTCAAAGGAGTCTGCCGATAAAGCCGCTGTCGAAGAAGAGGGCAGTTGGCTCTTTGATGGGACGCTTGACGAAGAAAAAGCGAGCGCCGAAACCGCCGATGCGTCAGTACAAGAGTCAGAGGAAGTACCGGCGGTATCCGAGGCGAAATCTGAGGAGTCCGGAAGTTGGCTTTTTGACGAGTCGTTTACCGGCGACGAGGCGAAAGAAGAAGAATCTCCTGCGACTTCGCCTGATTCAACCGAATCTGCTCCGTCGGATGCCGAGAAGGTTGAGGAAGGCATGTTCTCGTCGGAATCCATCGATGAGGCGTTTTCCGCGCTCGGCATGACCGAAGGGGAGAAATCGGAAGCGGAAATATCCGACCCGAAAGCGACTGAAGACGATACGATTGGACCGGAAATCGGTGCGGCAGCCGGGGCTGTTGCGGCGACAGCGGATGAAGGTGAAGCGCAGTCATCTGAACAGACCGCTGGCATAGCGAAGCAGCTCGCTCGTCTTGCCGCGTTGCACTATGTGAGCCGTTTGTCGCTTGCTCTTGGTGCTCCGACGCCTGTTGAAAGTCGTGAGGCGATAGCGAAACCTGTCGAAGAAGCCACAGAAGAGCCAGCGCTTACTGCAGATATCGAGGAAGATTTCGTCGTAGTCGAGCCAGAGGAAGCTGCACCCGTTTCCGAACCAGAGATTCCCGATGTTGGTGAGCTGTTGTCGCTTGAGCTCGAGACCGACGAGAAATCCGAGACCGAACCCGAGGTTGCCGAAGAATCGATCGACGATCTCATCGCTTCCGCCGTGCTTGCGACGGAGGAAACAGAAGAGAAGGCTATGCCCGAAGAAGAAGCGGTACCGCCCGAGGGCGAAGAAGTGAAGGCTGAAGAAGGTGTCGAGACTGAGCAGGTGCCCGTCGCCGCGCCAACGCAATCGACAGACGATCACGATGAGCTCGAGCAACTGATTGCTGAGATGAAGGCGCGCCAGAAACGTCGCCGTATTATTGGTATCGCAGTGGCAGTTGTCATCCTCGGTGTTCTCGGATACGGAATATTCGGGCCGTCGTCAGATGAGACAACCGACACGACACCGGTCGACTTCGTGATGGAAGAGCCTACCGAATTGCCGATGGAGCCCGTTGAGACGGCTGCAGTGCCGGAACCGCCTCCCGCCCCGGTAACGCCACCGTCGGCACCTACTCCACCTCCAGCGCCAGCGCCTGTTACACCTCCACCCGCTCCGACTCGTCCGGCAGCGGTTACTCCTCCGCCGCGTGTGCCGACTACGGCAGTGGTCCCGAGCACGCCATCAGGACAGTATACCGTGCACGCGTCGTCATACCGGTCGATGGAATCGGCTGACCGGGGGCGCGATACATGGCGTCAACGCGGGTACGATCACATCATGGTTTGGTCGTGGGTAAATCCGCAGACCGGAGAACAGTGGTATCGACTCGGCGTCGGGCGCTACACGACCCGAGACGACGCGAACCGTGCGAAAGAATCGATTGTGTCCAGAGGATTCCTGAAAGCAGACGACTGGGCACCGGTTACGCGGATACCGGAAGGAGCGCGGTAATGACGGTCTCAGCCGAAGAACGTGTGCTTGCGCTGAAAGAAGCGATCGAGCGAGGCGATTGGGACTCATTCGACGCGACGCTCGAATCGTGGCCCGACGACTCCCCTGATGCAGTGTGGAAGGAAGTTGGTAGCTCGATTGCTCAACTCGCCCGTGGAAAGTCGCTTTCTGAATCGGATTTGCGCAAGGTTGCAGAAACGGACGAGCGGCTTGGACAGCATGTATCAGCGATCGATGCATTGGTGACCGGTAATACAGATACCGCACGCGAGGCAATCGTTTCGGAACTTGCAGACGGGGCGTCCGATCCAGAATGGATCGAAGCGTACTGTTCGGTAACCACGACGAAGGAAGACGCGAAACAAGCGCTGTATAACTCACCCCATCTCGTTGCCGCGTGTGTCGTCAGTGACGGCGATGTCAAGAGCATGGCGGCCAAAGGGTCGCGGATGTCCGCCGATTCGCTTGGGCAGTGGACCGACGCGATATGGAATGAAGTCCGGAAGCTCGATAAGCAGATACCGATCGGTAATGTGCGATCGATGCAAGTTGCGGCAGAAGACGGTGCGTGGGTGGTCGTGAGTGACGGTAGTGAGCCTGCGCTTTTGGTGACTGCGCTCGTGGCGGCTCCAGCAGCCGCATCTGAGGCATTCGCGCGCGCTAAAGTCGTCGTTGCGATGCCGGAGGAGACGGTGTGATAGGAGAAATTGTCGAAAAGATCGCACTGAGTCGTGATGTGATTCGAGTGACGGTTTCCGATCGCGAAGGACTCCTCATAGCAGCCTCGCGCGGCGGAAGTGAGAACGCGAACGATGCCGATATGGCAATCGGCGATGATCTGTGGAACGCCTACATGGCACAGTTCGCGTCGAACCTCAAGACTCAGCTGCGGAATCTCACGCTTACTCGTCCATTGGAGTTAGTCATACACAGCGAAAACGACGCGATCGTCGTTTCCTGGTTGAATGTCGGTTGGCTTTTCGTGCGAGTGCGAGACGATGCTGATTGGCCGAGGTTGTGGAATGTCATCAGAGGTGCTCGCGATGAATTCGACGCGTTGACGGGTGAGCCCGTTTCCGCTTGAGACGGTAAGTTAACTGCGTCGTTGGGAGGAGCATCGATGGCGACGATCAATTACGGATACCGTGAGATCAATTGTAAAATCGTCTACTACGGTCCGGGAATGAGTGGTAAAACAACAAACCTCGAGATCATTCATCAAAAGGTACCACCTTCAGCTCGCGGTAAACTTACGAGCCTCGCTACGAAGACTGACCGCACGCTCTTCTTCGATCTGCTTCCGTTGGATCTTGGGACAATCAAGGGATTCAAAACGAAATTCCAATTGTACACGGTGCCCGGTCAGGTGTATTACAATGCGACGCGAAAACTCGTTCTTCGCGGTGCCGATGGCGTCGTTTTCGTCGCAGACAGTCAAGTAGACCGGATGGAGGACAACATCGAGAGCCTCCAAAATCTATCTGACAACCTCAAAGAACACGGGATGGACATTGCTGAGATTCCGCTGGTTCTCGGTTGGAACAAACGTGATCTCCCGAACGTGTCGAGCGTAGAAGAACTCAACGCGAAGCTGAATCCGTGGGGAGTGCCGAACTTCGAGATGGAGGCATTGAACGGACGCGGGGTATTCGATGCATTGCGCGCGATTTCCCGCCTTGTGCTCGTTCGTCTCGAGAAGGAAGGAACGCGTCCGTAGGGCGTAGCCGACCGAAGGCGATACGTCCGCCGGAATGGAGTGAACCCCTATGGCGAAACCTGGAAGTTCGTTGTCGTCCGAACAGACGCAACGCATAGAGAAAGCTCTCGCAACGTACGTTGAGGTTGCGGGACTCAAGACTGTTTTACTCGTCGATCCGGATGGTCATCTCGTGAATCAGGCGGGTGTAACGGACTCGATTGATCCAGTATCGTTCGGTGCGCTTGTCTCGGCGAATTTCGCGTCGACGCAGCAGATCGCCGGTCAAATGGGCGAATCCGAATTCGACGCATTCTATATTCAAGGGAAATCAAACGATCTATACCTCCACGCGGTTGGCGATATTGTGATCCTCGTTTCGATTTTCCCCAAAAGCACGACGCTCGGCATGGTGAAGGTTTTCGCTGAAAAAACCGTCAAGGAGCTTACCGAGGTGTATAGCGCTGGTGGAGGAGCGGACGACGAAGGAATGAGCGTTGGAGGAGGGTTCGCCGATTCCGCACTCGCTGAACTCGATAAGGTTCTTGGAGGCTGAGGATCGACATGACGAATCCAGAAGCACTTTCAATTGAGCAGGCTCAACAAGAGATTCGTTCCGCTATCGAACGCGCAACGGATCGGTACGTAATGGCGTTGTGTGGAACGAAAGATCCAATTCGATTCGCGGATCTTGCCTCACAATCTGCACCGGCAATGGTGCATCGTATCTTGCGGTCCGTTGAGCAGAGTTTTTGGAAACGCGAACTGGATCGACGTGCAAAGGACACGCGATTCCAGTATTCCGATGAGGACGTAGTAAAAGCCTCCGGATCGTGGAATACCGCGCTTCGTGCTGCTATGGTATTATCGAAAAAAGAGATACGTCAACTCGTAAATCGCGCTCTTACGCTGCAAATCGACGCGATTGTGTCGCCGATAGATTGCATGAATACGAATCTATTCGCGAAAAAGGAGTCGGTACCAAGTGCAAACGCGGTTGTTATCGCGAATCACCTCGGTATCGAAGAGCGCTTCGTACGTGCACTCACGCATCTCGCGCAAGACCGCGGCGAGAAACCGATCGCTCTCGGTGATTTCCGCCGGGTCGTCCGCGATGTTGACGCGAAAGAGTTTCACAGCTCCCGTGATCTCGTCGCACTTTCTAATCTAACGAGCGCACTTGATGTGCTCGGGATTCACCCAGCCGACGATGAAACAATCGAAGCTCCGGTACCTCTCGCCCGCTCGTTTGTCGCGTTATGTGGTACTCCTGAAGGTCTCGAAAAGGTTCTCGCTGCGACAGAGAAGAAATCGCGCATTGCTGTGCTCGAACTGCAGGATCTCTTCATTTCGCGCGAAGAGATGGCAGCAGAACAACCAGCGGAGCGGAGTGAAGAGGTTACGCGATTCCTCGCTGACCTCGGCGTCGACGATGAAATCGTCGCGGTAGAGGAAGGTGAAGCGGAATCCGGTGGTGTGCGCTTCATCTTGACCGACGAAGAAAAGCTCGCGTACGTCAGTCGCGCTGTCGGACGTCGGACGCATCTCATTGAACCAATCATGAAAAAAATCGAAGGTGTCCTGACGTGGGAGGAAGTTGATCGCGCGATAAATGAAATGGTCCCGGACGAGGATCGGGAGAGTGATCTTCAAGCTGGAAGATTCCGGTCGCGACTGTAACCTGCTTCCATAGTCTACTTTTTCTAACACATAGTTCCTCAGAGACTTTCTGTGCTATTTCAAGGAGATAATTCTGCATGCCGTCTACCCGTGACTTAATCGCCGATCGAAAAGCGCTTGTGGGCGTCGTCGGACTTGGGTACGTCGGCTTGCCGCTTGCCGTCGAGTTCGCTGGTGCCGGTCTACAGGTACTCGGCTTCGACATGCAGGAGAAGAAGGTTGCGCAGGTAAACGCGGGCGAGTCATACATCGCCGATGTATCGTCCGAGCGACTTGGTCCGTTGGCTAAGAGTGGGCGCCTCAGTGCGACAAACAATCTCGCCGACCTCGCGCGGTGCGATGCAATTTGCGTGTGCGTGCCCACGCCGCTCGACAAGAACAAGGTCCCCGATATTTCCTACGTCGCGACGACAGCGGACAACATTGCGAAGACTCTTCGCGATGGGCAGCTGATCGTTCTCGAGAGCACGACGTATCCGGGAACAACCGAGGAAATCATGCTACCTCGGCTTGAAGCACATGGAAAGAAGGTTGGGAAGGACTTCTTTTTGGCGTTTTCGCCGGAGCGAATAGATCCGGGACGCAAAGATTTCACAACGCGAAACACGCCGAAGGTTGTAGGTGGTATAACACCGGAATGCACCGAACTGGCTGCGGAGCTCTATTCAACGTTCAATAGCAGTATCCATCGCGTATCATCACCTCGAGTTGCGGAGATGGAAAAACTGCTGGAAAACATCTTCCGCCTCGTCAATGTATCGCTTGTCAATGAGCTTTCTCTGCTCTGCGAACGTCTGGATATCGACATATGGGAAGTTATCGAAGCGGCGAGCACGAAACCTTACGGATTTATGCCGTTCTACCCGGGGCCGGGGCTCGGCGGACACTGCATTCCCATTGATCCGTTTTATTTATCGTGGAAAGCGAAGGAAGTAAACTTTACGCCGCGTTTCGTCGAATTGGCGGGTGATATCAACGATCATATGCCGCACTTCGTTCTTACGAAGGTGTCGGTGTCGCTCAATCGCCATAAGAAATGTCTCAATGGCGCGAATGTGCTTGTTCTTGGCGTGGCGTACAAGAAGGATGTGAGCGATACGAGAGAGTCGCCGTCTCTATCGATCATACGCGAGCTCTGGAAGAAGTTCGCCAACGTATCGTACAATGATCCGCATGTTCCGAACGTAAAAATCGGCAATCGAGAATTGGCGTCCGTTGAGCTGACCGACGATGTATTGAACAACGCCGATTGCGTCG